>NZ_CP020880.1:3055417-3666501 GCF_002157855.1 Sutcliffiella horikoshii | reverse complement strand
GACGTAAGAAAAGAAGGGGACATACAACACCTGATAACTAAAACCATGGAACACTTCCA
The DNA here is from genome assembly GCF_002157855.1 of Sutcliffiella horikoshii. Taxonomy (NCBI): domain Bacteria; kingdom Bacillati; phylum Bacillota; class Bacilli; order Caryophanales; family Bacillaceae; genus Sutcliffiella; species Sutcliffiella horikoshii. Next base: position 3,666,442 of record NZ_CP020880.1, on the reverse strand, counting down.
CCAAATTGATATCCTGATTAATAACGCAGGAGTATCCCGATTCACTCCACTTCAAGACCTCACTGTTGAAGCTTGGGATGATGTAATAAACACCAATTTGCGAAGTGTGTTCATCGCGTCCAAAGAAGCATCTAAGTATATGAAAAATGGTGGTTCTATCGTGAACATCGCATCTACTAGAGCCACTATGTCTGAACCAAACTCAGAAGCATATGCTGCAACTAAGGGCGGCATTGTGGCTCTGACACATGCGTTGGCAGCTTCCTTAAGTGAGCGGAATATTACAGTAAATGCGATTTCACCTGGATGGATTCAAAATGAAAATTATGAAGAGCTAAGAGATAAGGACCATGCACAACATCTGTCTAATCGGGTTGGGAAGCCTTTTGATATTGCAAAGGCTTGTTTGTATCTAACGGACTCGGAAAACAATTTTGTGAACGGCGAAAACATTACGGTCGATGGCGGCATGACAAGAAAGATGATTTACGAGGGTTAACCTAGTATGAAAGAAAAAATGAAAAATAATTTGCTATTATATCAAAAAGCACATGAGAACAAATGGAATCAGATTCTGCATTATTTTGCTTTTCTCTTTGCTTTCTTAGCTTGGATTTTTATATTTATAAATTGGTGGGTAACCATAGTGCTAGCTTTATTACACTATGTTTTTTCCTGGATCGGACACTTTTACTTTGAAAAGAATAAGCCAGCATCATTTAGGTATCCACTCATTGGTTTTTATGCAGGTTTCAGTTGGTTTTTCTTAAAAACGTTTGAGCTGATTTCAGGTAAAAGAATCCTCCTCAAATGAATCTAGAAGCTTCGAGAACCTCCATGGTCTCGAAGCTTTATTAAATATTAGGCTCTGTTAAACACCGCTGTAGATTTCCGCACTAGGCTTCGCTTTCCTAGGGGCGTTTGGGGAGCCTCCTCGGCTAGCGCCTGCGGGGTCTCCCCTAAACGCTATCTCCCTCAGGAGTCTTCGCCTATTGCTCCAATCAACAGCTAGGTTGATGTAAAAATCAATAGTATGCTTTAAAAGACCCAAATATTATTGCGGTTTCGTATAGTTCAAATCCCATTTCACACCAAAGGAATCCTGAACACATCCATAACGTGCTCCCCAGAAAGTGTCTTGAAGCTCCATCAATACTTTTCCGTTCTCACTAAGGCGTGCGTATAGGGTGTCAACCTGTTCTTCGCTTTCCATCTCAAGCATTAAAGAGACGTTCCCACCGATCTCTACTGTTTGGCCAGGGAATGAGTCAGATGCCATCAGTGTTAGATTTCCTTTTTCAAAACGTGCGTGCATAACAAGGTTGTCAGCTTCTGGTGGCGTCGGGAAGTCTGCTTCGCCGAATGTCATGATGCCTGTGATTTCTCCCTCAAAAACCTCTTTGTAAAATTCAAGTGCTTGTCTTGCATTTCCGTTAAATGATAAATAAGGTACAGCTTGATGCTTCATTTTCAACACTCCTTTTCAATGGGTATGTACTTACTCTCTCATTATATTTAGGTTTATATGAAAAATAAAGAACATACGTTCGACAAAATAGAATCTTCTAACAAATATATTGAAAGCGGATTCAGCAACTCGTATAATGATTAAGTCGAAACGTTTCAATTAAAGAGTAGAGGAAGTGAGAATCATGGCTAGAATTACATGCGATTTTTTCTCGGAGGCTTTGCAATGTTCAACATCAATGACGGTTTTATTGCCACAGCCGAATTCACAAATAGGGGTCTCAACAAAAGTAAAACAAAAGAAACACCCTACCCTCTATTTACTGCATGGACTTTCAGATGACCATACCATCTGGACAAGATTCACTTCTGTAGAACGTTATGCTTCTGCCATGGGCTGGGCGATTGTGATGCCAGCTGCAGGTAGAAGTTTTTACACGGATATGGAACATGGATATGATTTTTACAAATTTGTCAGTGAGGAAGTACCGACACTTGCTCAAAGCTTTTTTCCGCTGTCAGATAAGAGAGAGGAAAATTTTATTGCGGGGCTTTCTATGGGCGGTTATGGAGCTTTCAAAGTTGCCATGAGGAATCCGGAGAAATTTGCTGCTGCAGCAAGCATGTCAGGTTCTGTAGATATCAATGAACGATTGCCTGCATTCCCAAGGGATTTCAAGTACATATTCGGCGTTCGTCCTATTTTGGGAAGTGAGGATGACCTTTATCATCTTGCCTCAAGAGTAGGGGGAAAAGCGCCAAGGTTATATCAGTGCTGTGGCACGGAAGATCATAACTATGAAGCAAATATCCGCTTTAGGGATCATGCCATCCAAGCTGGGCTAGATCTTACCTTTTCAGATGGACCCGGTGGCCATGACTGGGGATATTGGGACAAGCACATCGAAAATGTGTTAGCATTTTTCGAACAACAGCGTTAAGCTGGGATTATAAATCAAAAAATTAAGCACTGTTAAGGTGATTGTTATGTATTTGACGCTTTCTAGCTGTTGATTGGAGTAAAAGGCGAAGACTCCAGCGGGAGGAAGGGACAGGGGAGACCCCGCAGGCGCAGCCGAGGAGGCTCCCGGACCGCCCGCAGGAAAGCGAAGCCATTTGCGGAAATAAACAGCGGTGTAAAACAGAAGAATAAAGTCATTATCGAATCGATTCTATCAAAGAGAATCGGTTCTTTTTTCTATTTTTCATAATCATAGAAACAGTTCCAATACCTACCAAACCCATACGTAATAAGACTTTTCAATCAATTCTATCAATCTCCGAAAATATTTCGAAAATATTATTGTAATCGTTTACAAGACGGAGTATAATGACGTTAGTGAAACGTATCAATTGCAGATAGACAGGTAAAAAAGGTTGAGTAAATCTCCCTTTTTATTTTTACGAACAAATTGAAACGTTTCGATTAAACGATTAAATAATAAATAAGGGGTGTATGGGTAATGAAATTGATGAAACCTTGGATCGCGATTGCCGCTTCGTTCATGCTGGTAGTTGGTTGCAGTAACTCTAACAATGCTTCAAATGATGCGGAGAAGGAAGGTAACAACGAAGATCAAGTAACCATTAAATTTGCTAGCTGGGCGCTTGGTACAGAAGAAGATAATAACATCGAGCGCATGATGATTGCGGAATTCGAAGAGAAATATCCTAACATTGATGTAGAAATTGATGAGTCTATCGCAACAGATGACTGGAATAATTCCCTTTCCTCTGCAGCAAGTGCAAATGCGATGCCTGATGTATTCATGGTATCTCAAGTACCGACTGGACTTGCAAATGACTGGTTGTTAGATGTAACAGAATTGGCTGCAGAAGATGAAGATTTTGCAAACATTCCGGAAGTTGTAACAGATTCTGTTACATACAATGATGCGGTATATGCTATTCCTAGTGCGCAGCATTTCCTTGGTTATTTTGTAAATAAAGATTTATACAACCAGGCAAACCTGGATGTTCCTGAATATGGTTTCTCTGTTGATGATTTTACGGAATCTGTTCGTTCCGTGACAAATTTAAACAGTGGAGTGGTTGGTTTAAATAATCCATTTGCCATTGTGGATTGGTATCCTTCCTCTGTAAACGAAGAGATTGGCTGGTATACATTCAGTGAAGACGAGTATCACCTAAACAGCAATGAATTCATTTCTGGTGTTAACCTTACAAGCAACTTTGTAACAAACGGTTATTCTTATGAGAACTTGTCTGATGAGCAAAAAGCAAACTTCAATGGTGAGAATGCTGGAGAAGTATTTGCAGGCGGTGGGATCGGACTTAACTGGGATGGTACATGGGCAGTGGAAAACTTCTCTACTAATCTAGACTTTGATTGGGACTTCGTTGGAACTCCTGGCGGAAGAACAGTCATCGTAAATGATTTCATGGGCATCTCTAAGTCTACTAAGCATCAAGAAGAAGCATTCCTTTTTGCTAAGTGGATGAGCTTTGGTAAAGAAGGATTCTTAAAGCGTATTGATTTAGCAGTAGAGCATGACAAGGCATTGAACAATTTACCTGTCACACAAGATGAAGAAGTATTGGATGCATTCTTTGAAGTTCAGGATATCCCTGGCCTACGTACAGCATATGACAATCTGGCGAATGGAATTGTGGAACCTGTTAAAACAGTACCAGGCTTTGCTCAATCAAGATGGGAAGCGCCGACTGGTGTAGCCGTTGGAGAAGAGCCGAATGCAAACATAGCGGCATTAATTGATGCAAGTGTAAGAGGCGAGATCAAGATTGAAGACTATGCGGCACAAATAAATGAATTAGCAAATCAAAAGTACCAAGAAGGCAAAGAAGCGATTGGTCAATAAGGTGTAAAACTGTGAAGGGGATGGGGATTAGATATGAAACGTAAAATGATGTTCTGGTCATTAATACTGCTGTTGCTAGTACCAGGCCAATTCGCATTTGCTGATGAAGAGAAGAGCCTTGAGCAGGTGGCAGAACAAGTCATTGAGCCACGCTATCTATCAATCCTTAAGCAGTGGAATGAAGTGGGACAGGGCAACGCGCAAGATTTCGAGCGCGTTGTCACTCCCGCTGATTTTTTATCCATTGATAAGAATAGCCTGCTTTCAAGTGGAGAAAGCAAGGAGTATGGCGATCAGGTATATGCTTGGAGAAACAAGAATTCAGTCACGATTGAAGTGGATGTAGAGGAAGAGGGCTTATATGAACTGGGCTTTGACTATTATCCTCTAGGTGAAGGAATTGTTCCGATAGAGGGATCGATCAAAGTGAACGGGGAGTATCCATATTTTGAGAGTCGCAGAATTACGTTCCCGAAGGACTGGAAAAGTGCAACAAATGATTTTGAGCAGGACCGCTTTGGAGATGAAATTATTCCGGCGCAGCTCCCGATCGAACAATGGCATTCTATTAAGGCAGAGGATTCTAGTCATCTGCAGGCAAGGCCGTTGAAGTATCAATTAAAAGCAGGCAAAAACACCATTACACTTGAAAACATCCGGGGAGAAATGCTGCTTGGAAACATGTATGTAAGCGGTGTGGGAACGATCCCTACATATGAAGAGTATAGAGAGAAACAAGCTGGAGATCTCACGGAAACAAACAGTATCACAATTGAAGCGGAGCACCCGCTGAAGAAAAACAGCTCTTTTATCAGACCTGTGAATAGACAGGATGCATCTGTTGTCCCTTATGAACGTGACAAGCGCTTATTGAATGCAATCGGCGGAGAGTCATGGGAAACGAGCGGGCAAACGGCTACTTGGGAGATGGATGTGGAGGAAGCAGGCTACTACCAAATTTCCTTGAAAGTTTTACAAGAAAAACAATCAGGCTTTCCGGTCTTCAGGACAGTCATGATCAATGGAGAGGTACCTTTTGAAGAAGTAGAAAGCTATTCTTTCCAACAGGAGAAGAACTGGGTAAATGAAACGCTTAGCAATGAAGATGGGAAACCGTATTATTTTTATTTAGAGAAGGGGAAAAATACCCTGACACTTAAAGGTGATGCGTCACCTGTAAATCGCACGTTATTCGAAATGGATGAAGTGATGAAGGGCATTGAACAGCTCTCCCTATCCATTAAACGATTAACCGGAAACAACCAAGATCGCTCTCGAGGCTGGAGAATTACCGAGTACATGCCTGAGATAGAAGGGGAACTTACCTCCTGGGCGGATAAGCTTGAAGGAGAAAGTGAGTATCTGCTTGAGTTAAGTGATGGAAAAGAATCAGTGGAGATTGTATCGCTCAATATTGCCGTCGAACGGTTAAGGGAGCTTGCAGCAGATCCTGACAAAATTCCGGCACGACTGACTCAGCTTTCAGAAGGCTCCAGTTCTGTCGCACAGCTTCTTGGAAATGCAACACTGGATTTGAAAAAACAGCCATTGATAATGGATCGAATATATATTCACGGTGACGAAAAGTTACCAAAACCAGAGCTTGGATTTTTTGCAAAAACAAAGGAATCTGTTTTGAAATTCTTCCACTCGTTCCAGTCTAATACATTGGCAACGGAAGAAGTGGATGATGATGTTGTGGATGTGTGGGTAAACAGACCACGACAATATGTGGAATTGATGCAAAATATGGTGGATCAGAACTTTACCCCCCAAACAGGAATAAAAGTGAGGTTCTCCATCATGCCTTCTGAGCAGAAATTGATTTTAGCGAATGCAGCGAACAGTCAGCCGGATCTTGCGCTTGGAATCAGTAGCTGGCTTCCATATGAACTCGCTATTCGTGGAGCGGCGTATGACTTAAGAGAGTTTGAGGATTTCGATGAAACGCTTGCTCACTTTTCACCTGGCGCTTTCTTGCCAATGATCATTGAAGATGAGGTATATGGGTTGCCGGAAACGCAGGATTTCTTTGTTCAATTTTACAGAAAAGATATTTTAGGGGCGTTAGATGTTCCTGTCCCTGACACATGGGAGAATGTAGTTGATGTCTTGCCAGAGCTTCAACGCTTTGGATTAAATTACTACACGCCTATTGCAGGTGCAGTGGCGTTCAAACCATTCCAGTCAACCTCGCCATTTATCTATCAACATCAAGGGGACATGTATAAAGAAGATGGCATGGGAACGACGATCGACAGCGATGAAACAGTCCGTGGGATTCAGCTTATGACGGACTTGAATACAATCTACAGCACGCCGCTTCAAGTGCCGAATTTCTATAACCATTTCCGTTATTCTACTTTGCCGATCGGTGTTTCTAACTTCCAGACATATGTGGAGCTTACATCTGCAGCACCGGAGATCTCCGGCTGGTGGGACATTTCCCTTCATCCTGGAGTGGAGAATGAGGACGGAGAAGTGGAAAGATGGGCAACAGGATCTGGACAGGCAGGCATGATTTTTAACGGCAGCAAGAATAAAGACGAAGCATGGCAAGTGCTTAAATGGTGGATGTCCACAGAAACACAGACGGACTTTGCTACTACTTTGCAAATCATGTATGGTCCATCTTATATGTGGAATACCGCAAATCTTGACGCTTTTAAACAATTACCATGGCCAGAGGAACATAAGGAAGTCATCTTAGAGCAATGGGAACATTTACGTGAAGTACCAAAAACGCCTTACACTTATATGGTAGAGCGTGAGATAAGTAATGTATGGAACCGTGTCGTCTTTGACGGGGAAAATACCCGTTCAGCAGTTGATGATGCGGTGGTGACCATTGACCGTGAAATGAGACGGAAGATGGAGGAATTCGGATATATGAAAGACGGAAAAATCGTAAAAACCTATCCGATTCCGACGATTGAACAAGTAGAAAGCTGGGTGGAAGAAAATGAGGAGTAGCCTTCAAAAGCATGCAAGTACATCGATCTTTCTTGCACCATATTTAATCTTTTTCTTTACCTTTATCATCATTCCGGTCGTAGTGGCCATTCTTTTATCGTTCACGTATTTCAACGCGATTGAGATGCCGAGCTTCATCGGGCTTGCCAACTATGTGAGTGTGCTAACCCAAGATGAAGTCTTTATGCAGCGCGTCTTGCCGAATACGCTGATGTTTGCAGTCATCGTCGGGCCGGGGGGATATATTTTATCCTTCCTGCTTGCTTGGATGCTGGCGCAGATCTCCAAAGGGCCGCGAACTGTATTGGCGCTTATCATCTATTCTCCGTCCATGACAGCCGGAATCGCGATGGCAGTTGTGTGGACCATCATTTTCAGTGGGGATCAGACGGGTTACTTGAATAGTTTATTAATTACAATCGGTGTCATCTTGGAGCCTGTACAATGGCTGCAATCACCAGATCACTTAATGACGATCATGATCGTGGTTACCCTTTGGGGGAGCATGGGAGTAGGATTCCTTGCGATGCTATCGGGTGTGTTGAACATCAATAGGGAAATCTATGAAGCTGGTTATATTGACGGCATAAAAAATAGATTCCAAGAAATCATCTATATCACCATTCCATCCATGAAGCCACAGATGCTTTTCGGCGCAGTCATGGCAGTAGTAGGGACGTTCCAGGCCGGTGCGATCGGGGTCGCCTTATCCGGTGCCAACCCAACGCCTCAATATGCGGGTCAGTTAATGGTCAACCATTTAGAAGACTATGGCTTCATTCGTTATGAAATGGGATATGCAGCAGCAATAAGCGTTCTATTACTATTATTCGTATATATCTTCTCAAAAATCGCTTGGCGTTTATTCGGAGAAAAAGACTAAATGGCGATGGCTGTTTTCTAGGAGAAAGTTAATGAGTGGGTTGGAGCGAAAGTCACTTGACTCAAAGCCACTGGAAAACTGATTATCAAGTGCTTAGGTAATACCTAGCTGAGGATTGGAGCAAAAGGCGAAGACTCCTGAGGGAGGTAGCGCTAGGTGGAGACCCCGCAGGCGTAGCCGAGGAGGCTCCAGCAGTGCCCCTAGGAAAGCGAAGCCATTTGCGGAAATCCACAGCGGTGTCTAAACAACATTTTAAATCAGATTAACAATCTTTTTGAAAACATCCAAGCTATAAAACTTCTAATGTAGGGAGTGAATGATGTGTCGGCATTCCATGGAACGAAAATCAATCCAGACCGTTTTCACAAAAGCCAATTGAAATTCTATGCATTTCTAATACCGCTCGCCATCTTTATGGCTATGCCCATCGTCTTTGTCTTTTCTCACGCCTTTAAGCCGATTGATGAGCTATTCGCTTATCCGCCGCGCTTTTTTGTGCAAAAGCCGACGATGCAGAACTTCATTGATTTGATGAACAACACAAGTACAACGGGCGTTCCAATGTCCCGTTACTTGTTTAACAGTATCTCCATTACCCTCATCGTTGTCTTTGTCACTGTTCTTATCAGTACGATGGCAGGGTATGCCTTATCGAAAAAACGTTTCAGACTAAAGAAAACCATCTTTGAAATCAACACACTTGCTTTAATGTTCGTTTCGGCGGCAGTCGTCATTCCGCGTTACTTGCTTATTGAAAAGGTGGGGCTGTTGGACACATTCCTTGTCCATATTTTCCCGCTGATCGCCATGCCGATCGGACTTTTCTTAGTAAAACAATTCATCGATCAAATACCGAACGAATTAATAGAAGCTGCTCAGATGGATGGGGCGACGGACTATCAAATCTTCCGCAAAATTATCATTCCGCTTGTAAAACCGGCGATTGCCACCATTGCGATTTTATCATTTCAACTTGTTTGGAATAACACGGAAACCTCGACATTGTTTGTTGATAATGAAAATTTGAAGACCTTTGCCTTTTACATGTCTACATTAACTTCGGCAACAAGTGGTAACACGGTAGCGGGCCAAGGAATGGCGGCAGCGGCATCTTTAATTATGTTCATTCCAAATTTAATCATCTTTATCATCTTACAAAGTCAAGTAATGAATACGATGGCACATTCAGGAATCAAGTAGAAGGGGGAGAAAAAGAGTATGAAGCACATTTTCATTGGCTTATTGACTGTATGGTTAATCCTCCTTTCTCCTTTGCAATCTTTTGCAGCCCTGTCTGTTCCATATAATACAGAGACGGTATCAACAGAAGGGGATATCATTGAAACGCAGACCGCTTATATTCCGGTGGGGCTTTTCGGAAGTACAAATGATATAGTCAGTCCGGAAGATGTCTATATCGATCAGAACAATGATGTGTATGTGGCTGATTCCGGTACGAAGAAAATCACCAAGTTTGATGAGAATGGTAGAAAACTGTTAGAGGTCGGAGAAGGAATCCTGCAAATGCCGACGGGGGTTTTTGTGGATGAAGAACAGCAAATATATGTAGCAGATTATACAAATGAAAAAGTTTACCGTTTTTCTGAAGATGGAGAAATGCTCCAAGAATACGGCAGACCGGATTCTCCCCTTTTTGGGACAAGAACCCCATATAAACCACAAAAAATTACCGTGGACAAACGAGGCAACCTCTACATTATCGGAGAGGGTTCAACTAATGGGATTATCCAGGTTGGCCAGGATGGCACATTTCTTGGATTCTTCGGAGTAAACCGTACAAGACCGTCGTTAATGTCTGTCATTCAGGATGCTCTGACAACCGATCAGCAGCGCTCCAGCATGTTTCTGAAAGTGCCGCCAGCGCCGACTAACATTGCGATTGATGAAAAAGGACTTGTTTACACCATTACAGCGGGTACTAGCTTTGAAGTCATTCGAAAGCTGAACATTGCAGGCGGGAATATTTTATCACCGTACATTTCCGAGATTACTAATCTTCAGGATATCGCAATGGGGCCACTTGGAAATTTCTTTGTTTTAGCTAAAGATGGAAGAATCTACGAGTATGATAGTTTCGGGAATCTGCTCTTTATTTTTGGCGGAAAAGACGATGGAACAAACCGCCTGGGATTGTTTATGGATCCTTCAGGAGTTGCAACAGATAATCTCGGCAGGGTTTTTGTTACAGACCGTGAGCGCGGAACCGTTCAAGTGCTGGAACCAACAGCCTTCGCTGAAATGCTTCATGGCGGAATCTCCCTCTATGCTCAAGGACTTTACATAGAGAGTGAGCAATATTGGAGCGAAGTGCTGCGCATGAATTCTTCCATCGGCCTTGCACATAACGCAATGGGGGAAGCTTACTATAAGCAGCAGGAATATGAAGATGCTTTGGAATCATTTGAACTGGTTGGGAATGTGGAAGGTTATTCTGATTCCTTCTGGGAAATCAGAAATCAGTGGATGAATGAGAATCTGAGCACTGTTTTTGCCATCTTACTCGGATTATTTGCTGTCAGGGCGACCTTGCTTTTTGCAGATAAAAAGAAAGGGATCTTAGCACCGGCACGGAAAAGGTGGCAGGCATTCAAAAGTAAGAAACTACTGAGTGAGCTATTATTCTTAGGCAAGTTTTTACGTCATCCAATAGACAGCTTCTATTATATTAAAAGACAGAGAAAGGTCAGCGTTTTATCAGCCACCATTCTTTACGTCATCTTATATGCCGAATTTTTATTCATGAAGTATTTCACAGGATTTATTTTCAGGGGCGGCATTACGTTAGAGCAAATCAATTTTGGAATGGAATTCATTCTATTATTTCTTCCAATCATTCTTTTCATCGTATCCAATTATCTGGTCAGTACGATTAACGATGGAGAAGGAAGATTCTCCGATATTTATATTGGAACCATTTATTCATTGGCACCGATTATTGTGCTCTTGGTTCCAATTACGCTCATGTCCAATGTACTTACGCTTAATGAATACTTCTTGTATGTATTCTTTATGCAAGTGATGATGGGATGGTCGTTAATTATCCTGTTCATCATGATCAAAGAAATTCATGCTTTTGAATTCTGGGGAACGGTACGAAACATCTTTACGACGATTTTCTGTATGCTGATCATTGTATTGGTATGTTTCATTATCTACGTATTGATGGATCAGGTTATTGATTTTGTAACAGCAATCATTCAGGAGGTGATTCTCCGTGTTTAAAAAAATTCTGCTTGTCATGCTTATCGCCATTCTTCCGGTATCTGTATTTGCTGAATCATTGACATCAAAGGAAGAGTTGGAAGAAATCGAGGTGGAAACAGAGCTCGGAGAAGAGACACTTCGCTTTGATTCCAATCAGTTCACCCAGCCAGAGGGAGAGAATAAACCTCTACCTGAAGGAAGCCTTGATGGTTTTACAAAGGTAACCGAGAACGACAAGCTTGCGCTGTATATACAAGAAGAGTCACTGGCTATAAAAATTCAGAACAAAGAAACGGGTTATATTTGGCACTCAGGGGTGGATAACGCGGAAAATTACCGGTTGAACAACACATGGACAGATATGGTTCAATCCGCCATCACGATTGATTACCTGGATCGCCGCGGAAACATTAAAACAGAAAGCATTCTGACAGAAGAGACAAAGCCGAACATTCAACTAAACGACAACGGCTTTACAGCAGAGATTGATTTCCGTGGTTCCAGCATTGAAGTCGTACTGAATGTGACGCTGGAAGAGGAAAACATTGTAATTGATGTGCCGGATGAAGGTGTACAAGATGGGACTTACAATAAAATTGTAGCGATGAAAGTCTATCCATTCTTAGGTGCTGCCCACATGGATGATATCACCGGGTACTTGTTTATTCCGGACGGAAGCGGTGCGCTAATGCGATTTGAAAAGAGTGCGTTCCGTTCAGATACACCATTCATCGGTTCCATCTATGGAGAAGATGAAGGATTTACAAAACCGCAAAGCACAGAAAATGACACATACCCGGAACAGATGATTTCCGTTCCTGTGTACGGTGCCGTACATGGTGTCAAACAAAATGCCTTCATCACATCCGTTGAGGAAGGCCAAAGCTACGGAAGAATTCTTGCATATCCGTCTGGTGCCTCTACTGATTTCTTTTGGGTAACATCAGACTATCAATATCGCTTTAATTATTTTCAACCGACAAGCAAGAGCATGGGAGGCTTTAACGTCTACCAAGAAGAAAGAAACAGCTTCACAATCAAACAGAAAGTCATGTTTTTATCTGACGAAGAAGCAGATTATGTTGGAATGGCCAACAGATATCAGCAGCATTTAGAAGAAAAAGGCACGCTTTCTGGCAATAACGAAGACAAGGTAGATCTTCGCCTGGAACTTTTAGGCGGGGAAACGAAAAAAGGCCTGATCTGGAATTCCGTGGAGCAAATGACAGAGATCCAAGACATTCCTCGTTTTGTTGAAGAGTTGGAGCAAAACGATGTCGATAATCTGCATGTGGTGTTAAGAGGCTGGACAAAAGGCGGTTTGACGGGAACGCTGCCACAAAAGTTTCCGTTAGAGAAGAAGGTTGGCAGTAAAGGGGACCTAGAGGAAACCATCCAAACTTTAGAGGAAAAAGACATTCCTTTTTATCTGCACACAGACTTCACGACTGCTTTTGACGGCGCATCCGGCTTTTCCGGAAGCAAGGATGTGTCCAAGAAGATTAACGGCCAGCCGATGACGAAAAGTCAATTTGGTTATAGCAGTTATTATCTCAGTCCTGCGAAATCGCTTGAAATTGCCAAAAAAGATGCAGCGGATTTCAAGGATCATGGGGTAGAAAACATAGCAGTGGAAACGACTGCAAGTAAACTATTCTCTGACTTTAATAAGGGTATGTCCTCTTCAAGAGCAGAGATGATGGAATCGAATCAAGAACTTTTTGCACATTATCAGGAACAAAATATAGATTTATCTCTCTATCGTCCGAATGACTATGCTTGGGGCTATATGGATAAGTACTTGGATATGCCAATGTATTCCTCCAACTATATGTTTGTAACAGACACCGTTCCGTTCTTACAAATTGTTTTGAAGGGATACACGCCGTATTATGCGACATTCTCCAACTTCTCTCATAATCCAACGGAAGAAGTGCTGAGAATGATCGAGTTTGGTGCATATCCATCCTTTTATCTGACGAGGGAGTCTGCACAGCTGTTAATGAAGACTCCATCAAGAGGTTTGTATACATCAGAGTTTGTTAGTTGGAAAGAAGAACTGATCAGTCAATACAGTCAAGTGAAAGAAAGTCTTGGAAAAGTAGAAAACAGCTCAATTGTCGATCGGATTGTCCATCAACAAGGGGTGTCTGAAGTTGTTTATGAAAATGGGGTATCCATTATCGTCAACTACACGGATTCAGACGTGTCCATTGACGGAACAACGGTCGAGGCTACGTCATTTAGCATAAAAGAAGGGGGGAATTAAGCATGAAGCAGCTATCCATGCGCTCGAAGAATTCGCTGACAGGATTATTGTTCATCTCACCTTGGATTCTTGGGTTTCTCTTATTCACAGCTTATCCCCTCTTTTATTCGTTGTACTTAAGTTTTCAAAAAGTACGGATCACCACAGAAGGCATCCAAACGACTTTTGTGAAGTTTGATAATTTTAAAGATGCTTTTACAGTGGATGCATTGTTCACACAAAAGCTGTTGACGTTTGTGCAGGAGCTTGTGTTGTCCGTTCCAATCATCATTGTGTTTTCTTTAATCATCGCGATTCTCTTGAATCAGCCGATCCGCTTTCGTAATTTTTTCCGGATGATTTTCTTCTTACCGGTTATCATTGCGAGCGGCCCGGTTATCAATGAATTAATTTCACAAGGAGTGACATCCATTCCTTCCATCAAGGACTATGCGGTGTTTGAAACAATGCTCTCAGCGGATTCCTTATTCAGCAGTGTACTCCTGTATTTAATGGATAACCTGATCATCATTTTATGGTTTTCCGGGGTGCAGTTCTTAATTTTCCTGGCAGCCTTGCAAAAGATAGATACACAAGTCTATGAAGCTGCCAAAATTGACGGGGCGTCCAACTGGGAATGCTTTTGGAAGGTGACACTGCCAAGCATTTTCCCGATGATCGTCGTTAACACGGTTTATACGATAGTGACATTCTCGATATTCTCCTTAAATCCAGTCATTGAGCATATCCAAACGAATATGTTTCAAATCAATACAGGCTTTGGTTATGCCTCAGCCCTATCATGGATTTACTTCTTATTGATTGCGGTCGCACTGGGTATTTCCGTCGCACTGTTAACTGTTAGAGGAAGAAAAAATTATGCTTAAAGGAGGCCGTTATCATGGCAAGCGAATCGCTGACTAACCGCAAACCAAAAGGGACAGGCATCGTGACCAGGTTGAAAAAGCTCGCTTTTGGAATGAAAGGGAACGACGGCCTTCTCTATAAGCTATTCATTTACGGCTTGTTGATTGGAATTGGCTTTGTATACTTATTCCCGTTGCTTTATATGATTTCTTATAGTTTGAAAAGTTTGGATGATATCTTAAATCCACTAGTAAACTGGATCCCGACGCAACTTTATCTGGAAAACTATCAAGCTGCTTATGCGGTATTGAAGTTCCTGCCTACTTTATTGGAATCTTTATATGTGACAGCTATTCCTGCCATCGTTCAAACGGCAGTGTGTGCGGTCGTCGGTTATGGGTTTGCACGCTTTGCCTTTCCATTCAAACGAACCATGTTTGTGTTGGTATTGGCGACGTTCATCATTCCTCCTCAAGTGACGGTCATCCCTCGTTATGTATTTTTCAACGAGATTGGTATTCTGGGAAGCATTCAGGCTTTCTTGTTTCCGGCCTTACTTGGACAAGGAATCAACAGCGCCATCTTCATTCTGATTTTCTATCAGTTCTTTAAAATGATGCCAAAGGCGCTTGAGGAAGCTGCTCAGCTTGATGGCGCAGGATATTTACGGATATTCTTGACACTTGCGCTTCCGATGGCTGCACCTGCGATCATCATTTCGTTCTTGTTCTCCTTCGTTTGGTACTGGAACGAAACATATTTGGCAGCGATCTATTTTGGTAACTCATTAACAACCTTACCGCTCGAGCTCCAAAAGTTCGTAGCAACCTATCAACAAATGTACCCGCAAAGTGGCGGGGAAGCATCTGAAATAAATGAAGGCATCAATATGGCAGGAACCGTCATGACAATCTTGCCGATGCTTGTTGTCTATGCCATCACACAACGCTGGTTTGTCGAAGGTGTGGACCGCTCTGGTATAGCGGGTGAATAAGTGGGTAAAGAGTGCCATTATGGCCTCTTTATCGAAATGAATAGAAACGTTTCGATGAATGAGATATATTTTATTACAGAAAAGCTTATAATTATGCATTATTATAGTGAAAACGTTTCGTATTGGTGCAATGCGATTGGGGAGGTAATTAAGGATGGCTAAAAACATGGAAAGTCTTCTAGAACAAATGACATTAGAGGAGAAAATAGCCCAGCTCATGCAATTGGCAACATTCTTCTATAAAGGTGCAGCAGGGGATGGAGAAATTACCGGTCCTTTGGAAGACATGGGAATTGCAAATGACGTGGTGCAAAACAGCGGCTCCGTCCTTGGTGCATCAGGGGCCTGGGAAGTTGCCAATATTCAACGAGAGCACCTTGCAGAAAACAGGTTGGGAATTCCTCTACTGATGATGGCAGATATAGTCCACGGATTTAAAACCATCTTTCCTGTACCTCTTGCGATTGGTTGCTCCTGGAATACAGAACTTGCCGAAAAGAGTGCAGAAATTGCCGCAAAAGAAGCATCTGTTTCTGGTGTTCATGTCACGTTTGCACCGATGGTAGATTTAGTAAGAGATCCAAGATGGGGACGCGTGATGGAATCAACAGGAGAGGATCCTTATTTGAACAGTGTCTTTGCCAAGGCCTTTGTTCGAGGCTTCCAAGGAGAGGACTTGACCAATGACACTCACCGTGTTGCAGCGTGCGTAAAACACTTCGCAGCATATGGCGCACCAGAAGGAGGGCGTGATTATAATACGGTCAACATGTCAGAAAGACAGCTTCGCGAGTCCTATCTGCCAGCGTATAAAGCGGCACTTGATGAAGGCTGCGAAATGGTCATGACGGCTTTTAACACGGTAGACGGCATTCCTGCATCCGGAAATAAAAAGCTGATGAGAGATCTTTTGCGCGAGGAATGGGGCTTTGACGGCGTCATGATCTCTGACTGGGGTGCAGTAAAAGAACTGATTCCACATGGTGTTGCAGAAGACGAACGAGAAGCGGCGCTAAAAGGATTGGAAGCCGGCGTCGACATCGAAATGATGACTGCCTGTTATGCGAAGAATCTTGAAGATCTTGTGGCGAGCGGCGAGCTTTCGGAAGCACTGATTGATGAATCGGTCTTACGTATTTTAAACCTTAAAAACAAACTTGGTCTTTTCGAAAATCCATACCGCGGTACGAGCGAGGAACTAGAAAAAGAGGTCATCATGTCAGAGGAGCACCGCCACGTGGCAAAGGAACTTGCCATTAAATCTAGTGTTCTTTTAAAAAATGACCAGGTTCTACCGTTAAATAAAAAGCAGAAAATCGCACTGATCGGACCGTTTGCCCAAAATGGTGACGTGCTTGGACCTTGGTCCTGGCAAGGTTCAAAGGAAGCCGCAGTACAGGTATATGACGGGCTGCTTGCAAAAATATCTGAGGCTAATCTTTTGGTGGCGCAAGGATCTGGCATCGAAACGATTACAGAAGAGCAACTCACACAAGCTGTGGAGACAGCAAAGAAAGCCGATGTCATCGTCCTAGCGCTTGGGGAAGCATCGGAAATGAGCGGAGAAGGTGGCTGCCGAGCTGATATCCGCCTGCCGGAAGCACAATTAAAGCTTGTAGCGAAAATAAGGGAGCTTGGAAAACCTGTCGTGACGGTTCTCTTCAATGGTCGTCCATTAGATCTTCATGGGGTGATCGCGGAATCCGATGCCTTGCTTGAAGCATGGTACCCGGGTACTGAAGCGGGATCAGCCATCGCAGACCTGTTGTTTGGAGATGCGAATCCGTCTGGAAGACTTACGATGAGTTTCCCGTACTCTGTAGGCCAGATTCCTGTTTACTACAACTGCTTCAACACAGGACGCCCGCAAGGCGAGAACAAGCAGGAACGCTATGTCACACATTATCTTGATATACCAAATGAGCCTTTACTTCCATTTGGGTACGGGTTAAGTTATACAACCTTTGCTTACAGCGATATGAGTTTATCTGCAGACAGTTTAACAGAAAACTCCAGCCTCGACGTGACAGTCAACGTAACGAACACTGGTGAGCGTGCCGGAGAAGAAACGGTGCAGTTCTATATCCGTGACCTGTCTGGTGAAATCGTCCGCCCGCTTAAAGAGCTAAAAGGCTATGAAAAAGTATGGCTAGAGCCTGGTGAAACAAAACAAATAACCTTCACCATCACAGAAGAACAGCTCCGATACTACCATTCGGACCTGAGTTTCCAAAGCGACAAAGGCAAATTCCACGCCATGATCGGCCCGAACAGCAACGAACTGACAATAAAAGAGTTCGTTTTAAATAAGTAGTATGAAATCATCTGCGTCGTACTAGCAACCCAACATTAAAGGAGGACTTTAATCATGCAAACAACAACAGCCAATCAAAAAATTAACATAGAAGCCGGAGATGTTCGCTTTACGTTCCTTAACAGCGGGGACATCTTCGAAGCAACACACAAAGAAATCATGATCAACCAATGGATGTCCAACCCAATCGACGGTGCACTGAACAATCTATACCTTCGCGTTCACGGCGAAAACAGCATTCAAGCCTACCCGCTACTAGGCGTAAAATCAACCAGCAACACGAGCTACTCCCAAAACGAAATCAAATGGGAAGGAACTGTTGCTGACATCGACTATTCTGTTAGCTTCCGTCTATCTGAAAAAGGTATCTGGTTCTGGGATGTAAACGTAAATGGCGCAGGCGAAACAGTGGATGTTGTCTACGGTCAAGACGTTGGAATTGGAAGCAAAGGACTTGTCCGTACAAACGAATCTTACTTGTCTCAATACATCGATCACACCGTATTTGAAGACGAGCAAAATGGCTATGTTGTCTGCTCCCGTCAGAACCAGCCGCAGCCTGGAGGTTTTCCATACCTGCAGCAAGGTTCCCTGACAAAAGCAGCAGGCTATTCAACAGACGGCTTCCAATT
Source organism: Sutcliffiella horikoshii (assembly GCF_002157855.1). Lineage (NCBI taxonomy): Bacteria > Bacillati > Bacillota > Bacilli > Caryophanales > Bacillaceae > Sutcliffiella > Sutcliffiella horikoshii. Next base: position 3,647,999 of record NZ_CP020880.1, on the reverse strand, counting down.
CTTCGGTCTTTCTTATAAAGAAACAAACGAGCCAGAAATCTTAACAAAAGAAACGCTTGCCAATGAAATCTATCAGTATGAATTTGCTTTTACAGGATTGCAATCTGAAAAGGTTATACTTGATGGACAAAAAAGCTTCGTATTTTATGGCCTGTTCAAAGAAAACCATCAGGAAGCTGTAACAGAGCTTGAGTTTACAGACGAGGTAGCACAAGCTTGGGAAGAAGTGAAGAACCTTGCATCCGACTCTTCTGAGGAGCTGGAAAAAGTTACGGCCAACGCCAACCTATCCGGGGTGCTTTCCGGGTCTTCTTTTACAAAAGCGGAACTAGATAAGTACTTCCCGGTTCGCAAGCAAGAAGAATGGGATGGAGACAACCTGCTTTCCTTCTTCACCGATACGTATGAGCATATCGTTTTAAAAGAAAAAGAGCTTATCGTGGAGCGACCGCACGGCCATATCATCATGTCAGGCAATAATGACAAAATGACGGAAAACATCATCACTTCCACATCTTATATGTACGGTATTTTCAACTCACAGCTTGTGGTAGGAAACACGTCCTTCCATAAAATGATGACAAACGCTCGTAATGCGTTGAATGTCATGAAAACTTCCGGTCAGCGCATTTACGTGGAAGTGGAAGGACAGTACAAGCTACTAACGATGCCTACTTTATTCGAAATCGGCTTTAACTATGCCCGCTGGTTCTATAAAACCGCAGACGACGTGATCGTGGTAACAAACTATACAGTAGTAGATTCCCCTGAAGTTCAACTAGAGGTAACGTCTGAAAACGGCAAAAACTACCGCTACCTTGTTACAAATCAAATCTCCATGAACAACAATGAGCTGGTTGTTTCTTATGACATGAAACAGGATGGCAAGGTGTTGACGTTCAAAGCGGTGGACGGGTCTGACAGCAAGCATGTTTACCCTGATTTGGCATACAAACTGACTGTGGAAGGCACTGACTTTACGGTAAGCGACGAAACGAAGCTTGCAGAAGTAGTCGTTCCAGGAGCTGTTTCCTTAGTTGTATTGGAAACAGAAGCAACAGCGAGCTGGACAATGACGGTTCAAGGGTTATTGCACGGTGAAGAGCGAGAATTTGCGAAACCGGCCTTTGCGACAGAAGTAGAGCGGTACCGTGCATTTTTTGATAAAGTGATGAACGGATTCAAGTTGTCATTGGGCAGCGAAAGCAAGGAAGAGTTAGAAAAGATGAATGCCACTGCATGGTGGTACACACACAACATGCTTGTTCACTACTCTGTGCCACATGGTTTGGAACAGTACGGTGGAGCGGCATGGGGAACGCGTGATGTTTGCCAGGGGCCAACGGAATACTTCATGGCCACGCAAAACTATGAAAGTGTGAAGGAAATCATCAAAAAAGTTTACACTCATCAATATGAGGACACGGGGAACTGGCCGCAATGGTTCATGTTCGATCAATACAACCGTATCCAAAGTGAAGAGAGTCACGGAGATATCATCGTTTGGCCACTTAAAGTGTTAAGTGATTACCTGACGATCACAAAAGACTTCTCTATTTTAGAAGAAAAGGTTCCTTATACGGTACGTGGTGCTTTCACATTCACAGAAGAAAAAGCTACGGTGTTGGAACATGCGAAAAAAGAAATTCAATACATTAAGGACCACTTCTTACATGATACCTTCCTATCCTCCTATGGTGATGGAGACTGGGATGACACGCTGCAGCCGGCAAATGCACAGTTGAAGCAATATATGGTATCAAGCTGGACTGTTTCCTTAACATATCAAGTGTTAAATACTCTTTCCAAAGCACTTGAGGAAGTGTTGACAGATGAAGCCGAAGATTTGAAGGCTTTGGCAAAAGGAATTGAGATCGACTTTAATAAATACATGCTTGCATCTGACGTGATTCCAGGTTTCGTTTACATGGAAGATCAGGACAAACCAGAATTGATGGTACACCCTGAAGATACGAAAACAGGTATTCATTATCGTTTGCTGCCGATGACTCGCAGCATGATCAGTGAATTATTAACACCAGAACAGGCGAAAGCACATTTTGACCTGATTAAAAAAGAATTGTACTGCCCGGACGGCGTGCGCCTAATGAACCGCCCTGCAAACTATGCAGGTGGTGTCAGCACACATTTCAAACGTGCAGAACAAGCCGCAAACTTCGGTCGTGAAATCGGGCTTCAATATGTACACGCACATATCCGGTATGTGGAAGCAATGGCCAAGCTTGGGAAGACGGATGAAGTGTGGAGAGGTTTGAATACCATCAACCCAATCAATATCCAACAGGCAGTGCCAAACGCGGAACGCCGTCAAAGCAACGCCTACTTCAGCTCTTCTGACGGACAGTTCAATGACCGTTACGAAGCACAAGAACAATTTGGCAAACTGCGCGATGGCTCTGTAAAAGTAAAAGGCGGCTGGAGAATCTACTCTAGTGGACCGGGAATCTACATGAACCAATTGATTTCCAACTGCCTCGGCATCCGTTTTCAAGCTGGAGATCTTGTAGTGGATCCAGTTTTGCCGGCAGATATGAACGGCCTTCATTTTACGTATAAAGTGAATGGGCATGATGTTCAATTCGTTTATCACTTAGGTCAACAGCAGAAGGAAGTTCGTGTGAATGGCAAGTTAGTGGCTGGAGCAGAAGTTTCCAACCGCTATCGCAGCGGTGGATTTGTCATCAGCAAGGCCGCATTGGAACAACATTTGGTTGACGGTAAAAATAAAATCGAGGTATTTATCTAAGCATTTTTACCACTAAAAGGGTAAAATAGGAAGATACCAATTTAAATATAGGATACGGCGTAGATTTATGTACGCCGTATTTCTTTGTGAGGAGAGAAAGTCTTGAAAAAAGTGAAAGTGGGAGTCATCGGGACAGGTACGATCAGCGGTATTTATTTAGAAGCGCCAACCAGATTTTCCATCTTGGACATTGTTGCAGTGGCTGATTTGAATTTGGAGCGTGCGAAAGAAAAGGCAGTAGAATATAACGTTAAGAAAGTCTACACGGTCGAAGAAATGCTAGCAGATCCAGAAATTGAAATGGTCATTAATCTGACCATTCCAAAAGCACATTATGAAGTGACACTTGCTGCACTTGAAGCGGGCAAGCACGTATTTGTGGAAAAACCATTGACGATCGATGTAGAGGAAGGGAAAAAACTTTTAGAACTGGCGGAGCAAAAAGGGCTTCGTGTTGGTTGTGCCCCAGATACCTTCCTTGGTGGTGCACTGCAAACTTGCCGCAAACTAATCGATGAAGGAGTTATCGGCAAGCCTGTAGCAGCAACAGGTTTCATGCTTGGGGCAGGTCCTGAAGGCTGGCACCCGGCTCCTGATTTTTACTATCAAAAAGGTGGAGGACCAATGTTTGACATGGGGCCATACTATCTAACAGCTTTCATTCACCTTTTGGGACCAATCAAACGAGTGACAGGCTCGACCCAGTCGGCTTTTGAAAAGCGAACCGTGACAAGGGAAGAAGATTACGGACGCCAAATTCCAGTAGAAACACCAACACATGTCACAGGCTTGCTTGATTTTGAAAATGGAGCGGTCGGAACACTGATTACAAGTTTTGATGTGATGGGGGGTACACAGCTTCCCTGCATGGAAATCTACGGCACAAAAGGTACATTGAGTGTACCGGATCCGAATAATTTTGGCGGTGCGATCCGTGTCCGGGAGATGGGGGCGCACGACTTTAAAGAAGTTCCACTCGAATATGGATATTCCGATAACAGCAGAGGAATTGGAGCGGCAGATATGGCCCATGCAATCAGAGCCGGAAGAAATCACAGGGCAAATGGACAGATGGCCTTGCAGGTATTAGAGGTCATGCATGCGATTCACGAGTCTTCAGTGGAAGGAAAGCATATTCTCATTCAAAATGCTTGTTCTCGCCCCGAAATCCTTCCTTTTGGATTGAGTCAGGACAATCAGGAACTGTTTGAAAAATAAGCGGGATTCCCTTTTATTGAGCCCTTTATTGAAGCTATAAACTATTGAATAATAGCAACGTTTACATTATGCTAGAGATAGGAGATTGAAACGTTTCGAAAAGGACAGATTCACTTGTTGATTTTGGACAACTGGCCTGTCTTTAAAAGGGGGTTAAGCAAGGTGGCAACAATCAAAGATGTGGCAAAGCTTGCCGGAGTAGCAGTTTCGACGGCATCCTATGCTTTAAATAATGTAAACAAGGTCAGTCCGGCTACGATGAAAAAGGTCCAGGAAGCCGCAAGAGAACTGAACTATTTTAAAAATGGCTTTGCATCTGATTTAAAAAGAACAAAGACCAATACCATTGCACTCATTTTAAGGGATCTATCAGGACCGTTCTATTCCGAACTCATCAAAGGCGTACAGGAAGTGACCACGGCAAATGGCTATGACCTGATCGCGTGCAGCTCTGTCGGCGGAGCACAATCAACCGCAGCAAAATTCTTAAAAGAAAAACGGGTGGATGGTGCGATCATCCTTGCCCATAACATAACAAATGATATTGTCTTAGAATCAGCCCGCGAAGGCTTCCCAATCGTCGTACTTGACCGAAAGCTTGATCATGAGTTTGTTTATCAAGTGGAAGTGGACAATATTCATGGCGGATATGCGGCTACAGAGTATCTGATAAACAAAGGGCATCGTGAAATCGGCTATGTGAGCGGACCAATGAACTCCCACGATAACGAGATGCGTTTTGACGGGTATATGTCTGCCTTAAAGGACCACGGCATCCAATACCAGAACAAATGGAAGGTGTCCGGAGATTTTACGCGTGAAGGCGGCTACCGGGCAACGAAAATGCTGATCGCGCAACGCCAGCTTCCCGAAGCAATTTTCTACGCCAATGACGAGATGGCAATCGGCGGTCTTCAGGCATTTAAAGAAAACAAAATCAGTGTGCCAGAGGATATTTCCATCATTGGTTATGATGATATCCAGCTTGCTGAGTATGTGAGTCCGCCTTTGACAACCGTGAGGCAGCCAAAGTATGAAGTTGGGGCATTAGCGGTACATGTAGTATTCCAAGCGTTGGCCAAAGAAGATTCAGTAGAAAACTACTATAACCTTTCTACCGAGATTGTGGAGCGTAAGTCGGTTAAGTAAGGAGAAAATGAAGTTATGTTAGGGCCTTTTCTGTTGATGATATGACAGGGAGGGCTTTTTGTGTGATTGGTGGGGGAGTTTGACGGTTGGATCGGCGTTTATCCATTGTAAAAAGATTTTATCCATTGTTCAGAGCCATATATCCATTGTAAAAAGATTTTATCCATTGTAAAAAAAATATATCCATTGTAAAACTGATTTATCCATTTTCCCTCTTTCCCATCAAGTTCACTCCAGTCATCTTCCATACCCTTTCCTGTACTTACTCCCACCCTTCACGCGAAAAGTCGGAATTTTACTATCTAGTTCGGACTTTAACATTGAAAACGCTTTATTATCCATTTATAATGTAGGAGAGTTATCTTGAGACGTTACATATATCGCAATATGGAAACGTTCCCACACGTATAACCACAACCAATTAATAGAGTTAGAGATTTTGCAAATAAAATAGATTATAAGTAAGGAAAGGGGCAACAATCAATGATCAGAGTAACTGTATGGAATGAAAACCGCCATGAACAAACAAACGAAAAGGTGAGAGAAGTATACCCAGAAGGTATCCACGGTGCCATCGCTTCCTTCCTAAAAGAAGAAGACTACGAAGTAAGAACCGCTACATTGGATGAGCCAGAACACGGACTTACCGAAGAAGTGCTAAACAACACTGACGTTCTTTTATGGTGGGGCCATGTGGCGCATGACGATGTGAGCGATGAAATCGTTACTCGCGTAAAGAATAGAGTACTAGACGGAATGGGATTGATCGTTCTTCACTCTGGTCATTTCTCTAAGATCTTTAAAACATTGATGGGTACAACTTGTGACCTGAAATGGAGAGAAGCGGACGAGAAAGAACGCATCTGGGTCGTATCACCAGGCCATCCAATCGCAGAAGGAATCGGGGAGCACATTGATATCGAGCGCGAAGAAATGTATGGCGAGCACTTCGATATTCCAGATCCGGACGAGCTAGTATTTGTGAGCTGGTTTGAAGGTGGAGAGGTATTCCGCAGCGGTTGCACATATAAGCGCGGAAGAGGGAAAGTATTTTACTTCCGTCCAGGACATGAAACATACCCGACTTACTATCATGAAAAAGTACAAAAAGTTATCAAGAATGCCGTTAACTGGGCAAAACCGACAACAATCGGCGATGTATATTACGGAAATGCAAAACCATTAGAAGAAATCAAAAGCAAATAAGGGGGATAACAAAATGAAGAAATTACGAGTTGGAGTAGTAGGATGCGGAAGTATCGCGAAGCACCGCCATTTACCGGAGTACCATGCAAACCCAAATGTGGAGCTTGTTGCACTATGTGATGTTGTTTTAGAACGCGCCGAGCAAGCTGTTGAAACTTACGGCGGAAAAGCATATGAAAGTTATCAAGAAATGATTGACCGTGAAGAATTGGATGTTGTGAGTGTGTGCACACCGAACTACCTGCATGCGCCTGTATCCATCTATGCTTCCAAAGCTGGAGCGAACGTTTTATGTGAAAAGCCGATGGCAACATCAAAAGAAGAAGCGGATGAAATGATTGCTGCAGCAAAAGCATCTGGTAAAAAACTGATGATCGCGCACAACCAACGTTTTGTTCCATCCCACCAAAAAGCGAGACAACTGATTGAAAGCGGAGAAATCGGAAAAATCTACAGCTTCCGTACAGCATTCGGACATCCTGGACCTGAAGGCTGGAGTGTGGACGGAAAAGACAGCTGGTTCTTCCGTAAAGAAGAAGCATTCATCGGTGCGATGGGAGACCTTGGCGTGCACAAGTCCGACTTGATGCGCTACCTTTTAGGGGAAGAAATTGTGGAAGTGGGAGCATTCATCGAAACTTCTTCCAAAGAAAATACAGATGTGGATGACACGGCAGTTTGCGCGTTAAGAACAGAAAGCGGTATCGTTGGAACACTTGCTGCTAGCTGGTCTTACAAACGTGAAGATAACTCCACAATCATCTATGCGGAAAAAGCGGTTCTTCGTCTTGAAGATGATCCGACTCACTCTTTAGTCGTACAATATGCAACAGGTGAAACAGTTCGCTACGAATTAGGCAAAATTCAAAGCAATGACGCTGGCGGGCAAACTGGTTCTCATGTAATCGACCATTTTGTAGCAAGCATTTTAGAAAATAAAGAAGTACTTGTAGACGGAAACGAAGGCAAGAACTCCTTGATGGTTATTTTAGGAGCACTTGAATCCAACGAAACGAAGAAGATTGTCAACATCCAAAACGAATTGAACTAAGGAGCGTGAACACTAATGAAACTAGGCGTATTTACAGTCCTTTTTGCAAATAAATCTTTCACAGAAATGCTGGATTATGTAAAAGCGGCAGGACTAGAAGCAGTGGAAATCGGTACTGGTTGTTATCCTGGCAACAACCATTGTCCATTGGATACTCTTTTAGAAGATGAAGGGGCACGCAATGCTTATATGGAGGAAATCCATTCCCGCGGCTTGCAAATCAGTGCATTCAGCTGCCACGGTAACCCAATTTCACCGGATGAGGCTTTTGCAAAAGAATCCCATGAAACATTACTAAAAACGATTGAACTTGCTGCATTAACAGGAGTGGAAGTAGTAAACTGCTTCTCCGGCGTACCTGGTGACAGCGAAAATGCGAAAGCGCCAAACTGGCCTGTTGCACCATGGCCAAATGAGTATGGCGACGTACTAACATGGCAGTGGGAAACAAAGCTTGTACCTTACTGGAAAGAAGTAGGGAAGTACGCAGAAGAGCGTAATATCAAAATAGGTCTTGAATTGCACGGCGGATTCTTGGTACATACGCCGCACACGATGCTGAAACTTCGTGAGTTAACGTCCCCTGCAATTGGCGCAAACTTGGATCCAAGTCATCTTTGGTGGCAAGGAATCGATCCTGTTGCAGCAATCAAAATTTTAGGAAAAGCTGGAGCAATCCATCATTTCCATGCAAAAGACACCTACATCGATCAGGATAATGTGAATATGTACGGCTTAACGGACATGCAGCCATACGGCGAAGTCCAAACTCGCGCATGGAGCTTCCGTTCTGTTGGATGTGGTCATAGTGTCCAAGAGTGGTCGGACATGATGAGTGCCCTGCGCACTTATGGCTACGATTATGTAGTCAGCATCGAGCACGAGGATCCGATCATGTCGATTGAAGAAGGATTTGCACGTGCGGTGACGAACCTTCAATCTGTGTTGATCAAAGAACAACCTGCTGATATGTGGTGGGTGTAAGTTTAGCTATTGTGAACAAGCAACCAACGTATTTGGTTGCTTGTTTTTAAAATAAGGAGGCGGTTGAGGATGAAGCATAAAATTGCCGCGCAACTATACACGGTGCGCGATCTATTGGAAAAAGATTTTATCGGAGTACTTAAAGAACTAAAAGAAATGGGCTATGCTGGAGTGGAAATGGCAGGACTTTACGGCCATGATCCAAAAGAAATTGCGGCAGCATTGAAGGAATTAGGGTTATCTGTTGCAGGTATGCACGTAGGTTTGGATCGATTAAGTAACGAGCTTCCTGCTGTGTTGGATGAAGCGGAATTGTTTGGTACAAAACATCTTGTTATGCCTTATGTGCTAGAAGAGGACCGTACGGAGGAATATTATGTTTCTTTGAAGGCTGAGTTGAACGAGCTTGCTGTTGTGTTGAAAAAAGACGGCTACACGATCAGTTATCATAACCATGATTTTGAGTTTCATAAGGAAATTGACGGTAAGGTAGTCTTGGAATATTTATTAGAGCCAAGTGCTGATAACTTGCTGCATGCCGAATTGGATGTTTATTGGGTAACGAAAGCTGGTCGTGATGTTCTGGAATTCTTGTCACCATTAGCTGGCCGTGTTCCAACTTTACATATGAAAGATATGGCTGCAGGTGAAGAAGGAAGCTTTGCAGAAGTAGGAACAGGGGTCATCGACTTTGAACCGGTATTGCGTTGGGGAGAAGAGAACGGCGTACAGTGGTACATCATTGAGCAAGATGTGTGCCCGGGGAATCCTTTGGACAGTTTGCGGGTGAGTATTGGGAACTTGCAAGGGATGATGGATAGAATGTAATGTTTTGTTGAACAGGTCGCCTCCGGAGTAAGGGGGCTACCTGTTTTTTTGTGGTTTTGGGAAATCGGCATCAACTTGATTGGTTTTGGCACGAACTTTCATCATTTTGGCACAAACTCACCCTGTTTCCGCACGAACTCGACTAAATTACAGTAAAAATGCCCAGATACCGTGCTCCTATGAAGAGGAAGGGTATCTGGACACCTGTTTTAATTAAATTTGACCACCAAATGATCATCAATTTTTCCATGTTTCTTAGAAGTAATCAATACTTTTGAAGAATCAACCTCTTTTACATGATAATTAGCATTCTCCAGCACACCCCTGTTTGTTTCCAAGAGAATGCTGTCACTGCTTTGTGTCAGTCGGAAGGCAATGGAGTCAGCGGAAACCTCCATAATTTCAGCAGTCGAATAAACTATTTTCACTCCCGGTCTCTCCAAGGATACATTCATCGGTAACATCACACCATCTTTACTTTGAAGGGTGAACGTGCGGCCTTCCAAAAACACCTCACCGTCTAAACGAACCTGAATCTCCTTCTCAAATCCATCCAAATTCAATAGATGAATAAAACGCTCATCGCCATTAGATACAGAAGTCGAGAAAATCCCATGGTACCCGCAATCATGAGTTAGACCCGCCACAGCACCAAGTCGCTCCAAGGCAGTTTTAAAAAGGTCGATATCGCAACGGTAAGCTGTAGCAAGCACGATGGCACGCCCTTTGCCAACCTTCGCGTCAAAACCGCATACATCATCGGATTCGGTCACACGCATGATAGCTTCCGCACTAGAACCAAGTTCAAATGTCTGTGTAAAATAAGTGCGGATTTCATGGCGATTGGCTGCCCATCCGTCTGCAGTTAAGGACATAAAGCGGCCATGTTCATTGAATGTTACAGCTAAAGGCTTCACGCCAAGTGCATCTGCAAGTGCGGTAAAAGGCTTGCCTTCCATATCAAAAGTCGGAACCTCGCCATACAACAGAATTCCTCCACCACGCTGCAAATACTCCACCAATTTCAACTGGACTTCTCTGTCCATATAACGGGCAGAAGGTAGCACTAGCGCCTTGGTCACTTCAGGATCCAACACCTTATTTTGCACATCCACGGAACTGAAACGGTAGCTTCCAAGCAGCATGGCCCGCGCAACAATCTCCCACGCACCTGCCCCACGATGCATCGTGATGTTGTCTACAATCTCTCGCATTTTCATGCTCTCAGGATAACGATATTCGGTCATATAATAGTCCGGGATAAACGCAAATGCTACAGCATCTCGGTCTTCATCCATTGCGGCGAGCTTGTCCCCGACTGCCATCATCGTTTTGATGGAACGGGCCATGCGAGGGAAAGTGTAGTTGAGCTTGCCCTCTGGATTGACCGGTGCCGCAAAACCGTGACGCTCTCCAGTAGAAGCAATACGTCCGTTTCCGTCGCCTGCTGCTTCATCCATTTTATAGTTATACCCACCTGTAAACAGGTAATAGTTAATCAGACGATTTCCTTGTGCGACACACATTCTTGTTTTAAAATCGGCTGCGGATACGTCATAGCGACCGCCATATGTTTCCCCAAAGTTGCCATCACCACAATTGAACTCGACGCTAGTCAAAGGTTGATCAGGATTGTGAACTGCATCCATAAAACCATTAATCAAGTAAAGATCTTGGAATGATTCCATATCCAAGTCTCCGAAGTAAATATCAGAACCGGACAGATACCCCTCACTTTGGGTATAGGACTCATAAAGCTGAGAGATTCCAATCGGATACGTTAATCCGCGGCCGCCGCCTGTTCCGTGAATATTGACGATAAATGGAACATCTTTCACATCGAACTCTTCGGCATAATTCCGCAAAATAGCGACATAGCGTGCAAAGCGATCTCTCATGTAATGCCCAAGGTCACGCATCAATTCGGCTGCATACTCTTCTTTTGGAGAGCGGATACCAGTGATTCTCTCGGATGCATCATGCAGATTAAATGGATATCGCTCCTTTAACTCCGCCTCTTCGTAATTCTCTTTTAACCAACGAGAAAAGTCCTCCAACAACTGCTCTGTCAAATCAGGACAATTGCTGACCCAAGATAGCATGCCAATTTCATTATCAAGCTGTACTCCTATAATATTGCCGCCGTTTGTGTGCAAGCGGGGAGCGATGACTGCCATCACTGCCTCATACCACTTTTTTGTTTCTTTTAAAAAGTTTGGAGCCAAGTAGTCGAGTGTTGGTGTGGTTGCTGCATTTCCATCCCAACCGACTGGAACAACTTCCGGGTGCTTCTTAGATACCCAATGAGGTATTCCTTCATTTTTCATTTCTGCCATAATGAACGGGCCTGGTCTCGCAAAGAAATATAGATCATTTTCGGCACAAAGGTCGATAAATGCACCCAAATCCAATTCCGGTCGAGTGCGGCCATCAAGATCCATCTGTCCTTCCACCGGTTCATGGCACAACCATGGGATATATGTTGCTACAGCATTACAGCCTGCATCCTTCAGTTTGTTGATGCGGTCCTGCCAATCTTTTCGCTCCAAACGGTAATAATGTATCTCTCCGCACATAATAAGTACGGGACTTCCATCTATAAGTATCTGTTTATTTTTAATTTCAATCATGTCTTTTCATCCCCTTAATGTAAAATAGAAAAGCGCTTACAAAAAATATTAAATCGAAACGTTTCGGCAAACAATGTACAAGAATAATCCTATCATAAATAGGTGTTTGTTGAAACGATTTTATTAAATGAAGGTTTCATACTAATGGTATAAATGATTCTAACTAACTGCATTTTATATAATAAGGAAGAAAAAGAATTCTTTCTAAAAGGGTTGACAATATACCCTCGGGGGTATAATATATGAGCATAGACATTGTTACTACATTATTTTCAACAGGAGGTGCATGTCTGCTATGGAATACACAAACCAGATGAAGAATCGTTTGAAACGTGCCGAGGGGCAAATCAGGGGTGTTCTTCATATGATGGAACAAGGTGAAGATTGCCGAGATGTGGTATCACAGTTAAATGCTGCAACCACTGCAATTGAACGTGCCATTGGCGTCATCGTTAGTACAAACTTGGAGCAATGCGTTCGAGAAAATGTACTAAAAGGTGAAGAGACCAGCGAAATGGTTCAACAAGCAGTTGATCTTCTCATTAAAAGCAGATAGTAAAAAAGTACTTGATAATATACCCCAAGTGGTATATTATAGAGTTATCGATACCCACTAGGGTATTTAAATGAAAGGTTGCATCATATTTTTTTATATGTCATTATACCCCTAAGGGTATAGAGGGCAACAACTCGAATATTTTTTTGAAGAATATTATACCCTACCAGGTATAAAGATATTAACTATATTTTTTTAATAAAATAAATACCCCCAGGGGTAAAAATATTAGGAGGAATTACACATGAATGTAAACAAAGTATTAGACGCAAAAGGATTAGCTTGCCCAATGCCATTAGTGAAAACGAAGAAAGCTTTAAATGAAGTGAACGTAGGTGAGATCTTAGAGGTTATCACGACAGACAAAGGTGCGAAGACTGACCTTGCTGCATGGTGCAAAGCAACTGGAAACGAGTTATTAGATATGAAAGAAGAGAACGACGTATTTACTTTTTATATTAAAAAAGCGTAACGACAGATAAAACAAAAACAAAAGGGAGAGGATCTTAACATGGAAAAGAAAAAAACAACGATTGTACTTTTCAGCGGTGATTATGATAAAGCGATGGCAGCCTATATTATTGCGAACGGTGCTGCAGCTTATGATCACGAAGTAACGATTTTTCACACATTTTGGGGATTAAATGCACTTCGTAAAGAGGAGCTTGTTCCAGTAAAGAAAAACTTTATTGAGAAAATGTTCGGCAAAATGATGCCGCGCGGAGCTAACAAGTTACCATTATCTACGATGAACATGGCAGGAATGGGTCCAAAAATGATTAAAGGCATCATGAAAAAGCATAACGTTCAATCTTTACCAAGCTTGATTGAAATGGCAAAAGAACAGGATGTTAAACTTGTAGGTTGCCAAATGACGGTTGATTTACTTGGCTTGAAGCACGAAGAAATGATCGACGGTATTGAGTACGCAGGGGTTGGTGCATATTTAGGCGATGCTTCTGAAGGTAATGTGAACTTATTCATCTAAAGGGGTGTTGCTAGATGGAGTTTCTTCCTTATATTTTAATGGGGCTGGCAGTGTTTTTTCTGATCAGCAGAATGAAGCCGACTGCCGGCGTCCGTCAGATAACAACAGCTGAATTGAAGCAGGAAATGAACAATAAAAACAAACAGTTCATTGATGTTCGCACACCGATGGAATACAAAGGGAATCATATTCGACAGTTTCAGAATATCCCTCTGAACACCATTGGAAACAGCATGAATAAACTTTCGAAAGACAAAGAGACGATTGTCATCTGTCAAAGCGGCATGCGCAGTAATGCTGCCGTGAAGCAATTGAAGAAAGCAGGATTCACGAAGCTTACAAATGTAAAAGGCGGCATGAATGCCTGGTAATTTTAAATAGAAAAGGAGCTGTCAAACATGAAAGAGATTACACCACAGGAATTAGAAGCAAAGCTTGCGGCTGGCGAGCAGGTATCTATTATTGATGTACGTGAAGCAGAGGAAGTGGCTGCAGGGAAGATCCCACAAGCGGTGAACATCCCGTTAAGTTTATTAGAATTCCGTACGCAAGATATTGATAAAACCAAAACACATTACATGGTCTGTCGTTCAGGCGGAAGAAGTGGAAAGGCCTCCATGTTCTTGGCAGCCCAAGGTTTTGACGTCATTAATATGGTTGGCGGAATGCTTGAATGGGAAGGTAACGTAAAATAATTATTTTTCATAAAGGGAGATGACCTACTGATGAATGTAAACTTGACTGTAGATGCAAAAGGATTGGCATGTCCTATGCCTATCGTGCGTACGAAAAAGGCGATCGACCAGATTGAATCTGGAGAAGTATTGGAAGTATTAGCAACAGATAAAGGTTCTAAAGCGGATATTAAGGCATGGGCAGATAAAATCGGCCATCAATATTTAGGAACGCTTGAAGAAGGCGATGTACTGAAACATTATATCCGTAAAGCAAGATCTGAAGAGGAAAAAGAAGAACAAAACTATCCTCATGTAGCTACAAACGAAGAGTTGGCTGCCAAGTTGGAAGCAGGCATTACCGTATTGGATGTCCGTGAACCAGCCGAGTATGCATTCGGACACATTCCTGGTGCAGTTTCCGTTCCATTAGGTGATTTAGAAGGCGGAATTGCTGAATTAGATAAAGATAAAGAAACATTTGTCGTTTGCCGTACTGGAAGTCGAAGTGACATGGCTGCACAAAAGTTGACTGAACTAGGTTTTACGAATGTGAAAAATGTTGTTCCTGGAATGAGTAAGTGGGAAGGTCCTACAGCTTAAAACGATAAATTTTTTTAAAATAAATTATACCATAGGGGGTATTTATTCATGTTAAACGCAATGACTGCAAAAGATGTAACGAAAAAGGTTTTGGCTAATGACTCATTATTTATTTTAGATGTGCGAAACGAAGATGCATTTGCTGATTGGAAAATTGAAGGCGCATCTGTTGAGCATAAAAATGCACCTTACTTTGAGTTGATGGATGGGGTAGAGGAAATCTTAGGCCAAATTCCATCTGAAAATGTTTTAGTTGTTTGTGCGAAAGAGGGTTCTTCTATCTTTGTTGGTGAGATGCTAGTAGAAGCTGGTGTGAAAAATGTTTCTTACTTACAAGGTGGAATGAAGGCTTGGAGTGAGTACTTGGAGCCAGTTAAAGTAGCAGATTTAACGGATGGCGGTACATTATGGCAGTTCGTTCGTATCGGAAAAGGCTGCTTAAGTTACCTAGTCGAATCTGATGGTTCTGCGATGATCATTGACTCTACACGCATGGTGGATCAGTACATTTCATTTGCTGAAGCGAAAGGCTTGAAAGTGGTACATGTGGCTGACACGCACTTGCATGCCGATCACATTTCCGGTGGACGCATGCTTCGTGAAGCAACGAATGCAACGTACTGGTTACCTCCAAAGGATGCAGAAGAAGTAACGTTTGATTATGCAGCACTAGAAGATGGAGTGGAAATCACAGTTGGTACGACAAAGGTTGCTGTACAGGCGATTTACTCACCGGGTCACACAATTGGAAGTACATCATTTGTCGTGGATAACCGTTTCTTGTTAAGTGGTGACATCTTGTTCGTAGAATCCATCGGTCGACCTGACTTAGCAGGAAAAGCGGAAGACTGGGTATCAGACTTGCGCGAAACACTTTACTCTCGCTACAAAGAATTGTCTGAGGAACTAATGGTATTGCCGGCTCACTTCGGTACGATGTCCGAAGTAGGCGAAGGTGGTCTAGTAGCAGCGCGTCTAGGTGACCTGTTTGAAAACAATGCAGGTCTAAACATCGAAGACGAAGCGGAATTCCGCAAACTCGTTTCCGAAAACCTGCCACCACAACCAAACGCATACCAAGAAATCCGCCAACTAAACATGGGCAAAATCAACCCAACAGATGACGAACAACGCGACATGGAAATCGGTCCTAACCGTTGCGCAGTTCACGGGTAAAAAATATTTGTGAAGAGGGGTCAGACCCTCAAAGGAATTCCGCCCTTCGTGTCGAAGGGCGGAAAAATATTTAAAAAAGTTTAGAAGAGGGGTCAGACCCCTCTAGGAGTTTTGGCATTTGTGTCGAAACCCCCTCAACCTAGAAGGAGGGATGCTTTATGGAATTTGATATATTGTGGCTTGTAGCTTTGTTTGCGATAGGTTTCATCGGTTCGTTTGTGTCGGGGATGGTTGGTATTGGTGGTTCGATTATTAAGTATCCAATGCTTTTGTATATTCCACCGATGCTCGGACTTACGGCACTTACGGCGCATGAGGTGTCAGGTGTTAGTGCGGTTCAGGTGTTTTTCGCAACCATTTCAGGTGTTTGGGCTTACCGCAAAGGCGGCTATTTAAATAAAGATCTAATCATTTATATGGGAGTAAGTATCCTGATTGGTAGTTTTATTGGAGGATATGGATCCCGCCTTATGAGCGCGGAAGGTATTAACATGGTTTACGGTATTCTTGCACTTATAGCTGTTATTATGATGTTCGTTCCTAAAAAAGGCATTGATGACATACCGCTCGATCAAGTTACCTTCAATAAGGCGCTGGCTGCGATTCTTGCATTCATCGTCGGTATCGGCTCTGGTATTGTGGGAGCGGCTGGGGCATTCTTGCTTGTACCGATCATGCTTGTTGTACTGAAGATTCCTACACGTATGACGATCGCAACATCACTTGCAATCACATTTATCTCCTCAATCGGTAGTACCGTCGGGAAAATCACGACCGGCCAGGTTCTATTGGTACCAGCAATCGTCATGGTCATCGCCAGCATCATCGCGGCCCCAATTGGCGCAAAGCTTGGACAGAAGTTGAATACGAAAGTATTGCAGTGGATTTTGGCACTATTAATTTTAGCAACGACTATAAAAATTTGGTTGGATATAATCTAATAAAGTTCTAACATTAGTGTATTCGATAGAGAAATAAAAACTCCTGTCGGGGTCTGACCCCGACAGGAGTTTTTTTCTACACCAAATTCCTCCAATTTAGCTGATTGCTCATGTATAATAAAACCAACGACTTAAAAAGAAGGTTGCCTTGGTATGCTTGATACTTTGATGTTTTTCTACGTAGTCGTACCGCTTGTCCACTTGATTCATGAGGCTGGTCATGTGAGTATGGCAAAACTTCATAAGGTAAAAAAAACGGAGATTGGGATTGGCATAGGTCCTAAGGTTGTGGACTTTAATCTAAAGGGAACGCAGATAAGAATCAACATTATCCCGTTTTTGGGAGGGTACTCCAGCAATGATCTCACTAGGGAGTTATCCCACAAAGAGATTGCTTGGATTTCCTTTGGCGGGCCACTCTTTAACATATTATCGATCTTACTTGTTCTCCCTTTTTGGACGCCATTTCAGTTTTCCTTTTCTGCCTTGTTCGTTTATTTCAGCCTCTGGATCGGTATCGTCAATCTTATTCCATTTAAATTGGGAGAAAAACGTTCAGATGGCTGGCAGATTGCTTCTTCGCTCATCAAACTAGTAAAAAACAGATAGATTGGGAGTGTTATAATGAACTATTTTATCGTAACAGGCTCTTCCAAAGGACTTGGAGAAGCCACAGCTAAATTACTATTAAAAGAAAACCATCATCTGATTTGTATAGCCAGAAGTGAAAATAAGGACTTGGAACTCGCAGCAAAAGAAAGTGGAGCAGAATTCACTTTTTTACAAGAGGATTTAAGCAAGCATGAACGAGTAACGGGAATTGTGCAATATCTTCTATCTAAAATTGAAAAAGACGATCAAGCAGAAGGTGTATATCTGATTAACAACGCCGGAATGGTCGATCCAATTAAACCTGCAGGGAAAGCGGACGAGACTTCCATGACAAAGGCAGTTCACCTCAATCTCCTCACACCAATGCTGATGACCAATGAGTTTATCCGTCTTACGGAGGATTGGAATTGCAAAAAGGTAATCGTCAATATTAGCTCTGGTGCTGCCAATCGCCCGATTCATGGCTGGAACACTTACTGCACAACAAAGGCGGGACTCGATATGTTCACCAAATCGGTAGGGTTAGAGCAAAGCCAGGCTCCACATCCGACAACTATTCTTTCTTTTTCACCGGGAGTTATGGATACGGCAATGCAAGGAGTGATTAGAAGTTCGGATAAAGAAAACTTCCTCAATGTAGATACTTTTAAAAACTACTATGATGAAGGGCAACTAAGGAACCCTGCCACGGTAGCAGAGAAAATGCTAGAACTGATATTATCGAGAAGAGTCGAAAATGGAAGAATATACGATATTAAAGAATTTATTTAAAGGAGTGTGTCGATAAATGACACACTCTTTTTATTACGTTTATGTAAATTTTCCTATTATTTCGACATATTAATGGTATAATTTTGTATTGAAATTAGTGATAAAGTTGCATTTCCTGCTAGCTTTGCCTCCTGCATAATTGAAGAGATGTTAGATTTTATCGAATTTTTACACTTGCTTTACAGTTTTACAACAATGATTTTACATAGGTCGCGTATATTGTGTAAGTGTATGATGTCCAACAATTTTATTAGGGGGAAAAGCAAATGAGACAATTTACAAAAAGAATTGTCATGATTCTACTGGCGTTTTTGATTACATTCTCAAATTTCTTGCCAGGATTGAACTTGACAACGTATGCAGCAGAAGAGCAATCTTCGACAATTACGGTAGCTGAAGCTATTGCAAATAATAGCGGTACGGCGAATGTAGAGGGGTATATTGTGGGGACGGTCGTTTCCAGTTCAAATTTTGATTTAGAAGCCCCATGGTCACAGACTACCAATCTAGCATTAGCAGATTCTCCAGATGAAACAGACATCACGAAAATGTTACCTGTCCAACTGCCGAATAACGAAATTCGGACTACACTAAATTTAGTGAACAATCCAGGTAACCACCACGCAAAAATACAGATCACAGGTTCTCTTGAAGATTATTTTACCCTTCCAGGATTAAAAAGCCCAACGGATTTTTCCATCATCGACGGTGGACAAGAGCCTGAACCTCCAGCAGAACCAGAATTAATCACACTTGAAGAAGCACGAACTAAAAATGTCGGACAAGAAGTAATCGTCCAAGGTATAGTTACAGCAGATAACGCAGCAATCGGCGGCGGAAAACTATCTACGTACATACAGGATGAAACAGCAGGAATCAATTTGTTTTCTAATAGTCTATCAGGTTTTCCAGATTTAAAGGAAGGTCAGAAGATAGAAGTTAGAGGGAAGATTGCAGCATATAATGGACTGCTTGAAATTATGCCGAACACAGATGGCATTGAAGTTTTAGCAGAGAATGAAACACTTCCAGCACCAACTGCGGTTACTATTGAAGAGTTACAATCAGACACTGTTGCTGAACCTCTAGAGGGCCAACTTGTTACAGTTACAGGTTATGTTTCCAGCAAGCCATCCACACCGGCTGGCGGCGGATACAATGTAACATTGACTGACAGTGATTTTAATTCCACTACATTACGTGTTATGGAAGGTACTAATGCGATTGATGCATTGGAAGAAGGAAAATGGTATGAAATTACTGCTATCCTTAGTCAATATAATACGTATCAAATTTTACCAAGAAAAGCTTCCGATATCGTATTGGCGGAAGAACAACCAGAACCGCCAAGTGCAGCAGGAGAATACCCAGCGGTAGTAGAGCGAGTAACGGATGGCGATACGATACGTATTACTTCTCCGGTATTCGGTTCCCAAAGCGTACGTTTTGTGAATATCGATACTCCGGAAACGTATCATTCTGTAAAAAATGACTTAGATGAGAACCAAAAGGATAAAGGAAACGAAGCAACTGCTTATATGGAGACTCTCCTTCAACCAGGGGATGAAGTCATCCTTAAAGTTGGGGAAGAGCCTACTGACAACTATGGTAGATTACTAGCTCAAGTTTTACGCAAGGAAGATAGAATGAATACGAACCTTGAAATGGTAAGAGAAGGATATGCGGTAACATATTTCATCTGGCCGGTAGGTCCTGCTGATGAATATAATGAATACCAGCAAGCGGTGAAAGCTGCGAAAGATGCAGGAAAAGGAATTTGGAATGAAGCAGATCCATTATTGGAGCTTCCAACATTTTTCCGTGCCCGTTATGAAGGCAATCCTTTAACAAAACCAGTTGGGAACTCTGATACGAAAGAATACGTACAGCCTGCAGAATGGGAAGAGGTTCCTGTTGAGAAACGTGTATTCTTCTGGGATGAAACAGATGCACTTGCAGCAGGTTACACTCCAGTGGAAGACGGTGAGGAAGAAGAACCTAATCCTACTCCTGGTGATTTAGTATCTGTCCAACTATTAGGACTAAATGATTTACACGGAAAAATTGATCTGACTTATGATTTGGAAGAAGATTACGGTGTTGCAGCGGCAGGCCGTATGGATTATGTATCTGCTTATCTGAAAGATCGCAGAGAGCAAAATCCCAACACATTGATTGTACATGCAGGTGACATGATCGGCGGAAGCTCCCCGGTTGCGGCACTATTACAAGATGAGCCTGTAGTGGAGATCATGAACGAAATCGGATTTGATATTGGTACAGTCGGAAACCATGAGTTTGACGAAGGAACAACTGAATTCTTACGTATGGTAAACGGTGGAGACCATCCAGAAGGAAAAGGGACAGAAGACTATGAAGGGATGAACTTCCCTAATGTTTGTGCCAACTGCGTTTGGAAAGACAGTGGTGATACGTTCTTGCCTCCATATGAAATTTTGGAAGTTGGCGGAGAACAAATCGGTTTCATCGGGGTAAACACAACAGCTACATTAAACATGGTAATTCCAGAGGGGATCGAGGATATCACCTTTACGGATGAAGTGACTGCAGTTAACGATGCAACAGAAGAATTAAAAGAGCAAGGAATTGAGGCAATTGTAGTCCTTTCTCATATGCCGGCATCTCAATCAGGAGATACAGCCACTGGTGATGCGGCAGATCTTGCGAATAATGTGGACGATGAAGTAGACGTTATTTTTGCTGCACACAACCACGAAATAGTAGATGCAATGGTCGACAATAAATTGATTGTCCAAGCATTGGATTACGGAAAAGCTTTTTCAGCAGTAGACCTTGAGATTGACCCTGAGACAGGCGACATCGTAAACAAGGAAGCGGAAATTGTATTTGTAGACCAAAGTAAAATGGATGCAGACCCAGTAGTATCTGACATTCTGACAAACTATGAAAATCGTATTGCACCAATTCTAAATGAAGTGATTGGTGTTGCAGAAGTTGCCATGGAAGGTGGATATGGCGTTCGCGGAGAAGTTGGCGATAATGCTCTAGGAAACTTGATTGCAGACGGTATGGCAGCAGAAATGGATGCTGACTTTGCCTTGATGAATGGTGGAGGAATCCGTGACAATTTAAATCAAGGAGACATCACTTGGGGTGAACTGTTCAATATCCAGCCATTCAACAACGTGTTAATGAAGCTTGATATTAAAGGTGCAGACCTTTACACTATTTTGAATGCTCAAATCGATCCTAATTATGGTCCGGATTACAGTATTGCTGGATTTAACTATACATGGGATGGAGCAACCTATAAAGTAGTGGAAATTACTCTACCTGATGGAACACCAATTGACAAAGAAGCGACATATAGCATTGCTGTTAATAACTTTATGGCAACGTCACAAGGAAGCAAATATCGCCCAATCGGCGAGCTTGGCAAAAATGCTGTGACAGGACCGGAAGATTTAGAAGCTACAGTTAACTTTGTTCGCAGTTTTGACGGCCCGATCAATTATGTAGCCGAAGGTCGAATTTCTGAAGTAGGCGAACCGGGTAGTGACATTGGTACAGTGACGATTGCTGAAGCTAGAGAAGCTGCAAACGGCAGTGTGGTATCTATTGAAGGTGTGGTTACGACAACTTCAGGTGCATGGGGCTCTAAAGGTTTTTATGTACAGGATGAAACAGCCGGAACATACGTATTCCAAGACGCTGAGGATGTTGTTCCAGGTGATGTAGTAAAAATAACAGGTACTGTCGGGGCTTATAATGGAGAGTTCCAAATCTCTTCTTTAAGTGCATTTGAAAAGACTGGTACTGCTGAAGTACCGGCTGCGCAGGTGTTAACTCCTGTAGAGCTGGGAAGTGGGAACGAGAGTGAATTAGTTTCCATCGAAGGAGTAGAAATTTCTAATTTGGAAGAAGTAAATAATTATGGAACATTTGAGTTCAATGCAACAAAAGATGGAGAATCCGTATTAGTTCGTGTGGATAACCGAACTGGACTGAAGTTTAGCGACTTCGCTTTTGAAAACGGCGATACAGTTACAATTACGGGTATCTCAAGCATTTTCAATGAAACAATTCAACTTAAACCACGCTCTGTGGATGATATTGTAGAATCCGATTCCTACGAGGAGCCGGAAGTGAAATACACTGCTTCCAATCAGTTCTTGGACTCGAAAGGAAAAGAACTGAAAAAGCTTCAGAGGAAATCAGATGTAACCATTAAAACAACAATCGCCAATCATGTTCGTGACGCGCGTGAGTTTACGGTTTCTGTTGAATTGGTGGACAAGCATGGCAGAGTTAAACATTCTTCTGAAGAAGAGTATGAAGTGACAGGCGAGAGTGAAGAAGTGTTCAGCACAGAAGTTGCGATTCCTGCTAACCACAATGGTCAACGCTACACTTTGACAGTAGTGGTGAAAGATACGGAAGGTAATGAAGTGGAGAGAAGCGAAATTAAATAGACAGGTGGAGGGGGCTTTCGGGTCCGCTCTTTTTTAATGGATAAAAAAAGAGCGGGCACAAGTTAAGTGCCAGCTCCAACTGTATTATTCTTCCCCTAAAAATACCTCTTCAATATCATCCAGCATGATGTTTGCAGCAAGTACGCCACCAGCAGTGTTCCATACTGCGTCACTTACTTCATGGACATTTCCAGCCTGCGCAACTTCAAGGTTATTAAACAATGGATCTTCTAACCACTCATCCTTGATCTTTGTTGCTTCTCCGTCACCAGTTTCATAAGAGAAGTGGAATAGAACGTCTCCGTCCATTTGAGGAATACTCTCTTTTGTTACTCCTGTCAAAGCAAATTCATTCACATCTTGAGATTCCGGACGTGCAAAGCCTAATTGATCCAAAATAATACCTGAAAATGAATCTTTTTGATAGATACGAACATCTCCAGCTGTGAAGCGGACGATAGAAACTTCTTGCTCTTTCTTTTCACCAAGTTCTTCGCTCATCTCTGCAACACGTGCATCAAAGTCGTCCATTACTTTTTTACCTTCTTCTTCTTTATTCAATGCTTTTGCGTAAAGTTGGAAGTTCTCTTTCCAGTCACCTTTTAGCGTTTCAGCAAAAACAGTTGGTGCAATCGCATCTAATTGCTCATATACATCTTCTTGACGAAGTTTGTTACCGATAATCAAATCAGGCTCTAAAGCCGCGATTGCTTCTAGGTTTACCGCACTTTCCGTACCAACAACTTCTACGCCTTCCATGTCAGACTTGATATGATCATACCAAGTGTCGCCTAACCAAGATTGAACAGCTCCGACAGGTTTTACACCCATTGCAAGTAATGCTTCTGTACCTTCGTTTGTAAGAATAACTACCTTTTCTGGTGTACCTTCAATTGTTTCTGTACCCATTGCATGCTCTACTTCATAAGAAGTGTCTTCCGTTGGAGTATCACCTGAAGCATCTTCTTCTTGCCCTGCATTATTGCCATTATTGCCGGAACAAGCAGCTAAAACAAGCGATGTAATTAAAGTAAGTAAAAATAATGAAAAAAGCTTTTTGTTTTTCAACATAATATGTAGCCCCCGTATATTAATGATAATGATTTTCATTCACAAGATAAATAGTACTCCTGACGAGAATAGTTGTCAATACTTTTATGAGAATGATTTTCAAAGTCATTGACACTTCCTCCTAATTCTCCTAAACTTGTATATAGATAAAAAGTTATATAGATTGAAGGTACACATTATGCTACTTCGTAAAAATACCCACAAAGTATTTGGATTATTAATCGGGTTTCTTCTATTATTACTCAGTTTTGTGGCGAGCATCATATATGGATATACAGATACAAGCTTTTCGCTTGCAATCGACGCATTCCGCAATTTCGACGGTTCGAATGAACATATTATTGTTCAATCAGTACGTCTGCCGCGGGCAATCATTGCTGCAGTGGTAGGCGGGAGCTTAGCGATTGCAGGACTTTGGATGCAGGCACTTACCAAAAATCCGTTGGCTTCCCCTGGGATTTTCGGCATCAACGCCGGAGCTAGCTTTTTTGTGGTAGTCGCGGTTTCTTTCTTTTCTGTGACATCTCTACAAACCTACACATGGCTAGCTTTTGCCGGTGCAGCCCTTGCTGCGTTTGCGGTTTATTTTATCGGATCAATTGGGCGTGAAGGCTTGACTCCGATGAAACTGACACTTGCCGGGGCGGCTTTTGCTGCTATGTTCTCCTCACTTACACAGGGGTTGCTCGTTGTGAACGAGACGGCTCTTGATCAAGTGCTTTTCTGGTTGGCAGGTTCTGTTCAGGGCAGAAGTCTTGATATGGTGTATGCTGTACTTCCTTATATTGCAGTTGCATGGTTTGCCTCCTTTTTCATCGGAAAAAAGATTAACCTGCTTGCAATGGGGGATGACGTCGCAACAAGCCTTGGTGTGAAAATCGGCTTTCTAAAAATAACGGCCGCGATCATTATCATCTTGCTTGCAGGGGGATCGGTCGCGATAGCGGGACCAATTGTTTTCATCGGAATAGTTATCCCGCATGTTGCGAGATATCTGGTCGGCACCGATCATCGCTGGCTGGCTCCCTACTGCGGTCTACTCGGAGGCATTCTTCTGCTTATAGCCGATATAGGAGCGCGTTATGTGATTATGCCGCAAGAGGTACCTGTCGGAGTCATGACAGCTGTAATTGGAACTCCATTCTTTATCTATATCGCGAGAAGGGGGTTCCACGGAAAATGAAGAATTATAAAACGTTTCGACTTGGCAAAGGGCGCTTATCCTTCTTTATGGATAAAAAAGCGATACTTACTATTTTTGGGTTAGCGCTCGCAGTCATAGTGTTGTTTATTTTAAGTACAGGTATGGGGGATATGAAAATCTCTCCATGGAATGTTATAAAAGTATTCTTGGGCCAAGGAGATTCCATGGAAACACTAGTTGTTGAATCTTTCCGCCTGCCGAGAATCATCATCGCTTTACTTGTCGGAATTTCTCTAGCGGTAGCCGGAGCCATTTTACAGGGCATAATTCGGAATCCACTTGCATCTCCTGATATTATAGGATTGACTGGTGGGGCATCGACAGCGGTTGTCCTGTTTCTCGCTCTTTTCAGCGACAGCAATAATTCGTTGACCGTTAGCATTCAGTGGCTTCCATTAAGCGCATTTGTCGGTGCGACGACTATCGCAATCATTGTATATTCGCTTGCATGGAAAAACGGTTTATCTCCAATCAGACTTGTCTTGATTGGAATAGGTATTTCCACACTGATGCAAGCTTTAACAACATTGTTTATGTTACTTGGTCCGATCTATCGTGCAAGCCAAGCGAACATCTGGATTACGGGTACGGTGTATGGCTCAAACTGGAGTCATGTTAAAATTTTATTACCTTGGACTGTCTTACTTGTCATTGTCAGCTTTATGGCAGTAAGACAATTAAATATACAAGAACTTGGAGATGAAGTCGCAACAGGTGTAGGTGGTGCCGTCAACAAACACCGAATGGGCTTGCTTTTCCTGAGTACGGCACTGACAGGCGGCGCGGTTGCATTTGCAGGAGGAATCGGATTTGTAGGGCTGATGGCTCCTCATATCGCACGCAGGCTTGTTGGCTCCTCGTTTGGCGTACTGATTCCCACTTCCGCATTAATTGGAGCCTTTCTTGTCATGTTGGCTGATTTAATAGGCAGAACCTTATTTTCGCCACTTGAAATTCCGGCCGGCGTATTTACTGCATCAATAGGAGCACCGTATTTTATTTATCTACTTTATAAAACGAGAAATTCTTAACGAGAGGTGGAAGTAACATGAATGCTTTAGAAACCCAGTCACTTACATTATCCTATGGTGAATCCATCATTATTGAGGAATTAGATCTGCAAATCCCAAAAGGGGAGATTACGGTCTTTATCGGTGGAAATGGCTGTGGGAAATCCACCTTGCTCCGTTCACTTGCTCGTTTGTTAAAGCCTAGAGAAGGAAATGTGCTCCTTGAAGGAAAGGCAATTTCCGGCCAATCCACAAAGGACATTGCCAAGCAACTTGCCATTCTTCCACAAGGACCGACTGCACCGGAAGGCTTATCGGTGCTGCAACTGGTAAAACAAGGCCGCTACCCGTATCAATCATGGTTAAAGCAATGGTCGGAACATGATGAAAAAGTAGTTTGGGATTCGCTTCGTGCAACAGGAATGGAAGAATTTGCAGAAAGAACAGTCGATTCCCTATCAGGTGGACAGCGTCAGCGTGCATGGATTGCGATGACGCTTGCGCAAGAAACGGATGTCATCTTGTTGGATGAGCCGACAACCTATTTGGATCTTACCCATCAAATTGAAATTCTCGACCTTCTTTTTGAATTGAATGAAAAAGAAAACCGCACCATCATTATGGTACTTCATGACCTTAATCTTGCCTGCCGCTATGCACATCACCTTGTTGCCATTCGCGATAAGCAAATATATGCACAAGGCAAACCTGAGGAAGTAATCAACTGCGATCTTGTCAAAAATGTTTTTGATATGAATTGCCAAGTAACAACAGACCCTCTTTTTGGAACGCCATTGTGTATTCCGCACGGTCGCGGCAGATGCTTGGTTCCCAATTTAGAAGGGCTAAGAGCATGATAAGCACGCTAACCAAACAGGAATTTCGCTTTCTAGAAGAGAGTTGCCGTTTTGTAGCCGGGGAGGCACAGGTAGAGGATACAATCTCGCTTCATTCCCTTATTCATGATGGAACAAAAGATTATTTGACGAAGGTTAAAGCTGCATTGGGGACAGACGAAATGGACGTTGCGTCATCGCTTCTCATGAAAAGACTGGGATTCCTTGCGGTAAACTGCCTGCTCTCCATGACGGCATTTAACAAAACACTGAAATTGGATCCAGCCAACATTTGGATTGATTCTTATGTAGAAAATGATGTGTGGCTGCCGAAGCTTCGTTATACAGAGGTGCAAGCGGTGGAGGTAACAGCATTTGAAACGCGTGAAGAGTGGAGAGTTCAACATTTTAATGAGCTTTTCAACGGAGTGTTTGCCCCGTTAATTCAACGTATGTCCAAAGAGGCAAAGGTATCCCGCCAAACATTATGGGAAAATGTTGTGCTTTATATCTACTGGATGTATGAGTCCATTCTTCCTAACCAGCAGTTGGATGCGCCATACCAGGAAGAAGATTTTCAAAGCTTATTGGATGCAGATCCAGCCTTATTTGGGATGAAAAGAAACCCAGCGGCAACTTTCTATAACCCGAAAACTTTTGTAGAACTGCACCAAGCTGAGATGAGAATGCGAACTACCTGCTGCTACTATTATAAAACCAACAGTGAAGGAGCCCGATGCTCTACCTGTCCATTGAATTGTAATGTGTGATTGACTTCACTATAATGGAACAAAAGCTTGAGGGGAGGTTCTACTAATGAATGAAAAACTCGATCAGCAATTGGACGGTTTATTAGAAAAGTACACGGAACTTCTCCTAGGGGAAGTGACAGAAGAGCACAAAGAAAATGTCAAAGCATGGGTGCTCTATACATACATCGCAAAATCAATGCCACCACTTGTTAAGCATTGGAATGAGCAATATCCAGACGCAAAGCAAGATATGATGGCACTGATTAAAGAAATTAAAGAATTGAATGACGCCCACCGTGCGAAAAGTGGGAAGTAAGGAAGAGCCTTGGATTGCTAGCTTGCAAATCAAGGCTCTTTTGCTTAACTACAAACAGAGGTCATCTTCACTAACACCACGTGAACACCTATACCGGACTTCCGCCTTCTCCACATACCAGAATTCATTTTCTTTCAACATCGTGAGCTTTATATCGCTTCCGGCCACAGAATCATCCCGCATGCCATAACTCATGATATACCCTTCTGCTTTAACCGCATCCTTAAAATCAATCCTAGTGTTAATTTCCCATATATCCATACCCAGTCCGTTGCTGGTCGCTACATCCAACATCCATGCATTCATTAGCAGTCCCGGTGCTTCCCAAGTTTGATTGGGAGTCCCTAGAGCCTGATCATATTCTCCATTCCACTCACGCCAATTTGTAACGCCTTTCTCCCAGCCGTTCTCTTTCGCTAGCGAATCATCTATCAAGTAATCCCAAAGTTGTGCATCAGCATCTCCCCACAAACGAGGAACTTGGTCTTTTGGAATCATGATAAATTCTCCTGATTCCTCTTCCGCAGACTGTTGGGAAAGTGTTTCTATCTCCATTTCTTTCTCTTCCAGTTGCGAATAGACTTCCGCTATTTCCTCTTCAAACTCGGTTACTTTTTCTTGATGAACATCTGTATTAGAGCAACCACTAAATAATACTCCTACCAAAAATAAAGTGACTACACGTTTCACATAATTCCCCCTAGAATAATAAACATTTTGTTTAATTTTACCACAAATAAATGGAATAATTTTCATTAATTTAAAAGCTTCGGGTTTCGGAAAATATACTGAAGGGTAGAGGGGAAGATACGATTTTTTAAGCCATTGCTTGAACGAAAAAAGCAACGAAAGATCCCGAATTCTCAGGGGCTTCGTCGCTTTAATTTTTACTGCATCATACCGTTATTGCCATAAGGAAACTGATTAGAATAACCTTGGAACTGCTGGTACGTTTGTTGTATTTTCGTTTGGTCTTCGGCTTCTAGCCCGTACCAACCTTTCTGGAACATCACATTGTAAAGCTCTCGCTGACAGTTTTGCGTTTCGTTAAAAATAGCTAACACATCAGTATAAATCTGTTGGTTGCTTGCTTCATTAAGTGCAGTACTGTAAGAGTCAGTCATATATTTTTCCGTCGCGAGCATATCGTTAATGAAATCACGCTCATTCATTTGTGGTGTTTTGGCAACCTGCGTTTCAGGATTTTGGATTTTCTGTTGAGTCATTTAGGTTTGTCCTCCTATCTATTGAAGTGGCTGCTGTTGTTGCATTTGAGTTTGACCTTGTAAGTGAGTCAAGATCTTCTGATAATGTCTCTGATGCATTTGGCCGGCTTTTTCAATCGCATTGACGACATCCTGATCCTGACATTGGCTTGCAAAAAAGTGCGCTTTCTTCATCGCAAGTAAATTCCAAGAAAGCATATCTGCAAAGTATAAAGAATCTTTAGTCGTAACAACGTTTGGCGGCTGTGGGTAATAGCCAGTCTGTTGAGTAGTATTTTGCTGTGGTTGCTGCTGTTGCATACAACGACCTCCTATCATAATCTATCAAATGTAGAGTATCCTTATGGCTAAAAAAATATGTACGAATCGGAAAACTCGTCAAACGCAGAATGACTAATTGAGCGACAAAAATCAACACTATTTCCCGACAAATAATTTGTATTCAAAAATTTGAAAAGATGATAAAATGAGGGTGTAATTTTATTTTTACACTCAATGAAAGCGTTTACTATAAAAGCTCTTTTCAATAAGATTTGTTGCAGACATTGTGAAAAAAGTCGGCACTTGGACTTTTTACTGCATACACACCATTAAAATGGCAGTAATGTCTAATGCACATTAATGAAAAGAGCGACAGTATCAGAAAAATAGAATTAAGCAATCGGAGAGGGACACCAAGAAGAAGCGGGAGGAATATCAAATGGAACAGGTAATGCGCAATACATTTTTGTATCTATCCAAAAGCAAGTCATTAACCAAAATGGCAAGAAAGTACGGATTGCGTTTCGGTGCTGGCCGTTTTGTTGCAGGGGAAAGAATCGATCAAGCGGTAAAGTGTATCCAAGAACTTAACCAAAAAGACCTTTGTGTCACCATTGACTATTTGGGTGAATTTATTGATACGGAAAAAGAAGCGAATGAAATGGCTGACAATTCTATTGAAGCGATTCGCGCAATCGGCACCGAGAACCTTGATTCTCAATTGTCTTTGAAAATGACATCCATGGGGCTTGATATCTCTGAAGAAGTTGTGATGAAGAACATGCGTAGAATCCTTGATGCAGCAAAGGAATACGGTGTATTTGTCACGATTGACATGGAAGACTACTCCCGCTGCGGGAAAACCATAGATGTATTCAAAAAGCTGAGAGAAGAGTTTGACAATGTCGGAACTGTCATACAGGCTTACTTGTACAGAACCGTTAAAGACATGGAAGACCTTAATCAGTACAGTCCGAATCTCCGTCTAGTGAAAGGCGCTTACAAAGAATCACCAGAAGTTGCTTTCCCAGAAAAAAAAGATGTGGATGATAATTTCAAGAAAATCATTGAAATGCATCTTTTAAACGGAAACTACACTGCAGTTGCAACACATGACGATGCGATGATCGAATACACAAAAGAACTCGTGAAAAAACATGGCATCTCCAAAGACCAATTTGAATTCCA
Organism: Sutcliffiella horikoshii; assembly: GCF_002157855.1. Taxonomy (NCBI): domain Bacteria; kingdom Bacillati; phylum Bacillota; class Bacilli; order Caryophanales; family Bacillaceae; genus Sutcliffiella; species Sutcliffiella horikoshii. The sequence goes on along the minus strand of NZ_CP020880.1, from coordinate 3,617,527 downwards.
AATGCTATATGGTATCCGCCCAGAGCGCCAATTGGAACTCGTAAAAGAAGACTACAAAATGCGGGTATACGTTCCATACGGCACAGACTGGTACGGATACTTCATGCGCCGCCTAGCAGAACGCCCAGCAAACGTCGCGTTCGTCCTAAAAGGAATCATAAAGAAATAATAAGAGAGCGTGCGAAATGCACGCTCTTTACGTTTATAACTCTAGTCTTGCATGTTCTGCTTTCCGTACTGCTGATTGTTGCTCGTCTTTTTGCCGCTATAGTCCATCTCCATAGTAGGACCTGCGTTTCCTTTTACACTCGCAGCACTTTTAGCTGCCTGAGAAGGTTGTTTTTTTAACTTTGCCATGATGTCTCACCTCCACACCTACATTTTTCCCACACCATCCAGCGACATGCAGCGTACATTAGAAAATAATATGGAAAAATCCTATTTATTTATTGCGAAAATTTTCAAAATACTTTATAGTTAAAACCAAGGGAACTTCTTACAAAGGAGATATTTTTTTGTGATAAAAATGAATGAGCATTCATTCAAAAATTGTTGCTTACTTTTAAAACCAACTATCAAGGGGGAGGAAGAATGAAACAAAGTATTAAAAAGGCTGCTGTAATCGGATCGGGAGTTATGGGATCCGGCATTGCCGCACACTTAGCAAACGTTGGAATTCCTACAATCTTGTTAGATATCGTTCCTAACAAATTAACGAGTGAAGAAGAACAAAAGGGCTTAACACTCTCTGATAAAGCAATCCGAAACAAATTTACCAATACAGCAGTACAAAAGTTATTAAAGCAAAAACCAGCTCCACTTACATCCAAATCTAATCTTGCTCTAATTGAAGCAGGAAACCTAGAGGATGATATTGCGAAAATTGCAGATTGTGACTGGGTCATTGAAGTAATCGTTGAAAACCTAGAAATCAAAAAGCAACTATTCGAAAAGGTAGATGCACACCGGAAACCAGGAAGCATCATCAGTTCCAACACATCTGGTATTTCCATTGAAGCGATGGCGGAAGGACGTTCGGAAGACTTCAAAAAGAACTTTCTTGGAACGCATTTCTTTAACCCACCGCGTTATTTGAAATTGCTTGAAGTGATTCCAACTAAAGACACAAGTCACGAAGTTGTTAGCTTCATTAAAACGTTTGGTGAAGATGTGTTAGGAAAAGGCATCGTACTTGCAAAAGATACGCCAAACTTCATTGCAAACCGCATCGGAACGTATGGCTTACTTGTTACAGTAAATGAAATGCTTGAGGGCGGCTATAGTGTCGGGGAAGTGGATTCTGTTACTGGTCCTGCAATCGGCAGACCGAAGAGCGCAACATTCCGTACACTTGACGTGGTAGGCTTGGATACATTCATCCATGTGGCCAACAATGTTTATGAAAAAGTAGAGGGCAAGGAACAAGAAGTATTCCGCATTCCTGACTTTATGAACAAGATGAAGGAAAAAGGCTGGTTGGGCTCCAAGTCCGGTCAAGGTTTCTTCTTGAAAAAAGGGAAAGAGATTCTAGAACTTAACCCAGAAACATTAGAATATGATGCACGTAAAAAGTTGAAAACTCCTGCTCTTGAAATGAGCAAACAAGCAAAAGGTTACAGCAATAAAATGAAAGCGCTTGTATATGCGGACGACCGTGCAGGAAATCTTATCTGGAGCATTCTTGCACCAGTGTTAAGCTATTCCGCTGAATTATTAGGTGAGATCGCAGATGATATCGTGGCAATTGACCAAGCGATGAAATGGGGCTTCGGCTGGGATCATGGACCATTTGAAACTTGGGATGCCATCGGTTTAGAAGAATCGGTCCTGAAAATGAAAGAGGATGGAATCGCTGTTCCGAAATGGGTCGACGAAATGCTAGCGAACGGTCATCGTTCTTTCTACCAAAAAGATGGCGGGACCACGCTGTTTTATGACAACGGTACTTACAAAGCGCTAGAAGTAAACCCGAAAGTTGTACACTTAAAAACTCTCAAAGAAACAAAAGGTGTTATCAAGAAAAACTCAGGTGCAAGCTTAATCGATCTTGGAGACGATGTGGCACTACTTGAGTTCCAATCTCCAAACAATGCGATTGGCCTTGATATCATTCAGATGGTGAATTACGCGCTCGAAGAAGTGGACAAAAACTATAAGGGACTTGTTGTCGGAAACCAAGGAAAGAACTTCTGTGTAGGTGCAAACCTTGCGATGATTCTGATGGAAGCACAAGACGACAATTATTTTGAAATAGAAATGGTTGTGAAGCACTTCCAACAAGCCATGATGAATATTAAATACAGTTCCAAGCCGGTTGTGGCTGCTCCATTTGGCATGACACTCGGTGGAGGAACAGAAATCTGCCTGCCGACAAGCCAACTGCAGGCATCCAGTGAAACGTATATGGGCCTTGTAGAAGTCGGAGTCGGATTGATCCCTGGTGGAGGCGGAAATAAAGAGCTTTACATGAAGCATTTAAGCAGCATGCCACAAGGCCTTGAATTTGACCTGCAAAAGGTTGCGAACAAAGTATTCGAACAAATTGCGACGGCAAAAGTCTCTACTTCTGCAGCGGAAGCAAGAGATCTGCACTTGCTGAATAATAAAGATCAAATCAGCTTCAACGGGGACCACCTGATTCATGATGCAAAGCAGGCGGTAACAAGCCTATATGATGCAGGCTACACAGCACCTGTTCGCAGAAAAGTCCCTGTAGTGGGGGAAACAGGCTATGCAACCTTAATGCTTGGAGCACACAATATGCAATACTCCGGATTCATTTCCGAGCACGATTTAAAGATCGCTAAAAAGCTTGCCTACGTTATCGCAGGCGGAAATGTACCGTTTGGAACAGAAGTAGATGAACAGTACCTACTAGACCTTGAGCGCGAAGCATTCCTAAGCCTAGTTGGAGAAGCAAAATCCCAACAACGCATGCAACACATGCTTGTAAAAGGAAAGCCATTACGTAACTAAACCAATTCATAATGATAGATAAATTTCTTAGCTGTTGATTGGAGCAAAAGGCGTAGACTCCTGAGGGAGATAGCGCTAGCTGGAGACCCCGCAGGCGGAAGCCGAGGAGGCTCCAGCAGCGCCCCTAGGAAAGCGAGCCATGTGCGGAAATCAACAGCGGTGTTAAAAGGAAATCTACTAAACTACTAGAAAAGCGAGGGGAGCACTTTGAAAGAAGCGGTTATTGTTGCTGGTGCAAGAACACCAGTCGGAAGATCAAGAAAAGGATCACTAGCTACAGTTCGACCAGATGATCTAGGGGCATTAGTAGTAAAAGAAACACTAAAACGAGCAGGCAATTACGATGGTCCAATCGATGACCTGATTTTCGGATGTGCCATGCCAGAAGCAGAACAAGGACTCAATATGGCAAGAAACATCGGCGGATTGGCAGGACTTCCATCAAGCGTACCTGCAATCACAATAAATAGATACTGTTCTTCAGGCTTGCAAACTATTGCCTATGCAGCAGAGCGAATCATGCTAGGACACTCTGAATCCATCATCGCAGGTGGTGCAGAATCCATGAGCATGGTACCAATGGTAGGGCACACAGTAAGACCAAATGCACGACTTGTTGACTCCGCACCTGAGTACTACATGGGAATGGGTCACACAGCAGAACAAGTAGCAATGAAATACGGAGTGAGCCGTGAAGACCAGGATGCATTCGCTGTTCGCAGTCATGAGCGCGCTGCAAGAGCAATTCAAGAAGGGAAATTCGTGGATGAAATCGTACCTGTGGATGTAACCATGCGTAAGGTTGGAGCAAATCACAAACTGCAAGAGTCCACATTCACTTTCAGCCAGGATGAAGGAGTAAGAGCAGGCACTTCCATGGAAGTATTGAGCAAACTGCGTCCGGCATTTAATGTCAAAGGCTCCGTAACAGCAGGAAACTCTTCACAAACAAGTGACGGAGCAGCATCTGTCCTTGTGATGGAAAGAGAAAGAGCGGAAGCACTTGGATTAAAACCAATCGCTAAATTCCGATCCTTCGCTGTAGGCGGCGTACCACCGGAAGTAATGGGAATAGGCCCGGTTGTAGCGATTCCTAAAGCACTTAAACTGGCAGGCTTGGAACTTTCCGATATCGGCTTACTAGAGTTAAACGAAGCATTCGCATCTCAAGCAATCCAAGTCATGCGCGAACTGGGTCTTGATGAAGACAAAGTAAACGTAAACGGTGGAGCAATAGCCCTTGGACACCCACTTGGATGCACAGGCTCAAAACTCACCCTGACCCTCCTACACGAAATGCAACGCCGCAACGAACAGTTCGGTATCGTCAGCATGTGTATCGGCGGCGGAATGGGCGCAGCAGGCGTATTCGAACTACTGGCTTAAATTTATTTTCAAAAAATAACTTAGCTGTTGATTGGAGCACAGGGCGAAGACTCCTGAGGGAGATAGCGTTAGGTGGAGACCCCGTAACGCAGTGAGGAGGCTCCAGCAACGCCCCTAGGAAAGCGAAGCCCATTGCGGAAATCAACAGCGGTGTAAGAGTGATTCTAATATAGTAACCAAACAGGAGGAAAACAAAATGTCAAACACATTAGAAAACATAATCAAAGGTGGAAGCTTCCTACTTGACGACATCGCCGCAGAAAAAGTCTTCACACCAGAAGACTTCTCAGACGAACACAAACTTATCGCCAAAACAACAGAAGAATTCGTCGTAAACGAAGTAGTACCAAACCTAGAAGAAATCGAACACCACAACTTCGATATCTCCGTTAAACTTTTAAAAGAAGCAGGAGAACTAGGACTATTAGGAGCAGACGTACAAGAAGAATACGGCGGATTTGGACTTGATAAAATCAGTTCATCCTTAATTACAGAAAAATTCTCAAGAGCTGGCGGATTCTCCTTATCCTACGGAGCACACGTTGGAATCGGGTCCCTTCCTATCGTTCTTTTCGGTAATGAAGACCAAAAACAAAAATACCTTCCTAAACTGTCTTCAGGTGAAATGCTTGCGGCATACGCTTTAACAGAGCCAGGTTCTGGATCTGATGCACTTGGAGCGAAAACGACAGCTAAGTTGAATGACGAAGGCACACACTATGTATTGAATGGTGAAAAACAATGGATTACAAATGCAGGCTTTGCTGATGTATTCGTTGTCTATGCAAAAGTCGATGGCGAACACTTCTCCGCATTCATCGTAGAGCGCGAGTTTGGAGGGGTTTCCACTGGACCGGAAGAAAAGAAAATGGGTATCAAAGGATCTTCCACACGTACATTGATCTTGGAAGATGCGTTAGTACCAAAAGAAAACCTTCTTGGTGAAATCGGACGCGGGCACGTTATCGCGTTTAACATTCTTAACATCGGACGTTACAAATTGGCTGTTGGGACAGTGGGCGGAGCTAAGCGTGGAATCGAGCTTTCAGCAACGTATGCAAACCAACGCCAACAGTTTAAAACACCTATCGCAAAATTCTCCCTTATTCAAGAGAAGCTTGCAAACATGGCTGTTAAAACATACGCAACGGAAAGCTCCGTTTACCGTACAGTTGGTCTTTTTGAAGACAGCATGGGCCGCTTGACGAAAGAGGAAGAGAAAGATCCTAATGCAGTGGCAAAAGCAGTTTCTGAATATGCTATCGAGTGTTCTTTGAACAAGGTATTCGGTTCTGAAACGCTTGACTATGTAGTGGATGAAGCAGTTCAAATCCATGGTGGTTACGGATTTATGGCAGAGTATGAAGTAGAAAGAATGTATCGCGACTCCCGTATCAACCGTATTTTCGAAGGAACAAATGAAATTAACCGCTTATTGGTTCCAGGAACTTACCTGCGTAAAGCATTAAAAGGCGAACTTCCACTTATCCAAAAAGCGCAAAGCCTACAAGAAGAGTTAATGATGCTTATGCCTGAAGAAGTTGGCGATGGAGTATTGGAGCAAGAGAAATATCTTGTGAAAAATGCTAAGAAAATTGCTATCTTAATGACAGGTCTTGTTGCTCAAAAATACGGAAAAGCATTGGAAAGAGAGCAAGAGTTGCTTGTTAACATTGCAGATATCATTAGCAATGTTTACTCCATGGAATCTGCTGTTCTACGTACAGAAAAAGCGATTGCAAAATCCGGCGAAGATAAAAACAAATTGAAAGTACTTTACACGCAAGTGTTCTGTCAAGAAGCGTTCAACCAAATCGAAGCGGATGCAAGAGAAACATTAGTAGCTGCTGAAACTGGTGATACCCTTCGCATGATGATCTCTGCACTTCGCAAATTTACTCGTCACACACCAATCAATGTGGTTGCGAAGAAGCGCGAAATTGCAGCAGTTGTATTGGATACACAGAAATATACTGTATGATAACGAAAACCCAGGCCTCTTTAATGGAGAGCCTGGGTTTTTAAATATTCACTAGTCGATCCGACACAACTCATCCGGACAATTTTCACAATGAATCTCCACCTTCAGATGATTCAAGTCATGAATAGTGATTCTCCCCTTATCAACGGATACAACGCCATTCTTTTTCAACTCCGAAAGCATCCTGTTCACTACTTCCCGTGAAGTTCCGCAATAGTTGGCCAGTTCCTGGTTGGTTAAGGGGAGGTCAATCCAGATACCCTCCTCTTTTAAGATCCCATAGCTATTAGACATCCTAATCAGAGTCGAGTATAAGGCGCCTTTTCTACCGTTTAATACTAGGTCCCTGAATTTTGTCTGTGTTTTACGATAGTGAAGACTCATCCACTTCATAAACTCCAAAGCAAGCTGGCCGTTTTCTGCGAGTTTCCGTTCCAATTCCAATTTAGGGATGACAAGCACACTACCTTTATCATCCATTGCTTTAGCACTGAGCATATAAATTGCTCCTGGACAAAATAAAGTCAGTTCTCCCACAAGGTCATCCTCGCTGCACAGCCGTAAAGTAAGCTCCTGGCCATCAGGTGTCACCTTGCTTATTTTAAAGCTTCCGTTCAAAATTAAATATATCTCAGAGGCCACCATGCCCTCTTGAAATAAATAAGCTCTCTTTTTGACAGCCAATTTCTTTTCAAAAGAAGAGAACAAAAACTCTTTAAGTTCTTTTGATAATTTTTCCGTCACAGAGCTCATCCTTTCCGACGTTCCTACTATAGGTTTATTTTAACGGTAATACCCTTCAAAATCTATGGTCTACAGAAATTGTCTCTCGTCAAAAAGGAAAATAGAAAAAGACGTCGAATTATAGAAAATAGCGTGTTGAAAATTAGGCGCAGGCTTTCTGTTATGCTACAATATATGAGTAAAATCATGTATGCTAAGGTGGTGCAAAAAGGTTATGACAGTAACGTTTTATTGGTATCCTAAATGTGGCACATGCCGCAATGCTAAAAAGTGGCTTGAGGCGAATGGTGTAGCGGTAGAAGAAGTACATATTGTCGAAAATCCACCATCACGTGAAAAGTTAGAGGAGCTGTACAAAAAAAGCGGTCTCGAACTGAAGAAGTTCTTTAATACAAGCGGCATGAAATATCGTGAGCTTGGATTGAAGGATAAAGTGAAAACAGCATCCGATGAGGAGTTGCTTGATATTCTTGCAACGGACGGCATGTTGATCAAACGCCCGATTACTACGGACGGCAGCAAAGTAACAGTTGGATTTAATGAAAAGCAGTTCGAAGAAACATGGAAATAGGAAAGGCTCTCTTTTTATTGGGTAACCCCTATTAGAAGAGCTAAAATAAACTAGTTTGATGGAGGGAATTATTAATGAGCACACCTAAAGATTTACGTTATTCCGAAGAGCATGAATGGGTAAAAGTTGAAGGAGAAAAAGTACGAGTGGGGATTACGCACTTTGCACAATCCGAGCTTGGCGATATCGTGTTTGTTGAACTTCCTGAAGTTGGAGATGAAATCTCTGCAGATGAGCCATTTGGAAGTGTAGAATCTGTAAAAACAGTTTCTGAACTTTACGCTCCTATAAGCGGAAAAGTAGTAGAAGTTAACGAAGATTTAAATGACAGCCCTGAGTTTGTTAACGAATCACCATATGAAAAAGCATGGATGATTGTGGTGGAACCTGCAGATGCTGGCGAAGTTGACAATTTAATGACTGCTGAGCAATATGAGGAAATGACAAAAGAAGACTAATAATTAACACGAGGGGCAACCTAACTTTAGTTAACTTTTACTAAAGAGGGTGACCTTAAATGACGTTGGATAACAAAAGGTTGGACATCACCGACCGAGTAAACGGTAAGTTGACAAACCAAGGTTTTGAGCTTTACGTGGAAAATGAATCCATCGGGCAAGTGACGTTTACCGATCAAGGCAACCAATACGCATTGAAAAATGGCTATGAACAAGAAGGAAGCAAGATCTTCCAACAGGTTTCAGTGCCTTCTGAAAAAGATGCCAAATATGTAGATTGCGACTACGAAAATGGATGGTGTTAACCATCGGTGGGGTTGGGACTTAATTTAGTTCCGCCCCTATTTTTATATATTAGCGCCCTTATTTCTAATTATATGTGTACATTACCACTATTCGGAATAGTTATAGTATAAAGCAATTTATCTTTATACATCTTTTTAGAACAGGTGATGGATATGGATTATATACATGAGGAAAAGATCATCATAGTTGAGGGGAAATCAGATAAGAAACGTGTTCAGGAAGTCATCAATGAGCCAGTTCATATCATATGTACGAATGGAACGATCAGTGTCACAAAACTTGATGAATTAATGGAAGATATTATGGACAAAGAAGTTTATATCTTGGTGGATGCAGATAGTTCCGGTGAAAAATTGCGAAAGCTTTTTAAAAGGGAGTTTCCAGAGGCGGAGCACCTCTATATAGACAAAATGTACCGAGAAGTGGCATCAGCGCCATATCACCATATAGCTACGGTGTTGTTAAGTGCAAACATTGATATTCATGCAGAATATTTGTAATAAGGTGTAATGAGGATGAGAGAATGAAGGATTGGACGAAGAAAGAGCTTTTACAGGAAATTAACAAAAATAAGCGAAGTGTGGTTTATTTTTACACTCCTATGTGTGGGACATGTCAGGTTGCTAAAAGAATGATGGATGTGACAAAAGAGCTTTTTCCGCATCTTCCTTTTGGGATGCTTGATGTGAATTATATTCAGGATCTTGCTATGACATGGGAAATCGAAAGTGTTCCTTGTATGATGATTTTCGAAAATGGTGAGATAAAGGAAAAAATTTATGCTTTTCGTTCTGTGGAGTATTTATATGGGCTCATTAAACAGTATGATGGAAAGTCAGTGAATTAAAAGCACCCTAGTGGTGTTTTTTTTATGGAATCCTTAAACTGTTGATTTCCGTTCCAGGCGCTTCGCTTGCCTGCGGCCGGTCGGGGAGCCTCCTAACTTGGTGAAGGCCATTGAAGAAGTATTTAATTTTAGAAATTATTTAACACCGCTGTTGATTTCCGCAAATGGCTTCGCTTTTCTAGGGTGCTGCTGGAGCCTCCTCGGCTTAGCCTGTGGGGTCTCCACCTAGCGCTATCTCCCTCAGGAGTCTTCGCCTTCCACTCCAATCAACAAGGTTACTGCATATTTTTTCATATTCGACAGAATCACCTATTGCCATTTTTCTGAAAAAGGGGTAAGTTTGTTTAGGGAGACGAAATATATTTTCAAACATACAAACAAGGGGTACATATATGTTGAAAAATGCAAACTGGTTTCAGTCATTTAAACGGTATGATCATAATATCCAGAAGTTGTTCATTGTTAATATCCTTACGCAAATAGGGCTTGGGATTTTTATGATTGTCTATAATTTTTATATAAGGGAGCTTGGGTTTGCCGAGACTGTAAATGGTAATGTCATCGCGGCTTCCTCACTGGCAGCGGCGATCATCTTGATTCCGGCTGGTATATTAAGCGATCGGATTGGCCGAAAGAAGATGATGATATTTGGTGTGTTTTTTAGTGGGATCTTTATGTTTTTGAGAAGTATCTTCGAGTTAGAATCACTGCTTTTGGTCAGTGCTTTTATTGCAGGGATAGCGATGGCTTTCATTCAAGTGACAGCAGTTCCATGGCTTGCAGAAAGTTCGACTAAAGAACAACGAGTTAAACTCTTTAGCTATCACTTTGCTGTTATAATGGGAGCAAACGTTGTTGGAAATCTTTTAGGAGGGACACTAACTGATTTGCTTTTACACGTCGTAGGTCTGAGTCCTGTTTGGAGTATCAGGCTGACACTTCTACTCGGAAGTCTCATCTTCATGATGGGAATCATCCCTTTATTAAAAACTACGGAAGTACCAAGAGAGAAAGAGAATAAAGCATTTACCTTTAAAAATTTCCAAGCCTCCATACCAAAGGGCCAATGGAAACTTATCTTTGCTTTCTCTTTTGCCTCTATTTTGGTAGGGTTCGGGTCAGGATTGGTCATTCCTTACTTGAATATGTACTTTGCAGACCGTTTTGGAACATCAAATTCTACCATTGGTTTAGTTCTTTCCCTAGGGCAGGCAGTCACTGCAGTTGCAATGATTATTGGACCTGCGGTAGTAAGGAGAGTAGGGGAGATGAGAGCGGTAGTCATTTTACAGCTTCTTTCCTTACCATTTATGCTACTAACCGCCTTTACACAGATTTTCTGGCTCGCTGCCCTCGGATTTTTATTTAGGCAAGCATTGATGAATGCGGCCAATCCGATTATTTCTTCGATGATGATGGAAAAAGTTGATAACTCTTTGAAGGGTTTTGCAAACTCCATTAATCAAATGGTCTTCTCACTCGGATGGGCAAGTATGGGTCCGGTCTCCATGACCATTGTTCTTTTGTACGGGGAATATTGGGGATATTCGATTGTATTCTCCATCACGGCTGTGCTTTATCTGACAAGTTCTATTTTCTTTTATATGATGTTTAGGGAAAAAACGACGGCAAGTTACCAAAAGACTATGGTAAAGACATCATAGTCTGACATATTTCTTGGGAAATGAAGAACAGTTATCGGCAATACGCGGTAATTGTTCTTTTTTTATTGCAGGGATTAGGCTGATATACAGGGAAATTAATAGCAAAGGGGGCTGGTTTGTAATGGTAGTAGAGAACTTGGAAATGTTTCTTCTTAAAGCCAAAAGTAAGTTGCATGTCATGGAGATTTTGCCATACTACAGTCTGCGCTGCTGTATAGTCACCCAAGGGGAAAGGTCGTTTTTTTCACTAAGTAAAAACCAAATGCAACTGGTGCAAGATGCAACGGTGGCTGATATTGTGATAGAAGGAACAAAAGAAGAAATATTGGAACTATTGAACGGAACGAAGATGAGAGATGTGAAAGGTTTGGCATTTAAAGGATCCTTCAGACATTTCTTGCTTATGGATTCCCTATTTACGCTTGTAAACCGCTCAGAAAGAAAAGAGGTATCTTAAAGGAATTGTCCTCGCCTATAACGAATTAAAGTAGTTAGATAAAGAGAATTTATAGGCGGTGTAGGAGAGTGTATCATATTATTGTCAACAAGATGGCTGGCAACGGAAAAGGACTTCGTATGTGGAAAGAAGCGGAGAAGTACTTAGAAGAGAAAAATGTAACTTATCTCGTTTCTTTTACTGAATATGCAGGTCATGCAGGTGAATTGATAGAAAATATAGATGAGAATTTGATTCATGCTGTTGTGGTAGTCGGAGGAGACGGTACCATTCATGAAGTGGTAAATAAATTGGTTCATAAAAAAGTGGCTCTCGGGATTGTTCCTGCCGGTTCTGGAAATGACTTGGCAAGAAGCCTTGGAGTCCCTTTTGCTGTGGAAGGTGCATTGTCTAGGATCTTAAAGGGTTCCTATCAACTGATAGATGTACCGAAAGTAGAAGAAGAGCATTATATTTCAATTGCGGGACTTGGGTTTGACGGAAAGGTTGCAGAAGTAACCAATAGGTCAAGGTCAAAACGTCTTTTGAACAAATTAGGTTTAGGCGACTTGTCGTATGTGCTGAATATTTTCAGAGTTCTTTTCACCTACCAACCGTCTGATGTTTCTATTGAAGTAGATGAAAAGTTTTATAAGTTTCAGGATGTTTGGCTGATAGCAGTAGCCAACCTCCCTTATTATGGAGGGGGAATCATGATCTGCCCAGATGCCTGTGGAACTGATGGAGAATTGGATATATGTGTGGTTTCTGGTATTGGAAGATGGGAGTTATTATTTGTGTTTCCCCTTGCTTTTAGAGGGAGACATATTAAACACCGAAATGTCACGATGTTTAGAGGCGCATCCATTAAAATAAGCCCAAGTTCCTCCATGGTCATGCAGTGTGACGGAGAAATCGTTCAAAATAAAACAGCTGATTTTAGCGTGGATGAGAATGCTTTAAAGATATTTTAAATAAGGAAAAAAAGTTTTTAATTGACAGGCTAATTATTACCGTGATACGATAACACTCGTTAATTCGAATTGCCCAAATACTTAATTTTAATTATATATGTTTATCTCTTATCGAGAGAGGTGGAGGGACGTGCCCTATGAAACCCGGCAACCGTCAACATGGAATTGTTGAAATTGGTGCCAATTCACACAAAGCATTTTGCTTTGATAGATGAGAGAAAGGACTTTTCTCATTTAATCCTTTCTGCTCATTGTTGCAGAAGGGATTTTTTATTTTCAAGGATTAAACAAACGTTTGTTTAAACTTAATTGGGTAAGCTAAAACAAGGAAAAGTAAGAAGGTAGGTGCGAACATGATTTCACTTCAGGGTGTAAAAAAAGTATTTAAAACGAAAAACGGAATAGTGACAGCTGTTGATAATATAGATTTATCCATCAACCAAGGAGAGATTTTCGGTGTTATCGGGTATAGTGGTGCAGGAAAAAGTACGTTGATCCGCATGCTGAACGGACTGGAAACACCAACTGACGGAGTGGTGGATGTAGCAGGAAGAAATCTTGCAAAAGTTAAGGGCAAGGAACTGAGAGAAGCACGCCAGGAAATCAGTATGATCTTCCAGCATTTCAATCTTTTATGGTCAAGAACAGTAAAAGAAAATATCGCATTTCCACTTGAGATTGCGGGAGTGAGCAGGTCAGAGCGAAACAAGCGAGTGGATGAACTCATCAAGCTTGTAGGATTAGAGGGAAGAGGAGACTCCTATCCATCTCAACTAAGCGGCGGACAAAAGCAACGTGTCGGAATAGCAAGAGCACTTGCAAATAATCCTAAAGTTCTTTTGTGTGATGAAGCTACTTCTGCATTGGATCCACAGACTACAGATTCAATCTTAGACCTCTTAGTCGATATTAATAAGCGTTTATCTCTTACTATCGTACTAATCACACATGAAATGCATGTTATCCGGAAAATCTGTCATCGAGTAGCGGTGATGGAAAATGGTAAGGTTGTGGAGCAGGGAGATGTACTAAATGTCTTCCGAAAGCCAGAACAGCCAATTACAAAACGATTCGTAAAACAGGTGACAGAACCAGAAGATACGCAAGAAACAGTGGAGCACTTGTTGGCTGAATTCCCACAAGGAAAAGTAATTCAACTAACATTTGTAGGGACTTCGGCAGAACAGCCATTAATTACGAATTTAATTCGCAGATTTCCAATTGAAGTGAACATTCTTCAAGGGAAAATCTCGCAGACTCAAAATGGAGCATATGGCACACTATTTGTGCACCTCGATGGCGAAGAAACGCAAGTTCAAGAGGCATTGAGATTTATCCGTGAGCAGCAAGTGGAGTTGGAGGTGATGACACATGCTTGAGAGAGTTAATTGGGACAAGATGTGGGAAGCAACCTTAGAAACTCTTTATATGAGCAGTATATCGGTTGTCGCTACGTTCATTTTAGGAATTGTTTTAGGACTATTATTGTTTTTAACAGCTAAGGGAAACATATGGGAAAGCCGATTAGTTAATGGATTGGTTGCTGCTTTTGTTAATATCTTCCGTTCGATCCCATTTGTCATTTTAATATTTTTACTTATTCCTTTTACAAGGTTCATTATGGATACAATTATTGGTGCCAACGCGGCATTGCCAGCTCTGATCATAGGAGCAGCACCCTTCTACGCAAGAATGGTGGAAATTGCATTACGTGAAATCGACAAAGGTGTCATTGAAGCAGCGCGTTCCATGGGCGCAAAAACTTCAGAAATCATCTGGAAAGTATTGATTCCGGAATCGATGCCAGCATTGGTTTCCGGTATAACGGTCACGGCAATTGCTATTGTAAGTTACACAGCAATGGCAGGAATCATCGGTGCAGGTGGGTTGGGTAACCTTGCATTTTTAGATGGTTTCCAGCGTAACAATTGGGAAGTAACACTTGTATGTACAGTCATCATCTTAATCATTGTATTTATCATCCAATTTATTGGAGATTTAATAACCAACAAACTAGACAAACGATAAGAAAGAGGGGACTAAATTATGAAAAAGGTTTTAAGTTTCGCTGTAATGTCATTATTAGTGCTAGTACTTGCTGCATGTGGCGGCGGTGAAAAAGGAATCGAGGAAGGTAAGCTGGTTATAGGTGCATCAAATGTACCTCATGCAGAAATCCTTGAAGAAGCAAAAACTTTATTAGAAGAACAGGGTATTGAATTAGACATTCAAACGTATACAGATTACATCATACCGAACCAAGCGTTACGTGATAAAGACATTGATGCGAACTTCTTCCAACATGAGCCATACTTGAAAAGCCAAATCGAAGAAAATGATTACGAATTTGTAAGTGCAGGTGGCGTTCACATTGAACCGATCGGTGTGTACTCCCAAGAGTATGACAGCCTAGAAGAACTACCTGAGGGTGCAGAAATCTTAATGAGTAACTCCGTTGCCGATCATGGCCGTATCCTTGCAATGCTTGAAGAAAAAGGACTAATTACGTTAAAAGAAGGTGTAGAAGTTACATCTGCATCTGTAGATGATATTGAAGAGAACCCTAAGAATCTTGAGTTCAATACTCAGTTTGAAGCGGCATTCTTACCGCAAGCATACTTGAACGGCGACGGAGATGCAGTACTGATTAACGGTAACTATGCACTTGGCGCTGATATCGATCCGGAAAAAGAAGCAATTGCTTTGGAATCTGGCGAAAACAATCCTTACGTAAACCTTATCGTTGTTCGTGAAGAAGATAAAGATAATGAACAGATCAAAGCATTGGTAGAAGTGCTTCAATCTGATGAAATCAAAGCATTCATTGAAGAAGAATACAAAGGATCTGTGCTTCCTGCAAAGGCATCTGATGAAGAATAAGATTTGAATAAATAACTCCGGACTATATTTATGGTTCGGAGTTATTTTTTTTTGTAATAATTGAATACGAACCTCCCACCTAAACAAATACTAACTTTGTGAAAAATAAGGATGGGAGTTGTCTTCAATGGAACAACATTACGAGCCGAAAAATTATGCAGAAGCAGCACTTCATGATTATAAAGTAGGACTAGGTGTATTTTCTGAAAAAATGCCAGAGCTTGCGCATCACTACAACGAGTTTACAGAAGCTTGTTTTAAAGAAGGCGTACTCGATAAAAAGCAGAAACAATTGATTGCTCTTGGTGTGAGTGTGTATTCCCAAGATGAATATTGCATTGTTTATCACACAAAAGGTTGCTTAGATCAAGGTGCAACAGAGCAGGAAATCCTGGAAGTTTGTGGCGTGACAGCGGCATTTGGAGGCGGCGCGGCAATGAGCCAATCCGTGACGTTGGTGCAGTCTTGTATTAGTGATTTTAATGAATTGAAGAATTGAAGCATTGATTAGTGGAGAGTCTGACCTTTTGGGGTTGGGCTTTTTTATTTGAAAAAGGTTTTTACATGATTTTTGTGGGGATTTTGCATGAAAACTAAAGAAATGTCACTGTTTTAAACTTGCTTAAAATGGTTCGGTCAATTTTTACATCAGTTCGGACATTCTTCTTCTATTTTACTAGGGTGTTCGGACAATTGTGCTGCAGAGGTTAATTGCCAATCACAACATGCACCACCAGTATCCAGATTTAACATCAAAACAAGACCAAAAGCATCGATTACATCAGGACAACCAGAACGCCCTAGCATTCAAGAGGAATTCTAAGTCTCCTATCAACCACCTTCCCTAATTACCCCACAACCACCAATATCCCCAGTAATCGCTCCATACTTCGTTTGGATAATTTAACCACCCCTGCTATGATTAATAAGGTGTTTACTACAAATACTTTGAGGGTATCAGAAAACTGGTACGAAAAATCAACACTTATAAATAGGAAGGGAATGGTTTATTATCCATCAGGTACACGTAAAGTACACAGGTGAAATGGAGAAGGCAATGTATCAAGCTTATGGTTTTGGTTATGAGGAGTACTCAAATAAGCTCTCAAAACTCTTAGAAGTGGAGCAGAAACGAGAAAAGGATTACCAAAGAAGCTTGAAGATTGTTGAAGAAGTAGACCGTAATTTCCGCCCATAAAACCTGAAACAGCAGCAAACTGACAGGTTGACCATATAATATAGAAGAAAAGGGTTCGTGTTATTCTCTACCAAATGAGAATAACGCAGACCCTTTTTGTTGTTTATTAGATATCCCCGGTTAATTGTAGTGCAAGTTATGAGACTCCGGCGGGAGGTAGCGGTAGGTTGAGACCCCTGAAGCGTTGTGAGGAGGCTTAAGCACCGCCCCGCGGAAAGCGAATAACTGGAACGGAAATTAACCGGGAGTTAAATTAAATAATTTTCCTTAGAAAATTCGACTTTCCCCCCTTATATTCGTTATAATTTGAGGGTATCTTACACAAGGCGGAAAAGGTTGCTATCACTTTCTATTTGTTATAAGATTGTAATGAGAATAAAATGAGAATTAAAACAAGAATGTGTTTTCATATAGGAACACAAGAACATTGGAGGTTACAGTTATGGGTTCAACGTTAACGATTAAAGATTTACATGTATCCATTAATGATAAAGAGATTTTAAAGGGTGTAAATCTTGAAGTAAAAGGCGGAGAGATTCACGCAATCATGGGTCCTAACGGAACAGGAAAGTCAACGCTTTCTTCTGCAATCATGGGACACCCTAAATATGAAGTAACAAGCGGAAGCATCACATTTGATGGGGAAGATGTTCTTGAAATGGAAGTGGATGAGCGCGCGCAAGTAGGCTTATTCCTTGCAATGCAATACCCAAGTGAGATCAGTGGTGTAACAAACGCGGACTTCTTGCGTTCTGCTATCAACGCTCGCCGTGAAGAGGGCGATGAGATCTCCCTAATGAAATTCATCCGTAAAATGGACAAAAACATGGATTTCTTGGAAATGGATCAAGCAATGGCACAGCGTTACTTAAACGAAGGTTTCTCCGGTGGGGAAAAGAAGCGTAACGAAATTCTTCAATTGATGATGATCGAGCCTAAGATTGCGATCCTTGATGAGATTGACTCTGGTCTTGATATCGATGCATTGAAAGTAGTTTCTAAAGGAATCAATGAAATGCGTGGAGACGACTTCGGTTGCCTTATCATCACTCACTACCAACGTTTATTGAATTACATCACTCCTGACCACGTTCACGTAATGATGCAAGGCCGCATCGTGAAGTCCGGTGGCAAGGAATTAGCACAACGTTTAGAGGCAGAAGGTTATGATTGGATTAAGCAAGAACTAGGTATCGAAGACGAAACAGTCGGTCAAGAAGCGTAAGCAAGGAGGATTATCATGACGTTAGAGACGAAATTACCGTTTGATCAAGACTACCTTACTAACTACTCCAAAGAGTCAGGGGAGCCTCAGTGGCTGTTAGATCTTCGCTTACAAGCTTATTCCTTGGCAGAAGAGCTGCCATTACCTAAGCCTGATAAGACGAAGATTACAAACTGGAATTTTACAAACTTCCAGAAGCACACTGTAGAAACTTCCATTACTTCTGTGGACCAATTGCCTCAAGAGGTAAAGGCGTTAGTAGATGGAGAAAATATATATGTTCAAGTGGATAACACACCAGTGGTATCTACTCTTAAAGAAGAACTAAAAGCACAAGGCGTTATCTTCACAGATATCATCACTGCTGCAAAAGAGCACAGTGACCTTGTGAAAAAGTACTTCATGCAAGATGGTGTTAAAGTTGATGAGCATAAGCTGTCCGCTTTACACGCTGCATTAATGAACGGCGGAGCATTCCTTTATGTTCCTAAGAACGTTGTCATTGAAGAGCCGATCCAAGCGATCTACCTTCAAGACCAAGCAGAAGCAGTGTTTAACCATGTACTAATCGTTGCAGAAGACAATAGTGCGGTTACTTATGTAGAGAACTATCTGTCCAATAATGATGGGGATGGTTCCATCTTCAACATCGTGACAGAAGTTATCGCTAACGGAAACTCTAAAGTGCAATACGGCGCTGTAGACAACCTTGGAAAAGGTGTCACAACTTACGTTAACCGCCGCGGAGTAGTTGGACGTGACGCGACTCTTGAGTGGGCATTAGGTCTGATGAATGATGGCGACACTATTTCAGAAAACGTAACAAACCTTATGGGTGACGGCTCTGTTGGAGATACAAAAACAGTAGTGGTTGGACGTGGAGAGCAAAAGCAAAACTTTACGACGAAAGTTGTACATTTTGGTAAAAACTCTGACGGTCAAATCCTTAAGCACGGCGTGATGAAAGACAGCGCTAGCTCTGTATTTAACGGTATCGGTAAAATTGAGCATGGTGCATCCAAGTCTAATGCCGAACAGGAATCTCGCGTGTTAATGCTTAGTGAAAAAGCTCGTGGAGACGCAAACCCGATTCTTCTAATTGATGAAGATGATGTAACGGCAGGCCACGCAGCATCAGCTGGCCGCATTGATCCACTTCAGCTTTACTACTTAATGAGCCGCGGAATTTCCAAGAAGGAAGCAGAGCGCTTAGTAATCCACGGATTCTTGGCTCCTGTAGTAAATCAATTGCCAATCGAGTCGGTTAAAAACCAGTTGATTGATGTAATTGAAAGGAAAGTGAAGTAATGAATATCCAGGAGATACGTCAGCAGTTTCCGATTTTGCATCAAGAGGTCAATGGAAATCCGCTTGTGTATCTGGATAGTGCTGCTACATCTCAAAAGCCGCTAGCGGTAATTGAGGCGTTGGAGAAGTACTATAAAGGGTATAACTCCAATGTTCATCGAGGAGTTCATACTTTGGGTACGAGAGCGACAGACGGTTATGAAGGTGCACGCGATAAAGTAAAGAATTTTATCAACGCAGCCCACAGGGAAGAGATAGTCTTCACTCGTGGAACAACGACCGCTCTGAATCTTGTAGCTGGCAGCTATGCACGCACTAACCTAACGGAAGGCGACGAAATAGTTATCACCTACATGGAGCATCATAGTAATATCATTCCATGGCAACAGGCGGCAAAAGCCACTGGCGCTACTTTAAAATATATCCCGCTGACAGAGGACGGAAGCCTGTCCTTATCAGATGTGGAAGCTACCATCACGGAAAACACGAAAATTGTTTCCATCATGCAGATTTCTAACGTATTAGGAACCATCAACCCGATCAAGGAGATCGCTGAAATTGCCCATAAAAATGGGGCAATCATGGTGGTCGACGGTGCCCAAAGTACTCCACACATGAAAGTGGACGTACAAGATTTAGACTGCGACTTCTTCGCACTTTCTGGTCATAAAATGGGTGCTCCAACGGGAATTGGAGCTCTATACGGGAAAAAACACCTGCTTGAGAACATGGAACCTATTGAGTTTGGTGGGGAAATGATCGACTTTGTCGGACTGCAGGAATCCACTTGGAAGGAGCTGCCGTGGAAGTTTGAAGGTGGTACCCCAATTATTGCGGGTGCGATCGGACTTGGCGCAGCAATTGACTTCCTGGAGCAGGTGGGAATGGACAATATCCTTGCCCATGAACATAAACTTGCAGATTATGCGATGAACCGCATGTCCGAAATCGAAGGAATCACCATTTACGGTCCACAAAAAAGAGCAGGACTTGTTACATTCAATATAGACGACGTACATCCACATGATGTAGCTACAGTGCTGGATGCTGAAGGAATTGCTGTTCGTGCGGGACATCACTGTGCACAGCCATTAATGAAGTATCTAAACGTTTCTTCCACTGCACGTGCTAGTTTTTACCTGTACAACACAGAGGAAGAAATTGATAAGCTAGTAGCATCATTAGTGAAAACAAAGGAGTACTTTAGTAATGTCTTTTAATAATTTAGATACTCTCTATCGTCAAGTGATTATGGATCATTATAAAAATCCGCGCAACAAAGGTACAATCGAGTCTGATAGCATCACTGTCGACATGAATAACCCTACGTGCGGTGACCGCATCCATTTGACACTTCAAGTGGAAGATGGAAAAGTAGCGGATGCAAAGTTTGATGGCGAAGGATGTTCCATTTCCATGGCATCTGCATCCATGATGACCCAAGCAGTAAAAGGGTTAGAAGTGGAAAAAGCGCTCGAGCTATCTCAGATCTTTTATGATATTATGTTAGGCAAAGAATATGACGACGAAGCGATGGACTTAGGGGATCTCGAAGCACTTCAAGGTGTGGCAAAATTCCCGGCACGTATCAAATGTGCCACTCTTGCATGGAAAGCCATGGAAAAGGGAGTCAAATCGGAATAAGCAAGGCAAGATAGGGAGTGATAGTGCGGCAATATACGCCGCACTGTTGCTCACCTCTTGAATGGAGGGAATAAAATGGCTAAAAAAATGCCTGAAATCGGCGATTACAAGTATGGTTTTAAGGACAAAGACGTTTCCATTTTCCGTTCCGGCCGTGGTCTTACGAAAGAGATCGTTGAAGAAATCTCTCGTATGAAGGAAGAGCCTCAATGGATGCTGGATTTCCGTCTTAAATCATTAGAACATTTCTATAACATGCCAATGCCACAATGGGGCGGCGATTTAAACAGCTTGAACTTTGATGAAATTACGTACTACGTAAAACCTTCTGAGAAGTCTGAGCGTTCTTGGGATGAAGTACCTGAAGAAATCAAACAGACGTTTGACAAATTAGGTATTCCTGAAGCAGAACAAAAATATCTTGCAGGGGTATCTGCTCAGTATGAATCTGAGGTTGTATACCACAACATGCAAGAAGACTTAGAAGATCTTGGTGTAGTGTTCAAAGACACAGACACAGCATTAAAAGAAAACGAAGACATCTTCCGTGAGCATTTTGCAAAAGTAATCCCGCCAACTGACAACAAGTTCTCAGCATTGAACTCTGCAGTATGGTCTGGTGGATCTTTCATCTATGTTCCAAAAGGTGTTAAAGTGGAAACTCCACTACAAGCATACTTCCGAATCAACTCTGAGAACATGGGTCAATTCGAGCGTACGCTTATCATCGTAGACGAAGGCGCACATGTACACTATGTTGAAGGCTGTACTGCACCTGTTTACACAACAAACTCTCTTCACAGTGCGGTAGTTGAAATCATCATCAAGAAGGATGCTTACTGCCGTTACACGACGATTCAAAACTGGGCGAACAACGTTTACAACCTAGTTACGAAACGTGCAGTGTGTGAAGCGAATGCAACGATGGAGTGGATTGACGGGAATATTGGTTCCAAGTTAACGATGAAATACCCGGCGGTTATCCTTAAAGGTGAAGGCGCTCGTGGTATGACTCTTTCCATCGCATTAGCAGGTAAAGGCCAGCACCAGGATGCAGGGGCGAAAATGATTCACCTTGCACCAAACACGTCTTCCACTATCGTTTCTAAATCCATCTCCAAGCAAGGTGGTAAAGTAACATACCGTGGAATCGTACACTTTGGTAAAAAAGCTTCTGGCGCACGCTCTAACATTGAGTGTGACACACTAATTATGGATAATCAGTCTACTTCTGATACGATCCCTTACAACGAAGTGTTCAACGACAACGTTTCTCTTGAGCACGAAGCAAAGGTTTCCAAAGTATCCGAAGAGCAACTGTTCTATCTTATGAGCCGTGGCTTATCTGAAGAAGAAGCAACAGAAATGATCGTAATGGGCTTCATCGAGCCATTCACAAAAGAACTACCAATGGAATACGCAGTAGAAATGAACCGTCTGATCAAGTTCGAGATGGAAGGTTCAATTGGGTAACATTTAGTTATAAAAAAACCTTGGCGTGCTTGCATGCCAAGGTTTTTATTTATGGAGTGCTATTTGATTATTTAAGTTATTTGAACCTTTCCCCTTCACACGCTTCAAGGTTGCCACTATAAGAAAACTGACAATTACGAGCAATAACCAAGAGCTGACCTTTCCTAAATGGACAAGACTCCAAGCCTCTGTTTGATTCGGATATTCCCAAGCTCCAAAGAAAGTTGCGATATTTTCAGCGATCCAAATAAAAAATCCGATAAGGACAAATGAAAGGGCGATGGGCATACGGTAACTCTTT
Organism: Sutcliffiella horikoshii; assembly: GCF_002157855.1. NCBI lineage: Bacteria > Bacillati > Bacillota > Bacilli > Caryophanales > Bacillaceae > Sutcliffiella > Sutcliffiella horikoshii. The sequence goes on along the minus strand of NZ_CP020880.1, from coordinate 3,595,155 downwards.
TCACCAACTTCATACCGTACCCAAGACTTCCAAAACAGAATAATGACTAAAGTAGATAACCACCAACGAATATCGATCCAATAATGATGAGTGAAAAAGTTCAAATAAATGGCTGCTGCGAGCGATACCACAGCCCAAAAAGGAGGCCAGTCAACAAGCTCCACATTCATTCTTCTCCAAGCCTGGCAAAGATAACTCGCGACACTTGCATACATAAACCCGCTGTATAATGGCACCCCAAAAAGCTTGGAGTAGCCTTCCTCGGGATAGGACCAAGACCCCATGTGTACCTTGAAGATCTCAAGTGCCAATCCGATAACGTGAAACAAAGTGATGACTTTTAATTCATCGCGCGTTTCCAAACCAGATCGTAACATCCACCATTGCATCAGAATGCAGATAACCAGAAGCCAATCATACCGTGGAAGGAAGGGGAGAGGAATCACTTGAGTTATGCCTAGGGAAGCAAAAATAACGACAGGAAACACGCAGGATAATGCCTGTTGCCAACCGAAACGGACGAGCTGTTTGAATGCGCCAAAGATGGACCATTCGTTCTTCTTTTTCCCTGAGCCAATTTCCATTTTCTTATCCATTTTGGGATTCCTCATTTTCACTTCGATATTCTAAAATATCTCCAGGCTGACAATCCAACGCCATGCAGATAGCCTTCGCTTTACCATTTTCTGAAATTGATAGGTTTTCCATCGTTATCCCTACCCTCTCTGATAGTTCTGTTACACTCATTTTTCGTTTTGCCAATATTACATCTACATTTATAATAATCGCCATGTTCTCACCTCAGGCCGTTAAATCTTTTTCTTATTTTATATCAATGGCATTCTTCAGGAGCTTTTGAAGAACGGCTGCATATACCGCAATCATCACGAAAATGATGAACAGACAGAGTAGAATGATACCACGAGTGTCGTCTCTTCTCCGATGATGTAAGGAGCGGAAGAAATAGGACGTAAAAGGAGCTGATGGTCATTGCGCAATATTAGATTGTCTTTAACGCTTTTACAGGTAGCTCGAAAAATGCATTGTTTTTGTCAAAATAGCTTAAAAGTTTTAATGCTTGATATAATGCAAAAAAACCAATCAAAAAGGGATATTGCAAAAAGGCTAGTTTAGAATATTGTTCGGCTGCTTCTTTAGTAAGAGACGGCAGCAAGAAGATAAAAAAAGCAAGGAACAGGGTCCCGATAAGCAATACTTCTAGCTTTAAAAATCCTGTTTTATGAAGCATGATAGCACCCCAATTAACATATGATTTATTGAATATAACATAAAATTTATTGTTAAACAATAAATTATTAGTAAAACTAGAACTTTGAGGAAGCATTTATTCATTCTACCTGTACCAATAAATGGAGAGTCTACATATATAATTTCTTCAAGGAAACACTAATAGGGGAGTAGTGGGATATCCTAAAAAAGGTGAAAGGAAGCATGATATGAGCTCTCTATTAGGCTCCTTAAAGGATAAATTAAGTGATAGTGATGATTTCTTTGTAATAGAAGAGGAATTCAATCAGACCAAGTTTGAGATTATTGGTGTACGGAGTCTAGTTGATATAGCCAAATCATTGGAACTAATTGAAAAACATGTGACGACAGCGACCCTCATGCATAAAGGAGTGCTGGACTACTTAATCAGTAATGGAAAGAAAATAAGCAAGGAACATGAAATAATCACTGCTGTCTTAGAAGGTGAATTGATACTAGTCTTAGAAGATTGTGAAAATTTCGTGGTAAGTTTAGAACCGATAAGAGTGTCATTAAGCAGACCGGTGGAAAAGCCTACGAATGGCAGTGTATTGCAAGGTCCATTAAACTCTTTCAATGAAGAAAGGTTAGTGAATATTGGGATACTCAGAAAAAGATTGGTATCTGATCAGCTGCGAGTGAAAGATTTTTTGATAGGGAAAAGACAGAAGAAAAATGTATCAATCAGCTACGATGCCAAAAGTGTAAATAAAATGCTTTTACAAAAAACAATAGAACTGTTAGAGAACGGATCAGAGATAGAATTACAATCGATACAGGATTTAATGAAAGTACTAAAACTATCCCCATGGAGTGCAGTTGGTAGAATTCATGCTACAGAAATACCCCAACAAGCCGCTAGTTGTTTGGTGAAAGGGAAAGTGGTTGTTTTTATCGATGGTTTTCCGTTTGCTTATATACTGCCGAGCACTTTTTGGGATATTTTTATTTTAGAAAATGATAAAAACTTTCCTATGCCAATTACCGTTTCCATTCGAGCATTAAGATTAATCGGAGTGTTGATTGCGTTAATTGCCCCTGGGTTATATGTTGCGCTGGTTGCGGTCAACCCGGAGGTCTTACGGATTGAATTGGCCTTATCGATTGCACAAAGCCGAAATGGTGTTCCATATCCTGCGTTGGTGGAAATCATTCTAATGCTTGTGATTTTGGAATTAATTGTAGAAGCAAGTATCCGGTTGCCCCAAAGTATCGGACCAACCATTACCATGGTAGGGGGATTATCCTTGGTCAAGCAGCTGTTGAGGCTAAATTGGTCAGCAATCTTCTCATTATAGTGTTGGCGGCAACAACCATTGCCAACGCAACCGTCATTGGCTACCAGAATTTGATCACCATTCGGATGTTGAAGTATACCATTTTGATTTTAGCGTCTATATTCGGTGTTCTAGGTATCATGGCAGGAGTGTTTTTGATTTGTGGATATTTTGCCAGTATAAATACGCTTGGCGTCCCGTATTTAAATATGGATTTTTCAAAGGATGATATTAATAGTGGATAAAAGCTGGCAGGTAATTTTCATATATTTGTTGACTCATCTTGGTCTAATTTTCTTTCTCTACCCAGCCAATATTATAGGTAGTTCTAATGAGTCCCACTGGATACCTATTTTGCTAGGTGTACTGCTTCATATTTGTGTTGTTTATTTGTATTTGAAAGGTTTGGCCTTTTTTCCTGGTAAGGATATCATTGAAATTTACACACAAGGAGGACAGTTATTAAAGGTACTCTTCCTTCTTCCGATTTTTGCGTATTTTATGATGGCGATGATTATTTCCGTCCGTGCATATTCAGAAATCATAACCATAGTGTTTTTATCCAATACACCGCTCTGGGCCATTATGCTTTTATTATTGGTTATCACTTGTTATATGGCCATCAAGGGGGTAGAAGCCATCTTTAGGACCGGGGTGGTAATTGCCTATCTTTTTTTGCCGCTCATTATCTTTGTCATGTTTTTTTCTTTTCAAAATGTGGATTGGAACTACCTCTACCCTGTTTGGAATTCTGACTTTTCCTTCCTAAAGAAACAGGATTTCTTAAATAGCTTTTTTGCTATAGGTGGAGGGTTTTTTGTTTCTTGGTTTTGTACAACCATATTTTTCTTACAAGAAAAATATGGTTTTTTGGGGAATTGCTTTGGTTGTTCCATGTTTCTTTCTTTCAGTCTATGTCCCAATCCTTACTTATGGTCAGGCTACTGCCTCTACTTTTTTCTTTCCTTTTGTCATGACATTGGATGCAATCAACATCACATGGCTGATGTTTGATCGCGTCACTATATTTTTCTTATTGAGTTTAATAACCTTCATCATGCTGTTCCTTTCATTAGTAATGTGGAAGGCAGTAAGAATCGCCCACTCGTTTATTCCCATTGTAAAACCATCTTATTTGGCTCTTGTTTTTACTTTGAGCATCTTTCTAATATGTCTCTTGATTCCTAACTGGAGTGATGTAGAAGAACTCTTTAGCTGGAATACCTTTTTTCGATTTTACGTCCTGATTACCGTACCATTATCATTATTGTGCATGGGGATGCTCTCAAAGGGAGGAAAGAAGCATGGTGCTTAAAAAGCTTGGACTTTGTATAATGTTTGTGTTTGTTCTTAGCCTAGCAGGATGTTGGGATAATAAAGACATTAATCATAGAACGATGCCAGTGGTTCTTGGGATTACTAAGAACCAAGAAGAATATAAGCTGTTCTTGCAAGTACCTCAGGCAGCAAGGGGACAAGTACGAACAACTATCGTGAGAGAGACGGGTAGCACGATTAACCAAATTATTGATAAGATGAGCGCAAATTTGGAGAGCAACGTAGATCTTTTACATGCCAAAGTCATCATTGTCGACAGAAGTTTGGCTGAGGAAGGAATGAAGGATTTAATATCTGGTTTCATGAGGTCAAGGGATGTTCCTTCCAAAGCGTTAATGGTCATTAGCCAGAATGATATAGAGGAATTATTTACCGCACTGGAAAACCAGGAGCATTCTGAAGAAACGGTGTTGTTGGATTTCTTTGAAAAAAATGCAGGCTGGAATCCGCAAATTCCGATTACAAGGGTATGGCATGTCTATCATAGCATTCATTCCTATACGAAAGACGTTTCCATTGCCATGATAAGCAAAGGGGAAGATTCTCTATGTGAATTTGTCGGAGGGGCAGTCATCAAAAACGGGAAAATGGTTGATATGATAGACTCCGATGAAACGTTGCTTTACAATGCCTTTAATGATGAAAGCAATCAAGGAAAAATTGAAGTGATGAATGAAGGAAGTGTCATGATTTTAGGAAACAGAATGAATCATGATAGTAAAATAGTAGATGGAAGGCCATACTTTCATTCCGAATTACGGTTGAATGTGATGGTTTTAGAAACTAAGGAAGATGCTTCGAGAGAGGAAATAAGAAAGGCGTTGACAGCCTTGCTTCTGGAAAGGTACGATAAGATGTTTTCAAAAATTCAATCAAGTGAAGCTGATATCCTCGGAATTGGACAGTATTTTCGAAAAGAGTTATCTAGAGAGAAATTAAAAAACTGGCGTTCAAAATATTATCCAAAGCTCGTATTTACACAAGATATCAAAATTAATATCCAAAACGAAGGGAATTTAAGAATGCCAGCGGACGAGGGTTCCTAAGATATATGTAAATGCCTGCAAATCCATACTTCCCTTGCAGGCATTTATTTTTCCCATAGGGAGTAATTTACCCTACTAAATCATTATCAATGGTATCCACGACTTTCGTTTTTTCCAAATAATCATTTATTTTCAAACTCGAATATATGAATCCTGCAGCAATTAATGCACCAAATATCCAGCCATTTACCTTCATAAAGAATAGTATTCTATCATACCCGTCCACCCCATAAACACCGATAAGATAATACTTTAATCCTGCACCCACAAGACCTCTTAGTGCACATACAGCAGTAATAAAATAAAAGGTAGGCAGAATGGTTTTGTGTCGATAAAGCTTTAAGCTTTCTTCTCGCTTATGACCCTGTAAATAGGCAATGTCAGCTCCAAAATAAAGTGCTAAAGGTTTTTTAATAAGCATGGTACCGAGAATCAATATGCCAAATCCAGCAGATACATATACCGAGTTTTGAAGCATAGTAAAGGCATCACCTGAAAGGATATCAACCAGCGTGCTCACTAAAAGAGAAACCATAATAAATATCCCTGTCACATTAAACTGCCTCTCAACAGCGAAACGGACTATGGTGTAGACAAATCCCGGCGCAGTGGAAAGCAATATTGCATAGTAGTCTCCAAGCGGTTCTTGTCCAAATTTCCAAATCAGATAAGGTAAAGCCAAATAGAATAGTAAGTCAAAAACAACAATCTTATTTTTCATAGCGCCTCCGAAAGTATCAATGATACATTCATCATACCAATTACTCCCATATTCTGCACTATAAACATGAGAAATTACCTTCAGTTATGATAAAATGTAAAAAATGAGGTGAAGCGGATGATTTATGTTGGGGTGACAGGCTGGGGAGATCATGATTCGTTATATACTGCGGGTATTGCACCTAGGGACAAACTGCTGGAATATGGTGCCCACTTTCCTACCGTAGAGGTGGATGCTTCCTTTTATGCCATTCAACCGAAACAGAACGTAGAAAAATGGGTTGCGGATACACCGGAAAGATTTCAGTTTATAGTAAAGGCATATCAAGGAATGACTGGTCATCAGCGTGGTGAGATACCTTTTGACACAAAAGAACGAATGTTTACAGCTTTTAGGGAATCTATTGAGCCTTATGAAAAGGCTGGAAAAATGGCGATGGTTCTTTTTCAGTTTCCACCATGGTTTGAATGCAAGAAGGAGAATGTCGATTATTTAAGATGGTGTAAAGAGCAAATGGGAGATACGAAAGTGGCCTTGGAGTTCCGTAACCAGACTTGGTTTCAGTCTGCCTATCATGACAGAACGCTGAAGTTTATGGAAGAGGAAGGGTGGATTCATAGTATTTGTGATGAACCACAAGCGGGAACAGGGTCTATTCCGACCGTCCTGCATCCTACAGATCCAGACAATACTCTAATACGCCTGCATGGAAGGAACGTTCATGGTTGGACAAAGCCTGCATCAGGAAAGGAATGGAGAGAGGTTCGCTATTTGTATGATTATAACCTTAACGAACTAATGGAATGGAAGGCGAATCTAGAAAGGTTAACTCCATCATCTAGTAACATCTATATGTTATTCAACAATAACTCTGGAGGCCATGCAGCTGGAAATGCCAAACAGATGATTGACCTATTGGGTGTCGAATACACAGGATTGGCACCAAGGCAATTAGATTTATTTTAGAGGAGAGAAACGGCGTGCAACAAATTAGAATTTTACATACAAACGATATTCATAGTCATTTTGATGCCTATCCCAAACTTGCTACTTTTCTAAAGGAGAAGGATTCCACACTGCCATCGGCCCTTGTCGATATTGGGGATAATATGGACCGTTTTCACCCTATTACAGAAGCTACCGGTGGCAAGGCCAATACAAGTCTATTGAACATGCTTGGCTATGACTATGCCACGTTCGGAAATAATGAAGGAATAACATTGGACTATCAGGGATTATCACAGCTTTATGAGGATGCGGAATTTTCTATTTTAGCTGCCAATCTATTCGAAGCAAATGGCGATTATCCGGATTGGGTAAAGCCTTATGATGTGAAAACCATGGGTGATATTAAGGTTGCTTTTATTGGAGTGACAGTTTTTTATCAGCATTTTTATGCGCTGCTCGGTTGGAAAATAGAAGACCCTTATATTATTTTGGAAAAATACCTACCGGCTTTAAAAGAAGAGGCCGACGTTATTGTGGTACTTTCACATCTGGGAATTTCTGATGATGAGGAGATGGCAAGGAGGTTTCCTGAGATAGACGTTATCCTTGGCGGACATACCCATCATGTTCTGCCTGAAGGAAGACGGATTGGAAATACATTAATTTGTGGAGCGGGGAAGTATGGGCAATACATAGGGCAGATAGATCTTGGATATGACCAAGAGTTAAAAGTACTGACTCATTCTACTGCCACACTTCATAAGTTGGAACTCTATAAACCGGATCAACAAGTAACAGAGCGGATTAAAGACATGGAACAAGTAGCGGAGAAGCATTTGAATAAAAAGGTAGGAAGTTTGGAAGCATCGCTACAGGTAGAGTGGTTTGCATCTTCTATTTTTCCAGATTTGCTTGCAGATAAGTTAAGAGAATGGTGTGAGGCTGATATCGGGATGGTCAATTCGGGTGTATTGCTTGATGGACTTGAAAAAGGAGAGGTCACACTTGGAATGCTCCATCGTATTTGTCCTCATCCTATTAATCCTTGCAGGGTGACGTTGACTGGTGAGGAGTTAAGGGAAGTCGTCCAACAAGCTCTGCACCCTGATATGGAAAACTTGAGAGTGAAAGGTCTTGGGTTCCGTGGTGAGGTGATGGGGCGTATGGCATTCAGCGGTGTCAGGTTCGACACAGAGCCGATTAAAGACGGTAGCGTTCAGGTGACAGATATTTATATTGGAGGTAAACGGTTAAATGCAACAGACAGTGTAACGGTCGGGACCATTGATATGTTTACTTTTGGTAGAATGTATCCAAGCATCATCCGGGCAAAAGAAAAGAAGTTTTTTCTGCCGGAACTGCTTCGGGATGTATTAGCACATTCATTTTCTGATAATTGACCTATTTTTTACACCCTTTCCACGCGCAAACCATAAATTGATATGGGAAGGGAGCGTGACAATTATCTATGATTGAAATGACACCAATTACAATCGAAGGCCATACGTTTACGGCGATTACGGTGCGATTGCCAAAGACTAATTTCTTGGCGGTAACTAGTGATAAAGGGTATATCATGTGCGGAGCGTTGGATGTCGGCTTATTGAATGCCAAGCTGAAGGACCGAAAGATCATTGCGGGCCGGGCAGTTGGAGTACGTACCATCGAGCAATTAATAGAGGCCCCTTTGGAATCCATTACGTATGAGGCAGAGAATGTGGGCATTACGGTTGGGATGCCGGGCAAAGAGGCTTTATTAAAAATGCTATAGTTTACACCAATATATAATACCATCGTGCTCATCCGGTGGTATTTTTAAATTGCGGTTGATTTCCGTTGCAGGCGCTTGCTTTCCGCGGGCGGTCCGGAAGCCGCCTCGGCTTGCGCCTGTGGGGTCTTCCATGTCCCTTCCTCCCGCAGGACAAGGAAGGCTACGGCAGCTATTCACCGCACGAAGAAAATGCGTTAGCATTTTCGAGGAGTCAAGCGCCTTCCACTTCAATCAACTGGTTGTATTCCTAACTATTTATTGTTGCGATAAACTTTTCAAAACTTTTTTCTATATTAGCAAGCTTTATCCCGGAATTTTTACTATAATAGGAAATATATAGATTTTGTCGAAATGTGAAGATAGGAGAAGTTATGAGACTATTACCTACAAAATCAATGAAACCGGGAATGGTGTTGGCCAGGTCAATCTACAATGATTCTGGTAGAGTACTGTTGAGTGAAGGGATCTCTGTGACTTCACGCATGATTACTCGTTTGCAACAATTGAATGTAACCTATGTATATATAGAAGATGCACGGACAAGCGGGATGGAAGTGCCGACTATTATTTCGGACAAAACCCGTAAGGAAGCAGTAAAGACAATTACTGATACCTTCAAATCCATCGAACATGAAAAAGAATTAAGTAAGTGGTTTGTGATGGACAAATCATCCAAAAGCATCAAGTCACTTATCCAAAACCTGCTAACAGACATGAAATCAAACGAAGAAGTGTCCGCCCTGTTAACAGATGTGTATGTTCACGATAATTACGTGTTTACCCACTCGTTAAATGTGACCCTCTATTCCCTCTCCATAGGGTTAAAATTAGGGTTGTCACAAAAAGACTTAGAAACATTAGGACTTGGTGGAATTCTTCATGATATCGGCAAAATGTTGATTCCAAATGACATTCTCTTTAAGCCTGGGAAACTTACAAGTGATGAATTTGCTGAAATGAAGCGGCATGCGACCTATGGGTATGATATCCTCCGCAACATGCAGACGATTCCATTAATGGTTGCACACTGTGCATTCCAACATCATGAGCGTCTAAATGGCAGTGGCTATCCACGCGGTATTAAGTCGGATGATATTCATCTGTTTGGAAAAATCCTAGCAGTAGCGGACGTTTTTGATGCTGTTACTTCCCACCGGATATACCGTAGTGCCATGCTGCCACATGAGGGCCTAGAAATTTTATATGCAGGTGCTGGTTCGTTGTATGAACCAGAGATTATTGAAGCGTTCCGCAAATCGGTTGCCATCTATCCATACGGCTTGATGGTTACATTGAATGATGGAAGAAAAGGGCTTGTTGTCGGGCAAAATAAAGACCTAACGGAACGACCTGTCATCAGGGTTGTCGAAGAAGAAGGGGAAGAGTTGGAAACACCTTACGATATAAATTTAAAAGACCATCTTAGTTTAGCGATTGTTGACTGCGATTCCCTTGAGAAAATAGCAGCAGTCAGCTAAAAGGAAAGAGTAGAGAAAAAAGAAATATATTTCCTTTGTCCTATAGCAGGATATATGTTATAGTGAAATCATAAAATAATATACTTCCCTTATCATACGATGAGGTAGAGGCTGCATAGCATAAGAGTAAAACTACTGGAGGTTGACACCTTAGATGGTAGAAAGAAAGGATGCTGTGCCGAAGCAATATGAGCGGTCGAACTCATGTTGCTGGGGTTATCTTGAATAAGGATAACACTGCCATTATGACCGGTACGGACGGTTTTTATAATGGAGGGCTACTGATCGGATGGAGGATAACACATTACATAGGTAATGATAGTTATTTTCTATCATTACTTTTTATTTTGTTTTCTTTCAGCGCCTTCCATTGTTGTAAACCGTTTGATGCCAGTCAAACATATTACAGCTTAATGGGGGTTTTTTTGTTATGGAAGGAACAATTTATTCTTTAATTCCTCCAGTGCTTGCGATCTTGATGGTTATTTTGACCAGAAGAGTTTTGCTTTCACTTGGAGTAGGTATTCTGGCAGCTGCATTACTTGTGGCAAATTTTAATCCGGTAGCAACAGTCACTTTAATTTGGGACACAGTGTTAGGTTTATTCTATTCTGTAGACGACAGTGAACTGAACTTATGGAACATTTATATTCTTGCTTTCCTACTAATTTTAGGTATTATTACTGCTTATATTTCTATTACTGGTGGAAGCAGAGCTTTTGCTGACTGGGCACAAACAAAAATCAAGACTAGAAGAGGATCCAAATTCTTAACTGCAATACTTGGTATCATTATTTTTATTGATGATTATTTCAACGCGTTAGCAGTAGGTCAAATCAGCAGACCCTTAACAGATCGTTATAAGGTATCACGTGCAAAGCTGGCATATCTAATTGACTCTACCTCTGCACCTATTTGCGTCATTTCACCAGTGTCTAGCTGGGGAGCGGTTATTATCGGAATAATCGGCACAAATGTCATTGCTGAGCAAAATATTAGTGGTATGACAGCTATTGGGGCATTTATGGAAATCATACCGATGAACTTATACGTTTTTTCTGCTTTAATTATGATTTTTCTGGTAAGTTATTTTAATTTTAATATCGGTCCTATGAAAAAACATGAAGACCTTGCAATGAAAACGGGTCAATTATATGATCCAAATAAAGAAGTGCCAGGGGAACTTTCTGATGAATTGCCTACTAGCACAAAAGGAACTATTGGAAACCTAGTATGGCCAATTGTGGCTTTATTCGTCGGTGTAATCGGTGCAATGCTTTGGTTAGGTGCTTCAGCACTTGAAGGAGAAGTTACACTATTAGGTATTTTTGAAAATACAGACCCATCAGCAGCGTTGTTCTATGGTGGATTATTTGCGCTTATAGTATCTCTTGTATTATTATTTAGTCAAATTTCTAAAGGTGGAGTATCTAATAAAGTAGTAGGTCGTGGCTTTTTGGAAGGTTCAAAATCAATGCTTCCAGCTATTTACATTCTTCTATTTGCTTGGACGATAGCCGGATTAATTGGAGAACTTCAAACAGGTGAATACATTGCGGAACAGGTGCAAAATTCCAACATGAACATCGCGTTCTTGCCGGTTGTAATCTTTATCATTGCTGGTTTCACTGCACTTGCGACAGGAACATCATGGGGAACTTTCACATTACTTCTGCCGATAGCAGGTCAGATTGCGGCTGCAACAGATGTCTCCATTCTACTGCCTGCTTTAGCAGCCGTTCTAGCTGGAGCAGTATTCGGAGATCACTGCTCACCAATTTCCGATACTACGATCCTTTCTTCCACTGGTGCAGGATGTAACCATATCGATCACGTGATGACGCAACTCCCTTATGCGCTCATATGTGCCGCTGTTTCGATTGTAGGTTATATCGTATTAGGTCTGACAGGAAGTACATTACTTGGTCTATTGGTAGTGGTTGTAGCGTTTGTTATTATTGGATTCAGTTTTAAGTCTTTAAAAACAGCAGAATAATCCAATAATACTTTTCAAAGAAAGTAATAAACACCTCCTTTTTATCTACTTTTAACTAAGTGGTAAAAAGAGAGGTGTTTTTCTTTTGGGAAAATAAATGAATGAATATTCATGATATAACACTTATCTATCAATATATACAGCCTTTTTAGTCATATTAATAGAATAAAAATACATTGTAGAGGATTGTCATATGGTGTCGATTAATATAGTGTGAAAGTTTGTTTTGACATAGTCATAAAGTCTAGTTATACTATGTATAAATTATATTAAATAATCAGAAAAAATAAAACATTTGGACTCTTTCATCTATTTTTTGGTAAAAAAAGAGTCTGAGTAGGGGGAGAAAGAGAATGGAAAATCGACCGCAATGGGGGACAAGAGCAGGATTTATTTTAGCGGCGGTTGGATCGGCCATCGGGTTAGGAAATATTTGGCGTTTTCCAGCAACTGCTTATGAAAATGGAGGAGGAGCATTCTTTGTACCATATTTATTCGCTCTTCTGACAGCAGGTATTCCACTATTGATCCTTGAATTCACTATGGGTCATAAGTACCGTGGATCTGCACCACTATCTTATGCAAGAATGAATAAAAAGTATGAATGGCTTGGCTGGTGGCAAGTTGGTATTGCATTTGTAATTTCTACTTATTATGCCGTCATCATTGCTTGGGCCATGTCCTACTCCGTGTTCTCACTGAATCTTAAGTGGGGAGAAGATACAGGCGGATTCCTGATTGGAGAATACCTTCAGGTAGCTGCACCAGGTGAGATTGGTGGGCTTGTTCCTTCCGTATTACTACCATTAGTAATCGTCTGGGTAGTGACACTAGGAATTCTTTTCAAAGGTGTTAAAAAGGGTGTAGAGGTAGCGAATAAGATTTTTATCCCAGCACTAGTTATTTTGTTCTTGATTATCGTTGTTCGCGCTCTGACTCTAGAAGGAGCTGGAACAGGACTTAACGCATTCTTCAAGCCTGACTGGAGCACGATTGCAGACGGTAAGGTTTGGGTGGCTGCATATGGACAGATTTTCTTCAGTTTATCTATTGCATTTGCCATCATGATCACGTATTCCAGTTATCTGCCTAAAAAAGCGGATATTACAAATAACGCATTTATTACTGGTTTCAGTAACTCCGGATTTGAATTATTAGCAGGTATTGGGGTATTCAGTATCCTAGGATTTATGGCAGTTCAGCAAGGTGTTGGAGTCGATGAAGTGGTAGCAGGCGGTGTCGGATTAGCATTCGTTGTGTTCCCGCAAATCATCAATGAATTCCCGGCCTTTAAGGAATTGTTCGGGTTCTTGTTCTTCGGATCCCTTGTACTTGCTGGATTATCTTCATTAATCTCAATCGTAGAGACGTTCATTGCCGGGGTGCAAGATAAATTCAAAGTATCCCGTACAAAGGCAGTTGCCTTCGGTGGTGGTTTATCTGCTTTGGTTTCCATCTTGTTTGCTACAAAAGGCGGTTTGAACTTCCTTGATGTTGCAGATTACTTCATCAACCAATTTGGTGTGGCGCTAGCAGGGCTTGTGCAAGTAATCGTGGTTGTCTGGTTCGCAAGACAATTGAAACCGTTGCAGAGTCATGCCAATGAGATTTCTGATGTTAAATTAACTGGTTTCTTAGGCTCATGGTGGAAATTATCCTTGGCAGTCATCACTCCGATTGTACTTGGATATATGATGTTTGACTTGATCCGTACTAATATTGCGGAAGTGTACGGAGCGGCTGACGGGTATACTCGTATCTTCACGATTCAGTATGGTGTGGTTGTCGCAGTGCTTGCATTGCTTGTAGGTATTGCCTTCTCCCTTATTAAATGGAAAAAAGACACGTTGGAACTTCCGGTTTCCTCGTCGAAGGAGGTCAATAAATAATGGAAACAAGTGCGATTATCATGATGGTTGTCGGTATTGTCATCATTTGGGGTGGCCTGGCTGGAAGTATCCTGTGGGCTATGAAGAAGAGTAAGGAAGCATAAAATAAAAAGGCTGCTGATCGAGTAAATCGGTCAGCAGTTTTTTTAGGTATAAGAAAGAAAATAATCCGGTTGATCTCCGTTCCAGGCGCTTCGCTTGCCTGCGGGCGGGGCCGTGAGCCTCCTCAGGCTTCGCCTTGCGGGGTCTCACCTGTCCCTTCCTCCCGCGGGTGTCTACGCCTCCCACTCCGATCAACGAGGTAATTTCACTTACCAAAAGGTTCAAGAAAGGTATCTTAACGAGTTAGTTGGATTAGCATAAACTTTTTATTAAAACGAAATTTCTAGCTGTGGATTGGAGCAAATGGCGAAGACTCCTGCGGGGGAGTAACGGTAGATTGAGACCCCTGAAGCGTTGTGAGGAGGCTCAAACACCGTCCCGCGGAAAGCGAAGCCATTTGCGGAAAGGAACAGCGGCGTTTACCCACTAACTAATGTTTTTCACTAAAAACTTTAACGCTTCCTTCTATCGCCGCGTTCCCAGGATTTTAGGTGTGGGAACGGGTCAAAGGACCATTCAGAGTAGCCGTTGTCTTTGTACATGCCATAATGAAGATGCGGAGGGAATTTCCCCGCAGTCCCAGGCGGTCCATAGCCAGAGCTTCCGACAGACCCGATAATCTGCCCCGGCTCCACGACTTGACCTACTTCAAGGTCCTTGGCAAAGCCGTTTAAATGAGCAAAATAATGATAGGTATTATTAATGTCACGAATGCCAAGACGCCACCCGCCGAATTTGTTCCACCCTTTGATCTCAATGACTCCATAACAAGTGGAACGGACGGGAACACCATAGCTAGCAAAAATATCTGTGCCTTCATGCATTCTTCTCCCACCCCACCCCCGTGCATCTCCCCACGTATTGCGGTAACTGAAATTAGAACGGATTGGAAGAGGGAAAGCGTGTGTATCCAGCTTAAGCGTATTATACGTACTGTACAGCTTCATATGGTTCATGATAAGCCCGACCGTTTTATCCCGCTGATAATACTCCCATAAGGCAATTTTGATATTTTCTTTGTCAGTACCATAAGGCTGAAGATAATTAGCAAATGTAAATAATACATCTTCATCATTCGTGGAATCAGCGACTCCATCCCCATTCCCATCCATTCCCATTCCGCCGAAGAATTGAATGCTCATAGGATTGTTGTCTTGGGCATTGGGGTTTAAAGGACCTGCCCATACCTCAGGTTTGTAGTAAATGCCGATTACACCTTTGGCTTTTGGAATATCTTTTCTTACTCTGCGGACATTTCTTTCATATTGGTCAACAGCTGCGAAATAGTACCATGGAATCTGTGTGACAGATTGCATTCGATTATATAGTTCCTGCCTTTTAGCATAGATTTGTTCGTCAGTTAAGTTTGTTTCGGCAGCAAAAGTATCTGCAGGGATTATGCTAAATAGAATAATTACGCACAAAAGTAGCCGTATCAAGTCCTCACTCCTTCCTTTTCTTTCTTTTCCTACTGTTAGTTTGGTAAGTTTTCCTCATTTCATAAATACTAATTCATGGAAGATTGTCAGGAGTATGTCCGTGGAAGGTTTTGGACTTGTTTCTTTACCAGATGTTTGATAAAGTGACAGGTGTGAATATGTCGTTTTCCCTATTAGATAAGTTAGAATAGTGAAAATATACAGATAAATTATTGATGAAGTCATCTTGAAAATAAGACAAGTTGGAGTTGATCATATGGCTAAAAAAGAGGAGTACATACGTAAACCAGATTGGCTGAAAATCAAGCTGAATACGAATGAAAACTATACAGGACTTAAAAAATTGATGAGAGAGCACAACCTTAACACAGTATGTGAAGAGGCCAAGTGTCCGAACATCCATGAATGCTGGGCAGTAAGACGTACCGCTACTTTCATGATTCTTGGTGCCATCTGTACGCGTGCGTGCCGTTTCTGTGCGGTCAAGACAGGATTGCCAACAGAACTGGATACACAAGAGCCGGAACGCGTAGCAGAATCCGTTAGACTAATGAATTTAAAGCATGCTGTAATTACGGCGGTTGCCCGTGATGATTTAAAAGATGGCGGTGCTGCCATTTTTGCTGAAACAATTAGAGCCGTTCGCCGTGAAAATCCTTTTACGACTATTGAAGTATTACCATCTGATATGGGTGGGGTTTATGAAAATATTGAAATGCTTATGGCAGCAAGACCGGATATTCTTAACCATAACATTGAAACTGTTCGTTCTTTAACACCACGAGTTCGTGCAAGAGCAACATATGACCGTTCTCTAGAACTATTACGTCGTGCGAAAGAATTACAACCTGACATCCCAACAAAATCAAGCATCATGATTGGACTAGGGGAAACGAAAGAAGAGATTATTGAAACAATGGATGATCTTCGTGCCAATAATGTGGATATTATGGCGATTGGTCAATACTTGCAGCCTTCTAAGAAACACATTAAGGTGCAAAAGTATTATCACCCGGATGAGTTTGCAGAGTTGAAGGAAATTGCGATGACAAAAGGGTTCAGTCATTGTGAAGCTGGTCCGCTTGTTCGTTCTTCTTATCATGCCGATGAGCAGGTAAACGAAGCTTCTAAAGCAAGACAAGCACAGGCTTAATGCAAAAAAGGTACAGCTCCGCGTATGGGCTGTACCTTTTTTTGTTAATCGTTTTTCATTTGTTTGCGGAACTCACTTTTATCTGATTCTTCGTTCATTTCACCGTCTGCTTCTCCATTGCCGTTTTCGCCAGAATTCAGCTGTTTGCCTTGCGGAGATTTGAGCATTTCTTTTATCGTGGTTTCTAATATTTCATCCACTCTAGGGCTTGTCACGCCAAGGGAACGAAAGCGCTCGATATCATGAATCATTTCTGGGTTATCAGAAATGTAAACATGGTAGTAACGTGGAACGATGGATAATCCCGTTTTACTTACCTGGTCAGCTGTGAGCTTTCGGTCTTCACTGTTTGTTTCATATGCAATAAGAACTTCTTCATCCGTTACCAATGTAGCGGAATCTTCTATTGCAGGTAATTGAACCACCATTTTATTGATGATATTGGCAATTTCACCGTAATCCACGGCAGCGATATTTTCATTGTAGCGCTGTGAATTCCTCACTGGCTCTGCTTGGTCGCGAACGTACCCGAAACGAGTTTGATCATGGTCATTGCTGTCTCTTACATCATACATATCGTATCGGTGACCTGTATTTGTATTCATTGGCTGCCCGTCACGCCCATAAATAGCGCTTCTGGCTTGTCGTTCCTCTGGCGTAGGGTCAAAGGAACAGGCAGAAGTAAAAGCAGTAACTAAACTACATGCTGCAAGAATTTTGATTGTTTTCCTCAATGGAAACACCTCCTTACACATAGGATTGCCCGTTGAAAAAAATTTTGACTTAGAAATTAGTGGAGAATGGTCTATAATGTAAATAAGAGCAGAAATGGAGGAGCGGAAAATGATCTGTATTGGAAACCATTGCTACGAACTGTTGGAAGAGAACCGAAACGGCTTCAACGAAGAAACCTTTCGCGCAAGATATATTGATGTTTTAAACAAATACGACTACATTGTCGGTGATTGGGGCTATAACCAATTGCGTTTACGAGGATTTTTTGAAGACCAAAATCATAAATCCACACATGACACAAAGATAAGCACCTTGCCTGACTACATATTGGAATATTGTAACTTCGGTTGTGCTTACTTTGTATTAAAAAAAGTGAAGAAACCTACTGCTGAGGCGAAGTGAAGCTTAGCCTTAAAAAGACCCCATTCGCGATGATGGGGTCTTACTTGTTAGTCTTTCTCATTCCCATATGGAGGCTCTTCGTTCATAGTCTTGTCATCATGGGTCGGATGGGCACCAGGATGCTGTCTTGGGATATCCTGATGAAGGTTTTTATTTTCATAATTAAAGGCACTATAATAACGCTGACCTTCACGCCATGGAGTACTTTTGTTCTCCACGGGTGTGTCTTTGCCGCGGGGAGAGCCATAAGGACCTTCGGGTAATGTTTCAGGTATTAAATAATCTTGCTGCGTTTCTACATTGGAGAAGTCGGTATACTGCCCTTCCTCTTTATCCTTTTCGTCAATAAACATAAAATAATCCCCTTTGTCTTAGAGTAAAGTTAGTTTTACCGAGACAATAGGGGATTATTATGAATATCAGGGTTTAGACTACCTCATATAAAAAAGAGCGCAATTCTGCTGCATCTTCTTCAGATAACTGATATGCATGTTCAAGATAGCCTGGCTCGTCCAAATCATCACTGCCGATGATGGCAAAACGGTTGCCCTGTATATCAAGTACAAGACTTTTTCCATAATAGCGATCAGATTTGACTATTGCCAAATCAAAGCGGCTGTTCTCCCCCATAAAGCTAACAAAACGGGTTTTGGTATCGACTGTATCATCATATAAAAAGAATTTTTCTCCCATATTGAAACCTCCTTCTTGCATCTTTTTCTAGTATAACAAATACAACCTCATTCTTGTTGTTAGATATTTTCAAATATATTTAAGCTGTGCAAGAAATGGGACAATTTTCTTATTTTTTATGCTAAAATAAAAGAAATACAACTTGCTGATTTTGTCTAGAGAGAAGGGAGCCACTTCATGGGGCGAAGCTGGAATCGCATAAAGAGATACTATAAAAAGAATGGCTCACATCTAGTAAAAATATTGCTTCCGTCCAAATATCTGCGGTATTATCCGCCGATCTATGTTCTGAGGAATCCGATTGAACAAAGGGTGACACATACCTTGAAAAAAGGATATCAGGTTGCGGTGATTTCCTTTTATTTTCCGGATTTGGAGAATATCATCTCAAAAATAGGCAGACGTAAGTATATAGCATGTCGAGAAGTGATAAAGGCCCAGCTTAGAAAAGTCATTGGACAGACGTTCACAGAAGAAGAAATTGTATGCTTACATGAACAATACAGTGATGGGATTTCCTTGTTGTTAAGGGTGGATGCAAGGTTCCACAGTACCACAGAACTTGAGGACAAGCTTACTAGCGTAAAGACTGTAATAGAAGGCCGGAAGTATAAACAACTGGATAACCAGCATTTGTGCGTACAATCTGGTTATGTTTTCTTAGAGTCAGGGAAATATACGTTATCTGAATGCATGCTTAAAGCTCATGTACAAGCGATGGCCATGGCAGAAAAACAGGACAAATTACAGTACCAGCAATTAAAATTTCAAATAAATCAAATCATAGCTTTTAAAGATATCACTCTTTTGGCTCAGCCGATTATGGATGTATCTAAAGGCGGAATCAAGGCGTGGGAATTACTGACTCGCGGCCCTAAAGGATCATTAATGGAAAATCCACTGCAGTTATTTTCCATCGCCAAACAGACCAACCAGTTATTTATGTTGGAATTACTCATATTGGAAAAGGCTTTTCAACTTATCTATCAATGTAAAATGAAGGAAGCGATTTTTATCAATTTTACTCCTACGACTTTAAACGAGGTAGAGTTGATTGAGAAGATGCTGGTCCTATTGAAAAAGTATCCGGAGATTATTCCGCAGAATATCGCTATTGAGGTGACAGAGCAAGATTCTATCGATGGATTGAAGAATTTTGAACGGAACATTATCGCGCTCAGGGAACTGGGATTTCAAATCGCCGTCGATGATACCGGTGCCGGTTATGCGAGTTTTCATACCATCAATAGAATTATGCCTGATATAATAAAAATTGATCGTTCTGTTATTCAAGATATAGATAAGAATACGGTCAAAGAAAAGATGCTGCAGGGACTTTTGTTAATAGCAAATGAAACAGGTTCGCTTGTGGTTGCAGAAGGAATTGAGCGTCCAGAAGAGGTTCAGATTCTTTCCAAACATAAAGTGGACATGGCGCAAGGTTATTTTTATGCTAGGCCTAAACTGCTGCAACCGATAACATAACAACAGCCAAGATGACATACAAAGGAGAATGCAGAATGTACTTTGTGGATCGAGAAAAAATTGAGCAGACTTTACTTTATATTGAAGAAAATATTACATTGTATCAAGAGCATGCCTCATGGAATTCCTCCATTGAAAAGAAGGCTCTTGAACGTGTTGCAGTAGCAATCATTGAGGGCATATTGGATGTCGGAAATGCCATGATTGACGGTTTTATCATGCGGGACCCTGGCAGCTATGAGGACATCATAGACATTCTCGAAGATGAAAAAGTAGTAACAGGTGACATGGCTAAACAGTTAAAAAACCTTGTGCGACTTCGTAAAACACTAGTGCAAGACTATCTACTTATCCGTCATGAAGAGGTAGAAGCGTGTTTGGCGGAAGTGCAGGAAACCGTTGTTGGATTCTGTGGTGCTGTCCGCATTTATTTGGAAAATGAATTAGGGCCTGTTTCGGCTTTTAGAAATTAATTTCAGTTGGGAACGCTTTCTTTTAGGAGAGCGTTCTTTCTTGCTTTTATCGGGCTAGTAAAATGTGCTAACATGAACAGGTTAAAAGAAACCTAAACTAATGAAATGATTATAGTGGAGTGTGAAGATAGATGAAAAAGTACCAAGGTTATTTAATTGATTTGGATGGAACGATGTACCGAGGAAAAGAAAAGATTGAAGAGGCAAGCCATTTTGTAAAAGCACTTTATGATAAAAAGATACCGTACCTTTTTGTAACGAATAATTCCTCCAGAACTCCCCAGCAGGTTGCGCAAAAATTAAGGGACTTTGGAATACCAACGTTGGATGAACAAGTTTTTACAACAAGTAACGCCACGGCCAATTATATTTATGATTATAAGCCTGAGGCGAAAATCTATGTGATTGGAGAGGAAGGAATCAGAACGGCGTTACTGGAAAAGGGATTTGAATTGGTGGAAGAGGGAGCAGATGTCGTAGTAAGCGGAATTGACCGCTCGATTAGTTATGAGAAATTGGCACTTGGAGCGATTAATATTCGTAATGGTGCGCGCTTCATTTCCACTAACGGTGACATTGCCATTCCGACTGAAAGAGGACTTCTTCCTGGTAACGGATCATTAACTTCCGTACTGACGGTTTCAACGGAAACACAGCCAACGTTCATCGGTAAGCCTGAAAAGGTAATCATGGAGCAAGCACTGAAAGTATTAGGTGTACCTCGTGAAGAAACGCTGATGGTGGGGGATAACTACCATACAGATATTAAGGCGGGAATGAATGCCGGCATGGATACGTTGCTTGTGCATACAGGTGTGACGACAAAGGCTCATTTAGAAACATATGAGGAGCAGCCGACTTATACGGTGGATTCATTGGAAGAGTGGATTGAAAAAATTTAAGTAAAGCAATCTCAATAATGTTAAGGGACGGAAAAAACCAGGCAACTAGCTAGTTTAGCGGAGGCCTGGTTTTTTATAGTCTAAAAGGTCATTCGGTATTTGCTGCTCTATGTGCTAAACGGCTTGATGCTGCGGCAGCGATGGCTCCGACGATATCATCAAGGAAGGTATGAACTTTTCCGGAGCTTTTGTCATTAAGATGTTCGAGTATGCCTGGTTTTAGTTTGTCGATATACCCGTAGTTGGTGAAGCCGATGGAGCCATAAACGTTTACAATGGATAATGCCAAAACCTCATCTACCCCATACAATCCTTCATCATCACGCAGTATTCTTAAGAGAGGCTCTTGAATTTTGCCTTGTTCAGCCAGTATATCTAATTCAATAGCTGTAAGAACGGTATTTTGAACTTCACGCTTAGAAAGAACACGGTCCACATTCTCCAGACACTCAGAACGCTCAAGGGCAGGATGGTACTTCGACTGCAAGAAATACACCAACTCCGCAATATCATCCATCGTCACCCCACGCTCCTCCAACAACTCCCGCGCCTTCTTCTCCACATCATCCATACTCTCAAAATTCTTCATACAACTCACCCATCTTTTAAAATATAGTCGAGGCGGATTTGCTCCCCTCTTTAGTACTTTAGAGCGGTGAGGGTCAGACCCCTCTTTAGATCTTTAACACTTTAGAGCGGTGAGGGTCAGACCCCTTTCTCTTTCATTTTTTGTTTCTTTATCTACCCTTTATGCCCTTATTTGGAGGAATTAATAGCTTTTGGGCATAAAGTTTAGGAAGATAGCTATTGTTAACAAGTTTTCTCTGTTTTCTTCATATAGTTGGTACTAGGGAGAAGGAGGGAACAGAGTTGAAGCAGATAATTTATGATCAATATGATTTAAGGGTGGAAAGGAAGCAAAGGGTACGACAGTTTGATGCTTTTTGGTCTAATCGCGTACTGTATATCATGGTACCTGTTGCTCACTTGGAAGCAGAGGAAATCGATGAGCTTCAAAAGATAAGTGACTATATGATACGCACGCATAAAGATATATATGTTAGTTCTTTTGTGAAAAATAAGAATGAAACGTATACAACGGAGATAGAAGGCCGTCAAATGGCTCTATTTCGGATGCCTTATGATTATAGTTCAAGACAATTAGTGGTTGGAAAAGAACTTGCCGCCTTCCATACACATGCTAGAAACTATCCTGCAAAAGTGACAGCCATAAATCGGATTGGCCAATGGAAAAGCTTATGGGTAAAAAGGGTTGACCAAATGGAGAGCTTTTTCAGGGAAAAGGTCAGAAGCAATCCTGTTGATGTTTTTGATACCCAGTTTGTCGAATCTTTTCCTTACTATTTAGGTTTGACCGAAAATGCCATTCAGTATCTTGTTGATACAGAGCTTGATGATAGCCCTATGATGAATGACGCTGCTACCCTCTGCCACCACCGCTTCACAGATCTCACATGGCAGCAGGCGCAGTGGATGAAGCTCCCTACAGATTGGATTTTTGATCATGCAAGCAGAGATCTTTCAGAATGGATACGGGTGGAATGCCGAAAAGGCAAAGACATGAACCATGCGAAAATCCAAGCTTTTTTACAAGACTATGAACGGGTATCGCCACTTTCAAGCTTTTCATGGCGACTCTTGTATGCGAGATTGACCTTCCCTATCCACTATTTTGAATGTGTAGAAGATTACTATACGAGCGGGCCTGTTGCCGATAAAAAATGGCATGAAGACCGGATGAAAACAATTCTGCAATCCTCCACTCACTATGAGCAGCTTCTTGGGAATTTTTATGACCTTGCAGGTGTACCTGCGAAAAGTTATGGAATCCCCGTATTGGATTGGGTGAAAAAATAAGCGCTTGCCCTATATTTGTATGTTTTGGAAAAGCTATGAGTGATAAAATAACAGGTAGCTTAGTAACTATTCCAGACAACAAGATGTAGGGAGAGAGACAGATGACAAGGCCGTACGTGTTTATTACAAGAAAACTTAAAGAAGAATTATTCGCTCCGCTTATGGAAATTGCGGATGTAAAGATGTGGGAGAGTGAAAGCGAGGCGGTTCCAAGGGAGATGTTGTTAAGAGAAGCTCAAAAAGCCACAGCTCTTTTGACGATGCTCTCAGATAAAGTGAATGAAGAACTGTTAGAGAGCGCCCCGAACCTGAAGGTAGTGGCAAACCTTGCAGTAGGATATGACAATATCGACGTGAAGGCAGCTTCAGATAGAGGTGTGACTGTTTGCAACACACCTGATGTGTTGACCGAAACAACCGCAGATCTTACCTTGGCATTGATGCTTGCCACGGCAAGAAGAATAACGGAGTCTCAAGAATTTGTAAAAGAGGGGCGCTGGCAGAGCTGGAGTCCCTACCTGCTTGCAGGAGCCGATGTGCATCATAAAACAATCGGTATTGTCGGCATGGGTAAAATAGGACAAGCCGTTGCTAGGCGGGCAATGGGGTTTGGTATGGAGATTCTCTATCATAATAGAAGCCGCCATATAGAAGCTGAACAGGAGCTTGGGGCGGCGTACCGCAGCTTTGAACAGTTGTTAGAGCAATCCGATTTTGTTGTCTGCTTAACTCCTTTAACAGACGCAACAAGGCATCTGTTCAATGATGACGCGTTCAAGCGCATGAAGGAATCTGCATTCCTTATAAATGTAGGAAGAGGGCAAGTGGTGGATGAGAAAGCACTCATCGCCGCATTACATCAAAATGAAATTGCCGGAGCGGGTCTGGACGTTTTCTATGAGGAACCAATTGGAGCGGACCATCCATTGCTTCATTTTCCACAGGTAGTGACAATCCCTCACATAGGAAGTGCAAGTGTAGAAACAAGGACAATGATGATAAAACTATGCCAAGATAATATAGTTGCGGTACTGCAAGGAAACAAAGCAAAAACAATAGTCAGCTGAGTCAAATGAAGACCGGATCTCTTCTACACAAATAAGTGTGGAGGAGAGATCCGGCCTTTTATTTTTTTCTGATTACTCCCCCAATACGTTAAGCGCTTACACTCGGAAGAATGCAAAAATCCCCCCTTGTCAACCATGTCAAACCCTACTATAATGTCCATTATATAAAAACAAATGTACACGCAGAAAAGACAAAAAGAATAAGGGGAAGAGATTTCTTTAGTGCTTTAGAGGAGTGAGGGTCAGACCCCTCTTTAATCCTTTAACGCGCTGAGGGTCAGACCCCTTCAAGGGAGTGGAGCGCAGTGAAGGTGATTTCGGTTGGTTTATTGGGGTTGGGTACGGTTGGTTGTGGTGTGGTGAAGATTGTGGAGGGGCATCAGGATAAGTTGATGCATCAGGTTGGTTGTCCGGTTCGGGTGAAGAAGGCGCTTGTGAAGGATTTGCATAAGGAGCGGTTGGTGGATTTGAATCCTGAGTTGTTGACCCTACATGCGGAGGAGGTTCTCGACGATCCGGAGATTGATGTGGTCATTGAGGTAATGGGGGGAGTCGAAGAGACTCGTCATCATATTTTAAGGGCACTTCATAATAAGAAACATGTTGTTACTGCAAATAAAGACCTGATGGCCGTATACGGATCAGAACTGTTAGCGGCGGCGGCTCAGAACAATTGCGACCTGTTTTATGAAGCGAGCGTGGCAGGAGGCATTCCGATCCTCAGAGGTTTGGTTGATGGGCTTGCCTCAGACAGAATCACGAAAATGATGGGAATTGTAAATGGAACGACCAATTTCATCCTGACAAAAATGAACAATGAGGGTTCCTCTTATGAAGAAGTGCTCAAAGAAGCGCAAAAACTTGGATTTGCCGAAGCCGATCCAACCGCAGACGTAGAAGGAATAGATGCGGCAAGAAAAATGGCCATCCTCTCCACGCTAGGGTTTTCGATGAATATCGAACTCAAAGATGTTCAAGTGAAAGGAATCAGTTCCGTTTCAGAAGAAGATTTGAACTATAGCAAAAAACTTGGCTATACAATGAAACTGATTGGCATTGCCCATCGTGAAAAGGAAAAGGTTGAGGTCAGCGTTCAGCCTACACTTCTCCCGCAAGCACACCCATTGGCAAGTGTGCAAAACGAATACAATGCGGTGTATGTGTACGGTGAAGCGGTAGGAGAAACGATGTTTTACGGTCCAGGCGCAGGCAGCTTGCCTACAGCAACAGCGGTTGTATCCGACCTTGTGGGAGTCATGAAAAACATGCGTCTTGGCGTGAATGGTAAAAGCATGGTTTCCCCGCAATTCCAAACAACACTCAAAGAAAAAGAAGAAATTCAGGCAAAGCATTTCCTCCGTGTACATGTACAGGATGAAGTAGGAGTACTCTCACATATTACGAATCTATTTTCGCAAAAAGGAGTCAGTTTTGAAAAAATTCTCCAGCTGCCATTAAAAGAAGAAGCGTTGGCAGAAGTGGTGGTAGTGACACATCACGCCTCATTAGAGCGCTATGACAATCTCCTTCAAGAGCTGGCAGATATGCAATATGTGAAAGAAATCAAAAGCAGTTATCGGGTGGAAGGGGAAGTCGCGGTATGATGTGGAGAGGACTAGTCAAGGAATATAGCAGATACCTACCAGTCACTGAACAAACACCAAACGTTTCCCTCCAGGAAGGGCATACGCCATTGCTTTTCCTCGAGAACCTTTCTGAAAGGTTGGGAGTGGAGCTACATGTTAAGGTGGAGGGAGCAAACCCAACCGGCTCCTTCAAGGACAGAGGAATGGCTCTGGCAGTGGCGAAGGCAAAAGAAGAGGGAAGTACAACAGTTGTCTGTGCCTCTACAGGCAACACTTCAGCATCTGCGGCTGCCTATGCAGCAAGAGCTGGAATGAAGTGCATTGTCGTTATTCCCGACGGTAAAATCGCGCAAGGAAAGCTTGCTCAGGCTGTCATGTATGGGGCAGAAATCTATTCCTTGGACGGAAATTTTGATGAAGCCTTGCAGATGGTCAAACAATTATCAGAAGAACTTCCTATCACGCTCGTAAACTCGCTTAATCCATACAGAATTGAAGGACAAAAGACGGCGGCATTTGAAGTGTGCGACCAACTCGGAAAAGCACCAGATGTCCTCGCTCTGCCTGTCGGAAATGCAGGGAACATCACAGCATATTGGCGCGGGTTTCAAGAATACCATCAAGACCGCGGAACGGGATTGCCCGAAATGCGTGGTTTTGAAGCGGAAGGAGCCGCTGCAATCGTACAGAACAGAATCATTCCTAACCCGGAAACAATCGCGACAGCCATTCGGATCGGAAACCCTGCTAGCTGGGAACATGCGGTCCGCGCGGCAGAGGATTCCAAAGGGAAAATTGATTTTGTCACAGATGAGGAAATGCTGTATGCCTATAAACTACTTGCTCAAACAGAAGGAGTGTTTGCAGAACCTGCATCCAGCGCATCTGTTGCCGGCGTTATCAAGCAACTGAATTCAGGCGACTTGGCAAAAGGTAAACAAGTGGTTGCAGTCCTAACAGGCAACGGCTTGAAAGATCCAGTGACTGCTACTACTAATGCAAATGTAAACGTACAAAAGATCCCAAATGACTATTCACTGCTCTTAAAATCTTTTGAAGGAGTAACAGTATGAATGAGTACAGAGATGGATTCGTTATAAAAGTACCAGGCAGCTCTGCCAATCTCGGACCAGGATTTGACTCCATCGGAATGGCGGTAAACAAATACGTCACCCTTTTTGTCAATCATGCAGACGAATGGAAATTTACAAGTGTCCCGCCTCTCTCTATAAAAAAGGAGGAAAACATCCTTTACACCGTCTGTCAGGAATTGCAGAAATTATGGAATGTAAAAGCTCCTCCAGCACATGTTCTGACCATGAGTGATATTCCGCTTGCAAGAGGCCTTGGGAGCAGTGCAGCCGCTATTGTCGGAGCAATTGAAATCATGAATGTACTATGTGAAAAAAATCTTAGCCCTGATGAAAAACTGCAACTTGCAGCAAGATTTGAGGGGCATGCTGACAACGTCGCGGCCTCCCTATATGGAGGGCTTGTCGTCTCTACCTATCAAAATAAAAAATGGGAGTATGTCAAACTTCCGGTGGAAGAGCTGGAAATGGTGGCAGTCATTCCGGAATTTGAAGCAAAAACGAAGGAATCAAGAGGTTTATTGCCAGACAGACTTTCATTTGGTGACGCGGTAACAGGTAGTAGCCATGCAAATGTCATGATCGGAGCATTTTTGCTGAAAAAATGGGATCTCGTCGGCAAAATGATGGAAAGTGATATTTTCCACGAGCCATATCGCCAAAAATTGTTTCCGGATTTTGTGGAATTAAAAGAGTGTGCAGGGAAAGCGGGAGCTTTTGGTGTAACAATCAGCGGGGCCGGCCCGACTGTCATCTGTTTTTGTGAAAAAGGAAAAGGTAGAAATGTCGTAAACACGCTTTCTTCGGAGTTTCCACAACATAAAGTGGAGCTTTTGCAAGTAAGTAAAGCAGGCAGCGAGGTGCATTCTAATCATTTATGCAAAGTGTCATCGATATAAAATCCTGTTTTCGTAAACTTTGTCGCTGTTTCGTATACTCAAATCAACCGTAATATTACTTACTTTCGCGCTCTTATCGCTGTTGTACTTAGGAGACTATTTGTAATTTTTAAAATATGTAAGCAGTAAAAAATCCAATTGCCGACTTTTTACAAGTTAATAGCAACAATCTTTGAGAAAAGAGTCCTATAAAAAACCGGCAAGCTGACTGGAAATGTCCGCTTGCCGGTTTTATTTTTAAAAATAATCTTAGAATACTTGCTCTACTTCGATGATGCCTGGTACTTCTTCCAGTAATGCACGCTCAATACCAGCTTTCAACGTGATAGTGGAACTTGGGCAAGAACCGCATGCACCTAATAGACGCAACTTTACGATGCCGTCTTCCACATCTACTAATTCACAGTCCCCTCCGTCACGAAGAAGAAATGGACGTAATTTATCTAGTACTTCCTGAACTTGCGCATTGATTTCCGGGTTAGACATAGTTATCGCTCCTTTCCTTACATAATTCTATTATAAAGAAAACTGCATAAAAAATCTATTGCTCTGCACTGGATCTTTTTAGGAAATCGAAATAAATATTATGAAAAAGTAAGCGTTTTACGTTAAAATGAAGAAAATGCTGAGAATGTAGGGGGATGTCGGCTTATGAAGAAAAAGGTAGAAATTTGTGTATATGGTGCAGAGGTGCTATGCCCTAGCTGTGTAAACCTTCCGTCGTCAAAAGAAACATACGAATGGTTAGAGGCAGCGGTAGCAAGAAAATATCCCAATCAGGAATTCGCCATCTCTTATATAGATATTTTCAAAACAGAAGAGTGTGACCGGGAGAAGAAAGATTTTGCTGCCAGAGTAGTAGAGGAAGATATGTTTTATCCGGTTGTGGTCATTGAAGGGGAGATTGTGGGAGAAGGCAATCCGAAATTGAAAACTATTTATTCCGCCATGGAAAAGTATGGATACGCCGCATTATAAAAAAATCCCCAAGAGTCATTGTGACTTTTGGGGATATCTTTTATCCATTATGGTATTTATACATCCAAAGAATACCGGATTTCAATAATCGTGCCACGCGGCCAGTTAACGGTCTTTCATTTACCAATCCAAATCCATGCTTTTTGCCAAGTGAGCCCAAGACTCCTTTTAGCTTAATTGCCGGGAATTCTTCAGGTGGGGTTTCACCGTTCCATCGTTTCAATAATACTTGGACAATCTGTTCTGCTTGTCCTTCTGCCAATTGTGCACTAGGTGCGTGAGGGAGGCTTGCACAATCCCCAACCACATAAACATTTTCATGTCCAGGTATGTTGTGCTGTTTTGTCAGGACCACACGGCCTTGTCCATCTTTTTCTACATCTAATTCACGTACTACTTTGTTTGGCTGAATTCCGGCAGTCCAAACGATCACATCACAATGTACCGGTTCGTCGTGATTGTAAAGAGTATTTTCCTCTACACGAGTGATGTTAGAGCCGTTCACTACTTCCACCCCATGTGTTTCAAACCAGTTTTGTACGTATTTACTAAGTCTTTCAGGGAAGCTAGAAAGAATGATGCTACCGCGGTCGAATAGTTTAATGGTCAAGTCCGGTCGGCTTTCACGAAGTTCACTTGCAATCTCAACCCCGCTTAAACCACCACCGACAATAGCAACCACCTTATTAGCAGGTAGGTCGTTTAAAGCTTGGTAAGCCTTTCTGGACTTATTAATTGTCTGAATGCTATACGTGTATTCCTCTGCACCAGGAATATCATGGTATTTGTCCTCACAGCCAAGACCGATAATTAAATCATCAAAGGTAAGAGTACTCTGATCTTCAAAGTGTACCACTTTGCCGTCCATATCAACTTTGGCAACTTCGCCGTATTTTACAGATAGTCTTTCGTGTTCTGGGAATGTGACACGCACATGATGGTCTGAAATCGTTCCCGCAGCCAACGCATAGAATTCCGTTTTCAAACTATGATATGGAGCTCTGTCTACCAATACAATTTCAGTGTCAGATGGTAATTGATTAGGAAGAAGTCGGTGTAAAATACGCATTCCGCCGTAGCCTGCGCCAAGCACAACAAGTTTTTTCATAGCAGCTAAACCCCTTTTTAAGCTAATAAAATCAAAAGTATAATAAATGAAGACCTTTTACAGGTAATTGTAAGAAGATGGATAAAACTAGTATTCTAGGAAAACTTTTATGTGAAAGAAAACACATATTGTACGACAATTGCGCTTTCATTTTGAAAATGTATAACACGTTTAAATAAAATAACATTAAAAGTATATCGAAATTACGACTAAATAACAACATTCTTTCGGAAAAATGTTGAGTGTAGTCGAATAATCAGCATGGTTATTTCAACACTATACAAGGAAACTTGATAATTGACGTTTTAAGGAAAAAAAGGTAGCATGGAAGGGCAATAGAGGGGTGAAATAAGTGAAGCCAATCATCGAATTTTGTATTAGCAATTTAGCCAGTGGTTCGCAAAAGGCGAGAGAAGTGTTGGAAAAGGATCCAAATCTGGATATTGTAGAGTACGGTTGCCTAGGTTATTGTGGCAAATGCTTTGACACACTTTTCGCCCTCGTCAACGGAGATGTTGTGGCGGGAGAGTCACCCGAACAACTGGTAGACAACATATATATTTATTTGGAAGAAAACCCGATGTTTTAACCAAAAAAGAGCATGGAACCCACTTCAGGGAACCATGCTCTTTTGATTTTAAAAGATTAAATTAGAAAGCATAAAATCCGGTTGATTTCCGTTCCAGGCTCTTCGCTTGCCTGCGGGCGGTCCGTGAGCCTCCTCAGGCTACGCCTTCCGGGGTCTCACCTGTCCCTTCCTCCCGCGGGCGTCTCCGCGCCTTTCACTCCAATCAACGAATGTGACTTCATTTACTTAAGGTTTGTGAGAGTTAATCTAACTGAGATAACTGAAAAAGCACTAACAATTCGTTCTCAATATATCCTAGCTGTAGATTAGAGCAAATGGCAAAGACTCCAGCGGGGTAGTAACGGTAGGTTGTGACCCCTGAGGTGTTGTGAGGAGGCTCAAGCACCGTCCCGCAGAAAGCGAAGCCATTTGCGGAAAGTAACAGCGGGGATTAACCAATAACTAACGTTGTATGATAAAAAGACAGGTAGGGTTTTCCCCCTGCTTTATATATACCTAACTACTTATTCTCATTTTAGAGGATGTGCGGATGTCATACCAACGGTCCCGTGCTTTTGTGACAAGGCGTTGTTCCGTATCCTTTTTCTTGTGGCTGATGACCATCTGAAAATATCGAATGGCTTGCCGCTCCAAGTTCAAACGGCAATTAAGGTCCCCAATTAAGTAAAGCAATTTTATTTCAGACATTCCTTTGCCTTCATAATCTCCTAGTGTATAGGAAAGTTCAAACTGCTCGGCAGCAAGTTTTAAGAATCGTTGTTCTTGTGTTGTGCTTTTTTCAATAGTGCGGTATATCCAGGCGAGACGAAGGTATAATCCTGCCATGACAATGGGGGTTTCTTTTTTGATAATACCGGAATAGATTCCTAGTTTATAAGCGTTTATGGCGGTGTCGACAGACCTTATCTGACCGTAATTTTTATAGTTCCAATGCTTTTGTATTTTTGTTTGGATGGCTAGCTGTGCTTCTTCATTAAGCTTGGTACTAAATTCCTCCGTCACAGCATATCCACAATGCGGACAAACCGAAACGTAATAAAGGAGCGGGTTCATTTCTATCGATTGGTAGGTAGAGCAAAAATCCGAGTCATGTGTCAAAGGGCGAATAAAACGAGATTTAATTTTTAATGTGCTATATTCATGTTGGCAATTTTCGCATGAAATATTTCTGCTATAGTATGGATCCAACAATATCACCCTTTCTCAACGATGTAATACAAAAGTACCATAATGGTGAAAAACTCACAACTAAATAGATACTAAATACCCATGAAAATGGCTGTGTTTTTTTCTTTGTGTATACATTATTTTGTAATTGTTGGGTAATTTATTTAAGAACACGCAGTTATGAGAACGATTTCTTTATGGATGTAACATATTGACAAAAAAAAGTTCTTTCAAACGCTTTCATTTCGTAGTAAAGTGGTACTGTGATAGTTAGATGTCTGACGACAAACAACTTGCAGAAATTTCTAATAGAGGTGAATATTATGAATAATATCCTATGGGGTTTAATGGGAATCGCAGTTATCTTTGCAATAGCATTCCTACTATCGGAAAACAAACGAAAAATCAAGATTCGTACTATTTTAGGCGGTTTAGCGATCCAATTGCTATTCGCATTTATCGTTTTGAAATGGGAGTTCGGAAGAAGCATGTTCCTTAAGCTTACTGAACTGGTACAAAATATTATTAATTACGCGAATGAGGGGATAGGTTTCCTTTTCGGACCGGTACTTGGTAACCCTGGGGCTGAAGCTACAGGATTTGTATTCGCATTCCATGTATTAACGATTATCATTTTCTTCTCTGCATTAATTTCGGTTCTTTATTATCTTGGTATTATGCAAATTGTTATTCGTTTCTTAGGTGGCGGGCTTGCGAAGCTTTTAGGGACAAGCAGAACAGAATCGTTATCTGCTTCCGCCAACATCTTTGTTGGACAAACAGAAGCACCTCTAGTTATTCGTCCTTATATCGCAGGAATGACTAAATCTGAGTTGTTCGCAGTTATGACAGGTGGACTTGCATCTGTTGCTGGTTCTGTATTGTTCGGTTATGCAGCACTTGGAATTCCTCTTGAGTACCTATTGGCAGCAAGTTTCATGGCAGCGCCTGGTGGATTAATCATGGCAAAAATGCTTATTCCTGAAACAGAAGAGCCAAAAACAGATACCAATGCTCAAATTGGTGAATCGGAAGAAGATAAAGCAACGAACGTAATTGATGCAGCTGCTCGCGGTGCATCTGACGGTTTAAAACTTGCTCTTAACGTTGGTGCGATGCTATTAGCATTCATCGCATTGATTGCATTGATCAATGGAATCTTAGGTGGAATCGGTGGCTGGTTCGGCGCTGAAAACTTCTCACTTGATTACATTCTTGGTTATCTATTCGCACCACTTGCGTTTGTCATCGGTATTCCTTGGAGTGAAGCCGTTGCTGCAGGTAACTTGATTGGTCAAAAGCTTGTTTTAAATGAATTCGTAGCATATTCTACTTTCTCTGCACAACTTGATATGTTCAGTGAAAAATCCGTTGCTGTTATCGCATTCGCACTTTGTGGATTTGCTAACCTTTCTTCCTTGGCAATCCTATTAGGTGGACTTGGAAACTTAGCTCCAAGCCGTCGTCCTGATATCGCACGTTTAGGTTTCCGCGCAATCATTGCCGGTACCCTTTCAAACTTGTTAAGTGCTGCAATTGCAGGTATGTTCTTGTTCTAAAACGATAGATCCACTCGCCGGTGTTAGTTGGCGGGTGGATTTTTTATGTATAGAATAGTGGATGAAGACTTCAGAGAACGGTTTTTCGGTGGAGAGATGTCCTCATAAGGCGGATGAAGACCCGTGAGAGAAGAATTTCGGTGGAGAGATGTCCTCATAAGCTGTATGAAGACCTGATAGAGGAGATTTCAGGTGGAGAGATGTCCTCATAAGCCGGATGAAGACCTGTGAGAGAAGAATTTCGGTGGAGAGGTGTCTTCATAAGCCGGATGAAGACCTGTGAGAGAAGAATTTCGGTGGAGAGATGTCATCATAAGCCGGATGAAGACCTGTGAGAGAAGATTTCCGGTGGAGAGATGTCCTCATAAGCCGGATGAAGACCCGTGAGAGAAGATTTCAGGTGTAGAGATGTCCTCATAAGCCGGATGAAGACCTGTGGGAGAAGATTTCCGGTGGAGAGATGTCCTCATAAGCCGGATGAAGACCTGATAGAGAAGAATTTCGGTGGAGAGATGTCCTCATAAGCCGGATGAAGACCTGTGAGAGAAGAATTTCGGTGGAGAGGTGTCTTCATAAGCCGGATGAAGACCTGATAGAGAAGATTTCCGAACGAGAGATGTCCTCATAAGCAAGATGAAGCCCTCCGAGAGCACTCTAACCCCCAAACATGTTCTCACATCAACAACACTGCATCCAAAACCAGAAAAACCCATGTTATCGGGCTTCCGCAGAAGCAAGCGATACATGGGTTTTTCATATAAAACGGGGGATATTTCTATTGTGTTCAGACTTTTATGTATTTATACTTGAAGAAATAATTATTTTTTTGGAGGAATAGTAAAAAATGCGCTCCTTTCAATTCACCAAGATGCACGGACTCGGAAACAACTATATATATGTAAATATATTTGAGGAAAAGTTAAAAGAAGAAGAGCTATCAAACCTTGCCGTCAAGGTTGCCAACATCCATACAGGCATAGGTTCCGATGGGATGATTTTAATCTGCCCGTCTGAGGTAGCTCCAGTGAAAATGCGAATCTTCAATAACGACGGATCTGAAGGGAAGAATTGTGGGAATGGTCTTCGCTGTGTAGCAAAATATGCTTACGAGCACGGAATCGTTCAGACAGAAACTTTTAAAATTGAAACACTCTCCGGACTAGTGGAAGCGGAAGTTGAAGTGTCAGAAGGTAAGGTCACCTCTGTAACGGTCGACATGGGTGAACCAAGACTCTCTACAAAGGAAATCCCGATACTTGTTGAGGAAAAGGAAGCCTTAGTTGCTGAACCATTTACAGTGGACGGAGAAACTTACGATATAACCACAGTGTCTATGGGGAACCCACATGTCATTTTTTATCTGGATGACATTAATGATGCACCTTTAACGACCCTTGGGCCTGTAGTAGAAAAGGATCCTCGTTTTCCTGAAGGCGTAAATGTAGAGTTTGTCGAGGTTGTCGAAGAAGATGAGCTGCACTTCCGTGTTTGGGAGAGAGGATCTGGCATCACCCAGGCATGCGGTACCGGGGCATGTGCTGCAGTAGTGGCGTCTGTCCTGAACAACAAAACGGCCCGTGACAAAGAAACGGTTGTTCACCTCGCAGGGGGAGACCTCTTTATTACATGGACAAAGGAAGGTTCCGTTAAAATGCGCGGGCCAGCAGAAGTAATCTGTACAGGATCTTTCTATTATTAATCACAATGGCTTGTTCCTTTTGCATATACTATCAAAGCAGTAAGTTTGAGCAGACTTCCATTTCACGATATAATGAAGCTAATGGAAATGGAAATACATTGGGAGGTGTAACATATGAGTGATGTTATTACAATTACAGAAGCAGCAGCTTTTCAAATAAAAGATATGATGAAAGAACACGGCGATGAATCGGTCTTTTTACGTGTAGGCGTGAAAGGTGGAGGATGTAGCGGTCTTTCTTACGGTATGGGTTTTGAAGAAGAAAAAGGCGAAAAGGACATCGAATTGGAACAGCATGGGATTAAGATCTTAATCGATGCCGAAAGCAAGCCAATTCTTCAAGATGTAAAAATCGATTTCAAACAATCCATGATGGGCGGCGGATTCACCATCGACAATCCGAACGCAATTGCAAATTGCGGCTGTGGTTCATCCTTCCGTACAGCGACGGAAGCTGGAAAGCCGGAAGAATGCTAAATAATAGTCAAAAGCTTGGGTAGCCTGTCAGGTTATCCGAGTTTTTTATTTTGTTTATTTTCCATAATTATGAAACCAACTGCCACTCTAAACCGTCTATATAGTTAGGTGAAAGAGAAGGAGTGGTCGCATTGAAAGGTAAAAAGAGCATGGCAATTATTCTTTTGTCGGCACTAGGGTTTGCAAGTATCGGAGCTTCCTGTCAGGGAGTTGACACACAGGCAAGTGAATCATATCAATTTCATTCAAAAAAACCTTCCAATCAATATGTACGCATGGCGATACCATCTAATACATTTTCCATAGATAGCAATGAAGCAGATACCAATGAAGTAGTAGAAGTTACAGAAGTAAGTACTGAGCCGGTAGAAAATCCAACAGAAGCTCCACGAGATGAACCTTCTACCCCTGAAACAATTGACCACAAGAATAATGACGTGGAAGAGCAACCTGAAACAGTCACTTTAGGAGACTATACCTATCACAAAATATATGACGAAAAATTTAAAAGCCATATAGCCATCGCAGAAAAGCATGGCGCCAATCTGTATGGCATTCCAGAATCAGACGGATTTATGATCTACCATGAGACAGAAGGCATTTTACTTTCCATGAGCACAGGGGCAGCTGTGGCAGACCCTACACATGCAGAAGTGTTGATCGACTATTTTTCCGCAGACACTTGGACGGAGTATACCGGGATCGTTGAGGGCATTCAACACGTCCTGGAAACTGGGGAAGAGGTTAATGTAGACCTTGGGAATTATGTAGGATATTTCATCAGCATCGATAATGGCAAGATTGTTGTCTTTTGGTAGACGTATAAAACAAGAAAAGCACCTTTACCCATAGAGAGGTGCTTTTTCCATGCTCAAATATTTTGTGCTTTTCCAGCGATAGAAGAAGCATGCGCCAATCACTAGTGCCACTCCCAGGGTTCCGATAACTGCATTTTGTGCGGAGAATTTAGCGAATGGCTTTGCATTATAAGTTAGACGGCGAGTAATAGAGGAAGGTTACAGGGTAAATGTCTCCTAAACACAAAAAACCAACCCCAGTTTCCACAAGGGTTGGCTGCACCTTCATAGCCAGCTTAGAATAAACTAGTACTATGAAGCGGTTGTACTTTTGCTTTTGGATCGATATAGGATTTGGCGTTGTTTACAGCAGTTGGTGCCTCGCCAAAGCCGCAAGCGATTAGTTTCACTTTTCCTTCGTAGGTGCAAATATCACCGGCAGCATAAATTCCGGAGATGTTCGTTTCCATTTTGGAATTGACCACGATGGAATTCTTTTCGATTTCAAGTCCCCAATCCTTGATAGGACCAAGGGAGGAAACAAATCCATAGTTTACAATTACATCATCAACATCCAACACTTCACGGTCTTCGGATTTCACTTTTTCGAGGACAACCTGATTGATTGCATTCTCGTCACCGATCAGTTCTGCCGGCACGTATGGCGTATTAATTTCCACTTTAGAATTCATTAATGTTTCTACACTGTGCTCGTGTGCACGGAATTTATCACGACGGTGAACAAGTGTTACTTTCTCAGCTATTGGTTCAAGCATTAATGCCCAGTCAACAGCGGAATCCCCGCCGCCAAATACAACGACTTTTTTGCCAGCAAATTTATTCATATCGTCCACAAAATAGTGGATGTTCTTGTTCTCATATTCCTTAGCATTCTCAAGCTCAAGGCGGCGTGGTTGGAATGCTCCATTCCCGGCTGTGATGATAACTGCTTTGGAATAGTGTGTTTCTTTATCTGTCACAATCTTGAACGTGCCGTCTCCCATTTTTTCAAGGGTTTGTACGGATTGCTCAAGTGCAACCGTTGGCTCAAACTTGGCCATCTGTTCTTTTAGGTTGTTGATCAATTCTTGTGCACGGATTTTTGGGAACCCGGCAATATCATATATGTACTTTTCGGGGTATAACGCGGATAACTGTCCACCCAATTGTGGAAGACTTTCAATGATTTTGACGCTAGCCTGCCTCATACCTCCGTAGAAAGCAGTGAATAAGCCAGTTGGCCCTCCACCGATGATGGTGATGTCAAATACTTTTTGTTCTTCGCTCATCTTAATCTATCCCCCTAAACAATTGTTAACTTTCTTTCTTTATCATAGCATAATTTTCTCACAATTTCTGTTTTCAACCTAGGAAAAAGGGGAACATATACTGAAAATAGATAGAAATTCAGGTATTTATGTACGAAATTACTTGTTTTTTCCGAATATTTTAAAGCTTTTTAAACTACGATTTTGTCTTGAAAAAATGACGGAAAAAGAATATGATGTTAGGTAGGTTAAGTTTCTTTGTGACAAATTTCGCACTTTTTTGCCGTCCATATTCGTGAAGTATTTCACAATCATTTATTTCTAATAAATTTTATCTTAATAGTGGATAGTAAGAATAGGTACAGTGGGATTTGTTCCATGTCTTCATATTTATTTTATAAAAAATTTCAATATAAAAGGTGTGATTCATTTGAAAAAGCCAAGTATAGTTATTCTAGGTGCAGGTTACGGTGGACTTGTAACGGCTGTTCGTCTTCAAAAAATGATCGGTGTCAATGAAGCCGATATTACGTTGGTAAACAAAAACGATTACCATTACGAGTCAACATGGTTACACGAAGCATCAGCAGGAACATTGCCAGCTGATCGCACTCGTTACAAAATTTCTGATGTTATTGATCGCAGCAAGATTCATTTCTTACACGATACAGTAACAGGCATCAACCGTGAAGCGAAAACTGTTGCATTGACTAAAGGCGGAGAAATTGCGTATGACTACCTTGTTGTTGGTCTTGGTTATGAAGCAGAGACTTTTGGAATCAAAGGGTTAAAAGAGCATGCGTTCACGATCGCAAACTTAAATGTTGCTCGTAAAATCCGTGAGCATATCGAATATCAATTTGCTACTTACAACACAGAAGCACACCGTCGCGACGATCGTTTAACAATCGTAGTTGGTGGAGCTGGATTCACTGGTATCGAGTTCCTTGGAGAATTAGTTAACCGTGTTCCTGAACTTTGCCAAGAGTTTGATATTCCTAAAGAAAAAGTACGCATCGTGTGTGTAGAAGCAGCACCGACTGTACTTCCTGGATTTGATCCAGAACTAGTAGAATACGCTGTAAACACGCTTGAGCGTAAAGGCGTTGAGTTCAAAATTGGCACAGCGATCAAAGAAGCTACTGAAGAAGGAATCATCGTTGCTAAAGACGAAGAAGTGGAAGAAATCAAAGCTGGTACAGTTGTTTGGGCTGCTGGTGTACGTGGAAACCACTTGGTGGAAGATTCCGGTTTCGAAAACATGCGTGGCCGTGTGAAAGTAGATCCTTACTTGCGCGCTCCTGGACATGAAGATGTATTCATCGTTGGGGATTGCTCTCTTATCATCAACGAAGAAATCAACCGCCCATACCCTCCAACTGCTCAAATCGCGATGCAGCAAGGGGAAGTATGTGCGAAAAACTTGGCAGTATTGGTTCGTGGCCAAGGCGAATTACAAACTTTCACTCCAGACCTAAAAGGAACAGTTTGTTCTTTAGGCGAAGACGATGCAATCGGTGTAGTATTTGGTCGCAAAATCTGGGGTTCCAAAGCTTCCTTCATGAAGAAAATGGTTGATAACCGTGCTCTTTACATGATTGGTGGAGCTGGACTAGTAATGAAAAAAGGTAAATTCAACGTATTATAAGCTATATCTTGAGAGCTGCACATTTTTATAACGTGCAGCTTTTCTTTTTGCCTTTTTTCCTGATACCATTACAGTATTGGATAGAAACAGGGGGACGATAAGATGGGGAAAAGAGAGAATGTCTGGCTCGCGGTTGCTGGGATTGTGGTAGCGGATGACGGAAAATGGCTTGTCGTGAAAAAACGCTATGGAGGACTGAAGGGAAAGTGGTCCTTTCCTGCAGGATTTGTGGAAGCAAACGAAACCGTAGATGAGGCGGTTGCTCGAGAAATATTAGAGGAAACAGGCATCAGCGTAAAAGTAGAAGGTCTGGTTGGAGTCAGATCTGGAGTGATTAAGGAAACGATTAGCGATAATATGCTCCTGTTTTTATGTACGCCCTTAAATAGCGAAGTTGTCTATCAAGAAAGCGAACTATCTGACGCAGCGTTTAAATCGCTTGAGGAATTGGAGAGTGATCCAGATTCTTCGTTACTTATACACTATTGCTCCAAGCTTACAAACCTTTCTATGTTAAAAGAAACGAATGCCATGAATCCCGGACACGTTTTCAACTATAGTGCGTACAAGTTATTTTTCTAATAATTCTGTAAATTTAAGATAAAGTAAGAAACAGAAAGATTGGATAAGATGTATTCGCTTACATCGTATTTTTCGGTCGTTTTTGTCCCTTTCCTTTTTCCTTAAAGAGATGGTATATTATCAGAAAATTAAATTAAATTCTGTTTTTAGAAAAATCATCTGGAGGGATAGGGAATGAAAAATCAACTGCAAACAGAGAAGAAGGATTGCCCGTATTGCTCAGGTAAAGGGTATTTTCAACTACTGCTAGGCGGATCAGAAACTTGTTCCTGCTGTGGAGGAAGCGGAAGAAAATAAATAGCTTAAGGCTTAAGGTGTTTTCCACACAATCGCGCTAGTTCTACGATAGGCCATTTATGGCGTATTTAGGACAATTGCGATTGTGTTTTTGTTTGATTGCCAAAAATAATTGACTCGTATCAACGCTTTCAGTACACTAAGGAAAGATGTGTAATGGAGGTGCTTGGTATTGAATATACCAATTTTACTTATATCTGTCGTCTTATTTTTTGTGCTTTTCTTTGGAATTGGATTCCTTTTAAATATGTTATTGCGCATGTCTTGGATAATGGCCATCATTTATCCAATCGTATGTGTTTGGATCATCGCTCAGGATGATATGAGATTGATCGATTATTTCAGGGAGCCTGCCAGTGCTTTTTCAAAACTCGGCTCAGAGGTTGCTTCCTTGCAGGTTGCAGATATCACTATTTTGGTGAGTGGTTTAGCTGGAGCAATAACTTCTGGTATCGTTATTAAAATGCTTCGAAAAAATGGATATCAAATGTTTTAACATCACCTTAAGAATCGGCACTTTCAGCCGGTTCTTATTTTTTGAATATGAAAATATCTAATGCGGTTGATTTCCGTTACAGGCACTTCGCTTGCCTGCGGGCGGTCCGTGAGCCTCCTCGGCTTGCAGCCTGTGGGGTCTCACCTGTCCCTTCCTCCCGCGGGCGTCTGCGCGCCTTCCACTACAATCAACGAGATAACTTCATTTACCTAAGGGTTTATGAAAGGACCTAACCGAGTTAACTGAAAATGAAGTAACCCTTCGTTCAAGTAACTTCTAGCTGTGGATTGGAGTAAAAGGCGAAGACTCCTGAGGGAGATAGCGGTAGCTTGAGACCCTGAAGCGTTGTGAGGAGGCTCAAGCACCGCCCATAGGAAAGCGAAGCCATTTGCGGAAAGGAACAGCGGTTACTAACCACTAACTAATGTTTTATGCAAAAGAAGGAACGGGCGCTTTTAGTCCGTTTTTATTTAAATACTTAATGCCTCTAAACACTCCACTAATCTAGTATTTATTTTTGGTAAAAATAGGTGATTACTAGCTTTTCTCACAAAAAAGGAATACTTTTCTTAAAAACAGGGAAGGAATATCTTGTGAGAGGAGTGTGAGTGAATCACATGAAATTAGCGAAAACAATTTGTCGGAGGGCGGTTATTGGGTTATTATTTGTACTTGCTTTGTCTGTAACCTTCCAATCCATATCAGGTGTTGAGGCATCAACCATTCACAACTGGCTAAAAGAAAATAAAATATATGCCACTAATGGACAAGGTAATCAAGAAGAAGAAAAAGAAGGCTTCTTTAAAAAAATTGGACTAGACATCAAACAATTGAACTTCCTTTCTGCGACACCTACCTTAGTTTCAGCAGAAGAGGCGATAGATAAGCCAAAGACGCTAGAGGATCTAAACTGGGAACAGTACGAGACACATACGGTCCACGCTACGGGATATACAGCAGGCTATGAATCAACAGGTAAAAATCCAGGAGATCCAAGCTATGGGATTACATACTCAGGTCTTAAAGTTAAAAGGGATCTATACTCGACGATTGCAGCAGATATCAATGTCTTTCCAATAGGGACAATTCTATTTATACCTGGTTATGGTTATGGAGTGGTGGCTGATATCGGCGGTGCGATTAAAGGAAATAAAATTGATCTCTACTACGATACAGTGGATGAAGTGTTTAATGATTGGGGCAAGCAGACCATCGATGTTTACATAATCAAAAAAGGCGATGGCACATTGACCGAGGAAGAATTAATACAATTAAACGAAGAAGAAAGCATGCAGGTGTTCCGTCAGCAATATAGAGGCAGCGGACAATAGCATAAAAGCCGTACCTTCAGAATGTTTTCTGAAGATACGGCTTTTTGTTATTTCAGTAAAGGGTCTTCTCCCTTGTATGCAGGGTAGCTAGAAGGGTGGAGAAGGGCTGCAAGTTTTTGTAATCCTAAGATAAGCCTCGGAGAAGGCCTGCAATAGAGACTCTCCTCTAATACATGTATTTCGGAGTTTCGAACAGCGTGGACGTTCTCGGCGTTTTCCCGTTTCATCACATGCTTAGGGTTCATTTTTGACTCCTTTACCCCAACCCAAATCATACAAATAGCATCAGGGTTCTTTTCCACCACTTCTGCCCATTCCGTCTGGTAACTTGCCACCTCTTTATCGGAAAAGATATTGACTGCCCCTGCCAAATCACTTATTTCCGTCAGCCAATTGATCTTGCCGGGAGTGAAAATGGGTTTTGGCCACCATTCCCAATACAAAGAGGGTTTATTTTCACATGTTGTTGCGCACTGTCTGTAAGTATGGATTATTTCCATCATAGAGGAAGCAACCTCATTTGCCTTGGATGAAAGATTTGTATATTCTCCTACCGTCAACAAGTCACCTGCGATATCCTCGAGTGATTGCGGATTTAGTACAACATGAGGAATGGAGCGCTTTTCCAACTCTTCAATGTTCTTCTCCATTCCAGGGACACTTAGGCTGGCTAAAACCAAGTCAGGTTCTAACGCTTCAAGTTTGTCCATATTGATAGTCAAATCTGGTCCAAGCTTTGGAAGGTCTAGAACTTCTTTTGGCCAATCGGAGAAATCGTCCACTCCCACTAGTTTGCTTGTCAATCCAAGATAGTGAAGCAACTCCGTATTGCTCGGACAGATGGATACCAGTCTCATCCACATCCCCTCCTTTACAAGCCGTGTATAATGTAATGCAAAACGATGGTCAGCAAAATCCCTGTAATTGCCCCAAAAAACACTTCGATCGGTTTATGGCCAAGTAGTTCTTTCAAATCTTTCACTTTTTCTTGCTCATTCATTTTCGGCCATTTCTTGGTCTCTTCCACAAAACGGTTGAAATCACCCACTAGTTTGTTTAACACAATTGCTTGCTCGCCCGCGTGTCTTCTCACCCCGGTTGCATCAAACATCACGATGATGGCAAAGACGGCAGCAACGGCAAATATAGGAGAATCCAAGCCAGTTTCAAAGGCCACGCCTGTAGCTAATGCCGTAACCGCAGCAGAGTGTGAGCTTGGCATACCACCTGTACTTGTGATCAAGGTCCAATCAATCCTTCTTGAAGCAATGTATTGAATAGGAACCTTTACAAATTGTGCAAATCCGATTGCTGCAAGTGCAGCCCATAGAGGAAAATTAGAAAATAACTCCATTTGATAGTATCGCCCTTTCTCTACAGTTGTTACTATTACTATACCCTTATTTCCTTAAGTTCGGTATAATAAACTTACAATAATATGGAGGTGTTCGAATATGTTTGTCGTACATAATGAAGCTGATTTTCCAAATCAACAGGAGGCGTTGGTAGTAGGCCTTTCTGAGAAACATAGCAAATTGGATGGATTGTTGGGAGAACTAGACTCCCAATTGGAAGGACATCTGACGCAATTATTAAAAGACGGAGACATATCTGCAAAAAAAGGAAAGTTAGCAAGAATACATACATTTGGCAAAACTTCCTACAAAAGAATCTTTGTAGTGGGGACAGGCCGTGAAGAGAAACTTACTTTCGTTGAATTACGCAAAGTGTTTGGTAAAGTGGGTAAAACTCTAC
Organism: Sutcliffiella horikoshii; assembly: GCF_002157855.1. Lineage (NCBI taxonomy): Bacteria > Bacillati > Bacillota > Bacilli > Caryophanales > Bacillaceae > Sutcliffiella > Sutcliffiella horikoshii. The sequence goes on along the minus strand of NZ_CP020880.1, from coordinate 3,551,766 downwards.
AAGAATCTAAGCTTAACAGTGTTGTAGTAGCGCTGGATACTTTTGTAACGGAGGATGTGGATGTGCTGGACGCTGCTCATGCTTTAGGTGAGTCCCTTCCTTTATCCACTTATAAGTACGATGGATTTAAGCAAAAATCAAATGAACCTGAAGTGAACGTGGAGCAGGTTGTTCTACTGACAGATTATGATAAAGAAGAAGTGGGAGCAAGTGCACATGTAGGGTTTGTGTTTGCAAAAGGTACAAATACTGCTCGTACTCTTGTTAACCTGCCAGGGAATATGCTGACCGCCACAGATCTAGCAAACCATGCTGCAGGACTAGCAGAAAAGTATGGCTTTGAACTTGAAATTCTTGAAAAAGAAGAGATGGAGAAGCTTGGTATGGGTGCTTTGTTAGCTGTTAACAAAGGGTCCGTGGAACCTCCGAAGATGATCGTGTTGAAGTATCAAGGAAAAGAAGAGTGGACAGATGTTATTGGTTTAGTTGGAAAAGGAATCACGTTTGATACTGGGGGGTACTCCATCAAACCGAAAGACGGCATTGTCGGCATGAAAACAGATATGGGTGGAGCGGCAACTGTGCTTGGAGCGATGGAAGCGATTGGTGAGCTGAAGCCGGAGCAGAATGTTCTTGCAGTTATTGCTTCTACAGACAATATGATTAGCGGAGAAGCCTTTAAACCGGATGATGTGATTACATCCATGAGCGGAAAAACGATCGAGATATTAAACACAGATGCGGAAGGGCGTCTTGTTTTAGCGGATGCGGTTACCTATGCAAAACAGCATGGAGCTAACTATCTTGTTGACGTGGCAACTCTTACAGGAGGAGTCATTATTGCATTAGGTCATCACACCACAGGCGCGATGACAAATGACGAAGCATGGTTTGAACAAGTACTTGAAGCATCGCATGAAGCGGGAGAAGAAATGTGGCGCCTTCCGATTTTTGATCATGCGAAAGAAAGAGTTCGCAGCAGCAAAGTAGCCGATTTGAACAACTCGCCTGGTCGTGACGGCCACGCCATTTTTGCAGGAGCGTTCATCGGAGAATTTGCAGAGGGTACACCATGGGTACACTTGGATATTGCTGGTACAGCCACTTCCAAGTCTGCTCATGATCTGGGACCAAGCGGTGGAACCGGAGCGATGGTTCGAACCCTCGTAACATTAGTAGAACGTTTTGGACAAACAGAAGAAAATTAATCGTTTATACAGAGTATATTTAATGCGCATCCTACTTTAGGATGCGTATTTTTTTATGGATTAAAAGTATAAAATCCAGTTGATTTCCGTTCCAGGCGCTTCGCTTGCCTGCGGGCGGTCCGTGAGCCTCCTCACTCCGTTGGAGGCCACTGAAAAAGTTCTTAATTTTAGATATTGTTAAGACACCGCTTTTGATTTCCGCAAATGGCTTCGCTTTCCGCGGGGCGACCTTGAGCCTTCTCACTTCGTTGCGGGGTCTCAACAATGTCGCTTCTTCCCCCGCTGGAGTCTACGCCATTTGCTCCATTCAAAAGATAAAAATTGAATGTACAATTCGTACTTAATTAAGCAGAAGAATGTTTAAATTACAACTTTCTTCTGCTTTTTTGTTTTATAATATTTTTATAAAAAGTTTTAGGTGGTATCCAAATGATTTCTAATCAAGAGTCCTTTAACCTTAGCCCATTCTCAGCGATATATGATATCGTAGTCCCCAAAAATAATATGCTTCGTCAAATAAATGAACTAGTAGATTTCTCTTTTATTCTTGATGAACTAAAAACAAAATACTGTTTGGATAATGGTCGTAACGCTATCCCGCCTATTCGTATGTTCAAATACTTGTTGTTAAAATCTATTTATGATTTGTCAGATGTTGATGTTGTTGATCGATCCCAATACGATATGTCATTTAAGTATTTTCTCGAGATGGCTCCAGAAGATCGTGTCATTGATTCAAGTTCATTAACGAAATTTCGAAAGCTCCGTCTTAAAGACGTGGGATTATTAGATATGCTTATAGAGAAGACAGTTGAGATTGCATTAGAAAAAGGAATCATAAAAACCAATACCATAATAATAGATGCCACCCATTCAAAAGCTCGATACAATCAAAAGTCCGCGACTGAATTTCTACAAGAAAAATCAAAAAATGTGAGAAGAGCTATTTACCAGATAGACGAATCGTTAAAATCAAAGTTACCACAGAAGACGACATCTAATGATGTCGAAGAGGAATTAGCTTATTGCCGTAAAGTGATTGATACGGTAGATGAAATCCCGCAAGTTGCTTCTATACCAGCAGTTAGGGAGAAGTTAAATATACTGAAAGAAGTTGTGGAAGATTACACAGAACAAATAAGTTATTCCAATGATCCAGATGCTCGCAAGGGACATAAAACTGCTGACTCCTCTTTTTTCGGATTTAAAACTCATATCGCAATAAGTGAAGAACGTATTATTACAGCTGCAGTTATTACAACAGGTGAAAAAAGTGATGGGAAATACCTTCCTGAATTAATTGAGAAAACCGTAAAAGCTGGGATGGAAGTTGATACAGCCATTGGAGATACCGCTTACTCAGAAAAAAATAATATCTCCTACACAAAAGAGAATAATATAGCACTCATCTCTAAATTAAATCCTGTTATTCAAGGGACTCGTACAAAAGAGGATGAATTTGAGTTTAATAAGGATGCAGGCATGTATGTATGTAGGGCGGGACACCTGGCATTTAAGTTAAGACGACAAGGCAAGAAAAATGTGGCGAAAAACCGACGTGAAACCTATTACTTTGATATCGAAAAGTGTAAGGTCTGTCCTTTCAAAGAAGGTTGTTATACAGAAGGTGCAAAAAGTAGAACATACTCTATTACTATAAAATCAACAGAACATAAAGAGCAGGAGGAATTTCAAAATACCGAAGGTTTTAAAGAAAAGGCGAAATCCAGATATAAGATTGAAGCGAAAAACAGTGAACTAAAGCATAGACACGGGTATGATACAGCCTCCTCCGCGGGTCTATTAGGTATGGAGGTACAAGGTGCCACAGCGATATTCGCTGTCAACCTAAAGAGAATACTAAAACTAATAAATGAAAAATAGTAAAGTACAACGTTTATAGGGCAACTTTTTATCCTTTTCGGAGAAAAAGTTGCCCCTTTTTTTGTGAATCTCATTTCTGAATGTTTTTCATTCAAAAATAATTATAGTTTTTCAGTGGCCTCCTCCGTTGCGGGGTCTCACCTGTCCCTTCCTCCCGCGGGCGTCTGCGCGCCTTCCACTGCAATCAACATGATGACATCATATACCTAAGGGTTTATGAAGAGGTATTTTACCTGAGTTAACTGAATAAGCACTAACGTTTCGTTCTCGTAATCTCTAGCTGTTGATTGGAGCAAAAGGCGAAGACTCCTGAGGGAGATAGCGCTAGGTGGAGACCCCGCAGGCTTGCCGAGGAGGCTCTCGTCAGCCCCTAGGAAAGCGAAGCCATTTGCGGAAATCAACAGCGGAGCATAACCAAGCAACTTCTTCCTTACTTTTCCGTTGACAGTCGTTCTAAATCTATGTTAATTTATCTTTATGCTTTTTTACTCTAATTCTCTAATGATTTAATTAACTAAAGTAAAACAACATGATATACAGAAAGAAAGGAAGTCTTTATTATGAATGCAGTTCTCATAGCCGTACTGGTTATGCTTACCTTAAGTTTACTTAGAATAAATGTTGTACTTGCGCTGGTTTCAGGTGCTTTTATCGGTGGAATGGTTGGAGGTTTAGGCGTTGAAACCACGATCAATACTTTTACAGAAGGTCTGGGAGGAAATGCGGCGGTCGCCTTAAGTTATGCCCTCTTGGGTGCTTTTGCAGTGGCACTTTCCAAAACAGGACTTCCCGATGCACTTGTAGAAAGTGCTATTAAGCTAGTTGGAACAAAAGAAGATACACGCAAAAAAGCATTGTCCAAAGTACTTATTTTACTTATCCTTTTAACAGTTTCAATCATGTCACAAAATGTGGTTCCTGTTCACATTGCGTTCATTCCGATCTTAATTCCGCCATTACTTAAGATACTTAATGAACTGAATATTGACAGAAGGCTGACAGCGACCATCATCACATTCGGTCTAACGGCGCCATACATTCTGTTACCTGTAGGATTTGGTGGGATTTTTCATGACATTTTAAGAACGAATATGAAAGAAAGCGGTTTGGATATCAGCTTATCCTCTATCCCAACTGCAATGGTAATTCCGGTTTCTGGAATGATAGTGGGACTACTAATTGCGGTTTTCTTCAGCTATAGAATGCCGAGAACGTACGAACAAAAAACTATAGGAGACCAAGAAACAGAGACATATACAAAGAAATCTATCATCATTGCTCTAGTGGCTGTGGTTATCTCGCTTGCCACGCAAGTCTACCTAAGCGAGGTGTTGAATGTACAAGGAATGATTTATGGTTCACTTGTAGGTATTATCATCCTGTATGCAGGCGGAGTAATGAAATCCAATGAAACTGATGTTATCCTTACTTCAGGTATGCGTATGATGGCATTTATCGGATTTGTTATGATTGCAGCGTCTGGGTTTGCTAGCGTCTTAAGAGAGACTGGTCATATTGAAACATTGGTTGCTTCTTCTGCAGAGTGGATTGGATCTAATCAGTTGCTTGCAGCATTCGCCATGTTGATAGTCGGACTACTCATCACAATGGGAATCGGGTCTTCTTTTTCCACCATTCCTATTATTGCGGCGATATTTGTACCGTTATGTGCGGAGCTTGGGTTCAGTGCGATGGCGACCATCGCTATTGTTGGTACGGCGGCTGCTCTAGGGGATGCTGGGTCACCTGCTTCTGACAGTACGCTTGGACCGACTTCAGGTTTGAATGCAGATGGTCAGCATAATCACATTTGGGATACATGTGTACCTACTTTCCTACACTACAATATCCCACTAATTATTTTCGGCTGTATTGCTGCGGTAATCTTATAAACCACACAAAAAAGCCAGGCTGCGCGTTTTGCAGCCTGGCTTTTTGTCAAAGAATAAGAAAGTATATAGTACGGTTGATTTCCGTTCCAGGCGCTTCGCTTGCCTGCGGGCGGTCCGTGAGCCTCCTCAGGCTGCGCCTTCCGGGGTCTCACCTGTCCCTTCCTCCCGCGGGCGTCTGCGCGCCTTTCACTGCAATCAACTGGGTTACTTCAATTAACTAAGGTAATGAAAAATCACCTTTTCAAGTTGTCTGAAAACAGAAAATTTCAACGTAATTTCTAGCTGTGGATTGGAGCAAATAGCGAAGACTCCAGCGGGGGAGTAACGGTAGGTTGAGACCCCGCAACGAAGTGAGGAGGCTCAAGCGCCGTCCCGCGGAAAGCGAAGCTATTTGCGGAAAGTAACAGCGGAGAATAACTAATCACTAAAGTTTTTACTATAAATAAAACCGGGCGGCTTTGCCCGGTTTGTCTTATTAAGCGACTTTACGTGTGTAAGGTGCTTTGGTTGTTTTGTTTACGACAAAGTATAATCTAGCAGCAAGCAATGCGCAAAGAATTGTAAACACAACGTCTTTTAAAGCGAAAAGAGCCATTGTTGTCCATGCCGCAATATAAGGTGTGCTTATTTCTAAAACATAGTTAAGAATTACAAACATATAATTGGTTCCGATGAAATAGATAAGAATGATGCCAATGAAAGAGGCAAACATAAATGTGCCAAGCTTCGGCTGAGCTTTCTTTTCTACAATCAGTCCAGCTGCAAAAGCGGCAACCACATAGGATAATAGAAATCCTCCGGTCGGACCAATAATTGTTGCAAACCCTGAACTAAACTGAGCAAAAACCGGTGCGCCTGCAATACCTACTAGTAGATACACGATCATGGAAAGGGCTCCAAGTCTTGAGCCTAATAAAATTCCAGCTAAAACACAGAAAAATGGCTGCATGGATAGTGGAACACCACCAACTTGAAGAAATGGCATCCAAGATACGATGTTGGCGCCAATTGCCATCAAGGCAACAAACATGGCAGCATAGGTAATATCCAATGTTGAAAGTGAACGTTTCATAATGTAAACCCCTTTGTTGTATGTAGTTGACAATAAAATAATAATCTAAAAGTTTAATAGTTGTCAACATCATTCTTTTTCAAGTTAACAAATGAAGCGGTTAATTGATTATTTATGTAAGTCTCGTTAGAATATGAACTATAAGATTAGGAGGAGGTTTACCTATGAAGATAAGAAAAGCAAACTTAGAAATGGATACTGTTAGTGTGTATATACATGAGAATAAAAAAGAGGAGCAGACATTGGTCGCTATTCCCTCTATTAAATGGTCCACTATTATTCCTTATGAGGAAAATAATACGAGTTTGACGAGGAGGCTGGAGATGGAGTTTCAGTCTGCATTTAATAGTTCAGAGGATGCAACGCATTTATCTTTAAAGCTTGTTCAATGGGTCAGGGAAATGTAAAAACACCTCATCTAATGAAAGATGAGATGTTTTTTATTAGTTAAACATAAACCTTTTTGTTCTGTATTTGACACTCATGACTATTCCCATGGCTATCATATTTGTTAACAAGGCACTTCCGCCGTAACTCATAAACGGTAGGGCAAGGCCGGTAATTGGCATTAATCCGATGGTCATGGCAATGTTTTGGAAAATTTGAAATGCCAGCAGGCCGATGACCCCTGTCACCAAGTAGGTGCCATAAGGGTTATCACAGCTTATGGCGATGATAATCAAACGGTAGCTCATGATGAAATAAATAGAAATTACAAGAGTTGCTCCAATAAACCCGAATTCCTCTCCAATAAGGGCGAATATGAAGTCTGTCTGAACCTCTGGTATCCGGCCACTCTGTGACTGAACGCCCTCTAATAAACCTCGTCCGGACACTTGGCCGGAACCTATTCCTTTCAAAGCTTCCGTTAGCTGAAAACCATAGGAGGAGGCATATTCCTCCCGACTCAGCCAACCGTAAATCCGTTCAAGCTGGTGAGGTTTGATAAACTTTGAAAATAATTCAATATGATTGTTATGCAAATAAACCAGTGTCGCCAACCCAGCGATGATGGTTCCTGCCAGTAACGTAAGAATTCTCCAAGAAGTCCCGCTTATGAATATCATGGTTACCATGATCGCTCCAATTACTAGGGCTGTTCCTAAGTCAGGCTGTAGAAGAATCAAACCAAAAGGTGGAAGAGAATAAATCATAATTTTCACTACGACACTGATAGGGGTCTTCGTATCCAATTCATGTTTCTCTTTGGCCCATTTGTAGATGACTCCTGCAAGCACAATTAGCAGGAATATCTTCATGAACTCTGAAGGTTGTAACATAAAACCCCCGAGGTTGATCCAACGTTGTGATCCATTTCTTACAGTCCCAAATAAATGAACGGCAACTAAAAGACTAAGACCTAAAAAATAAAAGGGTAAGGCTAGGTTTTCCAATAGTTCGTAGTCAAAGAACATGATGGAAAACATAATTCCTACCCCGATTATGTACCAAATAATCTGCCGTTTCACGAAATAATACGGGTCATTGACGAAGTACTGACCCGATGCACTATAAACAGCTACTAAACTGATAATAAATAGTAAAAACAGCAGAAATAACAAAGTATAATCGATCCGACTATACTCTAGCTTGTTACTTTCTGTCCCCATGTAGTTTCTGTCTCCTCTCTAGCTTCTCTCGCAATGGTTGCATGTTTCGATAGGTGAACTAGAATGCCTGCTGCAAAAATAGTGATAAGCAGGGAAGACCCTCCATAACTGATGAAAGGAAGTGTGATACCGGTAATCGGAACTAATCCACTTACTGCTCCAGCATTAATGAACACCTGACTGCTGATTTGGAAAGTGATTCCGAAAGCAAGTAATTTGCCAAATGGATCTTTTAGGGAAACCCCGACTCTAACGCCTCTTACTAGTACAATTCCGTAAAGTAAGAACAGTGTCAGAATCCCGAAAATCCCAAGTTCCTCCGAAATAACGGCAAGGATAAAATCTGTGTGTGCTTCTGGCAGATAGCCAAGTTTATGTACTCCTTGCGCCAATCCTCTTCCCAAAAGTCCGCCATTTCCAATGGCAATGAACGATTCTACGAGCTGAAAGCCTGTATCTGAGGCATCTCCGAAAGGATCAACAAACGATGTAATCCTTGCCCAACGGTAGCTGGCAGTCTTTGCAAGAATAAAAATCGCTAAAGCTGCAACAGAGCCAAGTAATAGAATATGCTTCCATCTAGCTCCTGAACAAATAAGGATAGCTCCGCAGGCGATGGTAATCATAGAGCCGGTCCCAACATCTGGCTGAAGTATGATTAAAAATAATATCAATATAAGAACAGCCAGAGGAGGGGCAACTCCTTTTCCAAATTGATGGATGTAAGGCTGTTTTCTAGCATAGACCCTTGCGAAATAGATGATCATGACCAATTTTGCAATTTCAGCGGGTTGCACACTGATACTGCCTAATTGAAACCAACTTCTAGCGCCATTCACTTCATTTCCGATAAACGGTACTAATACAAGTAATAATGAGAGAATTGATAATGCGACTAATAGAGGAGTCAATCTGTCGTATAGCTTATAAGGAGTGATGATAGCAGCTATAAAAACGGGTATTCCTAAATAAAGCCAAGTTTTCTGGCGATCAAAGAAATAAGCGTAGTCCTCATGAAGTTCATAGCCCAGCAACATCCCGGCACTGTAAATCATAATTAAACCGTATATACATAACAACACGATAGCTGTTAACAGTAACCAATCAAGTTTTTTGAAAAAATTTATCATTCTCTAATACTCCTTTAAAAAGGCTGGTTTCACAAAGAAAATATTTCCCCAATATTATTATACAATACCACACTGTTACAAAGATATTGGGAATATGTGAAACTTGTGTAACAGCGGCATTTAACAGAATGTAAAGAAAAAAAGAAGCTATCTTTCTTTAGCTTCTTTTGTGTATTTTCTAATAAAGAAAGCATCTTCCATGGTTGGTTGTGCTTCTACAAAACCAAATACAGGTTTTATGTTGCTTGCACATCTGATGGACAGTTTATCTTTAACTCGTCCTGCATAAACAATAAGGTGCTGGGATGAAAAGTTTTCGTATAAGTGATCCTGTAGCTCACCCGTCCAAACTTTTAAGGGGAGATGCTGTTTCCACATTAGTTTGCTCCCAGAATAGATTACTCTTCCTTGATACATCCATAGGACTCTATTGCACACAGGCCCCCATTCATTTAATTCATGTGTGGCTACAATTATGACACAGTGGGGGGCAAGTTTTGCCACATAATTTAATAAACTTTTCCTCTCATGGATATCGAGAAAATTAAGAGGTTCATCTAAAAAAATGTAGCTAGGTTTCCCTAGAAAAGCCTGTGCAAGGGCCAGTCGTTGTTGCATTCCTTGGGATAGTTTTTTGATTTTTTCCTTTTTAACATCTTCGAGATGAAAAACACGCAACAGTTCCTCGATTTGGCGTATAGAAAAATCTTTGCCCAAACCTTTAAGTTGTGCCATATACATCAATAATTTCACAGGAGTGAAATCAGGATAGAGTTCCACTCCTGTCGGCACAAACCCAATTTTACTTCTAACTAAAGGAAGGTCTGTATCCATGGTATCATCATGATAATAAATTGTCCCCCGCGGCGCTCTAGTTGCGGTTGCCAGGAGATGCAGAAGGGTAGACTTTCCAGACCCGTTGTTACCTACAAGAATCGTTATTCCAGGTTGAAGGGTTAATTCATCGATTTCTAAGGTAAAGTGTTTATATTTCCAGTAAAGATTATTTAATCTTATCATTTATCATCGCCTCAATTAACGAAACATGGTTTGCAGTTTCAGGCTTTTTTTGTAAGCTAAAAATAGAAGGAACAGGCCTAGCGTAACCAAGAAAGTCTGTATACCTGCGACTTGGCTGTGTGAAAACTGGATTAGTGCATAGCCATGTGTCTGATAGATAGCGCCAGCAACCATAAGAACGATCCATGCTGCTATACCAAACCCAAGACCGAATTTTACTCCTTTTCGCATCATTACATATGCGATCATTCCATAAATCAACATGGCGGGCGCAATCCAATCTAACAAAAAGGGAAGCAACTCAAAGTGTTGAACCTTAAAGCTCAGGTAAAAGGAGCCTATAATCCCCATAAGAATATTCATAGCTAATATGATTACCATCCGACTTAACAATAATAATGCAGGGGGAAAAGGTGTAATGCTCTCAATTATACGCATTTGTTTATTCCATGTTTGGTACGTATAGAATACACCTACTAACATCGATAAAGGAATGGCAAACTGATAAAACTGTGTTGCTTCTGTTACATAAACATTGGATGAAAATAACGTCAGCATGACAAAAATGAGCGTACTGGTTACCCAAAAGTGCCACTGATAAAATGAGATTTGTGCTTTTAACTGAGAAAGAAAGCTTGGTGGTTGAATAGATTCTTGTCTAAATTCTTCTTCAGGCGAACTGGCAATTTCATTGAATGTAGGTTGCAAGGCTGCCAGAAGTGCTTTTGTATCCTGACTGGATGGCGATTTAACAACATAGGAAGAAAACATATCTTTCATTTCATCTTCTAGTTGATACAGCTCTTGGTCTTGATTGTGTTGTTCCTTCATTATTCGCCGCCTCCTTTTCCACTTCTTTTGATAATACCCCTTTAAGTTTCTTTAAAGCATGAAACAAATTGGATTTAACTGTTCCTAAAGGTAGATCTAGAATGTCTGCAATTTCCTTTAATTTCATATCCTGATAAAATCTTAATGTAACGATTTGTTGTTGTGACTCTGACAAATTTTTTAAGGAAGCTAACATTTCTTTTCTGGTTTCCTGTCGTTCGTAAATTTCAATGACAGAAGCTTGTTGATCCACCGTGACCGGCATTTCTTCTTTTGCCGTATCTTCTGAACGATATTGAGCACTTCTCCAGTAGTCCTTGCAAATGTTAGATGCGACTCGGTAGAGCCAGGCCTTCGGATATGTTGGTATTTGTTTTGACTTTAATTGTTTTAGTAGGCGGATGAATGTTTCTTGAACAACATCCTCTGCTTTTTTTGAATCCTTCAACAGTCTTTCTGTATATTGATGTATCGGTACATGATACCTGTGAACAAATGCTTCGAATGCCGCCTGGTCACCCTCAGCCATCTGTTCAAGGAGCCTTTCATCGCTTATCACCGCATTCCCCCGCTTTCAAACGTACGATTCCAATAGGTCATCCACTCTTCATAGGTGAAGGAATCTTTATTATTGGTCTTTATATCTAGATAAATTTCTTTAAGTATTTTTTTGATTTTTTCTTCATTCCCCTTCTCCCATTCCTTTGCGACCATCAAAACAATCTGATTATTGTATTGAAGCTTGTATGATTTCATTAGTTCATCAAATTTTTCTATGGTAGTCATATCAGCGGATGAGCTCATCCAGTTAATATGAGAAACAGTGGAAAGATAATGGAAATTTGTGCCATTGAATTGCTCGAAATCATTCCATTGGAAGTCATAATAATCTTTATATAAAACAAGTAGGTATGTCTCTATAAGCCCCTCTATCGCGGAGTCTTGCGAAATCTCGTAATAATGCATTAGAGATTCGTGGCCGAACAGCCAAAAGGAGGTTAACCTGGTTTTCAAATCAATCATCGTGTTATTAATAACTTCACCATCATCAATCTGTACGTAAGTTTGAACACTATCATCAAAGAAGAGGGCTTCGTCAAAATGGTTGCTGTAATATGTTTCTGTCCCTACATAGTCAAGTGAAGGGATATAGACAAGCTTCATGTCTGTTTGAAATTCCTCACCTAACCAGCTTTGATAATAATCTTTTATTTCTGCCATATCGCCAAGCTTTTGTTGAAGTATCTCATTGTTTTCCTTATGAGCAATAACGGAAAAAGGGAGATTTCCCGTGTTTTCTACAAGTCCTTTATTTGATAAAAGTGTTAGACCTTTAGCATTCTCGCTGGTGAAAATTTGCACCCCGTCAGCAGTTTTTTTACTAGAATGGGCAGTACTGAACACGTGTTGATCAAAGTTAGTCAATTCCACCTGAAAATCAGAAGTGGGAAGTTCTTGATGCAGTTCCATATGCCGGTTAAATCCGATCGTATGAATATAATTCTCCATATCTATATCAGTAATAGTATAAATAGGATAATCCCCCGGTAAAGGGTACCAACCTATATAGGAGGGGATGTACATATCTTCCTTTATAAAAAAGGCGAAATTCCTTTCCCTTCCGTAAACATGTCCCCATTCATTTAGGCTGCCGGTATATTCTACTTCCAACCGATTTGATCCTTGTTGACCTAAATTGGGGATCGTGATGAGGTGATGCTCCTTTTTAAAGTCAGTTTTCACCCCGTTCCAAGATACCGATTCCACTTCAAAAGAGGGATACAGACTAAAATTTAATGGAGTGTCTTCTTTTAGATTAGGAATAATCAATTCTGCCTTAACGTGAAATGCATTTTTTTCGGTCCGCTCCAACTTAATGGAATAACGATCAACGTTATAAAAATCTCCTACTGTATCCATGAGAGTTTCATTCTCAGAATCAAACTGCTTCACCGTTCCTGCTTTTAAATAGCTATAATGCTCTAAGCGGTTTGCCCATAAATAGCTGTAAGGAAAAAACGAAGCAATCGTAAGAGCGGTTACTATCCCAAAGAAAGTCCATTTTCTTTTTTCAAAAGATGAGATTCGATTGGTGGATGACTTCATGATCGTAATTGCCAATAGAAAAAGGCTGAAGAACATCACAAATAGCTGGGAATACAAGGTTTCTTTTCTAGAAATACGATATCCCCAATCTTCAGAATGAGAGACGTCCATGAAAAACTGGTTTAGATGAAACGTCTTTAAAAAATACAATTGATATCGTTGAATAATAAATCCTTCCATAAAGAAAGTGCCAAACATCCATGCGCAAAATACAATGATATAAACAATCCGGTTGGTGATCAAAACCGCTAATACCATCCCTAACGAAATAGTGACGACGTAAGACAATTGGCTTTGAATAGAGAATGACAAGCCATGTTCTAGCAAATAAGAGATATTCTTGCCAAAGAAAGAACCTTGCCACACAAAGATCATGAAATAAACTAAAGTAAAGAGACTGCTATAAATAAAAAGGGATAGAAATTTTGCTAGAATAATGGATAAAAAGGAATTCGGTAGGGAATTCGTCCAATCTAATAAGACTGTCTGCTTTTCTCTCCGAATCGAAAGGACACTTGCTAAAAATAATACTCCAAGGGAAAGGGTATGGCCGATAGCAAGAAACTCATTATTAGCTTTAAAGAAGCCGGATGTATATTGACCGATAATGCTTGCAGCGTCTTGGGTTTGATTGGACATCCATAAGCTCATACTAACTCCATACACAAGTGGAGCCAAAAGGAAGAACCAATTCTTAAGTAGAAAACGGTTCTCTAGTTGCAATTGTTTTAAAAATCTCATGAGGAAGGCCCTCCTAACAAGGCGAGATAACCATCCTCTAAACTCGGCTCTAGCATCGTTGCTCCGGTAAAAGGCTTTTCATCTGCCAGGACCCGTGCATGAACAGTGTTGCCTCGATGTTCTGAACATAGAATGGTATCTTCTGCCATATTGTCTAAATAACCTGATGGAACCGTTCCTTCCCACACTTTGCCGCAAGCTAACTCTTTCAACTCTTCAACCGTAGCATCTAATAGAAGCTCGCCTTTCTTCAATACCGCTATCTCATAGCAACTGCTTTCAATATCTGTGACAACGTGTGTAGAGAGAAGGATACTTTTGTTAAGGCCTTCTTTGGATAAAAGATTTCTAAATCGCAGCTTCTCTTCTGGATCTAATCCTACAGTAGGCTCATCTAAAATAACTAATTTCGGGTTTCCCATAAACGCTTGGGCAATGCCGACACGTTGCTTCATTCCATGGGAAAAATTTTTAATCTTTTCATTGGCTTTGGAAGTGAGGTTCACCTCGTGTAACCAGTGTTCTATCTGCTCCCTGCGTTCTTTCTTGTTAGTGACGCCTTTCATCACTCCAACAAAATCCAATATTTCCTTTGGGGACATTTGTGGATAGACATGGAAGTGCTGTGGCAGGTATCCTATCAATCTCCGGACTTTTTCGGGATGTGAAAGGATGGAAAGCGAGTCGATGTGAATGTCACCACCAGTTGGTTTCATTAAGGTGGCCATGATTCGCATCAGTGTTGACTTTCCTGCGCCGTTAGGACCTAACAAACCGAATATTCCTGTAGAGATTCGCATGTTAATGGAAGATAGAACTTTTTGTTGTTTATATGTTTTTGATAGATTGCGAATTTCGATCATGGTGAATCCTACTTTCTATTTAACTTAACTCTTCACTAATTATAACGAAATAGATGGGAAAAGGTTTAAAGTCTGGGAGGAAATTTGGAGAAGGGGATATTTACCTGCAACATTCTGCAATATTTCTGAAATTTCTTTGTAAAAAGTCATTGACGGCGTTTACATTCTATTTTATAATTACTTTCGAAAGCGCTTTCGGTTCGAGAGAGGGAAAACAATGACAACTATTTATGATATTGCGAAAAAGACTGGCTTTTCCATTACAACTGTATCTAAAGTATTAAACAATTATACAGATGTAAGTGAGAAAACCAAAAAGAAGATACTAGAAGCTGTAGATGAAATGGGGTATTACCCCAATTCCCATGCCCGCTCCTTGATGACCAAAAAATCTTGGACGATCGGTGTGGTTTTCATGGAAAACTTAGGTGTTGGTATTAAACATCCCTTTTTCAATGCCGTGATTGAAAGTTTTAAGCAAAGAGCAGAGCAGTTTGGCTATGACATGCTTTTTGTTTCAAGAAACATCATCAATGAGAAAAAAAGCTATCTGGACCATTTCCGACATAGAGGAGTGGACGGAGTAGTGGTGGTTTGTTCCATATCCGATGATCCGGAAGTGAAGAAACTGATGGAGTCTCCATTACCTACCGTAATCATTGATATGCATAGCTCCAAGTCAAGTGTTGTATATAGTGATAATAGCTATGGAAGTGTGTTGGCTGTTGACCACCTATATTCGCTTGGCCACAGAAAGATTGCACATATTTATGGACATCAAGAAACGTACGCAGGTACGGAAAGATTAAAAGGTTTTATAAAAGCGCTTAAAAAGCATAACTTAGATATTCCCAAATCTTACATTGTGAATGGTGGATTCTTCTCCATGGAAAGTGGAGAGCAAGCGATGCAAGAATTGTTATCACTAGATGATCCTCCAACGGCAGTATATGCTGCAGGAGATAATATGGCATTTGGTGCAATTAGAGCAATTAAAGCAAAGGGATTATCTGTACCAGATGATATTTCAGTCATCGGGTATGATGATATTGATATTGCCCAACATATAGCACCGCCATTAACCACAGTCAAACAGAATATGGATCAACTTGGTTCCACTGCAGCCGATCTGTTACTAGATCAGATCAATGACAAAACAAAGCTCAACAAAGCCGTAACGATCCCAGTAGAGCTTATCATAAGGGAATCGTGTAAGGCACTTAAAACTGATGAGTGAAGAGGGGACTAAAGAAGTCTTCTTTTTATCCATAATACGAAAGCGCTTTAGTATTATATTCGCAAAATCGAAAGCGCTTTAGTAAATCTTTACAACAAAAACAGGGGGGTATTTTTGTGAAAAAGAAGCTTTTAATTCTTATTACTGCTGTAATGACATTCAGCCTTTTGGCTGCCTGCAGCAACAGTTCTTCTTCAAAGAAAGCTGATTTAACTGTATGGTCCTTTACGGACGAGCTACAAGAACCAATTAATGTATTTAAAGAAGAAAATGGTGTAACGGTTGATCTGACAATTATTCCAATTGAAGATTATCCAACGCGCTTACGTCCGGTATTAGAAAGTGGCCAGGGAGCTCCTGACGTATTTACTGGGGAACTTGCATTCATTAAAGACTGGGTAGAGCAAGATTATTGGGAAGATCTTTCTCAAGAGCCATACAACGTACAAGAGTGGGAAGATGACTATGTTCCATATGTATTCGACCTTGGGAAAGACTCTGAAGGAAAAATTAAGGCTGTATCTTGGCAAACAACACCAGGCGGTATCTTCTATAGAAGAAGTATTGCTAAAGAAGTGTTAGGTACTGATGATCCTGCTGAGATCGGCGAAAGAATGAGTTCAATGGACGGTTTGTTTGAAGTCGGAGAAGAATTGAAATCCGCTGGATATCGTCTATTCCCTGATGAAGGAGCTGTACGTTGGTTTGCACAAGGTCAAGATCCACAACCATGGGTAAACGAAAATAACGAGCTTGTTCTTACAGAAGGAAGAATTAACTACTTCGACTATGCGAAAGAATTACGTGATAAAGATTTAACTGCATTTGCACCAGAATGGTCTCCAGCGTGGTTTGCTGCAATGGATGAGCCAATCAACTACAATGCAGGTTGGGAAGAAGTAGACGAGGAAAGTTCTGATCAAACAGAAGTGTTTGCTTATGCACTACCAACTTGGGGTCTTCACAGTGTTCTAAAAACAAATACAGAAGAAACTGTTGGAGACTGGGCAGTAACAAACGGTCCGAACCCATACTTCTGGGGCGGAACTTGGTTAGGAATCTATAAAGGTTCTGAAAATAAAGACCTAGCGTGGAAGTTCGTTCAAATGATGACTCATGATGAAGAGTTCTTAACTGATTGGGCAACAGAAACAGGAGATGTGCTTTCCTACTTACCTGTTACAGAAAAAATCAAGGGTGAATTCGAAGAGCCATTCTTAGGCGGACAAAATAACTATACGTTCTTCTTAGAAGAAGCTGCAAACATCAACCCAGGTACTGTAACAAGATATGACCAACAGATCGACGGATTCTTTGGATCTATGGTTGGGGAGTATGTAGAAGGAACGAAGACGAAAGAAGAGGCAATTGAAGAGTTCTATCGTTTAGTGAAAAATGCATATCCGGATATTAAGACACCTGAATAATGCAACAAAGGATGTGGTGGGAGCTGAAAACTTAGCTCCCACCCATCATTTAAAGTAAGCTCTGTTAACTGCCGCTGTGGATTTGCGCACTTGGCTTCGCTTTCCACGGGGCGTGTGCTTGAGCCTCCTCACTTCGTTGCGGGGTCTCAACCTACCGCTATCTCCCGCCGGAGTCTACGCCATGTGCTCCAATCCACAGCTAGGTTATTTATATAACACATCATCTCTTTTATTAACAGAGTTATAAGAAAGAAGGCGATTGATTTGAAGAAAAAAGATCATTATGGCTATCTGTTCATCCTACCATTTTTCATCGTCTTTGGGATATTTAGCATCTATCCAATACTATTAACCTTCTATTATAGTTTCACAAACTATTCCGGTATGGGTGTTCCTGAAGTTATTGGATTGGCTAACTATACAAGACTACTTACTGACAGCTACTTTTTACAAGCATTCTTTAACACTTGGTACATTTGGGGAGTAAACTTCTTCTTTCAAATGCTTATAGCATTGGGGCTTGCCATTTTGTTCTCAGATATTCGCATGAAAATGAAAGGACTAGGCTTTTTCCGAGCAGTACTGTATCTTCCAAACTTAATAACTATCGCATCTGTAGCTTTATTGTTTGGTATTTTACTAGGTTGGCATCATGGAACATTGAATCATTTATTAATGGATTTAGGAATCATATCTCAGCCAATCAACTGGCTTAACGATCCTACTACAGCGAAATGGTCTGTTGCTCTTATCGGAGCTTGGATGTGGTTTGGACATACATTTATCGTTTTAATGGCAGGTATTTCAGGTATTTCAAAGGATTACTATGAAGCGGCACTTATTGATGGAGCGAACCGTTGGAAAACATTGTTCCATATTACATTGCCATTGTTAAAACCAATTATGTTATATATCATGATCACTTCTTTAATTGGCGGATTGCAGATTTTCGAATTGCCGATGTTATTAACAGACGGTATGGGTGCACCGCAAGGATCTTTAAACACAATGGTTTTATATATGTACAACCAGGCATTTAAATTTAACAACTATGGATACGCCGCAGCGGTCGCATACGGATTATTCTTGATTACGTTAATCTTCTCGTTTGCAACATTTAAAGCTATGTACCGCAAAAGCATGGATTAGGAGTGAGTTAGTGTGAATAAAAGGACTTTTGTAAAGAGCATCCTCTACGGGCTTTTAATATTGCTTGCGATTATTAGCTTTATCCCATTTTATATGATGATTATCAACGCTACGAGATCAAATTCGGAAATTCTGCAAAAAGGGTTCACCCTTTTACCAGGTAGCGCAATCATGGAAAACTATGAAAGATTGATAAGTTTCGTTAATATTTGGCAAGGATTCGGAAACAGTGTATTTATCGCAATTTGTGTAACAGTATTAAGCTCATACTTTTCCGCTCTGACGGCATATGGGTTTGCAATCTATAACTTCAAAGGTAAAAACTTTCTATTCGTATCCGTTTTAATTTTGATGATGGTACCTGGCCAACTAGGTCTAATCGGATTCTATGACTTAAACAAAACATTAGGTACATTGGACAGTTATATCCCATTAATCATTCCGGCTATAGCAAGTCCATTCGTTGTTTTCTTCCTACGACAATTTCTTGTCTCCACCCTGCATCCTACTCTATTGGAAGCTGCAAGAATGGATGGAGCAAGTGAAATAAGAATTTTCCATACGATAGGCTTACCTATCATGATGCCGGCAGTAGCTACAATGGGTATCTTCACCTTTATCGGATCTTGGAATAACTACATTGTTCCATTGGTAGTGCTTTTCAGTCCGGAAAAGTACACGTTACCAGTCATGATGGGGTTCTTAAGAGGATCAAAGGTAGCAGAAAATCTGGGTTCTATGTATTTAGGCATCGCGATATCTGTTGTACCAATCATGATCATCTTCTTGTTCCTATCCAAATACATCATTAGCAGTATTTCAGCAGGTTCTGTAAAAGAATAGGTAAAAATAAGCAACTAGATTAATAGAAGAGGTGAACGGCATGTTAAATTTTTCAAAGGATTTCATTTTTGGAACAGCAACATCCTCCTACCAAATAGAAGGTGCACACGATGAAGGAGGTCGAACTCCTTCCATCTGGGATACTTTTTCAAGAACACCAGGGAAAGTGTGGAACGGAGACACAGGAGATGTTGCGTGTGACCATTACCACCGTTATGAAGAAGATATCAATATTATCAAAAGTCTTGGTGTGGATTCTTACCGACTATCTATCGCTTGGCCGAGAATTTTCCCACAACAAGGCGTGTATAACCAAGAAGGAATGGACTTTTATAAAAAGTTAATTCACGGGCTGCTCGATGCAGGCATCAAGCCAATGGTTACGTTATACCACTGGGATCTTCCAATGTGGGCTCATGAGCAAGGCGGATGGGTTAACCGCGAGTCCGTTTCATGGTTCCTTGAGTTTGCAGAGAAGTGTTATGAAGAGTTAGATAACTTAGTTTACTCTTGGATCACACACAATGAACCATGGTGTGCAAGCTTCTTGAGCTACCACCTTGGACATCATGCTCCTGGACATACAAACCTTGAAGAAGGCGTAAAAGCAGCACACCATATTCTACTTTCACATGGTGAAGCGGTTAAATTGTTAAAAGATAAAATCGGATCTTCTACACCAATCGGAATTACACTAAATCTAGCGCCTTCTTATGCTCCAACAGATTCAATCAATGACCAAATTGCAAGGAATAATTCTGATGGATATGCTAACCGATGGTTCCTTGATCCAATCTTCAAAGGTTCTTATCCAATGGATATGATCAACCTGTTTTCCAAATTGATTCATAACTTTGATTTCATTCAAGAAGGAGACTTGGAATCGATTTCAACTCCATGTGATTTCTTTGGAATCAACTATTACGCAAGATCACTGGTCGAGTTTGATCCAAGTTCTCCGATGCTAAACAAAGGTGCATATTCTGATTATCCGAAAACGGGAATGGGTTGGGATATTTCCCCACAGGAGTTCAAGGAATTGATCAGAGGACTTCGTGAGAACTATACCGATCTACCAATCTACATCACAGAAAATGGTGCGGCTTATGACGATGTAGTCGTGGACGGTTGTGTACATGACCATGAGCGTAAAGATTATGTGGAGAAGCATATTACAGCTGTTGCTGAGTTGAATGAAGAAGGCATGAATATCGCAGGGTACTTCTTGTGGTCTTTATTTGATAACTTCGAATGGGCGTTTGGTTATGACAAGCGATTCGGCATGGTATATGTGGATTTTGAAACGCAAGAAAGAATCTTGAAAGATAGTGCGAAGAGATACCAGGAGATTATTAGTTCAAGAAGTATATAGTTACATTTAACTGTTAATCTCCGTTCCAGGCGCTTCGCTTGCCTGCGGGCGGTCCGGGAGCCTCCTCACTCCGTTGCGGGGTCTCACTTGTCCCTCCCTCCCGCGGGCGTCTGCGCGCCTTTCACTGCGATTAACTAGGTATCTTTTATCATTAAATCTACAAAAAGAGCCACTCAGGATTGAGTGGTTTTTTTGAAAGGGAAATTGGTTTTGGCACGAACTCGGGGCGTTTTGGCATCAACTTGGTCCGTTTCGGCACGAACTGGACTTCTGTCAAGAAAATGGACACTTATATGCCTTGAATTGGCGTACTTTTTTCCTTCCGCGCTCCGTGTTCCACTACGCTTGCACGCCTCTACATAAACAAACAATAAAGTTCACATTGTTTCTTTATGCAGAGGTTTTACGACCCAAATTGGCATCCTTTTGTTGTGCCATTTCATACGCCATTTCGTACTCATTTGGTGTGGCGTATTCTAGGGTTGAATGGATTCTTTTTCTGTTGTAAAACTCCACATAAAATTGCACAGCTGCCATAGCCTCTGCTTTTGTGGTGAAACGAAATTTATTCAAGTATTCTTTTTTCATGGAGGCAAAGAATGATTCCGCACAAGCATTGTCGTATGGAGTGGCTTTCCTACTCATACTGATCTTTGCTTTGGCATCTTCTAGGACGTCGATGTAATCTTTGGAACAGTACTGCGACCCTCTATCTGAATGGTGGATCCAACCTTTTTTCGGTTCCCTTAATTTTATTGCCTCCTTTAACGCTCGAAGAGGTAAACTACGATCCATTCGGTCGCACATTGAATAACTAATAACTTTTCGTCCAAATAAGTCTAGAATTGGATTGAAATAGATGAAACCTTCCATGGTAGAAATATACGTGATATCAGTGACCCAAACCATATTTGGGGCCTCTGGGTTAAACGCTTGTTTCAAGTTGTTTTTAAACGTTCGGTTAGAGTGATCAGAATCTGTAGTGGCAATGAAACTCTTAGGCGGAGTGGCATACAGTCCTAGTACCTTCATTCGCTTGGCTACTGTACTAGCTGATACATTAAAATCGTCATAGTCTACTAACTTTTGATGTATTCTCACACTTCCATACGTCTCTAGATTGTCATAAAAATGAAAACGGATACGGTCATCAAGTTGCCTTCTCCACTGTTCTCGTTCCGTTTCTTCTCGTTCTAACCGTTTCACATACAAATAGTATCCAGATGTAGTCACACCAAGGGCTCTGCACATCATCACTACAGTGTGTTCATCCCGATGGGAATGAATAAACGCAAACCTTACTTCTTTTCTTGCGTGAAGATGTGCATGGCCTTTTTTAAGATCGTTAACTCTTCTTCTAATTCAAGTTTACTTTTTCTTTCTGCTTCAAACATTTCTCTGTATTCTGTAGCTGTTAGTAGTTGATTTTGAGCATTTTTTTCTTCTGCTTTCTTCTGATCCCGGTACTTCTTTAACCATTTTTGTAGGGTATCATAAGGAATATCTAGGTTTTGGCTCACATCGACTATTTTATGTCCGTCTAATTCAATTTGTTTCACTACAAATTCCTTGAATTCTGGGGAGTAGGATTTGTATTTTGCCATGATTAACACGTCCTTTTTATTGTTGATTATGATTAAATCATGACGCCAATAGGTGTGTCCACTTTTTATACTACATCCAGAACTCATGCGATTTAGGCATCAACTTGCCCCGTTTCGGCACGAACTCATGCGATTTAGGCATCAACTTGCACCGTTTCGGCACGAACTCAAAAAATGGAGGTCATTTTATGCGAAATATAACAGTATTTCAAACGAAGAAAGAGACAGGAAGACCGTGGGAACGAGTAAACAACATCGAATGGAAACGTAAAAGTGACAAAGTTGTCTCTTTAAAGCTTTTTCCAGAAAAACAACATCAAGAATGGCTTGGTTTTGGCGGAGCTTTTACAGAAGCGGCTGCTTTTAACTGGTCACAGCTGTCAGAAGCAAACAAAGATGCCATCATTAGCGCCTATTTTAATAAAAAAACAGGTCTTGGGTATAACCTTGGCCGCACAGCAATCCACAGCAGTGATTTTGCGCTGGGTAACTATACATACGTGGAAGATGGGGATGTGAACTTGGACTCCTTCAACATCGAACGAGAGCAAAAATATGTTCTTCCATTTATCAAAGCAGCAGAGTCAGAAGCGAATGAAACATTGACAATTCTTGCATCACCTTGGAGTCCGCCTGCATGGATGAAAACAAACGGTGAGATGAATCATGGTGGCAAACTAATAGAAAAGTACAGAGAAGCATGGGCCAATTATTATGTGAAGTATATCAAGGCAATGGAAGCAGAAGGAATTCCGATCTGGGGGATTTCGGTACAAAACGAACCGGAAGCGACACAGGTGTGGGATTCTTGCATTTATACAGCAGAGGAAGAACGAGATTTTGTAAAAAATTTCTTAGGTCCAATCATGGAAAAGAACGGTCTTGGCGATAAAAAAATCATCATTTGGGATCACAACCGTGATGTGATCGTGGAGAGGGCGACAATCGTGTTATCTGATCCGGAAGCAGCTAAATATGTATGGGGAACAGGAAACCACTGGTATGTTTCAGAGGAGTTTGAGAATCTCTCCAAAGTCCATGAGGCCTTTCCAGACAAGCATTTATTGTTCACAGAAGGCTGCATTGAAGGTGGAGTAAAGCTTGGTGCATGGCATACGGGAGAACGCTATGCAAGAAACATCATCGGGGATATGAACAACTGGCTGGAAGGGTTCATTGATTGGAACCTTGTGCTTGATATACAAGGCGGACCAAACCATGTAGGTAACTATTGCGACGCGCCAATCATAGCGGATACAGAAAAAGACGAGGTCCATTTTAACAGTTCTTACTATTATATTGGACACTTTAGTAAGTTCATCAAACCGGGTGCGAAGAGAATCGCTCATGAAACAGAGCTTGCAGATGTTTCACTTGTCGCTTTCAGAAATGAAGATGAGAGTATTGCAGTTGTTCTTTTAAATGAAACAGAAGCAAATAAAGAAACGTCGATAGAGCTTGAAGGGGAAGGAATGGACTTAGCTATTCCTGCAAGATCTATTACGACCGTTGTATTCAATTAATTACTTTGAGGAGGTGATGGGCTAACTCTAAGGAAGAAAATAACAAAAGGATGAGGAGGAAGAAATGTGTTAAAAAAAGGATTCACGGTCATGTTGGCAGCATGCTTACTGACAACGGGGTACTCTCACGTCTATTCCAATGATGCTGTAGGGAAAGGAGAGGGAGATCAAACAATGGCAGATGGAGAAAAAGATTGGCAGTTAGTTTGGGAAGATAATTTTGAAGGTACCGATTTGGATTCTTCCAAATGGTCCTATGATACTGGAAATGGCTTTGTTCAGCCAGATGGCAGCTATGTTCCTGGCTGGGGAAATGAAGAGCTTCAGTATTATAAGGAAGATAATGTGACAATTGAGGATGGAAAGCTTGTCCTTACTGGGAAAAAAGAAGCGGCTTCGGATGAGCATGGAACATACAACTACACTTCCGGAAAAATTCATACAAAGGGGAAATTCAATCAAAAGTATGGAAAGTTTGAAGCGAAAATCAAACTACCAGCCGGACAAGGATATTGGCCTGCTTTCTGGATGATGCCAGAAGAAGACAAGTACGGCGGCTGGGCTGCATCTGGTGAGATTGACATTATGGAGGCAGCTGGAGGCGACTTGAATAAAGTAGGCGGAGCCATTCATTATGGCAGCCAGTGGCCAAACAATACGTATACCGCAGATGATTATCATTTTGGTGAAGGTTCGGACATCACAGATTACAATGTCTACTCCGTAGAGTGGGAACCTGGAGAAATTAGATGGTATGTAAATGGAGAACTTTTTCAAACGCTGAATAACTGGACAAGCTTTAATACAGAAAATGGCACAAAATACGCCTATCCTGCACCTTTTGACCAGGAGTTTTATTTAATTCTTAACCTGGCTATTGGAGGCTGGTATGGTGGAGGTCCAGATGATTCCACCGAGTTTCCGGGACAGATGGAAGTGGATTATGTAAAAGTGTATGAACTGCCCGAAGATCAGTACCGTGAACCTGTAGAGCCTGTTTTTGAAAAAGAGGAGTTACCGGAAGGAACAAAAGAACCTGTGAATGGTAACTATATCTATGATACTACTTTTGAAAATGGATTTACCGAAATCAAGGACGGAACAGAAGCTTTCGATGAAGAAGGATGGAACTTTGTTCATTTATATGATTTTGGAGGAAATGGAAGCGCTTCAGCGGAAGAGGGGTTGGCAAAGGTTGATATAAGTCAAGCCGGTTCACAGCCGCATTCCATTCAGTTGATCCAAAATATACCAGCAGGAGTAGGTAGAACGTACAAAATTAGCTTTGATGCGAAAGCTGCTTCTGACAGGAATATGAATTTAAAAGTAAGCGGTGGAGCAGAACGTGGCTGGTCCCTCTATTCACCAAATTATGAGGTAGCCTTAACTCCTGAACTACAAAGCTATGAATATACGTACCAAATGCAAGCGGAGTCAGATGCCAAAGCCCGTTTGGAATTTAATATGGGATTGAATAATAGTTCTGTTTGGATTGGAAATGTGAAAGTGGAAGAAATAGATGCCATCGATCCATACAACGAAGACGCAGCGAAGCCACCGCTACGTAATGGTAACCATATTTATAATGGGACCTTTGACCAGGGTCGAATGGATCGGATGACATATTGGGATTTTATAACAGACGGAGCAAATGCACAAGCTTTTGTTGAAGAAGATACAAGAGCATTGAAGGTGGAAGTACAAGAAAATGGAGCAACAGATTCCGTTCAACTTGTTCAAAAAGGTATTTCCATAAAGAGTAACAATGAGTATACCCTTTCCTTTGATGCTAGTGCTGTTGAAGAGAAAGACATTCAGGTTGCTGTTGTAAGTAAAGATGGCAGTGTTAATTATTCCGGCTGGGAGACGATTGCCCTTTCTACAACGGGAGAGAACAAAACGTTTACGTTTCAACCGGAAAATGCAGATGACTCAGAAGCCAAACTAGTATTTCTATTAGGTGGAAATGCAGGATCCATAACATTGGATAATGTATCTATGTTTGCGAAGAAACTGCGTCAAGATGCATTAACTTTTGAAGATATTTTCCCACTAAAAAACGGGAAGTTCAATTTTGGCCTTGTACATTGGAATAACCATGTCCAAGGAGTTTATGATGGACCTTCTGATGCTAGCTTTGAGGTGGAAGATGGAAAAGCGGTAACAACGATTAAAAATGTAGGATGGAATCCATGGGATGTCATTTTCATGCAAGAAGGCCTGCAGATGAAGGGTGGAAACACGTATCTTGTTTCCTTTGATGCTTCTTCCAGCTTGGAACGAAATGTGGAAGTGGTATTAGAGGACAGTTCGTATAGCCGCTCTTTGTCAGAGGTGATTTCTCTTACGCCAGAGCCAACTACCCACACTTTTGAGGTAGAGCTTAATGAGGATAAGCAGCTTGGTCTAAAATATCTGCTCGGAAACGTAGCAGGTAACGAAATTCCAGATGAAGAGCACCAGGTAGTCATCGATAATGTAAAAGTGGAAGTTGCTGGGGAAAGAGAGAAGTTGTTCCCCCTTAAAAATGGAGATCTTACAAATAGTATTGAAAACTGGAATCTGCATGTGCAAGGAGATCATGATGACAATTCATCCAAAGCGAGCGTGAAAGCGAAGGATGAACATGCCACTGTTACTATAGATAACCTTGGTGCAAACCCTTGGGATATCATGTTTTTCCAAGAGAATCTTGAGCTTTCAGGTGGCAGAACATATGAACTCCAAGTAGAAACTAGATCAAATCATCCTAGAAATATTGAGCTGGTAGTGGATAATGGATCACCATACTATCACAGGTTTTTTGAGAATATAGTGAAGATCGGTCCAAAACCACAAAACTATCAATTCGAGTGGGAACAGCCAGAAGATGCGCAACTTGGCCTTAAGTTCTTGTTAGGTAACATGGAAGGTGTTTCTAAGAAAAAACATCACATCGACTTTAGGGAAGTAACGCTTGAAGCAAAAGGCGCTAGAGCATTCCTAGAGCAGCTTGAAGGTACAGATGCCGCAACTGAATAATCAATAACAACAAAAAGGATTACAGGCCACCCTGTAATCCTTTTTGTCATCCCCATCTCAAACTGATGGTTAGATGGCAGCAATCTTTTCCTTCTATTTCCGACGTCATATTTAAATTAATTCCATCGGGATTAAAATCCACCTTGACTCCAGAATGCACCCCTGTAGACAGTAAAAGCTGGGAAACCTTTTCTTTATTTCCTTGCTGTGCAGCCTTCATTACTTCAGAAGCGAACTCTTTAGAATCAGAAAGTTTTTGTAAAATGATGCTGGCCTCTTTCATCAATTGCTGCATGGATTCTGCAGATTCAGTAAAAACGGTTGGATCCACTTCAGGGTAAACTCGGAAATATGTTCTTGGCAGTGAATGCGCATATACTGGAAAATAAACATTTCGCGGATAATAGACAGGCCGGTGGAAAGGGCGTAGATAGTAATGCATGACAAACCCTCCATTATTTCATCAGTACAGTACTATATGTAATTTAAATGGGATTGGAGAGTTGTCACCTTGCTATTTAGTCTTTATTCCTGATTTGGCTTAACACAATCTTTTCCCATACTCTCCAAGGCAAAAGCCGCTTGGCAAGTAAAGAGAGCCTTACACCCTTTCCAACAGTATAGCGGAGGGTGGGAGTTTTCTTCTTGTCAGCTACCTTCAACACCAGTTTAGCAACTTCAACAGGGTCGCCATATGTCTCCCGATCTTTTTGAAGCCTTTTATTCATCCCAGTAAACAACTCAAAGTATGGGGAATGGGAGCTTCCAGCTTTGGAGGACATATGGGTGCCGGATGACCATATATTTGTTTGAAAGGAGCCAGGTTCAACAAGGACCACATCCACACCAAATTCCTTTAACTCCAGCCTGAGACTCTCACTGTACCCTTCTAAGGCATATTTAGAGGAAACATAAGGGGAAAGGCCGGGGAAACCGATTAACCCGCTGATGGAGCTAATATTGATAATTCTGCCCTTGCCTTGCTTTCGCATTTTCGGAAGCACATGATTCGTTACCCTCATTACTCCCAAAAGGTTGGTTTCCAATTGGAACTGATACTCCTTCATGCTTAACTCTTCAGCAAAACCAGCCACAGCAAATCCAGCGTTATTGATGAGCACATCCACACATTCTAGACCCTGAACAAAGCGACCGAAATTATTCACGGATTCTTCATCTGCCACATCCAATAAAGCAAAACTCATATCTTCCGCTTCCTTGGGAGTCAATCCTTCTAATAGCACGGACTTTTTTGCTTCATCCCTGATCGTGGCAACAACATGATATCCCCTATTTAGAAAAGTTTTGGTAAAGGTTCTTCCGAAACCTCCAGAAGCACCTGTAATGATGACAGTCTTATTTTTCATGGAAATGGCCTCCACTTCGCTAGCATTAATTGGTAAAGAGTTTGATAGTTTACTTAATAAGTATAAAAGGAATAAATACTATACAGCGAGAAGGTAATGATCGTGTTTGTTTGGCATATGGAAGCAATAACAAATTTTTGCTTCGTGCAGAGAGAAGGGATCACATGGATCTGACCTTTATCTTAGAAATTATTAAGGACTATGGATATATAGGATTATTTTTATGGCTATGGTTAGGTATGTTCGGTATCCCGGTACCTAATGAAGTGTTTGTGAGCTCTGTTGGGATTGTCGCGCAAAAGGGAATCCTTGAGACATCACCTGCATTATTTACTATTTACTTAGGCGTGATAGCGAGTCTTACTACTTGTTACTTTCTAGGACGGTTTTTGGGGAAAGGGGTATATTCAAAGCTTGAGAAACACGATAGAATTGAAGCTTCCTTTGCAAAGGGTGAAGAACTTTTGAATAAATATCATGTCTTTGCATTATGCATTTCCTATTTCCTGCCTGGAGTGAGAAATGTCGTTCCTTTTTTGGCGGGATTTATGAAACTACCATACTATCAGTTTGCCATAGCAGCCTATACCTCGGCAATTGTTTGGGTGACGACATTCTTTTTTATGGGAAGGATAGTGTGGGATCATGCTCAACTTTTCGTTATATATAAATTGGAGCTGATGGCTGCCGCGTCTGTTTTTATCTCCCTGTATTTTGCCTATGACTTGTATAAAAAGCAAAGCGATCCCACTTTCATTTTCCAGAAATATCGTTGATGTATATATGTGCAAGTCCCCTCATAGAATAGAAATAAATGAGGAGGGGGAGGGTGGTTATTTTGCAACGAACGATGCTTGTTCAGGGAAACGCGAAAAAGGAAGTGCAACCGGATATTGCGTATCTTCAATTGGGAGTGCTAACCACCAATCCGAATGTACAACGTGCCCAAGAAGAAAATAGATTGATAGCAAACTCTATGATTCAAGCCTTAATAGCAGCAGGCATTCCTCAAGAAGACATTGAAACTTCCTCTTATACTTCTTTTCCGCGATATGAAACTGATTCGTCAGGTAAGTCTGTCCTTTCTACTTATGAAGTACGCCATATTTTCCGAATTAAAGTCAAAGATATAACAAAAACAGGTACCGTCCTGGATGTCGCTTTTGAAAATGGAGCGAATATTTCGGAGAGTGTATCCTTTGAAGTCTCTAATTATAACGAAATATATCGTCATGTCCTGCAGCTAGCTGTTGTGGATGGGGCGAAAAAGGCACATGCAATGGCTGTAACTCTACAAGTTTGCCTTTCTCCGGTACCAATCAAGGTGGAAGAAGTCACACAGTCGGTCTTTGCAGGCCCGCGTTATGCCTCTTTTGCGGTTCAGGAAAAAGCGAGCACACCTATTGAACCACAAGAAATCACCATTAGTGCGTCCGTTAATCTAGAGTATATATACTAAAAAAACAGACCGTTTCGTCTTCCGGGTTGGAAGATGGCGGTCTGTTTTTAACACATTAGCGGAAAATGCAACATAATTCCTCGGATAGTAGGTTGTCTACTTCATTTTGGTTCAATGAGTAATAACTCCAAGTTCCTCGTGCTTCTTTGATAATGATTTCCGCATCCAACAAAATCTTTAAATGATAGGAAAGTTTAGATTGGGGCATCCCGATCAGCGGAACCATATCGCATACACACATAGCTCCATGGCGACATAAAATGTTCATAATGTGCAGTCGCTTTTTGTCTGCTACCGCTTTGTATTTTGCTTCATATTTTTCAAACATTTTTTCTAGGGACACGTCTTGTAGAGGGATTTCTTTTTTCAACTAATTTCACCTCTAGTACTCTCAAATTTTACATTCATTATATGCGATAGATAGCTAGGACTCAACAAAACTGCAGTAAAGGGTTCATAAAAGGAGGGGAGATTCATGCTAGATTGGTCTGCACTTATTCCTATTTTTGTATTATTCTCTGTGTATTTTCTTTTTGCAGTAGTATTATTAAGAGATAA
The DNA here is from genome assembly GCF_002157855.1 of Sutcliffiella horikoshii. NCBI lineage: Bacteria > Bacillati > Bacillota > Bacilli > Caryophanales > Bacillaceae > Sutcliffiella > Sutcliffiella horikoshii. The sequence continues at coordinate 3,521,849 of NZ_CP020880.1, read as the reverse complement.
GCAGTAACAAAAGGAGGAACCAGGAGTGGAACTAGAAAACACACTAATTGACTTACTAGGAATCGAGATTGTGGAACTGTCGGAAGAAAGAGCAGTGGCAACTATGCCGGTAGACAGTCGTACACATCAACCATTTGGGTTGTTGCATGGCGGAGCTTCCGTGGCCTTGGCTGAAACGATTGCAAGCATCGGGACTTTTAATTTGATCGATCAGGAAACAGAAATCTGTGTAGGGCTGGAGATCAACGCCAACCACCTGAAAGGGAAAAAGGATGGGGTGGTTACGGCAATAGGTACTCCGTTGCACAGAGGGAAATCCACGATGGTGTGGGATATTAAGATTGTAGATGAGAGTGACGCGTTAATTTGCATTTCCCGTTGTACAATGGCCATTTTGAAGAAAAGGTAAGCCAAGGAATTTTTAAGCACACTTTGGTTACCTTATCACGTGAAATTTTCACACTAGGGGTAATCAAAGGCAAGCTATGGTTCCCCCACCAGGGAAATTTTTAATACCAGGGGTAATCAAAGGCACCCTATGGTTACCCCACCAGGGTAAATTATAATACTAGGGGTAATCAAAGGCACACTTTGGTTACCCCATCACGATAAGTTTTCACACTGGAGGTAATCAAAAATCACTTTGGTTACACAGATAGCCCCAAATTCCATAAGAGGCATCTAAACTTAACGGAGGAAAGTAAATGTCAGAAAAAATGTATTCTTGCTCAGCTTTTCGACTTCTTCCTCTCCATATGTTTCAAGCCCTCACGCCGGCTAAGGGGTGCCAAATCTGTGGACTTAATAAACGTCCATACCTCATCCGGAGCGGTCTTGGAATATTCCCTCAACGCCCAGCCGATAGACTTCTGAACGAAAAACTCCTTAGAGCCACTAACAGCCTCTATATAAGAAAACAACTTCTCCGCATCTGTCTTTTCCTTATACTTCAATTGAAATAGAATGGCGGATCTTTGCAGCCAGAAATTATCCGACTTGATCCACCTATCTGGATACTCGTTAATACTTGCCTTCTCCCTCAACAGAATGGCTCCTGCATGGTGTGGGGCAATATGATCCACGGTATCCCACCATGAATTTGTAGTAATCAATTTTTCCAAAAAAGAGAGCCATTCTGCATCAAGCTTTTTAATATGAACATCAATCATCGCAAGGGCTGCATAATGGAATTCCCGTTCAGGCTGCGCATATAAAAAGGTAGCAAGCGGCTTAATCCATTCCCGTTCTGGTTTTCCGTGTTCTACAAAAAATCTTTTTAGTAACTCTTTTCGCTCAGGTGATTTTATACCTAAAAATGAAAAGTGGTTGCGCATATAATCTTCCATCGGCTTTTTGTTCGATACATTTCCGTTTGACCGAAACAAATCAATTAGCTCATTTTGGTATTTTTCCAAAGTAACGGCTTCCATAAAAAAAACCTCCCATATCCTGACTACCTTCTACTTGTAGAATACAGGAAATTGGGAGGCAATGAAACAAAGCCTTATTATGATTCTGCCGTTTTCTTCCCACTTTCCGAATGAAGAATGCTATAGAGTAACATCACTCCTGAGCATAAAAAGATAAAACTGGTGATATAAAATACGGTAGATATCTCGTAAAAACCGGCGATCATGCCACCCATTACCGGTCCAATCACATTCCCTAAGAAACGGAAACTGACGTTGTAGCCAAGCACTTCTCCCTGCATGGATAAAGGGGCTACATTACGAATATAAGCGGTCATACATGGAATCAAACCGCCAACTACCATTCCAAATAAAAAGCGGAACAAGACAAGCTGCCAAAGCGACGTGGCAAGTGCTTGAGGAATAAAGAGGATCGAGCTTGCGAGCATAAGGATGACAATGACTTTGTCATGACCGATGTTATCCCCAAGTTTTCCCCAGTTCCTTGACGCTAACAAATTGCCAAAGCCTGTAGCAGAGAATGCGAACCCTGCAAGCAAGGCGATATTTGTTGCGGTACCACCTGTCAACTCATTCACATAAAGTGCGAGTAAGGGCTGGATGCTGAAATTAGCCGCCTGGATGAACATGGATAAGAACATAATCTTAAGCAGGAGCGGTTTTTGTATGATGTATTGCAGTACTTCTTTACGAGAATATTTCTTTTCTTTTTGATTTGCAGAACTTTTCTTCTTTTCTTTAATGCCAAATGCCACTAGAATTACAGCCAAATAGATTAGAGCGGATGTAAGGAAAAACGTGTAAGCAAAGCCGAAGGAATCCGCAAGCATACCGCCAATCAATGGACCGAGGAGTCCTCCGGAAACCGTACCCGTCTGCAAGGTTCCAAGTGTTTTCCCTGCAATCTCTTTTGGTGCTTGAGAGGAGATTAAAGCCATAGAAGTCGGAATGAATCCAGTTGCCAATCCCATGAACATCCGAAGAATGAAAAGTCCATGTACGGAATCGACTACACTCATCAACAGGATACTTGTGGCAATACCTGTACCTGTTAATAACAAGATCGGCTTAAAGCCATATTTATCCCCAATTCGCCCCCAAATCGGTGAAACGAAAAACGCGGTGAGAAAGGTAATGCCAAAAATAAACCCTGACCAGCGCTGTACATAGGAATCAGAGTAATTCCCGAACGTCTCAATGAATAAGGATAAGAAAGGGAGAATCATAGTAGCACTAGCAGCAACGAAAAAGTTCGCAATCCACATGATGAACAAGTTTCGTCCTGATATGGAAATGATCGTCACCTTCTTCTGAAATTTCGGTTTTTAAATATTTCGTATAACTAAATAATAACGCATTCACAGGAAAAATCAACAAAACAAGCTTTATTTTTGGAAAAATGAGTGAATTACGTGCTAAAAATGTTATTCATCATGATATAATATAGTAATAAAATTCTGAAAATTAAAGAGGAGGGGAATCATGAAAGGTACACCGATACACCTTTTTATCGATTTTGAATTTACCATGCCGGAAAATAGAAATTATCCAAAAAAATTCTTCCCCGAAATCATTGAAGCTGGAATTGTTGCAGTGGAAAAAGATAAGATCATCCAGCAATACTCGAATTATATTCGTCCATCCGCCTTTCCAACCTTAACAAACAGATGCAAATCCTTCTTGAATATTTCTCAAAGGGACGTCCAGAACGGAGCAAGTTTTGTAGAACTGATTGATGTTCTGAACACATATAACGTTCAAGAGAGGGGAACGGTCGTAACATGGGGGAATATGGACATGAAGGTACTAAGAAACAACTGCGAGTATCACGGAGTACCATTTCCATTGACGTGCAAGCATGTAGATCTATCCATGGAATACAAAAAGTTTTTTGGTGACCAAAATCAAACAGGATTATGGAAGGCAGTGCAAGAATATGGAAAAGAAGGAACGGGTAAACACCATCGGGCCCTTGATGATGCACTGACGACATTTAATATCTTTCGACTCGTTGAAAAAGATAAAAGTTATCTTGCAAAACCGGAGCCTACTACGATTGGAGACCGGATCGACCTTTCCAAGATAATAAACAAATTTGCTTTATAAAAAGCCAAATCCCTTATATAGGTGATTTGGCTTTAAATTTGTTAAGTTATTTTATAATCTTTTATTAGGATGGAAAAGTTTTCAATGCTTCTTTTCGCCCAAAGGCTCTCGTCATTTTCGAGTGCTTGAGTGGCTGCATGGAGAGCTATTTTCAAAGATTCTTTGTAATCAAGGACTTCCCCTTCATAGGGCTTTACCATGTTTTTGGGTATGTTGGTCTGTTCATGGAAGGCCAGTGCCCGACGCTCATGAAAGAGTGGAACGTCTGCTTCTTTAGGTGCGTGTAGATCTCCTTGTTGTGGATGTTTTAATACTGCTTTTACTTTAACTAAATAGTGCATAGGGCGAATATCTGTTACTTCCCCAATATATTTTCCTGTTTTATAAATCCCGGTTACGATGCTGCCAACCTCTATTTTCTCCATCATAAGTCCCCTTTCGTATTCAAATGATGATTTTTTTTGTTATATTTAGTAATATCTTGTTAAGTAAATAAAATATGGGGTGTGAAACACGTGAAAAAATGGACAATGATAATGTTGCTTGCTCTAATTCTTATTGTAACAGGTTGTGGGTCAAGTACAAATGATGAAAATGCAACTAGCAATAATTCAACAAACGAACAACAGTCTGAAGAAAATGCAGGACAAGAAACAGAAGATGAAGGAGCCGGCGAAGAAGTGGAAGTTGGTGAGTTCCAACAGTTCACAAATTCCAGCGAGACAATCCGTACTGTAGAAATAGAAACAACAAAAGGTAAAATGGTGGTAAACCTTTACCCTGATGCAGCTCCAAAAGCGGTAGAGAACTTTGTTACACATGCAGAAGACGGCTATTATGATGGATTGACTTTTCACCGTGTCATTGAAGATTTCATGATCCAAGGCGGAGATCCTGAAGGTACAGGTATGGGGGGAGAGAGCATCTGGGGTGAACCGTTTGAAGACGAGTTCAGTCGAGAAATGCTGCACTTCAGAGGTGCTCTTTCCATGGCAAACTCTGGTGCGAATACAAACGGAAGTCAATTTTTCATTGTTCATGCGAAAGAGGTAGATGAGGCAACAATGGAATCCATGATTAAAGCGGGATATCCTGAAGAAGTTATTGAATTATATGAAGAGAATGGCGGAACACCTGGACTGGACTTTAGACATACCGTATTCGGACAAGTAGTGGAAGGCATGAAAGTGCTCGACGCCATTGCTACAGTGGAAACTGAAAATGAGAAACCAGTGGAAGATGTCGTGATTGAGAAGATGACCGTAGTAAAATAAGGAAGTGTGTCTCAAGGTTGGTTCCTTGCCGAAACTTTTGATATAATGAATAGGTTCATAACCTGCGAAAGGTCGTGTGGTAACGATGTTTAATTTCTTTATGTTACAACTATTCTTATATTTTCCAGAAGATAAAACAGAATATATTCCTGCAGGGATAACCTTTGTTGTTTTCTTTATTGCTGCCATATTCGTTTTCCGATATATAATTAAAGTATCCAAAAGAGAAAGCCAAAAGGCGGAGGCATTAGAGGAACAGTTACGAAGGGAAAAAGTTATTAAAGATTGAAAAAGTGTAGAGGTTCATTCACCAAAATTGGTGAGTGAGCCTTTTTTGTTATAGAAAAACATATTCCCAATCGATTTCGGGGAAACTCTTGAAAACGACAAATTGGAGGTCAACTAGTTTATGCGAGCTAAAATATTTCCCCTGACTTTTCTAATATGCTTTATCCTAACAGGTTGTATGGAGAGCAAGATTACGGCACTTGATGTAGAGATATTTAATGGTACTGGTGACTCTCTTGGAGTGGCAAAAGTTTCGGAAGATCCAAATGGTGTGAAGATTGAATTGAATCTCGAGGGGCTTCCTCCCGGAGAGCATGCGGTACATATTCATGAAACAGGTTTATGCGATGCACCAGATTTTAAAACGGCAGGCAATCACTTCAACCCTGATGACAAACAGCATGGCTTAATGCATCCTGAAGGAGCACATGTAGGAGACTTGCCAAATATCATCGTGGAAGATGACGGAACGGTCATCGCAGAATTAATGGCACCTCAAGCGACATTAGAAGAAGGAAAGACCTCTTTGTTTGGCAAGGATGGAACAGCTATTATTATCACAGAAAACATTGATGACGGCATGACTCAGCCTGCAGGTGACTCTGGAGAGAGAATAGCATGCGGTGTCATCACCAAAGAAGTTGCTGAAAAAAATGAAGCGGTAGAAGAACCAGTGGACGAAGCTGAGAAAGAATAACTTCACTCAAAGACACCCTAACCAAGGCGTGTCTTTTTTTATGATTTACATATTAACTTTGAAAGTTTACGTTGTATTGTTAAAGAAATATTCGTAATCTTATTGACATAGTTCATAGTTTTGAGATAATTTTAAATTTATAGATAAAGGGGGTTGCATCTTTGGAGATACTATTAATAAGGCATGGACAATCAGAAGCAGATATTCTCCAAGTTCATGAAGGGAGAGCCGACTATCCCTTAACGGAACTTGGCAGGATGCAGGCAAAAAGGTTGGCTTGCCGTTTAAACGAGCATTGTCCTCCAGATATCATATGGACAAGTACATTAAAAAGAGCCCAAGAAACGGCATCCATATTGGCCGACGAAGTGGGCTGCATGCTAATTAAGGAACCAAGTCTGATGGAATATAACAATGGCGTTTTGGCAGGCTTGCCTAGAGAAGTGGCAGCAACAAAGTATCCATTGCCGCCGGGTGGAAGAAAACCTCATGAAAGAATTCAAAACGGGGAATCTGAAATTGAATTTCGCATGAGAGTTGAAACGGCTTTATCCAAAATCTTAGCAGAAAGTTCAGCTGTTGTGCGGATTGCTATTGTTTCGCATGGGGGGACCATATCCAATTTATTAAAAGCATTATTGCAATTACCTGTTCATACAAACATTAGGTTTCCGACAGGAGATACAGGGATGCATATTATAAGGAAAAATGATGAGGGATTGTCTGTTGTTTCGTTGAATTGTTCAGAGCACTTATACAATATGTAATCGGGTTATGCAAGCTGAGTGCTGCATAACCCTTATTTTTTCTGTGAAACCGCTGATAATTTCCGCAAACGGCTTCGCTTTCCGCGGGGCGACCTTGAGCCTCATCACTTCGTTGCGAGGTCTCATCAAATGTCGCTACTTCCCCGCTGAAGTCTTCGCCTTTTGCTCCAATCATCAGCTAGGTATTCTTCATCTTTATATCCTCTTACCTTAGAGCGGTTTTTAACCTTTGGAGGCCTTCTTGTAGGGTGGCTTTTGTGCAGGCGACATTCATCCGAACGAAGCCGGTTCCTTCTTTTCCGAACTTGCTACCGGACTCAAGGGCTAGCTTTCCTTTATGAAGGAGGAGCCGCTTTAATTCTTCTTCTCCTAATCCCAACTTCCTGCAATCAATCCAGAGCAGGTAAGTACCTTCCGGCTTGCTTGCCTCAACACCAGGAATCTCTTTCTGAATATATTCCACTGCGTAATCCATGTTGTCTTCTATATAACTCAACACTTCGTCAAGCCACTGCTCCCCATGCTTGTATGCAGCTTCCATTGCTGAAACACCCAGCATGTTCAATAAAAAATGGCCCTGCTTTTTCAAGAAAAACTCCAGTTTCTCACGGAGAGCTTGGTTGGAAGTGATCATTGCGGCAGCCTGTAATCCGGCCATGTTAAAGGTCTTGGTCGGAGCAATACAAGTAACGGTCTGCATGGCAATGTCCTCAGAAATTGATGCAAGAGGATAATACGTGTAATTGTTGAATACAAGATCAGCATGTATGTCATCAGAGACTATGATTATATTGTGCTTTACACAGATTTTACCAAGTTGCTCTAATTCCTCCCGAGTCCATACTGTTCCACCTGGGTTATGCGGGTTACATAATAAAAGGAGTTTCACATCGCCATCTAGTTTCGCCTCAAAATCCTGAAGATCCATATAATAACGGCCATTTCTATATTCCATCGGACTAGTAATCAGTTTACGATCATTATATGTAACCATGTCATAAAAAGGGTAATAGACAGGGGAAAAAACAATGATCTTGTCACCTGGATTTGAAAAGGTTTGGATGGTTGCGCTCAGTGCTGGAACCACACCTGAAATATAAGTGAGCCACTCTTGTTTTAGCTCCCAGCCGTGTTGTTTTTGAAACCAGCTTGTAACGGCATCATGGACGGAGGTGGAAATGGCCGTGTAGCCGTAGATTCCATGCTCTGCCTTCTCTATAATTGCTTTGGTTACTTCCTGGGGTGCCTTGAAATCCATATCTGCCACCCACATCGGCAATACATCACTGCTTCCGAAAACACGGGCAGTTTCATCCCATTTAACGCTGGAAGTATTTTTTCTATTAATAATTTCATTGAAGTCATAGGATTTCATAAGTGTTCGCCGCCTCCAATCGTTTGAATCAAGTCTGCTAAACAATTTGGTGAAAACAAGGTATAATATGCAGTAAATGTTCTTGAAAGTAAGGTGAAAGTATCGTGATAAAAGCCAGTGTAAATGTTAGGTTAATGGAAAACTTATTGCAATGGGATCCACTTGGGTATGGTGTTGATGCCTATGATACGGAATGTGTGGATGTAGTTCAAGCTGTACATGAACTTGATGATATAGAGAAATTAGCAAAGAAAATTCAAGCTATTTATGAATTCTCTTTTGAACAGTTTATTCCTTTATCCAATTGCATGGACAAAGCAAAAGAACTAATGGTAATAAAAAATGAAGAAGATTCTTGTTCTCTATAATACGCCATGGAATCATAATTGTCTTGAAAGGTAGCTTCGTCATAAAAAGGAGAAAAGCCATTGAGAGCTTTTCTCCTTTTTTTATGGTGAAGTTTGCAGAAAGTCCAGAATGTTATCATGCACATCTTGCGGCTTTTCCTCAGGTAGAAGATGTCCCGTTTTTTTATAGGTAATCAACCTGGAATTTGGCAAATCTCTATGGAGTCTCTTTCCGACCTCTAGAGGAACAACTTTATCTTCTTCCCCCCATATCAAAAGACTCGGTGTTTCAATCTTCCTTAAAATCTCTGCAGCGAGATCACCTTCACGATCTCGGATCATCCTAGTCAAGGCAACGAATATTTGATCATCATAAAAAGGCTCCGTGTATCCTGCAATCATCTCATCATCAATTAATGAGTGATCATATACCACGTTCAATAAATTCTGGATAGGGCCTTGTCTTGCCAGCCAATATTTCAACCAAACATAGAAATATGGAATCCGCGATGAGTAAATGATGGAACGGCTCATCCTTTTTAAATAACCTGAACTGCACAAAAGGACGACTTTTTCTACGAGTTCGGGTTTTTGCTTGCTGATATTTAAGGAAATCTGTCCACCCATTGAATGACCTATTAAAACTGTTCGGCTTATTCCCAGCTTTTCGAGAAGGGCAATCACCACTTTCGCCATATTTTCATAAGAATAAACAAAATTTTTGGATTTCCCACTTTTACCAAATGGCGGCAGGTCAATGGCGAGTACGGTATATTCTTTTGTCAGCAGTGGAATCAAGCGACGAAAACTGAACGAGGAAGAAAGAAACCCATGGATCAGGACAAGTGTCGGTTTATGAATTAAGGGAGAGTTAGAGTCATGGTGAAATTCATAAAACACATTGATTCCTGCAATACTGGTCGTAAATTGATTGGTTTGCATCTCTTTCCCTCCTGAGTTTGAATAGTTATAGGTATTTTATCCTCTCTTTGCTATTTCAAACCTGTGTATTTTTTTGAATGTGTTCTGTAAAATAATCGTAATACATTAAGGTGGAATATTTGCTATAATGAGTCAATGTTTATATGAAGGAGTTGGGATGAGCGTATGCAATTAACGGAAAAAGAACTGGACTTGCTGCAGATTATTGAAGAAAACGGAAGAATGAATATAGATGTACTTTCCAAAATGGTCGAACTGACCGAAGTGGAAACAGAAAATATGCTGCAAAGATTGGAAGAAAAGCGAATCATCGTTGAATATGGGGCGGTGATTGATTGGCGAAAAGTCGACAATTTTGAAGGTGTGACCGCAATGATTGATGTGAAGGTGACACCAAAGCGTGAAGTAGGTTTCGATGAGATAGCTAAAAATATTTATCGGTTCCCTGAAGTCAAATCTGTATATTTAATGTCGGGAGCGTATGACTTATCAGTCGTAATTGAAGGAAAATCTCTCTCTCAGGTTGCAAATTTTGTATCTGAAAAGCTTTCCACACTGGACTCGGTAATCTCTACGACCACCCATTTTATTTTAAAGAAATATAAGCATGATGGAACCATCTTTGATCAGGGAGAAGATGATCGCCGAATTGTGGTGTCCCCATGAGAAACAGAGTAGCGCAACATGTACAACAGCTTCAGCCTTCTGGAATTCGCCGTTTCTTTGATTTAGCTGCGAATATGGAAGGTGTGATTTCCTTAGGGGTGGGCGAACCGGACTTCGTCACATCATGGGGAGTGAGGGAAGCTTGCATTGCTTCTTTACATAATGGTCATACATCTTATACAGCAAATGCAGGGTTGCTTGAATTAAGAAAAGAAATTAGCCGCTACTTAGTAGAGCAATTTGAAGTAGAGTATAGACCGGAAACCGACGTGATTGTCACAGTGGGGGCAAGCCAGGCGTTGGATCTCTCCATCCGTGCAATTGTGGACCCAGGTGATGAAGTGATAGTGATTGAACCGTGCTTCGTTTCCTATGCTCCCCTTATTGAACTGGTTGGTGGTACTGCTGTTAAAGTGGGAGCAGATGCACAGAGAGGGTTCAGCATCGACTTTGATGTATTGGAAAGCGCCATTACAGAGAGAACGAAAGCGATACTTCTGTGTTTTCCAAACAACCCGACAGGTACCATGCTCTCAAAGGAAGAACTCATCCAAGTGAGTCGTCTTGTAGAAAAACATGACTTGTTGGTTTTGTCGGATGAAATTTATGCAGAGCTAAGTTTTGACGAGAAGTTTACAAGCTTTGCGACTCTTCCTGGAATGAAGGAAAGAACCATCCTGATTTCTGGTTTTTCAAAAGGATTTGCCATGACGGGGTGGCGCTTGGGTTTTGTAGCCGGCCCGACGGACATTATAGAAGCGATGCTCAAAATCCATCAGTATGCCATGATGTGCGCTTCTACCATGGCACAGTATGGTGCGATTGAAGCGCTAAAGAATGGTCGTCAAGATATTGAAGCAATGAAAAAAAGCTATCGCAGAAGACGGAATTATTTTGTGGCTTCACTGAACGAGATAGGGCTGGACTGTCATAATCCTGGAGGAGCGTTTTATGCTTTTCCTTCTGTAAAAGAGACCGGACTTAGCTCACAAGAATTCGCAGAAAGATTATTGTTAGAGGAAAAGGTGGCGGTCGTACCCGGAAATGTGTTCGGAGAAAGTGGAGAAGGATATGTTAGATGCTCCTACGCTTCGTCATTGGAACAATTACAGGAAGCGATAAAAAGGATGGAGCGGTTTGTAAAACAATTTCGGTAGAATAAAAAAGGGACCAAATCCAGCGTGGATTTGGTCCTAACAAAAGGGGGAATACTAGAAAGCCTTGATGGTATAAGTATTCCCATGATTTTTATTTTTAAAACCTGATTTTTAGAAAATTCTTTATTGAGTGCTATATTTTTTTTCGTACAATATTTGCATTACATTTAAGAAGTCTTCATCTGTGTAATCTTTAGCTTTCCTGAGAATTAACTTGGCTCTTTTTATCCCTACTTCTTTAATCAATTCCTCCAGTTCCGGATCTAGACCTGTAGAATTCTTGGAAGTAAAGGATTCTAACAGTTCGGAAGCAGGTACATCTAAAACCGTTGAAATCTTAAGAATGGTCTGCATGTCAGGTGTTTGTAAACCGGATTCATATTTTTCAATGGTGCCGGTTCCGACACGGATCTTCAAGGCAAGCTCGGCTGCCGTCATTTTTGCCCGTTCCCGATAAAAGCGGATGTTTTCCCCAATATTTCTCATTCCGATAACCTCCAATGTAAGCAATTTCTTACTTTTATCATACCATGTTTAATCTAGAGAAAGTTTGAACATATTATTACTCTTTCTTTATTAGTTTATATAGTTTTTAAGTAATTCATGAACATAAGGTTATTTTCTAAATTCAGAGGATATTAGCAACAAAATGCACAAATAATAAAAAGGACTCCAAGTAAGCAAGAAAAGTATTTTTGATTAAATATCGAATTTGTGGTATAATCTTTTATTGCGTTCAATGTGTATAAAAATTAAATTATTTAGGAGTGTTTTCATGTCTGATAAATTCGAAATTGGAAGTGTATTAACTGGGAAAGTAACGGGTATTCAACCTTACGGAGCGTTCGTTGCGCTTGACGAAGAAACTCAAGGTCTTGTTCATATTTCTGAAATTACGCACGGTTATGTGAAAGATGTAAACGAACATTTGAAAATGGGCGATGAGGTTCAAGTAAAGGTTCTTTCTGTTGACGAAAAGTCTAACAAAATCAGCTTGTCCATCAAAGCTACTCAAGAAGCTCCTGCTGAAGCTCCAGCAGCTGCACCAAGAAAGCCTAAGAAGCGTCAAGCTACTGTAGTGAAAAACCACACAGAAGCAGCTCCTGGCGGTTTCAACACGCTTAAAGACAAACTAGAAGAGTGGATCGAGCAATCCAACCGTAACGACCTAATCAAGAAGTAATCTTGATTAAGTGAGAGAGACATCCTGTGAGGGGTGTCTTTTTTTATGGAAATCAGGAGGTAGATGCTACACTGTTGATCTCCGTTCCAAGCGCTTCGCTTGCCTGAGGGCGGTCCGTGAGCCTCCTCGGCTTGCAGCCTGTGGTGTCTCACCTGTCCCTTCCTCCCGAGGCGTCTACGCGCCTTCCACTCCAATCAACAAGGTGACTTCATTCATCTAAGTATCCAACGAGTTACTGATAAACCAATAACATTACTCTTACGCCATTTCTAGCTGTGGATTGGAGCAAATGGCGGAGACTCCAGCGGGGGAGTAACGGTAGATTGAGACCCCACAACGAAGTGAGAACGCTCAAGCAAAGCCATTTGCGGAAAGGAACAGCTGCGGATTACCAAACAACTAAAATTTCTTTCGATTGTCGAATTATCACAATAATCTATAAAAAAGTTACAATAAACGTCAAATTAGTTACAATGACCAGCAAATTAGTTACAATCAACCTCCGAAAAGTAACAATCCATTCACCTGCGCCACAAATTTACTGAAAAAAATGAAAACCGCCCTGCTTAAGAGGCGGTTTTTGTGGGTTTATCGAGTTGTTCTTGGTTCTACTTCTCTTTCGTGCTGCTCAGATGGGACGAAAAGAAGTCCAAGGTTGATTAGTCCGGCGATTCCAACCAGACCGTATATGATACGGGATAAGGCTGCGCTTTGGCCGCCAAAAATAGCTGCTACAAGATCGAATTGGAAGAAACCAATCAATCCCCAGTTAATAGCTCCGACAATAGTCAGTACTAGTGCGATACGTTGAATAGTACTCATAACATTCCCTCCTTGAGAATATAAGTGCTTTCCCCCATATATTTTGTAACTGGACAGAAATTATTCATTATAAATTTTTTTTGTAGAAGCATGATAAAAATGGGCAGTCTCATCCTTGAAGCTAATTCTTTGCATGCAAGGAGGAAATAATCCATAATCATGGCAAAAGGGAGGTAATAGTAATGGATAATTTTACTTTTTATAATCCAACAAAACTAATATTCGGCAAAGGGCAACTAGAAACGTTGCCACAGGAAATGGAAGCTTACGGTAAGAACGTTCTCCTTGTTTATGGTGGAGGAAGTATTAAGAGAAGGGGGCTTTATGATGATGTGATTAACACTTTACATAAAGCAGGGGCAACGGTTACGGAGCTTGCTGGGGTGGAACCTAACCCGAGATTATCTACAGTGAGAAAAGGTGTCGAGCTTTGTAAAGAAAATCAAATTGACTTCCTTTTGGCTGTTGGTGGAGGCAGTGTAATTGATTGTACGAAAGCAATCGCTGCAGGTGCCAAATATGATGGTGACGTTTGGGATATTGTACTTAAAAAGCAAATTGCAACAGAGGCTCTTCCATTTGGAACAGTATTGACTCTTGCTGCAACAGGCTCTGAAATGAATGCAGGATCTGTTATTACAAATTGGGAAACGAATGAAAAATACGGATGGGGCAGTCCTGTGACGTTTCCGAAATTCTCCATTCTAGACCCGGTTAATACCTTTTCAGTGCCAAAAGATCACACGGTTTACGGGATTGTTGATATGATGTCACATGTGTTAGAGCAGTATTTCCATCAGACTACAAACACCCCGCTACAAGATCGTATGTGCGAGGCTGTTCTAACGACTGTGATGGAAACGGCTCCCAAGCTTTTAGAAGACCTGGAGAGCTATGAGCACCGAGAGACGATTCTTTACAATGGAACCATCGCGCTTAATGGTATGTTGCAGATGGGCTATCGCGGGGATTGGGCTACTCATGGCATTGAGCATGCCGTTTCTGCCATCTATGATATTCCGCACGCAGGTGGATTGGCTATCCTGTTCCCGAATTGGATGGAGCATGTCATGGACGCGAACCTAGGCCGATTTAAACAATTGGCTGTTAGGGTGTTTGGCGTCCAAGATAATGGCTCTACAGACAAAGAAATAGCTTTAGAGGGCATTCGCAGACTTCGTGAATTCTGGTCAAGCCTTGGCGCTCCTACACGTTTAGCTGATTATGATATTGATGATAAAAATATCGATAAAATGGCTGAACATGTGATGTCACAAGGAACCGTAGGGAATTTTAAATCACTTTCACATGAAGATGTCACTTCCATTTTGAAAGCATCCTTATAAAATAAAAAAGCTGGCAGAACCGGATACGGTTTTGCCAGCTTTTTGTTTATGCCTCAGTGTGGACCTTTTGTCTTTTTTCTACTTCCTTCTTTGTTTTAGGTCGCTCTTTTGTCTTTAAATCGTCCTGAACTGTCTCTCCCCAAAGAGGAACGTTTGTATAATAGGCTGCTCTTGATATGAGGTGACCTGCAACAGGAGCTGTAATAAAGACAAATACGATCCCAAGTACCAAGCGTGCACTAAAATAATTGTCTGCAAACCAGAAATATAGTAAGGCACCAACTAGAATCAACAAGACACCAAGTGTGGCGCTCTTGGAGGCTGCGTGACTGCGTGTATAAACATCCGGTAGTCTAATTAAGCCGATGGTCGTTACTAAGCTTAGAAGAGAACCTAGCAGTACGACAATGCCAATGAATATGTTAATTGTCTCTGTCATACTCGATTATCTCTCCTTTTTGCAGAAATTTAGAAAACGCGACGGTACCTACAAAAGCAATGACCCCTAATAAAAGGATAACTTCTAAGAAGGCATCTGTTCTTAACATGATAGAGGTGATGGCTGTAATGGCAATTAGATTGATTCCAATAGAATCTAATGCCATTACACGGTCTGGTACGGAAGGACCTTTGATAACTCGGTAAACAAGTCCTAAAGTTGCGATGGAGATGATAATTAAGCTGATGGATAGCAATAAGTCAAATGTGCTTTCAATCATTAACGGGTCACCTCCATGATAGCTTTTTCAAAGGTGTTTTTTATCTCTGCTACTGCCTGATCTGCATCTGGGATATTCATGGCATGAATATAGAGAATCTTATTATCATCAGAAATATCCATTACCAATGTACCTGGAGTTAAAGTTATTAATAGGGATAGCAATGTGATTTCCCATTCACTTTTCAGCTCTGTCGGCATCGCGAAAATTCCCGGTTCAATTTTTAGTTTAGGTCGCAAAATATCACGAATTACTTGTACATTTGCAAGAACAAGTTCCCGCAAAAACAGGAAAAATAGTCTTCCGGCTGCCAGCACCCGTTCAAAATAAAACCGTCCGGGAAGAAACCTTCTCATTAAAAATAAGATAACAAGCCCCCAGAAGTACCCAATGATAAAGTCGGGAAAGGCCCATTGGTTTTTAAGAAACATCCAACTGAATGCAATAACTACATTTATCAAAATTTGAAAAGCCATGCGAAACTACTCCTTTAAAACTGCTTGGATATAGATGGATGGATCCATCAATGTTTCTGCCGCCTCAAAAACGTATGGATATACGAATTCTGCTCCTAGACCAAGGAAAGCAGAGAGTGCGATCAAAATGACTGAAGGATAAACAAGGCCCTTGGTTGTACCTTTTTCTTCTTTTGGACTTAATACTTCTTCCCTAAAGAAACAGTTCATGAATATCTTCATTACGGAATACAATACCAGCAAACTACTGAAAAGCATGACTCCTACGAAGATATAATGTTCCTGTTCTAAACCGCCTTGAGCGAGAAGGATTTTTCCAACGAACCCGCTTAGAGGAGGAATTCCTGCAAGCGCCAGGCATGCGGTGAAGAACATCCATCCTAATAGTGGATGACGTTTAATCATTCCACCCATTTTTTTTATATTATCCGTCCCTGTTATGGTAAACATCGCTCCTGCCAATAAAAACAGGGCTCCTTTTATGACCATATCATGAACAAGATAATAAATCCCGCCTGCATAACCTGTTTCAGTAGCAATGGCGATTCCGTAAATGATGACTCCCACTGCTGTGACAATATTATAAATCAATATTTTCTTAACATCCCAATAAGCGATTGCTCCGATAGCACCAATAAGGATGGTGATGATGGCCAAAGCAGCAATAATTTGATGAGTAATTTGCGGCTCGTGATAAAAAATCAACGTGAATATTCTATAGATGGAATATACACCGACTTTTGTTAACAAAGCACCAAAAATGGCAGTAATGGCGTATGGTGGCGCCTGATAGGATCCAGGCAGCCAAAAGTATAATGGGAAAATTCCACCTTTTAATCCGAATACGATTAAGAAAAGAATGGCCACTACTGTCACAATATCCGTTTGACCGGATTGTGCAATCTTACTCGACACATCTGCCATATTCAGTGTCCCTACTAATCCGTATAAATACGCTAGGGCTATTACAAATAAAGCAGAGGAGATAATGTTAACCAATAGATATTTGATAGACTCTCTAAGTTGAATTCTAGTTCCACCTAATACTATCAAAGCATAGGAGGACATTAGCATTACCTCAAAGAATACGAACAGGTTGAACAGGTCGCCTGTAAGAAATGCTCCCATAACCCCTGTGATCAAAAATTGTGTAAAAGCATAGAAGAAAAAGTTCTCTCTGTCCTTCCCAATATTACGAAAGGAGAAAAGGACGCAAGTGAAACTCACAATCACACCAGTTAGTACAAGGAGGGAGGCAAACATGTCAGCTACGAGCACGATGCCAAATGGCGGCCTCCAACTTCCTATTTCCAATGTTTGAATGCCATTAAGATATACAGTATGTACAAGAACCATTGCTGCAATGGTTGTAGCTGTTAACGAAATGACGCTGATCACTTTTTGAAGCTTCACCTTTTTAGGTATGAGCAATAATAGTGTTGCGGTGATTAAAGGGATCAGTATCGGTAATATAACTAAGTTATTCATGATTTTCATTTCCCCTTAATTGATCCATATCATCTGTTTTTAGTTCCTGGTAAGCCCTATAGGCAAGAACTAATATAAAGGAAGTGACACCAAATGCAATAACGATTGCCGTTAATATTAAAGCTTGAGGCAACGGGTCGGTATATGCATCTGCTTCTTGGCCAAGTAAAGGTGCAGCTCCTCTTTTTAATCCCCCCATGGTCAATAACAACAAATGGGCTCCGTGGGATAATAGTGCTGTTCCGATTATAATACGTAAAATGCTTCGGGATAACATTAGGTAAGTAGCGGTTGCAATTAGTACCCCCGCTACGATAGTCATGATAATCTCCATTATTCACTCTCTCCTATCGTTTGAATAATGGTCATTGCAATCCCTACCACTACTAAATATACACCCAAATCAAACGGTAAAGTAGAAGTTAGTGCAGTTTCCCCGAGTAAGGGCAACTCCACATAACCAAAGGTATGAGTTAGAAAAGGTACATCAAAGAAAAGAGCAATGACCCCTGTAATGATGGATATCATTAATCCCACAGCTGCAATCGATAGATAGTTGAATGGTAGTGCTTTTTGTACGGTTTTTTTGTCAAAAGCAAGTAAAAGTAGCACCAGAGCAGCAGCTGTCATCAACCCTCCGATAAATCCTCCGCCTGGAGTGTAGTGTCCGGCAAAGAAAAGATAGACCGAGAAGATTAAGATGATAAACGTTAAAAGGGTAGTGGTGGTTTGTAAGATTAAATCATTTACTTTCACCTTTTACTCCTCCCTTCTTATCTGCAAGTCTTAGCTTAATCATAGCGTAAATACCAAATGCGGCTATGGTAAGTACGGCAATTTCAAATAATGTATCAAAGCCACGGAAGTCAACGAGAATTACGTTAACCATGTTTTTTCCGCCAGCCTCTTTATAAGAAGCAGCCTCAAAATAACTAGAAATTGATTCGAACAACTTTGAGCTGTTAACGGAAAGGCCGATAAAGATGACAATAAGACCAACACCTAATGAAATGATGAAATTCGTCACTTTAAAGCGAAGTTTGTCCATCTTCTTTGATAGCTCTGGAAGGTGATAGAAACACAACAAGAACAACGCCACCGAAACTGTTTCAATAACTAATTGAGTTAATGCCAAATCCGGTGCTCTAAACAATACGAAAAACAGGGACATAGAATATCCGACTGCACCAAGTGCAATGATAGCCGCTAGTCTAGATTTTACAAATAGAATGGTTACAGCTGAAATGACCATAACAACGGCTAAAATCACTTCATAAATCCCAACAGGCGCGACATTAGTTAGATTTACATTAAATGCATCGGTGAAGAACAGCAGAGCTCCAAGCAATATAATCATGAATCCAAAAATCATAACAAGGTAGTCACGGATAAAGCCTGTCATGGGCAATCTAGTGAATGCAGATGAACCCCTGTCCAGTGCGACTAACCCACCATCATACAATTTGTTAAGTGTAAGCCTTTGTGGGAACCAATCGTATATTTTCCCCCATTTGGCAACTGTAAGATAGAGAAGAACACCTACAAGAATTACTCCGATCGTCATAAACAACTCTGTATTAAAGCCGTGCCAATGATAAATTTTCACTTCCACAGATAGAACATTTGATGGAAGAATAGAATATAGTGCAGGTTCGATAACCCCTTTTAACAACATTGGGAAGAAACCGAAAATAACAACTAATGAAGCCAGGATGATTGGCGGGATAAGCATGCCAATTGGTGCCTCATGCGGTTTTTTATCCATCTTCTCAGGCTGGTATTTCCCTGTAAAGGTTTTGAACACTAAAATCATGCTATAGATAAATGTGAAGACACTTGCAACCCAGGCAAGCACTGGGAAAATCATACCGAGCGTTTCCATATTCCAAGCACCTATCTCTAATGCTTGCAACATCCCGGTAAAGAACATCTCTTTACTCAAGAATCCGTTAAAAGGAGGCAAGCCAGCCATCGAGAATGCCCCGATTATTGCCAGAGTGAAAGTTATAGGCATTAAGTTCATCAAACCGCCAAGCTTTCGTATATCACGAGTCCCGGTTTCGTGATCGACAATCCCGACAACCATGAACAAGCTTCCTTTAAAGGTTGCATGATTGATTAAATGGAACACCGCTGCAAGGGTTGCAATCGTATAAGCATTTTCCCCAATGTAGTCATAATGTGCAGCTGCACTTCCAATACCTAGCAAGGACATAATCAATCCTAGTTGACTGACAGTGGAGAAAGCCAATATTGCTTTCAAATCGGTTTGTTTAACGGCAGAAAATGATCCCCAGAATAAGGTCACAATACCGAATCCTGATACAAGCCAGAACCATTCCGGAGCACCTGCAAAGACAGGACTCATACGAGCTACAAGATAAATACCCGCCTTAACCATGGTAGCGGAATGTAAGTACGCACTGACAGGTGTCGGTGCTTCCATTGCGTCCGGCAACCAAATATGAAATGGGAATTGGGCTGATTTTGTGAAGGCACCAAGCAAAAATAAAAGAAGTGCCGGTACAAATAGTTCATGACTGGTGATAACATCAACGTTTGCGATGTTTTCTCGAATGCTGAACGACCCAGTCATTAAATATAAGAGGATGATTCCAGCGAGCATTGCCAGTCCGCCAAACACTGTGATCAGCATAGACTTCTGTGCACCATAGCGGGATTTTTCGCGATGGTACCAGTAACTGATTAACAGGAAGGAAGAAATACTAGTCAATTCCCAGAAGGAATACATAACAAGTAGATTGTCCGAAAGTACAACCCCTAGCATTGCACCCATAAACATGAGTAGGTATACATAAAAAGTATTTAACGCTTCTTTTTCTTTAGATAAATAATAAATGGAGTAAAGAACGACCAAGGCACCGATACCTGTTATTAGCAAGGCAAAGAGCAGTCCTAGGCCATCTAAGTAAACAGCGAAATCTATCCCGATGGAAGGAATCCACTTCATGGTGCTTGTGTATGTTTCCCCGTTCATGGTGGTGCTTAAGAATTGGAGAAAGTAAATGAACAAAAAGAGTGGCAATACAAATACAAACCACCCAGTATGTATGCTTTTGAAATACTTATGCGCAAAAGGCACAAGAATCGCCAACAAGAAAGGCGATAAAATCACTAAATGAATCAGTGACAAGACACAAACCTCCTCTGTTTCTTCTATAAATAATAGTCTTCCCTTCTAAACATAAGAAAACAACGCCAAATACCATTTTTCTCTAAGATAGTGTCACTCTATCCGGTTGGTACCTGCCTTGTTACGTGTAAAAAGGAATTATTATTTGTATAGAAAAATTACTAAATCAAATTATATACTAAATCATAACCGCTTGCATCCTTACTGTTTGTTAGTATGGACCGATTTTGTCCTGCATATTAAATATGATAGAAACTAGTCAAAACAGGTCTAAAAAATATTTTTCCAACTGCATAAAATGTCGATATTTTAGCCATCCTAGTCATAGGTGGTGGTAGATATGGTGAAAAGAAAAGCGGCTGTTGCACTATCCATATTTTCTACTTTATTTGCTGGTGCATGGTGGTTGAGCGTTGAGCAAAAAAGAGATTATGTGGACCAGTATTACAATGGAGATCCCTCCATTGTGCTTATTGGATCTAATCAACAGGGAAGCTCGAATGTCATCCAACCATTTAAGCCACGGGAATATATCCGAATTGTAGTGGCAAAAAAGGAAAATGAAGAAATCGAAGTCGAACCGACTTGATGGTGAAGACAAAGCGAAAAAGGAGAGCGGTTATACACTATGTATAGCCGTTTTCTTGTGAGAGTAAGCGAGTGGAAATGAAATATTTTATTTGTATCCGCTTACAGGGGAGGGGAATCCTTGAATTATCGGACAGTATTATGTAAAGTGAAAATTGGCATGCAAATATGTTTTTATGGAGGTTATTATATATGACACATATTCGCTTTGATTATAAAAAGGCATTATCTTTTTTCGGCGAACATGAAATTACATACTTACGTGATGCGGTAAAGGTTGCCCATCATTCATTACATGAAAAAACTGGCGCGGGAAATGATTACCTTGGTTGGATTGACCTGCCTACAGATTACGACAAAGAAGAGTTTGCACGAATTGTAAAAAGTGCAGAGAAAATCAAAAACGATTCAGACATTTTGTTAGTAGTAGGTATCGGCGGATCATACCTTGGTGCACGAGCTGCCTTGGAAATGTTAAATCATTCTTTCTACAATGCTCTAACAAAGGAGCAACGAAAAACTCCTCAGGTTGTGTTTGTTGGGAATAACATCAGTTCAACTTACATGAGAGATTTGATGGACCTTCTAGAAGGAAAAGACTTCTCAATCAACGTAATTTCTAAATCTGGTACTACGACAGAGCCGGCATTGGCTTTCCGTATCTTCCGTAAAATTTTAGAAGAAAAATACGGGAAGGAAGAAGCCCGTAAACGTATTTACGCTACAACAGACAAAGCACGTGGAGCTTTAAAAACTCTGGCAACGGAAGAAGGCTATGAGTCCTTTATTATTCCTGATGATGTAGGAGGACGCTATTCCGTCCTTACGGCAGTAGGTTTATTGCCGATCGCGGTTTCAGGAGCGGATATCGAAGCAATGATGAAAGGTGCTGCAGATGCAAGCCGTGACTTCTCTACATCTGAGTTGGAAGAAAATCCTGCATATCAATACGCAGCCGTTCGTAATGTCCTATACAACAAAGGTAAAACGATTGAAATGCTGATCAACTATGAACCAGGGCTTCAATACTTCTCTGAATGGTGGAAGCAACTATTCGGTGAGAGCGAAGGGAAAGACCAAAAAGGTATCTTCCCAGCGTCTGCCAACTTCTCAACAGACCTTCATTCAATGGGTCAATATGTACAAGAAGGGCGTCGAGATCTTTTCGAAACAATTATCAAAGTAGACACTCCTCGTCATGAGTTGACAGTAGAGGAAGAAGCGGCTGATTTGGATGGCCTAAACTACCTTGCTGGGGAAACAGTTGATTTTGTAAACACAAAAGCATATGAAGGAACACTCCTTGCCCACACAGATGGAGGAGTGCCAAACCTTGTGGTTAACATCCCTGCAATGGACGCATACACATTCGGTTACCTTGTTTACTTCTTTGAAAAAGCATGCGCTATGAGCGGTTACCTTCTTGGAGTAAATCCATTTGACCAACCGGGAGTGGAAGCATACAAAGTAAACATGTTCGCACTTCTTGGCAAACCTGGATTCGAGGAAGTCAAAGCAGAACTAGAAAAACGATTAAAATAAACAAATAAATATTGGATTTTGGACACCATAGCTGTTGCTTGGAGCAAAAGGCGAAGACTCCTCGAAAATGCTACGCATTTTCTTCGTGCGATGTATCGCTGCCGGAGCCTTCCTTGTCCTGAGGGAGATAGCGGTAGCTTGAGACACCGCAACGAAGTGAGGAGGCTCAAGCACCGCCCCTAGGAAAGCGAAGCCATTTGCGGAAAGCAACAGCGGCGTCTAAAAAGGGATAGTTCTACGACCATCAGGTCCAGAACTATCCCTTTTTGATATGCATGAAAACACCTCCATGGGGAAACCTACCCATATAAAAGGAGGGATTGCTATGATTCCTATTCCTTCAAAAATCGAAGGTGCGGAGTTTCAATTGTATAAATTAGAGCAGGAACTTAAAGCCATCGGATATTCCATCGGAGGAAACTGGGACTATGACCACGGCTATTTCGACTACAAAATAGATGATGAAGTCGGATATCAATTCTTGAGAGTCCCATTCCAATCTGTGGACGGCCAATTGGATTCACAAGGGACCACAGTGGAGCTTGGCAGACCGTTCTTGCTCTCACACAAATACCAGATTGGAATAGATGACAATGTACATGTATGGAACAGAACGGCATCATTTGACCAATTCTCAGAACCAGAAGATCCAGATGCCACTTTTCCAAAAGAATTTATAGAACTAGGTCATACACTTGTACATGAATTAGAAGCAGTGCTTGGCAGAGATTAATCTTTAATGACAAGCAGACAGTCATCAGCTTGAATTAACGTGTATAGAGGAGGGTTGACCATGGTGTCCCCTCTTCTTTTTATCCCGATGAGAAGGATTTTCTTCTGAAGCATCTGGTTACTCAATTTTTCAAATGTTGTTCCTATCATATCTTTTTCCACCTCAAGATACTTTAGTTTGCTTCCCTTAAGTTGATCTAACATCGTTAACAATGTATTGGACATACCATTTGACATCATACTGTTAGTCATCACATAACTAGTAAACATATTGGTTTGAATCACTTCGTCCGCTCCGGCACGCTGAGCATTTATCACTTGTGTAGACGTCAAGATTTCCGCGATTGTATACACATCTGGATTTAACCCTTTTACAGCAAGCAGCGTTAACACAGAGTTCATGTCTGCTTGAACTTCATCCTTGCTTTGATCCGCCGAAATGACAACAAATCCGGCACTCTTTACATTGGCCGAAAGCAATGTTTGATCATAACAGGGGTTTCCTTTAATAAAATGTACGTTTTGATCATGTAGGGGGTTCTTCTCAAGTGTTGAATCAATTAAAACGATAGATAGTGGTTTATTGCTCATAGAATTGATTTGCCGTAACGTCTCTCTTACCCGTTCATTCCAACCAATGACGATAATATGTTCAGATCCTCGATAATCCACTTTGCCCTCCAAATAATCATTTTGTGTTGCGATGGCGCTAGCCGCCAGTGATACAAAATATGTAGTGACAAAACCTGTGCCAAATAATATGAGAATAATAGCTAACGATCTTCCGGTTACAGTAACCGGAACATAATCTCCATAGCCTAAAGTTGCGGTAGTGACAATCGCCCACCATATTCCATCAAAAATAGAGGGGAATTCAGCTGGTTCTATGTAATGAATGAGAAATCCGAAAGTAATATTTATGACAAAAATAATGACTAATATCCTTGCTATTAAAGGCCAATGTACAAACCTGAAAATGAGGGAAGTCTGTTCCTTGATTCTATCCATCTACCGTTCATCCTCAGCGGAAATAAAAGAGAGTACTTCTTTCACTATGGAATTAATCTTTTGTGTTAATGCTTCTTCCCCATATTTTTGTTTTCCTGCTTCTATCAGCTGTATTACCTCATCATTGAATGAAATAATAGGTTTGTCGTCTTCTGACTCATTATAAAATTCAATAAACCTGTCTAGACTTTCATTCATCTGATCAATGGCTTCGCTCAGTTGTTCTTTTTCTTCCTTCCTTAACTTCATCTCATTCACCTCTTCTTACATTGTTGACAAAATACCTTGAAACTTAAACTTCAAATGGATAAAATGGCCTGCAATTGGAAGAATAAGTATGAATCATGTGATGAATGAATAATGGAGTAGGGAGTGACGAGAATGGATGAAACACGTGCAAGACAAATACTATCCTCTTCCGCAACAATAGAGGTGACCTTTGAAGGAACAAAGGTGTGGATTGACTCTTTAAGTGAAGATGGAAAAACTGCGACAATTCATCTTCGCGGTCCGGGAGAAGAACGTACACAAGTTGCTGTTTCCGACTTAATTGAATTAGGAGAATAACCACAATGGGACTCAGAATTGAGTCTCTTTTTAGTTAAGAAATTATCTAAGCCCGTTGATTTCCGTTCCAGGCGCTTCGCTTGCCTGCGGGCGGTCCGTGAGCCTCCTCAGGCTTCGCCTTCCGGGGTCTCACCTGTCCCTTCCTCCCGCGGGCGTCTGCGCGCCTTCCACTCCAATCAACAAAGTGACATCATTCAGCGAAGGGTTTGTAAAAGGGATCTAACTGTATTAACTTAAAATGCATTACCGTATCGTTTATGTAATTTTAAGCTGTGGATTGGAGCAAATGGCGGAGACTCCTGAGGGAGATAGCGGTAGCTTGAGACCCCGCAGCTAAGTGAGGAGGCTCAAGCACCGCCCCTAGGAAAGCGAAGCCATTTGCGGAAAGGAACAGCGGTGATTAACCAATCAGATAAAAATTTTGTAAGAATGGATGTGCTGGCTGTTGTTTGTTGTATTTAGAAGGAGGGTATTTATCTACTATCAATAAGTGAGGTGATAGGGAATGACTTCTTTTAATGAAACAGCGATTATTTCTTATGTGGAATCAAGGATAAAGGAGTATTGCAAGGAGATGGAGGCGACTAATCAAGGAGATTTAGAGCATGACATCATCCTTGGTAAAATAGAAGCCTATAACGAATTCTTAGAGCAATTTGGCTACGATAGAGTAGCTTGTGCGCTAAAATAAATATTCTGTACAAAAAAAGGTGGCGCCAGAATTGAAGTAATTGGGCGCCACCTTTTTCTAAATTATTTAGATGCAGTAAGTCTGTCAACAGCGTTAGCAATGGCACCGTCACCCGTAACATTACATGCTGTTCCAAAACTATCTTGAGCAAGATAAAGAGCAATCATCAAGGATACCATCGTTGCATCAAATCCAAGCATTGTCTGTAACAGACCGATGGCAGCCATTACAGCCCCGCCAGGTACGCCAGGGGCTGCTATCATCGTAACACCGAGCATCATAATAAATGGAAGTACTATGAATATGGAATAATCCATTCCATTGATAAACATAATTGCCATCGCGCACGAAACAATTGTTATTGTACTACCTGACAAATGAATGTTTGCCAGTAACGGAACGGTAAAATCTGCTGTCTTTTCTCTTACCCCCATCTTCTTAGTACGTTCAAGGGTAACTGGAATGGTCGAAGCGGAAGATTGAGTTCCAAGGGCTGTAAAATAGGCAGCCATCATAGATTTAAGCATGGCAAAAGGATTCTTTCTAGACATAGCACCGCTTACGGAATATTGAATGATTAACATGATTAGATGTAATAAAATGATCAATACAAATACTTTTGCAAATACATTGATAATCGTTTGAACTTGCCCACCGTATGTCATGTTAGCGAATATACCAAGAATATGAATAGGTAAAAGCGGAATAATTACTTTGGAAATGACAAGTTCAATAATGCTTCTAAACTCGATCATAGCTATTTTTAATGTTTCCCCTTTGATTGCGGACATTCCAAGTCCAAGTGTAAATGCAATAATAAGTGCAGTCATCACCTCAAAGGGTGCTGGAATTTCAAGTTCTAAGAAAGGCTTTAGTAATGCTTCTTCCGGGTTTTCCATTGCTCCTGTCAGGCTAGCGTTCTTTAATATGGACGGGTATAACGTACTTGCAGCGAAATAGGCTAAGACGCCTGCTGCAATAGTAGACAGATAGGCGATGGAAGCAGTCAAGCCAAGAAACTTCCCTGCTCCTTTTCCAATTTCCCCTATACCAGGCGCAATAAATGCAATAATAATTAATGGAATTGCAAATCCTAAAAAGTTTCCGAAGATCTCGTTAAACGTAACAAATATTTTAACGAACCATTCAGGTGCAAAACTTCCAACAGTTACCCCTAATAAAATGGCAAGGATAATTCTTGGTAAAAGTCCGAATTTTCTCATGGTGTCCAGTGTCCTCCCCTAAAATACATTTGTCTATTGTTGTTGAATATTGTACTATCTTACAAAAACAATTGAAAAAAGAAAAGTACTAAATGGTATATTTTTTAAAAAGTATTTTCCAATGACCACATACTTTAACTATAAAGGAGCGGTATATAGAAAAAATTTCTGAAATATAGGTTTATAAAAAGTTGAGAAATGGGTACACTACTACAGAAAATCACCATCGTTGCAGCAAATCTTGTATGTCTTCACCCGTAACAAAGTACACTTTTCTAATGGAAGTTACTAGCAAAACCAAATAAAACTTGATTTTTTGATATATAACCTCTATGATTAAGTTAATTGTTTTTGTTCGGTAAGGCTGATAGAAGGAATTTACTTCAATGTTTTTCGTCTTGAAAGATTATGCAGAGCAAGAATGGTAATACAATTGTGGAAAAGTTCCACTGTAGGAGGAAACATAATGTTAGAAGGTAAAGTAAAATGGTTCAACGCTGAAAAAGGTTTCGGTTTCATCGAAGTAGACGGACAAGACGATGTATTCGTACATTTCTCCGCTATTCAAGGCGAAGGTTTCAAATCTTTAGAAGAAGGTCAAACAGTAACTTTCGAAATCGAGCAAGGCGCTCGTGGACCTCAAGCAACTAACGTTCAAAAGTAATTTTGACATAAAGTTGAGAAAAAGGCTCTCCATCTGGAGGGTCTTTTTTTTTGTTTTTTAAAAGATAAGAGAGTGGAGATCCCGTTGATTTCCGTTCCAGGCGCTTCGCCTTGCCTGCGGGCGGTCCGTGAGCCTCCTCACAACGCTTCTGGGGTCTCACCTGTCCCTTCCACCCGCGGAAAGCGAAGCCATTTGCGGAAATCAACAGCGGAGCATACTCAAACAACTAAAAAAGTCTTGGGGAATGTCATTTTATCTTACCCTTATTAGTAATTGTATTTTCCACCTCCACCAATTCATCATTTTACTCACACCTTGAGTAGTTCCCTACTATACTATATGGAATCTATTAATTGTTACTAGACTGAAAAAGGAAACTAGCAATCAAAGAGGGGGACACATTATGGAAGTAAAAGATTTGTTTAGTCTAATGAACAAAACGGCAATTGTGACTGGGGGAGGAAAAGGGCTTGGGGCACACATGGCAAAGGCTCTTGCTGAAGCGGGGGCGAACGTTGTTGTATGTTCGCGTGATCTTACATCTTGTCAGAAAGTAAGCCAGGAATTGAAACAAATAGGCGTAAAATCATTGGCATTTGCGTGTGATGTAACAAAAGAGGAAGAAATTCAACATGTCATTGAGGAAACGGTGAAGCACTTCGGAACGTTGGATATCCTTGTAAACAACAGTGGGACCTCTTGGATGGCGCCAACATTGGATTTGCCAGCTGACAAGTGGGATAAAGTGATGAACGTGAATTTAAAAGGATTGTTTTTATTTAGTCAAAAAGCGGCAAGAATCATGCAGAAACAAGGTAACGGAAAAATAATCAATATTGCTTCTGTTTCTGGAATGGGTGGGACAGATCCAAAACTAATGGACACCATTGCTTATAATACAAGCAAAGGAGGGGTCATCACGTTTACAAAAGATCTTGCTGTAAAACTCGCTCCTTATAATATACAGGTGAATGCCATCGCACCGGGAATGTTTCCTACTAAAATCACCGAAAAAATAATAGAGCACTCTGCTCCAATGTTAAAAGAACAAATACCTGCAAAACGTTTCGGAGGCGAACATGATTTAAAGGGAGCGGCGGTGTTTTTGTCTTCTCACGCATCCGATTACTGTGTAGGACACATTTTGGTGGTAGATGGAGGGATGACCTCCTTAATATGAGGTTGAATTGGAAGGAAAGGGTGAACCAATAATGTTGCATTCAAGCAATAATAAAGAGGAAAGGAACAAAAAATTAAAAGTTAAAGCAATAAAATTGGAGAATGACTGGAATGAAGCGATAAAGTCAGGTCTGAACAAGGAGTCGGTATTTCGCATTGTAGGGCTTGAAAGCGAATTAGAAGCAGAAAAGTTAAGAAAGATTCGAGAACAAGTAGAAGTGCTGTCCTTAAAATATAACTTTCCTACTAAAAACGACGTTGCCAATATTGCTAAGCTGCTTATTCAAATAGAGGATAAAATTGATCGCCTTGAAGGGCAGTTACAGGAAGGAACTAGCTCCTCGGGGCAAACTCCTGAAAGTGAAAGAAATATGGTAAAAGTGATTTTGGAGGACATGGCCGAACGCCAAGCAATCGTATCTTCATTGCTTGGACATGATGAAAAGATTGTTCGTTCTATAGTAAGTGATCTTGATGGATGATATGAAGCTGGGTGCATGGAAAAAGAAAATGATGCATTATAATGAAACACCTTTCAAGGATGGAGTAACGGCCAGACAATCTATTTGGAGAAAAAACAAAGCTACCCTTTGGTATTATCAAGCACCTGTAAGAAAATACAACGTGCCGATTTTTATCATCTATTCTTTGATTAATCAGCCATTTATCCTGGACATGATATCGGGTGGAAGTACTATTGAAGCACTTGTGAAAAAGGGCTTTGATGTTTATATGATTGATTTTGGAAAGCCAGGGCTAGAAGATAGGGACATGACACTAGATAACTTTATTACAGAGTATATTCAACGTGGGGTTAAGGAGGCAATCAAGCATTCCGGTGCGAAAGAAATGACCATCTTTGGTTATTGTCTTGGGGGGACACTTGCGGCTATGTATGCTTCTATAGCAAAGGAACCAATAAAAAATCTAGTCTTGTTTGTCACGCCTGTTGATTTCAACACTCCTAGTTATTTTGATAAATGGGTAAAAGTTTTGAGAGAAGATAATTGGGACAGCTCTCGTTATATGGATGAGCTTGGAATTATTCCAGCCTCTCACGTTGAAGCGGGTATACGTATGGTTACATCACCTATTTATTTTACTCCTTATCTATCTCTTTTATTAAATCGGGATAATAAAGCTTATGTAGACAAATGGCACAAATTTAATACGTGGACAAAAGGACACATTCCTTTAACCAGTGGTGTTGCCAAGCAAATCATTGAGGATTTTACAAAAGACAATAAGCTTATTAAAAATGAAAGTAAAATAAACGGCGAAGGAGCCATGCTATCTAATATTAATGCGAATCTACTTGTAGTAGGTACAGAGGGAGATCGGCTTGTACCGCTTGATCACATTCTGCCAGTTATGGATAAAGTGGGAAGTGTTGATAAGACATCTCACATATTAACAGGCGGACATACAGGGACATCTGTTGAAAATGGAAGACTACCTGGATATCTGGATAATTGGTTGCATGAACGGTCAGAACCAGCAGATTCATAGAGTGGGAGGGATAGAGTATGAATGTCTTACATGAGAACATTAAATGGAATATGAACCCTTATATAGAATATATGGGGATAGGAGCAACTGTTTATATGCAATTTCTAATAAGTCTAAAAGAAAACCAGTAGGGGGGCTTTTGCTTCTCTTTTTTTGTATGTAAATCGCGGTAAATATTGTTAAGTTTTCACGGGAGAACATTATTTCAATAAAGGGTATTGTTGTTTTTTTGTTTTTATCAAAAAGTAGAAAAAAGCTTGTGAAATAAGGGTATGTTGGTTTGAAAGGAGGAGAAAAGCTACATGAAAAGTGCTAATTTGAGTGGTTGTTCAATAGTGTTTAGATGTAAAATAGCAAAGCATACATAATGAATACAAAAAACATAAGGTTCAAATAATCGATTATAAAAGCTATAATGCATATAGTACAAGTTCTAATGTGCTATTTCCTTGCAAAAAGGAGGTTGGAAATCATCGGGGTTAATAGTTTAATACAACGTGAAGGTGAACCTCTCCATGTATCTAAAGGACTTATCCTGTTTCATTCTGACCTCAAAGTCAGTTCTATTGATGGTGGAGCCATGAGGATCCTTGGACACACCAAACAATCGGTGAAGGGGAAGCTACTCTCAGACCTTTTGAATAAAGATGCATTAAATATATTACTTAAATATACATACAGTGTAATACAAGAAGGCATTTTTGTACAACATGAAATGAAACTTTTTGAAAATCCAGATCAATGGGTTAACGTGATCATTTATCCTATTGATGCAAATCATTTTTCTATGCTCTTTTTGGATATAAATAAGCAAAAAGAGACGGAAGCAGCGCTTTACAGACAGACAGAAAAGCTTAATGTTCTAAATGATTCTGCTGCCATGTTGACCTCTATCAAAAATCCAAAAGAACTGCTAGATTCATTATTTCATAAACTTTCACAAGTGTTGGATCTTGATATCTATATTAATTATAGTTGGGACAAGGAGCAGAATAGACTTGTGTTAACCAACCATCATGGAATTTGCAATGAAGAGCTGGAGACCTTTATGTACCTTGAAAAGGGAACGGCTGTGTGTGGTACTGTTGCACAAAATAAAAGAAGAATGGTTTTTGAGCATTTGGATGGCAGAGGGGATAAAATTTTGGACCTGATTCGTCTACTTGGAGTCAAATCATACGTTTGTGAACCATTACTATCATTTGGGGAACTTGTCGGTACCATTTCTTTCGGTTCCAAAAAACGTTCCACTTTTACATCAGAAGAACTTGATTTAATTCATTCTATTTGTCATCAGGTAACTATTGTGCTGGATAGAATGACAAAAGTAGACGAGTTGACCCAAAACACAGAAACATTGGAAGTAGCAAACCTGCACCTTAAGGAAAACGAGAGAAAGTTACGGCTTATGAACGAAAAAAATGAAGTAGAGAGAGAAAGTAAAACCAAAACGAATTTTTTGGCAATGATCAGTCATGAGTTAAGAACGCCGTTAAATTCCATCATAGGATACAGCCAAGTTTTAGAGAGTGATCAAAAAGATCCACTCACAGACAAGCAAAAATCAAGACTTGCCAAAATACTAAGTTCAAGCAGGCATCTTCTGCAACTCATTAATAACATTTTAGAGCTAATTCGTATTGATACCAATCCAGAAACTATTAAAACAAATGTAAAACCAATACGAATAAAAGATGCTGTTTGGGATAGCTTGCATGCCGTTAGCAATAATGCAAAGGAAAAAGGGATATCCCTTTACATTGAAAAAGATGTGGAGGATATTACGATTGAAATCGACCCTATACGTTTTCAACAAGTAATGGTCAATCTATTAAACAATGCCATTAAATACAACAAAAAGAATGGAACTGTCACGCTCTATTGGCGGGTAGATGGCAGGTACTTGGCTATATTTGTGAAAGATACGGGAATTGGCATCCCGCAAAGTCACCATGATAACATCTTTGAGCCCTTTTACAGGGTGAATCATGCCATTCCAGGAGTGGAAGGGACAGGCATAGGCTTGACTCTTGTAAAACAGAATGTCTTAGAAATGAAAGGAACCGTTGGCGTTTCTAGCATAGAGGGAACAGGGAGTACCTTCTGGGTGAAGGTACCGATATAATACATCGAAAGAAAGGGGTTTTCTTCGATTGAAACCAATAAATGTAGTAATTGTTGATGACAATCAGAATTCTCTTGAAATATTGGAGTTTTTTATAGGAGAGCTGAAGGAATTTCAAATTATAGATACTTGTAATAGCGGAGAGAAACTGATTGATAGTGTGATGAAAAACAAGGTTGATCTTGTTGTTGCGGACATAAATATGCCAAAGAAAAGTGGTTTGGATGCAATAAAAGAATGCCTTGAATTCTCTCCTAAACTAAAGTTTATTTTTGTGACAGGTTATAACGAATTTGCAGTGGAGGCATTTGCAATTTCGGCAGTCGACTATATTGTAAAGCCGATTGAGAAAATCAGATTATACAAAGCGCTGGAACGTGCCAAAGCCCAGTTACTAGCTGAGGTTGCGGATTCGGAAGAAAGAAACCCAAATAAAAGATTATCCATCCGTTCAAATAGTTCCTTCTACTACATACCTTTTGAAGATATCATTTTTATTGAAAAGTCTGGGAAGAAATGCATCATTTATACAACCAACCAGTCCATTGAAACCTATGAAAATATCAGTGATATCTATAAACAATTGGATCAGAATTTTTATCGGACACATCGATCTTATATTGTTAATCTAAGAATGTTGTCACATATCACACCTAAAAATGAAACCTATTTTGCCTACTTCACCAATCATGAGAAATATGCCCATATTTCTAAATTGAAAATAAATGAAGTACAGGAGCTATTGGCTCAAATCACGAAATCTTAACCTTGAGAACTTCGTGGTTTGAGCTTTCTTTTTTTGCAATATTTCATTTTTCATAAAAATCCCAATATTGTTCTTAAATGTTGAATCTTTACGGTTGAAATGGCAAAGTAGTGCACCGAAAAGCAATAATGAAATGCTCAAAGGTATAAGAAAAATTGGACAAAGGGGAATGAGTTTCGTTAAAATGCTAAATAAAGATATATTTGATAATAGATAAAATTGACAAATCCTTTACTTCACATATAAAAGATGGGAATTTTAAAAAGATGATGACAGGCTATCTTATTTAAAATAAACACAAAATTTATTGAATCGTTTTGAAAATTAAATAAGTGGCAAACATCCGATATTTAAAATATCCGTTATATGGGAGGGGTTTGAATGGATTTGTTAAATGATGAATCTTTAATTGAAGTTTATGAAGCAGCGATGTTAAATGACTTGAACGAAGAGTTCTTGAAGCTGATTCTTGATGAAATGAAGCGGAGAAAAATAGATATACCTGTAACCAATTTATAATAATGAAAAGAACGATAAAATAGATGAGAATGAGAAGAGATGTGATGTTAGTAGTCAGCATCTTTTTTCTTTATGATTACATTTAAAAGGAGACATAAAGTATGTATATTGTTCATTCCACTTTCATAGTACCATCTGAAAAAGCAGATGAAGTTATTTCTATATATCACAACCGATCTAGAATAGTAGAAAAGGCGAAAGGTTTTCAGCGCTTTCTTCTTTTACAAAATGAAAATAAAGCAGGGGAACTTACCGTTTTCATGGAATGGGATTCCAAAGAAGATTTTATCTCATGGGTTAGAAGTGAAGATTATAAAAAAATTCATGAACTCGAAAAGAAATATCCAGACCAAGAACTTGCATCTATTATCCCAACCATAACAAAATTCAAGGTGGTGGCAACATGATTATGCCACCACAGTCTTCAACCGTAAAAAAAATAAAGGCAGATATCGGGGACTTGGATGTAGGAACAATTGTGGAAAAAGTCGTGGTAACAATGTACAATGATTTTCCTTTCCTAGAAGAGAAGTTTGGGGAAAAAGGAAAAGAGAGAACCATTGAAGACAATTTTTATCATTTTTTGTATCTTCACACCGCTTATAAGCTAAATGATACCCAAACTTTCGTAGACTATGTGATGTGGCTGAATAGCGTCCTTGTAAGTCGAGGGTTAAAAACCGATATGATCATTTATAACTTTGAAAAAATACAGGAAAGCATGGTAGGAATGTTGGACAAGGAAGTGGAAGTAAGCTTCTTATCTTATTTGGATGAAGGAATTCTGGCTCTTAAGGAGTATAAACAAGATAGCGAAGAAGGATAAGGCGACGTAGAACAGTATTCGTTCATTTTCGGATATTCACAGGATTGTCATGGGTGAGGGGCTGAGAACCTTTATAAGTGATTTATAATAGAAGAAATTATGTTTGATCAAGAAAGGCTGATAGATAATGACAAACACTACTATGGGAAGATTTCGAATAATGGGTTTAATTGAAGGCGGTTCATTACTTGTACTGCTATTCCTAGCTATGCCATTGAAATATTGGTTTGACATCCCGCAAGCGGTAAGTATCGTTGGAGCTTTACACGGCTTCTTATTCATTACTTACGTGTTGTTCATTGCTTATATCACGTTAAAAATCAGATGGTCCCTTATTTGGGCAGCAGGAGCTGTAGTTGTTGCCTTTATACCATTCGGGAATATTGTATTTGACAACTATCTAAAAAAATCTTCATTTGTGAACTGACTCCGTTTGCCGAGTCAGTTTTTTATTTGAGATTTACTCTGCTGTTCTAATTTCCCATTGGCCGGCTTTATTCGCTATAATGAGTAGAATATATATACGTATTAAAGGAGTAGTTGCTTTCGTGAACGTTGGTCGGGTTTTATCGATCGTTGCATTTTTTTCCATATATAATATTTTGATGTTTTACCTTGGATGGAACGGCTTAGTTTGGTTAAAAGCGATATGTTCGTTCCAACAAGAACCTTTATATTGGATAGTCATCGCCATTTTATCGTATGCCTATATCCTAGGCAGAATGGTTAAACCGCTCTCCTGGTTATCTATTATTGGGTCGATATGGTTTGGGTTTATTCAATACGGGCTGCTTTTGTTTCCTCTCGCAAATCTTGCTATCTTGGTACTCAGCTTATTAGATATTCAAGAACAGACTTCCATTGTTGTGGTCGGGACCGTTACCGCAATTATTCTTGCTGGTATTTTCATCACTGGCCTTTACAATGCGTATAGCCCTACAATCAGAAAATATGAAGTGACCATACCAAAAAAAGCCGAAATGAAAACACTTCGCGTAGCCGTGGCCTCTGATATGCATTTCGGCAAGTTATCGGGCATCGCCCATGCTAAAAGGCTAGTGAAAATGATGAATCGAATCAAACCAGATATCATATTGCTGCCAGGCGATATTATCGATGATGAGCCTGAGCATTTTCAAAAGAAGAATATGGGTGCTATCATGAGTCAACTTCATGCTCCACTCGGTATTTATGGCGTTCTTGGAAATCATGAATACTACGGAAGAGAGATTCCAGCATTTCTTAAAGAAATGGAAAAGGTGGATATCCGCATATTGATGGATGAAGTGATGCAGATAGGAAACAGCTTTTATCTGTTAGGCAGAAAAGATAAAACAGATTCCAGAAGAAAATCGTTTAATCAATTGGTAAATGAATTAGATGAATCTCTGCCTCTTATAGCTATGGATCACCAGCCAGCAGAGTTGAAAGAAGCGCAGGAAAGTGGGATAGATCTTATCGTATCGGGTCATACCCACAGAGGACAGATGGCGCCAAACCACCTGATTACAAGAAGGCTCTTTGAATTGGATTGGGGTTATAGGAAAAAAGGCCAGTTGCATGCATTTGTTTCCTCCGGATTCGGCTTTTGGGGTCCGCCACTTAGGATTGGCAGCAGGTCAGAGATATTAGAGATTGTTGTAGAATTTGAAGAAAAAGAAGGTAATTAAATAATGAATAGAACATTTCAGCAATTCAATTTAGGGGAAGACATAGTCAAGGCTTTGAAAAGCCTGAATTATCTAAAGCCCACCAATGTGCAAGAAGAAGTGATTCCCAAGGCTTTAGCGAAGAGTGACATCATTGTAAAATCACAAACGGGAAGCGGAAAAACAGCAGCTTTTGCGGTTCCTTTATGCGACCTTGTCCATTGGGAAGAGAATAAGCCACAGGCATTGGTACTGACACCGACTAGGGAGCTTGCCGCCCAGGTGAAAGACGATATAACGAATATCGGCCGCTACAAACGTGTCAAGGCGACCGCTATTTACGGAAAACAATCCTTTCAAAGGCAAAAGCTTGAACTGAAACAAAAGTCACATATAGTGGTAGGTACACCTGGTAGGGTGTTGGACCATCTTGAGAAAGGCACACTTGATGTAAGCAGGTTGGAGTATCTTGTCATTGATGAAGCCGACGAAATGTTGAACATGGGTTTTATTGATCAAGTGGAGGCGATTATCCAGATGCTTCCTAAGAGTAGGGTAACTATGTTGTTTTCTGCCACCATGCCGGAAGACATTAAACAACTATCCAATCAATACATGACAAACCCTGTATTTATTGAAATAGAAAGCGGTGGTTTGACAACAGATCGAATAGAGCATATCTGGTATGAGGTGGGGGAAGGAGAAAAGAAATTCCTTTTGCTGAAAGATATTACAGTAGTGGAAAACCCCGATAGCTGTATTGTCTTTTGCGCTACCCAAGAAGAAGTGGATAAGGTTCACCGTAACCTTCATCGTGCAGGATATCCTTGTGGGAAATTGCATGGCGGCCTGGTACAGGAAGACAGGTTTTCTGTAATGAATGCTTTCAAAAGAGGTGAATTTCGTTACCTGATTGCAACAGATGTGGCATCAAGAGGCATTGACATTGAAGATATAAGCCTGGTTATCAATTACGATATTCCTTCTGACAAAGAACGATATGTACACCGTATCGGCAGAACAGCTAGAGCTGGAAAATCTGGAAAGGCCATTACGCTTATTTCAACTAGTGAATATCATCACTTAGAAGAAATTGAGGATTTTATTGGCATTAAAATTTCAAGAGCTGAAGCTCCAAAACGGGAAGCTGTAGCAAGAGCTGAAACCTCTTTTTTAGTGAAAATGGAAAATAGACCAACAAAGAAAGAAGACAAAGGTGCCAAATTAGCGCGAAATATTATGAAACTTTATTTTAACGGTGGTAAGAAAAAGAAAATTAGAGCGGTGGACTTCGTAGGCACCATTTGCCAGATTGATGGCGTATCATCAGAAGATATTGGAATCATTACCATCCAGGAAAATCACACATATGTGGATATCTTGAACGGAAAGGGATCTCTAGTTATAACAGAAATGAAAAACCGCACCGTCAAAGGGAAGCAATTAAAAGTGCACGAGGCGCGTAACTAAATAAATACACAAAAAAGCTCGCCAATCCAACCTTGGAAAATGGCGAGTTTTTATTTTTATTATTAGAAGAAGAACAAATGAGCCATTAGTGCTGCAACAGGCAATGTTATGATGGTTCGTTGCAGGAAGATGATGAACAGCTCCCATATAGACAAAGGAATTTTGGATTTTATCAGAAGAATCCCAATCTCCGACATGTAAATCAACTGAGTCAATGACATTACGGCAATAACAAATCGCGTAAGCTCAGACTCTATACCACTTCCAATAACTGCTGGAAGGAACATATCAGCAAATCCTACAATCATAGCTGGTGCAGCAGCTTGTGCCTCTGGAATTTGCAAGAGCTGAAGAAGGGGTATGAATGGATAGGATAGTAAATTGAACACTTCCGTATATTCTGCTACAACGAGTGCAACCGTTCCGAGCGCCATCACAAGTGGAATAAGTGCCATCCAGATATCTACTACATTATATATTCCTTTTTTCACAACCTGCTTTGCACTTTTTACTTGTGCCGCTTTTTCTACAGCTTGCTGAAGCCCCCATTGAAAACTTGATACTCCGTTTGGAACTTTCTCATCAATTTTCTGTCCAACTGGTTCATAATAAGTATCTTTTTTACGGGAAAGAGGCGGTATTCTCGGACAGACGACTGCCGCAATGATCCCCGTGACAACCACTGTAAAATAAAAAGGTACAAACATATGATCAATTCCAATAAATTTGGCGATGACAAGACTGAAGGCAATGGATGCAATGGAGAAGTTGGTGGCAACAACAGCCGCTTCTCTTTTTGTATAATAACCAGATTCGTATTGCTGGGTGGTTAACAAGACCCCGACTGTCCCACTCCCCATCCATGAGGCCATGGCATCAATGGATGAACGTCCCGGTAGCTTGAATAGAGGATGCATCACTTTTCTTACTAATGTTCCAATGAAGTCCATTAAACCGAATTCTAATAAAAGCGGCATGAAGAGACTTGCAAACAGAAACCAGACAGTAAGAACAGGAATAAGATCATATAGGACTATTACGCCGGTGAATTCGGATGTGATCATTTCAGGGCCGAATTCCGTTAACGTCATAACTGCAAATGCTGCACCTAATACACGCAATGCAAGCCATATACCTCCTACATTTAATAAGGTGTCTAAAAAACTATCTTTCTTTATGAATGTTAATGGGAAAACCTTCACTATCAAACTGCTGACAGCGGAAGCTACTAATACGATGGTCATGAAGGTAGGTATTGCCCCGCCAAAGTTAGTCAATACCCAGTCTGCCATGATGCCAAGTCCGATGGTCACATTTCCATTGAACGAAACCGGTATCAGGAAAAGGAGAATCCCAATCAATGAAGGAACGGCAAATTTCAAGATTTGTGAAATCGAATAGGTTTGGGCCTCTGTTTGTTTGGAGTAAGTTGCTGGTTTGGCCGATTGTGTACTCATACGTTTTTGTCTCCTTTATAAAAAGTAGGATGATAGATTATAATATTAATAAAAATAACACTTTGCGTATATTTATACAACCCTATCTTTTAAAATACCGTCTCATTGGATATTCATCCTGATAATCGAATATGTTAGAACGTGAGTAAAAGGAAAGGAGGGGTACTTGTTGTCTGGAAAACAGAAGCAAACAGCTATTAACGTGACCAAATATAAGGATTCACTCCCTATTCCCCCTGTTCTAAAACCTATAAATGAAGGGGAAGGCTTTACGTATTACAAGGTGGAGATGAAGGAGTGCAAGGTGTCGGTACATAGCGAATTGCCGAAGACACCTATGTGGGGGTATGAAGGAATTTTTCCAGGGCCCACCATTGAAGTGGAAAGTGGAGAAAGGGTGTATATCAAGTGGGAAAATCAACTGCCGCCTGTGCATCTTTTACCTATAGACTTTACGGTTCATGGTGCTCATCATAATGTTCCTCCAGTAAGAACAGTAGTTCATGTGCACGGAGCGGTAGTGGAACCGGAAAGTGACGGATACCCTGATGCGTGGTTTACGAATGGATATCAACAGGTGGGAGAAAAATTTGTAAAGCAAGTCTATCAATATGACAACTGTATGAATGCGTGCACGCTATGGGATCATGACCATGCAATTGGCATTACAAGGTTAAACATATATGCAGGTCTTGCAGGCTTCTTTTTAGTGAAGAGTGAAAAAGAACGTTCATTGAATCTGCCAACAGGGGAATATGACATTCCTTTATTGATACAAGACCGGACATTTAATCAAGATGGATCGCTTTATTATCCCAAGCAGCCGAAAGAACCGGTTGAGGAGCTTGAAACGTCCATTGTACCTGAATTCTTCGGGGAAACAATATTGGTAAATGGGAAAGTATGGCCCTATTTAGAGGTGGAACCAAGGAAATACCGTTTTCGGGTGCTGAATGGCTCAAACAGTAGATTCTATAGATTAAAGCTGGATAGAGATCAATACATGTTTCAAATAAGCACAGATAGAGGATTATTGCCTCAACCGATAGGAATAAGGGAAATTACCTTAGCACCTGCTGAAAGGGTGGATATTATTATCGATTTTTCCAATTTAGGTGGCAAGCGGATTACGTTTATTAACGACGCACCTGCTCCTTTTCCGAATGGAGACGCTGAAAATGAAATTAGTGATGTTTTGCAGTTCAGGATACTCCCTGAGGTAGTGTATATTGATACGAGCAGTATTCCTGCACAATTGGAGCAACTTCCATTTCTGTCTGAAAAGAATGCTGTCAAAAGAAGGGATTTAACTCTTAATCACTTGAAGGATAAATACGGAAGAGAACTTATGTTACTAGATAATAAGGGGTGGGATGCTCCAATTTCAGAAAATCCAAAGCTTGGTACAACAGAAATCTGGTATCTTATTAATCTTACTCCGGATACCCATCCAATTCATATTCATCTAATAGATTTTCAGATTCTGGATCGACGAGAATTTAATGTAGATAAATACAACAAAGAAAAAGTAATTGAATACCTAGGGCCGAGTATGGCACCAGAGCCACAGGAAAGGGGCAGAAAGGACACTGTAAGGGCAAATCCGAATGAAGTTACAAGAATTATCATGCAATTTGGTCCATATTCCGGACTTTACGTTTGGCATTGTCATATGTTAGAGCATGAGGATTATGAAATGATGCGGCCGTATATAGTAATAAGGTAAAAAAGATAGGCGGAATTGCATATGGGAGAAAGTAGTAAACAATTAGTAGGGTCATGGACACAGGCGATAGGTACGGTGGTGGCGGCAATTGGGAGCACTCCTTCTTTACCAATTCATGAGAACGGAAGAAGAGGGCTAGGTCTTATTGGAAACGTACTTCAAGCAACAGGAAATGGTCTTGAAGCGGACGCGGAAACGACACTGACCTACGGAAAGCTAGGAAATATAATACAAGCAACAGGGAATATAATGGTAAGTGCAGGGTTGATTATTGATTTTTCCGGTGATACAGAGGAAAGGTTAGTTATAAGTGGCGATCTCATTCAGGCATTGGGGGCTATAACAGCACTTGGGAGTGCAGACAAATCCTATATAGTTATTGGGAACGGTCTCCAAGCACTAGGAAACTCTTTACAGGCTGTTGGAGGAGCGAGAGAACTTAAAGAGGAAGAAAGAACAGTGATAGGTCTTTCCCAGGTTAGCAATGAAGTTCTCATTGCGTTAGGGAGTTGGACTCAAGCGTTAGGAACCATCCTTTTAGCAATAGGTTTAACATTAGAAGAGAAAAATTAAATCCCTCGATCCTCAAAATAATCAATTGGGATCGGGGGATTTTTTATTCTTTAGGAAATTATAAAATAATTGAATTGTGGATAGTCTTCAGAGTAATTCTTGACGCCAGAATGAACACCTCGGTGGTGACAAGAAACTGGAAAAGAGAGGTTCTCATCGGCGTTATGAAGACATCAGTGACGAGAAATCAGGAGGAGAGAAGTCCTCATCGTCATTATGAAGACATCAGTGGCGAGAAATCAGGAGGAGAGAAGTCCTCAACGGCGTTATGAAGACATCAGTGACGAGAAATCAGGAGGAGAGAGGTCATCATCACCAATATGAAGCTCTTGGTGACAAGGGATTTTATTGAAATAGTCAAATATGAGCGCAAAGGGATGATCCGACCAAGGTCAATACTTCAAAACTATGCGAAAACCGAGAAAACGTCCCAAGAGATTATGATCTTGGGACGTAGTTTTAGCTCGCGTTAGCGATTGGTTTGTTGTCATATTTTCACGTTACACACCAATGGTTTCTGCAATATTGGTTTGTCTCAAATAATCGGTCAAAAGCTGTGGAGTTGTCAAATAGAGGAGTCCATTGCCTTCCAGGCTTTTTGGATAGCCAAGGGGAATGGTTCTTTTAATTAGTTGGGCATACAGCTCAGGTTCAGAAAGTACTCGGCCAAATTCCTTTTCTGTAAGCTTCTTTATTAAGGCGAGCGCTCCAGCGACATGTGGGGCTGACATGGATGTACCACTGAAAACGGCATATCTTCCTCCTGGTATAGTGGAAATGATTTTTTCACCAGGCGCGACAAGATCTATTTCGTTATTCGAGTTAGTAAAGTAAGAGGATTTGCGTTGAAGATTGATAGAACCGACAGAGATGACTTCTG
Organism: Sutcliffiella horikoshii; assembly: GCF_002157855.1. NCBI lineage: Bacteria > Bacillati > Bacillota > Bacilli > Caryophanales > Bacillaceae > Sutcliffiella > Sutcliffiella horikoshii. Next base: position 3,479,918 of record NZ_CP020880.1, on the reverse strand, counting down.
TGTAGGCTGCAGGATAGGAAAACTCTTCCGTATATTGATTTCCGTCTCCTTCATTACCAGCAGCGCATACGACAAGAATGTTAGAAGAAATGGCTGCTTTGATTGCATCGTGAAGTTCTGTTACATCAATAGGTCCGCCGAGCGACATAGAGATAATGTCCACATTCTGAGAAGCTGCATAGTTGATTGCATTGATAATCCATTCATATTCGCCTGACCCATTTTTGCCGCCAAGCGCTTTAAGAATGAGTAGCTTGGCCTCAGGGGCTACCCCGACAACACCTGAACCTGGATTGATTGCGGCAATCGTTCCTGCAACATGGGTTCCATGGCCGTTGTAATCAGTAAAGTTTTCTGGATCGCCACTATCGTCGTCCGTGAAATTTCTTCCCCCGATTATTCTGCCTTCAAGATCTGGGTGTTGTGCATCACAGCCAGTGTCGATGACGGCTACCACCATACCTTCCCCTTTATATCCAGCCTGCCAAATAGACGGTGCTTGGATTAGTTCGATGCCTTCCGGAATTTGATGAGTTTCAAATAACTGGTTTTCCAATTTGTAAGGAATTACATGGACCAATCTCTCTTTTTGCATACAAAAACGCCTCCTAATCATTATTTTCAAACAGTGTGAAAAAGAAAGAGAAAGAAGGTGTTGCGTGTTAAAGCATTGCTTTCAGAAGATTCTATCAATAATCCTCTAAAAATTCAAGTGGCTAATAGACTACGAGAATCAACTATAAATGTGATTACTGCTCTAATCGGTCCTATCGCCACTAAGCCCCAAGACCTATCTCAAAATATGGCTCAGGCTCATTATACGAAATCTCGTGCGGAGGTAAGATAAAGACATAGAAGGGAGGAACAACAAATGAAAAAATTTGGATTGTTTTTAGTAGGTGTCATCGCATTCTTTGTTTTGCTTGCCAACATTGGTCCACTTTTAGGATTGGCAGTTAGTTTGGTAGTCACTTATTATGCGGTTAAAGAATTCATAAAAACGGATTCTACTGGCACGAAAATTCTATGGGGCTTCATCGCTTTTATTGCCGTCGCGTTTTCTATCGCTAATGTTCCTGCGGTATTAGCAGTTGTAGCAGCGTATATCTTGTATGTTGTATATAAGAACTGGAACAAAGAAAAGGCAAACAACGACATCATTGAAGCTGGCGACCCGTTCACTAACTTCGAAAAACAGTGGAACTCATTGAACAAATAAAACAATATAAGGAGAGGAACGATACCATGACAAACTTATTTTCAAGAATTAAACAGACGTTATCTGCAGACTTTCATGAGGTTTTGGATAAAAAGGAGCAAAAAAATCCGATTGCGATGTTGAATCAATATTTACGCGATTGTGAAAAAGAAGTAGAAAAAGTGCGCAAGCTAGTAGAGCGCCAGAACTTACTTAAAGAAGAGTTTGTAAAGGAATACCACGAGGCAAGCAGTCTAGCGGAAAAACGCTCTTCCCAAGCGGTTATTGCGGAAAAAGCTGGTGAAACGGAGCTTGCGACATTTGCTAAACGCGAGCATCAACAATATGAGGAGCGCGCCAATCAATTGAAGCTTTCCTTAGAAAAGGTTTCAGAGGACCTTACTAACCTTGAACAAAAATATGAAGAAATGAAGCACCGACTGAAGGATATGTATATCAAACGGATGGAATTAATGGGGAGGGAAAATGTTGCACGTGCTACACATCGCATGAATCAGGTGGTTGATGCGAACAAAGCGGAGCACTCCTACACCAAATTCAATGAAATGGAAAGCTATTTAGATCGATTGGAACATCAAGTAAATTCCGCTTATCATCACAATACTATTGATGCCCGCATTGCCCAGCTTGAAAAAGAAATTACTCAACCAGAAGAGAAAACTCATTCTCTTTCACAATGAAAACTGCTATTCTAAAAAGGCGTACATGTTGCGCCTTTTTAGGGTGTAGAAGACTAGAGATCCTAGAAAAAAGGAGGGATAAGGCGCATGTTGAACAAAATGAAATCTGATTATCTCAGTTTTATTATAGTAGTGGCTAGCTTGATTTTTCTGTTAGAAATTCTCTTTTTCAATACGGGCCTTATTTTTTCCTTTTTATTTTCCGGTTTTCTAATATATGTAGGCTGGAAGAAATGGCATTGGTTAATTGGAAAGGCATTATTTGTTATTGGGTTGTTATCTATTACTTTTACCATATTTAATATGATGACATTCAACTTCTTGCTGCTTGCTACAGTGTTATATTTCTTATACAAATTCCTGCAAGCTAAAAAACAGCCTGTAGAAATTCAGCCGAACATACTTCCTGAACGGGAAGGACAGATTGTGAGAAACGAGCAAAAATGGTTTACCAACAAGCTTTTTGGTAGACAAAAGACACCAGAACAGTCTTATACATGGGATGATGTAAACATACAATGTGGAATTAGTGATACGGAGATAGATTTAAGCTTTACGGTACTGCCTAAAGGAGAAGCTATTATTTATATTCGAAATGTCATAGGAAACATACAGATATTGGTTCCCTATGAAATGGAACTTAGTATCGTTCACTCTGGGATGGTGGGTTCCATCCACATACTAGACAAAGAGGAAAAAAGCATCCTCAACCAGACTATTCATTACCAAACAGAAAATTATAAAGAAGCTACCCATAAAGTGAAAATCGTCACCTCGATCTTCGTCGGCAGCATAGAGGTGAAGAGGGTATGAGTATATTGCAAAGGCAAGTTTTGTGGGCAACTTGTATAGCTTTAGTAAGTTTTCTGGTAATTGGTACGGTCACTTATTTCTTTTTTCCGGTAATCAGTCTAGAAGCTCTTTGGGTACTAAAAGTAATGGATCTTCCGTACATCTTGTTTTTAACTATTGTCAGCCTTGGCTTGGGAATCCTCTTTGGCTTGTTTTCGGGGGTGTATTGGAAGAATCAACTAAACACCGTATATGAAGAACTGAAAGCGGTGGAACAAGGGAGAAGTTTGTGGGAAGTACCAGGAAGCAGTATTCAGGAGTTAGCTTCAATGGAAGAGGTAATAGGGAAACTGCACAATCAAATACAAGAACAAACAAAAATCTCCCAAAAAATTGCAAACGAAAAGGCAGAAGATCTGGAGAATAGAATACAAGAAATTGTTTCACAGGAACGAAACAGACTTGCAAGAGAATTGCACGATTCTGTCAGCCAGCAACTCTTCGCAGCCTCCATGCTAATGTCTGCATTAACGGAAACTAGGGGAGAATCTGGCACTGATAATAATGAAACAAAGCAATTGCGATTAGTGGAGGAGATGATACACCAATCTCAATTGGAGATGCGGGCATTACTCCTTCATTTACGACCAGTCGCATTAAAAGGAAAAACGCTTCAAGAAGGTGCAGAGGAATTATTAGTAGAGCTTATCCAAAAAGTTCCGATGAGCATCACGTGGAAGATTGAACGTTTTTCTATTGATAAAGGTGTGGAGGATCATTTATTTAGAATCCTGCAGGAGACATTATCCAACACGTTACGCCATTCCAAAGCCAATGCGGTGGAGGTATTACTTATTCAAAGAGAGAACTTCATCATACTTCGCGTAGTGGATGACGGAATCGGCTTTGATGTGGAGCAGGCGAGGGCAGGTTCTTATGGCTTGCAAAACATGCATGAACGTGCCGTTGAGCTAGGTGGTACGTTGAAAATAGTAAGTGTAGAGAATGAGGGAACAAGACTGGAAGTGAAAGTTCCCAAACTAGACATAGAGGAGGCTTAAGTAAAAATGATTAGAGTGTTGTTTGTAGATGATCATGAAATGGTAAGAATCGGTGTTACGGCATACCTGTCAGCTCAACCCGATATAGAGGTTGTTGCTGAAGCGGATGATGGATCTGTCGCAATTGAGCTGGCACTCGAACATAAACCTGATATTATTTTAATGGACTTAGTCATGAAGGAAATGGACGGGATCGAAGCAACCAGAAGAATCATGGAACAATGGCCGGAAGCGAAAATCATTATTGTTACGAGCTTTCTTGATGATGAAAAAGTCTATCCTGCACTTGAAGCGGGAGCTACCAGCTATATGCTGAAAACTTCCAAAGCAAGTGAAATTGCCAATGCAGTTCGTTCCACCTATAAAGGACAATCCATCTTGGAGCCGGAAGTGGCAGGAAAAATGATGCAAAAGATGCGCAGGAAGACCGAAATCCTTCCTCATGAGGAATTGACCAACAGGGAAATGGAAATCCTTCTCCTCATGACACAAGGGAAAACGAATCAAGAAATAGCGGATGAGCTGTTCATCGCACTTAAGACAGTGAAGGTACATGTAAGCAATATATTGGCTAAGCTCCAAGTACAGGATCGAACACAGGCGGTCATCTATGCATTCAAACACTCATTGGTCAACTAATGGGTGTTTTTTATGATACTATTTATAACGGAGACAAAATTCATCTTGGGAGGCTTCTTACATGAACAAACAACTTATCGTCTACTCAGCACCAGGTTGCAGAGAGTGTGAATTGGTAAAGGAATTTCTAAAAGAGCATCAGGTAGCGTTTGAGGTGAGAGATTTACTAGCAAACAGGGAATACCAACAGGAAGTGGAGAAATTCGGATTCATGGGTATTCCGGTTACGGCTGTGGGTGATGAGGCGGTAAAAGGATTTAACCCAGGGGAACTAAATAGGCTGATAGATCTTGTAAAATCAAGGTCGGGGCAAACAGAGGAGTAAAATGATTGACAGAGCAAAAGAAACCAACGTATATATATACGTATGCATACAGCAAGGAAGAGCGTTCCCTGTGCCATTTGGAGATGCGATCTTTTTTCGGCAAGGCAACAGATGATAACATTATTAAAAGCAACATAAAGATTGATGCGAGCAGAAGCCCTTTTATCCGTGAAAGAATTGAAGTGATGTATGAAGGGGCTGCACTGCAGGAACTAATTGATCAAGTGAAGGATATTAAGATGGGAGACCAAACTTTCAAGGTTATATTCTCTAAAATAAATGACAGGAAAGCTCCTGAAACCATTGAATATCAAGAACGTCGTGATATCGAACGTGCCATCGGGTGGGTGATTGAAGGCGAGGCGGATGTTCATCAACCAGATCACATTTTCGGGATGGCCATTGTCGGTGAACGCTGGTATTTCGGTCATTATCTAAAAAGTGAAGCGGTATGGCTTCAGCATACGAAAAAGCCCAGGGAATATTCAACTGCTTTAAGTACCCGCGTGGCAAGGGCTGTATCCAATATAGCCGTCCCGGATCCTGAGGGGATAAACGCCATCGATCCTTGCTGTGGGATAGGAACGGTACTTGTTGAAGCATTATCTATGGGGATTGATATGGATGGAAGAGACATAAACCCGCTTGTGGTAGACGGTTCAAGGGAGAATATTGAACATTTCGGCCTTAAAGGTAAGGTCACGCTCGGACCAATTTCGGAAGTAACGGATAATTATGATGTGGCAGTTATTGATATGCCATATAATCTTTATACCCATGCCACTCCGGAAGACCAATTATCCATCTTGAAGCATGCACGCCGTTTTGCAAAGAAAGTCGTCGTCATCACTATAGAGACAATGGATGACATGGTGAAGGAAGCGGGGTTCACCATTATCGATCGCTGTGAAACCCAAAAAGGCTATTTTACAAGAGAGATATTAGTATGTGAATGAAAGTTGAAAAGAGACCATTAGCCTGGTCTCTTTTTTGTGAAATTAATATCCTATTCTAGACCAATCAAACAAATCACCAGGGTCGCTTTTCCGGACAGGAGCATATTCGTCATGACCAATTATATGTTCACGGTCGCTCTTGATTAATGGATTTCGGTGTAAAATATCATCCAATAACTCTTTCAATGAAGCATACTGAGCATCTGTGTACCCTATGTCGGAAGGAGAAATGGAATCATATATCTCAGCTGGCATTATTGAAAGCATCTCTTCACTAGTCCCCACAGCCAGCAATTCTATCCCGATCGAATAGTCGTTCAGACCACTCTCATAATTTTGGTAGTTTAATAAATGCCCTTTTCCGGCATGAAAGGCTGCACGTTCTTCCGGCACCAGGAGGTAGATTTCGCCATCCCTGTCTATCATATAATGAGCAGACACCTCATACTCTTCAAAAAGTGAATAGACTTCCTCGATATTATAAGGGTCCTGTGGAGCACGGAGCGCGTTGTTTGTAAAATGTAGCATGACATGTGTGATAGGGGCACCTCTAACTCTTGAATTTTTCTTTGGGAGGAGCCATTCCTCCATGTCTAGAGTAAAAGTTTCAGGAGATTCAATGTCGACAGACTTTACAATTGGCGGACTCTCTTTTATTGGTGTATCCTTCTGAGCGGTAGGGGTAGAGCACCCTGTTAAAATAGAAATAGTTATAAGTAGTAGATAAATAGTCTTAGGCATAATTTCTCCTCTATATAGAAGCTTCTCTTACAGTTATTCTTTTCAATTGAGTGGATATCCTTCTTTAAAAGAAAAAGAACAATCAATGTTAGAAAGAAAAGTTTTTTTGAAAAAAGTATTCGCATTAATGTTATTTCTTTAATATGTGTAGTATAATCAAATAAATAAATTCTTTATAGTGAACAAAAGTGAGGTGGTAAGGGAGGAAAGTGCGTATGTTAAATATTTTTTTTAATCTTTCGTTCTTTATAGAGAATTAAAATCAAAACCCCTGGATATAGTGATTCCATAAGATAGGCTTAAGGCTAGAGGCAGAAGGAGGATATCATGGACGATAGAATGAATATTAAAAAGTTTCTTCAAGTTTTAAAGCGTCGTTTCAAAACTATTACTCTCACTTTCTTATGTTTCTTTTTATTCACGATTATTGCTTGTTTATTTATTATCAAACCCACCTATGAAGCTACTTCCACCATACTTGTCGGGAAGCTTGAGGGGACAGGTGCTGGTCAGGGAGCGGGACAAGGGGAAATAAGTATGCTTTTGGCTTCGACCATGGACCTGTTAAAGAGCCCGATTGTATTAAATGAAGTGAAAACTAAAATGAATATTACAACCGATTTAGAAGAAGAAGTTTCTTTGCAAAATAATAAAAACTCACAAATCATTAATATCCTTGTAAGGGACCATGATCCTGATGTGGCCAAGGAAATCGCACAAAATATTTCTTCGACAGCAGTGACGTTTATGATGGAGTCCTTCAATGTTGGGGATGTGCAAGTGTTAAATGCAACCGATATCGAACCTGAAGAAGTTGGTAGTCTTGCCCTGAATTTAGGAATTGGTTTTGTTGTAAGCATGTTTTTAGGTGTAGGGGTAGCCATGTTGCGGGAAGATCTGGATGATGCCATCAAACATTCCAAAGAAGTGGAAGAGTTGATAGGCTTGCCGGTGTTGGGGACGATCAATTTAAAGCAAAAGATGAGAGTACCTATACTTATAGATGAACGAACTCAAGGGAGAAGAACGGTGAAATCGAAAAGTAGGAGGGAAGTACGTGTTTAAAAATAGATGGGGAAAAAAGCTATCATTAAAGGAAAATATGATTAGTACCGACCAGATTCGGATTATCCGCACTAATATTGAAGATGAATTGCAAAAGGACAGTATCTTTTTAACCATTACTTCCCCCAACCTAGAAGAACAAAAGGCGTTGATTTCTGCAAAATTGGCAATTTCCTTTGCTGAACTTGGCAAGAAAGTTCTGTTGGTAGATGCAAACTTAAGAAGGCCCTCCCTTCATAAATATTTTAATATTTACAATTCCAGCGGTTTGGTAAATGTCATCAATGAAAAGGGGAGTATCAACCTATTTGCCAAAATCACGTCTACCCCGGGACTCTTTCTTCTTCCTGCAGGTACATCGAGAGATAATATTTCGCATACAGGACTCTTAAATAAGGCGGAAGAACTGATGACAGATTGGAGCCAATTCTTTGATGTTATTCTATTGGAAACTCCATCTTTTCTAAAGTCTTCTGATGCTCATATTCTATCAAGGAAATGTGACGGGGTCATACTTGTGATGAAGGAACACAGTACGAAAAAAGATGACGCCATTCAAACGAAGCATTATTTAGAGAGAGCAAACAAAAAAATTGTTGGTGTGATTTATCAAACAGCTTAGATATGGAAGGCTGTGAGCATAAGGGGCACAAGTAAATGAAATTAACTAAAGGAAACTCCATTTCAACCAATATTTTTCATTTATTCTATAGCACAGCCCTAACAAGTGTTCTTAATGCTGGATCACTTATCATCCTTGCCTATTATCTGCAATCCTATCACTATGGTCTATTCAGTGTGGTATTGGCGTTCGCAATGATAATGGCATATTTTACGGATGCTGGATTAAGTGACATCGTATTGAGGGAAGGGTCCCTAAAGGGGGCGGATGTCCCCTCTGTCATTTCTTCATATATAAAAATGCGTGCAGTTCTATTGTTGGTAACTTTTTCTGTAGGTTTTCTCATTATAGAAATCATGCACTCAGATAATGGTGAATTGATTAGAACGGCATATTTTCTGGTAGTTCCCATGGTAGCTGGAGTCGCTATGCAAAGTATTAGCATTACCTATTTCCAATTGAAGGAGAAAATGCAGTACTGTGGAATAATCCGTATTATTTCAGCTTTCAGTTTGGTAAGCTCCATTATAATCGGAATGCTTCTATCGTTAAATCCATTTATGATTTCTTTCTTGTATGGTTGCTCTTACCTGACGGCTGGAGTAATCGGTATGTCCTTTCTTTGTAAAAATATGAAAATAGTTTGGGGCAGAAAGTTTCATAAGGGATTGCTGCATAAGATTGGATCGTTCACACTTGGAGGGTTGTTATTTGTTCTGTTACCCCATTTAGGACCACTTGTATTAGAGAGAACGCTTACCCTCCATGAAGTTGGGTTGTTTGCGGTGGCATATCGAATCCCCCAAGCCCTGCAACAAATTCCCTTCATAGTGGCTGGAGCTTACTATCCGGTTTTATTTCGGTATTTTAACCATAAAGAATGGAAGAAACATTTATCTTTATTGATAACCCAGACAAAAATCATGGCTCTTATAGGCATGATGATGACCATTCCGTTTTATTACCTTTCCGCACCTATTATTTCCTTATTATTTGGAGAGACCTGGCTGGAAGCGGCCATTCCATTGAAAATCCTTTCTATTCTGTTGGCGCTCCAAGCGGTAAATATTTCGTTAGCGGATGGACTGACTACAAGCTCTCGTCAAATATATCGCACTTCTGTCCAACTAGTAGCTGTGATAATCGGTATTTTCTTGTATGTATTCAGTAGTAATCAATACGGCTTAATTGGGGCTGCATTTGCCGGGCTGACAATAGAACTTTTCACTCTCGCTGGCTTCTGGATCTTCACATCCGAAAAGTGGCGAGTGGCTAGAAGCGTTCTCATCCCATACCTGACCGTTTTTGGAGTAACCTTCGTCTTGTTGGATTATTTCTTACAATCGCATTCAATCCTTGCCATGACTATTCATTTAGGCAGTTTACCTCTCTTTCTATTACTTGATAGAGAACTGAATGAGAAGGCTTTGAATTACGTAAAAAGAACATTTCTAAGGAAATGGGAAAATGAAAATGACAAAGAAAGGAGGATGGGAAATGGATAATGTAATGCAGAAACCGCTGAGGTATCAATTCACCATTTTTTTTATGATACTGCTTGTAACATTAGCTAAATACAGCATTTCATTAGGATTTTCGCTAAAGCCATATATGATTTTTCTGCTATTATTTATCTTTTTCCACCTTTCCTCCTTTTATTTTCAAAGACTTCAATCATATGAAGTGGCAATGCTTTTGTTTTATTTTTTTTATTGCTATTCTGGTGTATTTGCACTCCATCCTGATTCAAGCCTGAGAATTTTACTTGGTATCACTCTTTATTTAATGTGTTATTTCATCATGAAATCTATTTTGAGCTATTCCAATGCCAATGTAGTGGAAAAAGGAATAGCTACAACAGGTATTATTTTCAATACTGCCAGCTTAATTTTATATGTGAACGGGCTTAGGAGTGCAAATCTTGAATTTGAAGGGGAAAGAGCGATTGTTTTTGGGGTCCTGCTAGATAGAAATTATCCAAGGTTGATTGGGTTGTTAGAGGACCCAAACTTTTTTGTTTTCTATAACACACTTTTCTTTGCCTATTACTTATGTCATCCAGACTCTTGGAAAAATAGGATAGGTCTTTTACTCTGCATTGCTACCAATCTATTGACCTTTTCAAGGGGAGGAATGGTTGCATTAGTTATTATGTTCGCCATTTATCTTGTATTAAATAAGCCGGTTAAACAGCTGAAAATAGTTGTCGGATCCCTTATTACCTTAGGTCTCTTTGTATATGTTGTAACAGTGCAATTAAAGTTTGGATTACTAGATATGATAGATTCAAGGTTTGAAGATTTTTCTTATGATGGTGGGAGCGGCAGATTTGAGTTGTGGGAACGGGCATGGGAGTTTTTCTCTGATAATATGTTCCTTGGAATCGGGGCATTCAATTTCTCGGATTACAATTTTTTTCACCATAACGACACGCTGACCGTTCATAATACTTTTTTGGATATCTTATCTGAATCTGGGCTTGTAGGAATCTCTTTTTATCTGATATTCATTTATCTGGTGTTTGTGCAGTTATGGAGATTTAATGTCCATAGGGTGAGACAATATTTATTTTTAACATACATCGGTTTTGTCCTGCAGATGATGTTCTTGTCTGTCATTATCAATGATATGTTTTTCTTGTATATCGCAATTCTTTCCACTTATCTGCATTCATTACAACAAGAAAAAGAGATAAAAATGCCCAGGTATGGAAATGAACTAAATAATCCTTTAAATAAACAAATAAGTTAGGCAGTTCTAAAGTTTGGGAGGTGTGCTGTTATGAATGTCCTGGTTGTAACGGATAAGCTTGACATGGGAGGGGCGGAGAATTATTTTTGCAAGTTGGAAAATGAGCTCGCCCACCCAGATATTAAATTCTACTTCGCTGCCGCAAAGGGTGAACTTTATAATAACCTTCAAAAGAAGAAGAGATTTACAGATCTTCATAGAAAAAATCACCTTAAAAATCTATGGCTATTAAAAGAGATTATCAGGGAGAACAATATTGGAGTTTATCATGCCAACAGTTTAAGAATGGTCTTGTATGGTTTGATTTTAAAGAGTGCTATGAAAAGTAAGTTGCGTATTATTTACACCAAACACAATGTGACAAAACTCGAAAAATACCTTCCGTTAATTTTCAGGTTCGTTCTGAATAGATATGTCAGAAGCATTATTACGGTAAGTGATTTCGAAAAATACCAGCTAATTGATTTAGGGATAGACAGCAGGAAAATAGTGACGATTTACAATGGGGTAGATTTGCAACAGTTTACTTATCAACGGAAAAAAAACCACCCCCCAAAAAAAGTTGGCATTCTCGCTCGAGTTTCAAAGGAAAAGAATCAGGCTTTTTTTCTGGAAGTGGCAGAAGCTTGCAGACATCACACCAACCTTATGTTCTATATCGGTGGTGATGGACCTGACTATCAAAGAATCCAGCGACAAATCATTAATATGGGAATTCAGGACAGGGTAAAAATGTTAGGTGCCATTCATACACCGGAAGAATTTATAGGAAACATGGATGTACTCTTGGTTACCTCCCATAGAGAGGTATTTCCGATGGTGATACTTGAAGCAATGGCTGTAGGAACTCCCATTGTTTCCATTAATAGAGGAGGTATAAATGAAGCAATAGAGAGCGGAAAAAACGGCTATCTGCTTGATGAGCATTCCAAACAGGATTTTCGTCATAAAATAGAACATTTACTTTCAAATGATTTAAAAAGACTACAATTCATAAAAGTGTCGAGAAAGAAAGTGGAGACCGCTTTCTCTTTACAGAAAATGATCCGGGGTACATTGGAAGAATATTTGGTAGTTTTAGGTGAAGGTGTTCTGCACACCAATAATAGAAAAATGAAAAAACCTTCTACAGGCATTCGAAAACAAAAAGGAGGTGCGGAGCAATGATTAATAGGAGAAGGCTACGTTTTGCTATTACAGTGAAAGGTAATTCCTTAGAACAATGGAAGATCAATTGCATTAATCATTTAATGGAGATGCCTGAAGTGGAATTGGCATTGATTATAGAGTATCAATCAATGCCGATGAATCGAGACCATTCTGCCCTTTTCCTTGCATACCATTCCGTTGTCCAAATGAGAAGTGAAATCTTAAAAAAAGTTGCTACAATAGACCACTTTTCTCCATTCCCAAAAGTCCGTTGTTCTAACCTTTGGAACCATCAAAGTAACTTCAGTATCGAGGAGTTGTCTCTTTTAAAACAGACCGACCTGGACTTTATTCTGCATCTAGGAGAAGAATCCATGGAAGGGGAAGTCCTTGAACTTGCAACATACGGCGTTTGGGCATTTTCACATGGCAATCCAACCTGCTTTACTGGATTACCCGGAGGATGGTGGGAGGTAATGAATAATCTCCCTGTTACGGAAGTAGGTCTATATAGAATATCTAAAGAAACGAATGAACGTTCTTTTTGGAAGATAGGATGTTTGGCCACAGTTTCAGAATCTTATCGGAAAACCAAAGAAATACTTTGTCAAACTACCCTAACTTGGCCATCTCAGGTATGCAAAGAAATTCTGAGAAATCCTGGTCACTGTCCCGATGAAATAGAACCGCTTTCTTTAAAACATGCTGATATTGAAATGCTTTCGTCTACCAAAAAAACAGCTAACTTCATTCTTGCTTCATGGAAACGCAAGGCCCAGAAATTATATAGGAAGCTATTCTGTTATGAATACTGGAACATTGGAATAGTGAATAAACCAATTCACTTTTTTCTAACTGATCATAATCCTTCTATAGATTGGATTGTCGAGAGGAAAGATTGTTATTATGCTGATCCATTTGGAATGAGAGGTAAAGATGGAATTCAAATCCTAATGGAAGAAGTAGATCATCGGGTGGTCAAGGGTTATATATCAGGTGTCATTATGAAGGAAGGTCCCTCCATTAAAGAACAACAGACTTGGAACCATTCCGTGCTTAAACTAAAAAGTCATATGTCCTACCCATATCTGGTCGAATATGAAGGAGAAACTTATTGTGTACCTGAAACCTCTGAAGCAAAAGAAGTGGCGGTCTATAAGATAATAAACGGGCAATTGGAGAAAGAGAAAATTATTTTAAAGAACTTTGCTGCAGTAGATTCTACGATTATTCATCACGATGGCTATTGGTGGCTGTTCTGCACAAGGGCAGATTCCAGTCCACAGAGTGATAATAGTGAACTTCATATTTTTTATGCCAAAGAGCTTTTTGGGGAATGGAGTCCACACTTGGCAAATCCTGTTAAAGTGGATGTGCGTTCAAGCAGACCGGCAGGAACACCATTTCTTTATGAGGATGTATTAATCAGGCCTGCACAGGATTGTTCAAAAACTTATGGTGGACGCATTATACTGAATAAGATTACTAACCTAACCATCGAAGAATTTGAGGAAGTAGCCATATCACCTATAGAGCCACGGGAGGATAGTTTGTATCCAGATGGTGTTCATACCATTTCTACTGTCGGAGATATAACAATTTTTGATGGAAAACGATTTGATTATAGTCTGTTGCACTTCTTTAGGAAACTTTACAAATTCATGCCGGTTAGGGAGGCAGGATAGGGACGGGTATGACCTTTCGTTCTCAATTAAGCACAATTGGTTTTTTATAATGTAGTAAGAATATGAGTTTACAGATTCTTATGGAAGTAAAGAAAGGAGTTTAGTGAAATGAGTAACCATTTCAGTAAACGAATTGAAAAATGCTTAATGATTGGTATGGATACAGTCTTCATTTTAACGGGATTTTACTTAGCTGCATTGATTCTCGGATACCCATTCGCCAAATTGGAGGAACAATCTAGCTCTGTGCTGATAACTACTTTGGTATGTCTTCTCACCTTTTATTTGTTTGATCTTTATGGAAGTTGGCAGAGAAAAAGTTTAAATAACTTAATATGCAGTACTTTTTTAGCGATGATGCTCTTTGCAGTAACCTCTTTGGTAATGGGGTTACTGCTGTCCTGGACAACAACCGTCCATTTGCTATTTATCGCTTCCTTACTTCAGTTTGTTTTTATTGTAAGTGCAAGATTGGCGATATGGCATTTTGCAAGATATAGAAATGGATTGAAAAATGTATTAGTAGTTTCAAAGTCCAATATGGATGGGCAAGTCATAGCCGATAAGTTTCACCGACACCATAGAGGGTGGTTCAGAGTAATGGATATTGTCACAACCCAGCATAGGGGCTCCATCAAGAAATATTTAAAACAAACAGATGTGGTAATCATCAGCTCTGAGGTGGAAAGAAGCATGCAGTCAAGTGTCACTAATCTGTGTATAAGATATGGGAAAGAAGTGTTGATTGTCCCTAGGATGTTTGAGTTTGCAATAAAAGAAGCTGACATCCAACAGGTAGATGACATGATGGTATTTTCCATTCCATCTAACAATGTCAGCAGCATGCATCATGTAGTGAAACGTAGTATGGATATAGTTTTTTCCATGATTTTGCTAATTCTGTTAAGCCCAATTATGGTTGTTGTATATTTTCTCATCCCGCTGACTTCCAAGGGACCAGCCTTCTTTAAACAGGAAAGGGTTGGGTTGAATGAAAAACCATTTCAAATAGTGAAATTCAGAAGCATGGTAGAAGATGCTGAAAAAAATACGGGACCTGTATTGGCTACAGAAAAGGACCCGAGAATTACAGCGGTAGGTAGGGTTCTCCGTGCTATCAGATTAGATGAACTCCCACAATTGTTTAATGTATTAAAAGGAGAGATGAGTCTTATAGGACCAAGGCCAGAAAGAGCTTTTTTTGTAAAACAATTTAAAAAGGATAATTCGGAATATATGAAAAGATTTGATGTGAAACCTGGAATCACTGGCCTAGCACAAGTTTCTGCAAACTACAGTACACCAGTTGAGGAAAAACTTAGATATGACCTTTTGTATGTAAGGAGCGGTTCCTTAACTCTCGATATAAAAATACTGATGCAGACCATTCGCGTGGTATTACAAAGAGACCAAGCAAAGGGTGTGGTACTAAGCCCTGAAGCAGAAGCTAAACCAAATTACGGTGGTATTACGATCGCAAAGCACAATTAAATGGACATGTGAACCATAAAGATGGAGGAGAGGGATTAGAAATGAAAACAAATTCTATGGATTTAGTTTCAGTTATCACCCCAACCTACAATGCAGCAAAGTATATACTTGATACCATTCGTTCTGTCAAAGATCAAACACACCCTAATTGGGAGATGATAATTGTAGATGATTGTTCCACTGATTCAACGAGGGAGATCATTCATATGGAGATGGAGAAGGATTCAAGGATTAAGTTGATTGAATTAAACGAAAATGGTGGTCCTGCTCATGCCAGGAACATTGCCTTCAATGCATCCAATGGCGAGTTTATTGCATTTTTAGATAGTGATGATCTATGGCACCCAAGTAAACTTGAGCGGCAACTAGATTTTATGGTAAAGCATGATAGCGCTTTTTCCTATACCGCCTACCAAATTATGAAGGAAAACGGGGAGAAAACAGGAGTTGTTTTTCAAGCCCCTGCTTTTGTAAACTACAAAACATTGCTGATGAATACCGCTATTGGTACGTTAACGGTTGTACTTAATAAAAGAAAGCTTGGCCATTTCCAAATGCAATTGTTCAGAGACTGTTCAGAGGATTATGGACTTTGGTTACAAATTTTGAACAAAGGAATTATTGCTCACGGATTAAATGAGGAACTTGCTATCTACCGGAAATGTGTAGACTCTTTATCTAGTAATAAAATAAAATCTGCTAAAAAGACATGGAACACCTATAGAAAGATTGAAAAGAAGAATATGATAGCATCCTTTTGGTATTTGGTGAACTACTCCTTCCATGCAGTTAGAAAGCATTCCAGAACCATTTAGGTTCACTTTCCAGAGGAGGAATAAAAAAATGGAAACGCCAATCAAAGGTCGAAAACTTTCCATTTTACAAGTTGCTAAAGTCTTTGCCATTTTACTGGTTGTGATAGGGCATGTGAATACGTTATTCTACCGGAATTTCAACTTCGACTGGTTCGGATTTGGAAGCTGGGAAAGGATTGGCGGGGTAGATTTCTTTTTTGTAGTAACTGGATTTATGATCTATTATATTTACCACCGCCATTTTGGTATAAAAGGAAAAACAAGAGAATTCCTCTTAAAAAGGTTCATTCGAATCTATCCTTTGTATTGGATGTTCACATTTTTACTCTTAGGAATAGCTGTTTTCTTTCCTGCCCTTTATGAGCCTTATAGCATGGAGCGAATATGGAAATCGATACTCCTTTTCCCGAATCAACCTATTCTCAGCTCTGCCTGGTCATTAAGTCACGTAATCTTTTTTTATATAATGTTCAGCCTGATTATCTTTCAACCAAAAGTTTTTAAGCCGGTCATGGCTTCTTGGGTAATCATCACGATACTTATTAAATCGGGATTATTTACTCAATGGGACTCTTTCTTTTTTAGTTTTTCAACATTGGAAATTGTTTCGGGAAGCCTTGTTGCCTATATTTCATTAACCTACAATTTGAAGCAGTATGCCACTAATTTTCTTCTAGTAGGGGTAACAGGATATTTTATTGTTTGGTTAAATAATGTTTATCTATTGTTTCCGGTGTATTATGCCCCTATTTTCTTTTGTTGTTTTGCCTTATTAATGGTGTTAGGGATATCGATTAAAGATCGTACGGATCGGAAACTCCCCTCAAGTCTTGTTTTTCTGGGAGACGCTTCTTATTCTATCTATATAGCTCATGGGCCATTCCTTATTCTATACATGTTAATCTTTCGGGAAACGCTTCTAATGAGTAGTTTAGGATACTCAATTTCTATGATACTTATTACGATTTTAAGCATTGCCTCCAGTTGTTTTGTGTATATCTGGATTGAAAAACCGGTGAACGCCTATCTAAAGAAAGCTGTGTTTCAAAAGAAAGTTACGGAAGAGAGGAATGTGGCAACTCAAAAGTTGAAAGGGGCGTAGCGATCAAGTAGCTTCCCAATTGAAATTTGGAACACAAAAAAGGCACCGCTACAATGTAGTGGTGCCTTAAGTATGGAGCGGATGGGATTCGAACCCACGACCCCTTCGCTGCCAGCGAAGTATTCTCCCACTGAACTACCGCCCCGGTAAGAATGAATTTATTTTATCAAAAATTCTTTCTTTTGCATACGTTTTTTTTATAAAGTTTTAGTCCAAGTTTTCTACTTCCGCTTGAATAACACCTGTAAGTGATTTTAGCTCATAATATACATCTGTTGTATATACGCTTTTCTTCGTGGTGATGATGCAATTAAGAACGATATCATCTTTTTCCTCTTTAACCTTCACACGTTTAATAGAAAGATTTTTGTGGTGAATTTCCTTCATTACCATGGTCAGGTCGATATCTTTCTCGATAAAGATTTTTACTTTTATTTCTTTTTCTTTCAATTTCTTTGGCCCTATCTTATCAAATAGAGAAGGGATTATTTTCACACCGAGAATGATGAAAATGACACCAAAAGCTCCTTCAATAAAAAATCCTGCACCGATAGTAATTCCAAGTGCAGCGGATGCCAATACCAGGGCTGCTGTTGTCAGTCCTGAAATAGCCTCGTTACTTCTTCTTAGTATGACCCCTGCACCTAAAAATCCAATACCGCTAATAACATATGAAGGGATTCGTCCAGGATCCATGGGTCTGGAGTATTCCTTAGAATAAAGAAAGGCAGATTCATAGGAAACGATGGTTAGAAGACATGCCATTACTGAAACGATAACGCAAGTCTTCAACCCAAGAGGTTTTCCTTTTAATTCTCGTTCTAATCCTATAATTATTCCAGCTATTGAAGCGAAAACAAGTTTTACAATAAAATCGTATTCATCGATATTTTCCAAGAACAATTCCATAAGGCCCCTCCTGTAAGTAGAAAAGATATGATATTCTATATAAAAATAGTTGTTAGGAAATTATAACAATATTCTGTGAAATTAAAAAGATTAATTAAAATAACTAAAGTTCGGGTGAAGGTAAATGAATAAGTGGTTTAATCCATACGTGGCTCTCGCGGTAGGAGTAATTACTGTATCCACATCCGCCATATTTGTTAAATTAGCGGATGCCCCTGCTGGAGTGGTCGCCTTCTACCGGTTACTTTTCTCCGTGATAATACTACTACCCATTTTTCTATATAAATATGTTGGGGAGCTTAAGGATATTTCGAAGCGGGATTGGCTTTTTTCTATGTTGGCAGGTATATTCTTAGCGTTTCATTTTATTTTATGGTTTGAATCCTTAAACTATACCAGTGTAGCAAGTTCGACTGTGCTTGTAACCCTCCAGCCTTTATTTGCTTTTATAGGGACGTATTTGTTTTTCCAAGAGAGGCTAAGTAAGAAAGCTATTGTAAGTGGATTGATGGCAATAGTCGGGAGTGTGATCATTAGTTGGGGCGATTTTCGAATTAGCGGAATGGCTTTATTTGGGGATATATTGGCCTTGGTAGCCTGTGCACTTGTGACAGCATATTTATTATTCGGGCAAGATGTCAGAAAAAGGTTATCTCTAATTACCTATACATTTATTGTATATGGGTTTTGTTGCGTGACGTTGCTTTTTTATGTGCTAATTTCTGGGGACCCTCTTACAGGATACTCTTCAGACGATTGGATTTGGTTCATCTTGCTTGCAATCATTCCGACATTACTGGGGCACTCTTTTTTCAATTGGGCTGTTAAATACATCAGCACCAATGTTATCTCAATGAGTATTCTATTTGAACCCATTGGTGCAGCAGTACTTGCTTATTTCATATTAAATGAGATGGTGAAATGGACGCAATTTGCAGGAGGTCTGCTTGTGATGCTTAGTGTAGGATATTTCTTAAAAGATAACCGTAAGAAAAAATCAAAATTAAAAGCCGACATATAGTCGGCTTCATCTATTATATGTATCATTCATTGGAGTCTGGTTGCCATCATTGCAAAAAACATACCTAGTGAAAGGCTCAGAATGAATCCTCCTCCGCGTACCTTTCCTTCTTCATCACTTATACGCAACCCCTCAAAGTATGCAAACAGTAATAAGCCGATTGAAGTCAGTAATGCTACAATAAATGCTGCGTATTTTACAAGATCCATATCTTATCCTCCTGTTTCACTCTTATTACTAGATTGTATGAGGGACTTTAATAGAACATTCTATTATTTTTTCGCATAAAAAAGCTGACCATAGAGGCCAGCTTAAGCGATGGAATTATTAAAAGTGAATATACGAGGGACGGTTTTGATCAAGAGTACCGTCACGATTGTGGTTATTACAAAGCTCGGTAACATAAACGAGCCATTATAAAGCAATGAATATAGCCATACTTGTTGCCCTTCCGGCGCTAAATAGCCAAAGTAGATAACTCCGGCGGCGTAATGAGCCAAGAACCTTAGAAGGCAACCTATAAAAGATCCAATACTTACATACAATACTAGCTTCTTAAAATTATCTTTCTTAGCAGAAGCAGCTACTTGATTTGCTACTACACCAGCCAACCCTAATGCACAAAAAGCTACAATATAATCTAGAAATATTTGCACTGGATCTACTCCGAATAATTGGCCAGTAACAATCTGAAGTAACCCAAGAATAAAACCTGATAAAAGCCCTCCTTTTATACCCCACCGAAAAGCCATAATAAATACAGGTACCATCGCTATAGATATTGAGCCTCCTTGAGCCCAAATCTTTAGGGATAATACTCCGGCCAATAAATCAAGTAAGTAAGCTAGTGCTCCAAATATTGCAACTTCAACTAAAAATAATGTGTTATTCTTCTTCATGAAAATCCCCCTTAACATAAAAAAGCGATAAAGGGGGCTCCTTTATCGCTTAAATGAAATAAGTAATAAATCCGCCACATCCCTACGATAGTACTAACTAACAGGTTCAAAGGGTCAGAACATCAAGTTCACTCTCAGCCTTTAAGGCTCCCCTCGTGGAAAAGAATTTAGTTGTCTTCCTACATCATACATAACCCGCAAGAAAACGACAAGTTTTTTCATAAGCAAACTATAATAGTAGAAGTAAGTTGTATATTTTCTATTAACAGAACTTCGATCAAAAATATTTAGAAAAAGTATTGCAATATAGTTGTGGAGGTGGTATATTTAATTTCGTCGCTGCGAGGGCAGTGATGAGATGTGAAAATGCTACTTCAAAAAAACAAAAAACAGCTTGACTTTAAAACGACAAGTTGTTATGATTAGGAAGTCGCTTTTGAGCGAATCTTGTAAGAAAATGATCTTTGAAAACTAAACAAAACAACAGCGTCATAACGTCGGTTCTACGGAACACGACAAATGATTTTAAGTAACACAAGCTAGCAAATTTTGAGCAAAAGCTCAGACTCTTTATTGGAGAGTTTGATCCTGGCTCAGGACGAACGCTGGCGGCGTGCCTAATACATGCAAGTCGAGCGGACCTTTTAAAAGCTTGCTTTTGAAAGGTCAGCGGCGGACGGGTGAGTAACACGTGGGCAACCTGCCTGTAAGACTGGGATAACTTCGGGAAACCGGAGCTAATACCGGATAATATAAGGAACCTCCTGGTTCTTTATTGAAAGATGGTTTCGGCTATCACTTACAGATGGGCCCGCGGCGCATTAGCTAGTTGGTGAGGTAACGGCTCACCAAGGCGACGATGCGTAGCCGACCTGAGAGGGTGATCGGCCACACTGGGACTGAGACACGGCCCAGACTCCTACGGGAGGCAGCAGTAGGGAATCTTCCACAATGGACGAAAGTCTGATGGAGCAACGCCGCGTGAGCGATGAAGGCCTTCGGGTCGTAAAGCTCTGTTGTTAGGGAAGAACAAGTGCGAGAGTAACTGCTCGCACCTTGACGGTACCTAACCAGAAAGCCACGGCTAACTACGTGCCAGCAGCCGCGGTAATACGTAGGTGGCAAGCGTTGTCCGGAATTATTGGGCGTAAAGCGCGCGCAGGTGGTCCTTTAAGTCTGATGTGAAAGCCCACGGCTCAACCGTGGAGGGTCATTGGAAACTGGGGGACTTGAGTGCAGAAGAGGAAAGTGGAATTCCAAGTGTAGCGGTGAAATGCGTAGAGATTTGGAGGAACACCAGTGGCGAAGGCGACTTTCTGGTCTGTAACTGACACTGAGGCGCGAAAGCGTGGGGAGCAAACAGGATTAGATACCCTGGTAGTCCACGCCGTAAACGATGAGTGCTAAGTGTTAGAGGGTTTCCGCCCTTTAGTGCTGCAGCTAACGCATTAAGCACTCCGCCTGGGGAGTACGGTCGCAAGACTGAAACTCAAAGGAATTGACGGGGGCCCGCACAAGCGGTGGAGCATGTGGTTTAATTCGAAGCAACGCGAAGAACCTTACCAGGTCTTGACATCCTCTGACACCCCTAGAGATAGGACGTTCCCCTTCGGGGGACAGAGTGACAGGTGGTGCATGGTTGTCGTCAGCTCGTGTCGTGAGATGTTGGGTTAAGTCCCGCAACGAGCGCAACCCTTGATCTTAGTTGCCAGCATTCAGTTGGGCACTCTAAGGTGACTGCCGGTGACAAACCGGAGGAAGGTGGGGATGACGTCAAATCATCATGCCCCTTATGACCTGGGCTACACACGTGCTACAATGGACGGTACAAAGGGCAGCAAAACCGCGAGGTCGAGCCAATCCCATAAAACCGTTCTCAGTTCGGATTGCAGGCTGCAACTCGCCTGCATGAAGCCGGAATCGCTAGTAATCGCGGATCAGCATGCCGCGGTGAATACGTTCCCGGGCCTTGTACACACCGCCCGTCACACCACGAGAGTTTGTAACACCCGAAGTCGGTGGGGTAACCTTTTGGAGCCAGCCGCCTAAGGTGGGACAGATGATTGGGGTGAAGTCGTAACAAGGTAGCCGTATCGGAAGGTGCGGCTGGATCACCTCCTTTCTAAGGAATGTACGCTTGTTGTTTTGTTTAGTTTTGAGAGAGCATTCTCTCATATTAGATAAATCTTCGGATTTATCCTTAGACAATTCTTACGAATTGTCCCAGTTGTTCCTTGAAAACTAGATAATGTAACTAATATCAAGATATTCACAGAATATCGTTCATCTTAGTAATTTTCTTTATAGATATCATCGCTGATATCGACACATGACCATATTGGTCAACGGTTAAGTTATTAAGGGCGCACGGTGGATGCCTTGGCACTAGGAGCCGATGAAGGACGGGACTAACACCGATATGCTTCGGGGAGCTGTAAGTAAGCTTTGATCCGGAGATTTCCGAATGGGGAAACCCACTGCTCGTAATGGAGCAGTATCCTTATCTGAATACATAGGGTATGGAAGGCAGACCCGGGGAACTGAAACATCTTAGTACCCGGAGGAAGAGAAAGCAAATGCGATTTCCTGAGTAGCGGCGAGCGAAACGGAATTAGCCCAAACCAAGAGGCTTGCCTCTTGGGGTTGTAGGACACTCAACATGGAGTTACAAAGGAACGGGGTAAATGAAGCGATCTGGAAAGGTCCGTCATAGAAGGTAAAAACCCTGTAGTTGAAACTTCGTTCCCTCCTGAGTGGATCCTGAGTACGGCGGGACACGAGAAATCCCGTCGGAAGCAGGGAGGACCATCTCCCAAGGCTAAATACTCCCTAGTGACCGATAGTGAACCAGTACCGTGAGGGAAAGGTGAAAAGCACCCCGGAAGGGGAGTGAAATAGATCCTGAAACCGTGTGCCTACAAGTAGTTAGAGCCCGTTAATGGGTGATAGCGTGCCTTTTGTAGAATGAACCGGCGAGTTACGATTACGTGCAAGGTTAAGTCGATGAGACGGAGCCGTAGCGAAAGCGAGTCTGAATAGGGCGCATGAGTACGTGGTCGTAGACCCGAAACCAGGTGATCTACCCATGTCCAGGGTGAAGTTCAGGTAACACTGAATGGAGGCCCGAACCGACTCACGTTGAAAAGTGAGCGGATGAGGTGTGGGTAGGGGTGAAATGCCAATCGAACCTGGAGATAGCTGGTTCTCTCCGAAATAGCTTTAGGGCTAGCCTCATGTGTTAGAGTCTTGGAGGTAGAGCACTGATTGGACTAGGGGTCCTCATCGGATTACCGAATTCAGTCAAACTCCGAATGCCAAAGACTTATCCATGGGAGTCAGACTGCGAGTGATAAGATCCGTAGTCAAGAGGGAAACAGCCCAGACCGCCAGCTAAGGTCCCCAAGTATACGTTAAGTGGAAAAGGATGTGGAGTTGCTTAGACAACCAGGATGTTGGCTTAGAAGCAGCCACCATTTAAAGAGTGCGTAATAGCTCACTGGTCGAGTGACTCTGCGCCGAAAATGTACCGGGGCTAAACGTATCACCGAAGCTGCGGACTGTTCTTACGAACAGTGGTAGGAGAGCGTTCTAAGGGCGTTGAAGCTAGACCGTAAGGACTAGTGGAGCGCTTAGAAGTGAGAATGCCGGTATGAGTAGCGAAAGAAGGGTGAGAATCCCTTCCACCGAATGCCTAAGGTTTCCTGAGGAAGGCTCGTCCGCTCAGGGTTAGTCGGGACCTAAGCCGAGGCCGAAAGGCGTAGGCGATGGATAACAGGTTGATATTCCTGTACCACCTCCACTCCGTTTGAGCAATGGGGGGACGCAGAAGGATAGGGTAAGCGCGCTGTTGGATATGCGCGTCTAAGCAGTAAGGCTGAGAAGTAGGCAAATCCGCTTCTCATTAAGGCTGAGCTGTGATAGCGAGGGAAATATAGTACCGAAGTTCCTGATTTCACACTGCCAAGAAAAGCCTCTAGCGAGGAGTATGGTGCCCGTACCGCAAACCGACACAGGTAGGCGAGGAGAGAATCCTAAGGTGAGCGAGAGAACTCTGGTTAAGGAACTCGGCAAAATGACCCCGTAACTTCGGGAGAAGGGGTGCTCTGTTAGGGTGTTAAAGCCCGAGAGAGCCGCAGTGAATAGGCCCAGGCGACTGTTTAGCAAAAACACAGGTCTCTGCGAAGCCGTAAGGCGAAGTATAGGGGCTGACGCCTGCCCGGTGCTGGAAGGTTAAGGGGAGAGGTTAGCGCAAGCGAAGCTTTGAACCGAAGCCCCAGTAAACGGCGGCCGTAACTATAACGGTCCTAAGGTAGCGAAATTCCTTGTCGGGTAAGTTCCGACCCGCACGAAAGGCGTAACGATCTGGGCACTGTCTCAACCAGAGACTCGGTGAAATTATAGTACCTGTGAAGATGCAGGTTACCCGCGACAGGACGGAAAGACCCCGTGGAGCTTTACTGTAGCCTGATATTGAATTTTGGTACAGCTTGTACAGGATAGGTAGGAGCCTGAGAAGCCGGAGCGCTAGCTTCGGTGGAGGCGTCGGTGGGATACTACCCTGGCTGTATTGAAATTCTAACCCGCAGCCCTTATCGGGCTGGGAGACAGTGTCAGGTGGGCAGTTTGACTGGGGCGGTCGCCTCCTAAAGAGTAACGGAGGCGCCCAAAGGTTCCCTCAGAATGGTTGGAAATCATTCGCAGAGTGTAAAGGCACAAGGGAGCTTGACTGCGAGACCTACAAGTCGAGCAGGGACGAAAGTCGGGCTTAGTGATCCGGTGGTTCCGCATGGAAGGGCCATCGCTCAACGGATAAAAGCTACCCCGGGGATAACAGGCTTATCTCCCCCAAGAGTCCACATCGACGGGGAGGTTTGGCACCTCGATGTCGGCTCATCGCATCCTGGGGCTGTAGTCGGTCCCAAGGGTTGGGCTGTTCGCCCATTAAAGCGGTACGCGAGCTGGGTTCAGAACGTCGTGAGACAGTTCGGTCCCTATCCGTCGTGGGCGCAGGAAATTTGAGAGGAGCTGTCCTTAGTACGAGAGGACCGGGATGGACGCACCGCTGGTGTACCAGTTGTCTTGCCAAAGGCATAGCTGGGTAGCTACGTGCGGACGGGATAAGTGCTGAAAGCATCTAAGCATGAAGCCCCCCTCAAGATGAGATTTCCTTTTGCTTCGGCAAGTAAGATCCCTGAAAGATGATCAGGTAGATAGGTTCGAGGTGGAAGCGTGGCGACACGTGCAGCTGACGAATACTAATCGATCGAGGACTTAACCCAATAAGTATCGAAATAAGTGAACGATAAGAATACCTTGATATGAACACATTATCTAGTTTTGAAGGAACAAGAAAGATGCAAAAACATCTTGATTTTCTTTCTCAATTTTGTATAATATTATTTGTCTGGTAATGATGGCGAAGAGGTCACACCCGTTCCCATACCGAACACGGAAGTTAAGCTCTTCAGCGCCGATGGTAGTTGGGGGATCTCCCCCTGTGAGAGTAGGACGTTGCCAGGCAGATATATGGAGGATTAGCTCAGCTGGGAGAGCATCTGCCTTACAAGCAGAGGGTCGGCGGTTCGATCCCGTCATCCTCCACCAATATTTTTTTACGTAGTGAAAATAATAGGGTTTTTTCACGTAGTGAAAATAACCAACCATAATATGCCGGTGTAGCTCAGTTGGTAGAGCAACTGACTTGTAATCAGTAGGTCGTGGGTTCGACTCCTATCGCCGGCACCACTTTTCTTTGGCATAACGGAGTTATTGTCAACTAAATTGCATATACCACTTTTTACGTGCCATTAGCTCAGTCGGTAGAGCATCTGACTTTTAATCAGAGGGTCGAAGGTTCGAGTCCTTCATGGCACACCATTTATCTTGCGGGTGTGGCGGAATTGGCAGACGCGCTAGACTTAGGATCTAGTGTCTTTGACGTGGGGGTTCGAGTCCCTTCACCCGCATTGTAATTTTATATTAGCGGAAGTAGTTCAGTGGTAGAACACCACCTTGCCAAGGTGGGGGTCGCGGGTTCGAATCCCGTCTTCCGCTCCAATAGACTTGCCCCTGCCGGGGTGGCGGAACTGGCAGACGCACAGGACTTAAAATCCTGCGGTAGGTGACTACCGTACCGGTTCGATTCCGGTCCTCGGCACCAGAGTTTTTTATAGCAGCAACATAAATTTCATTAATAAGCGCCCGTAGCTCAATTGGATAGAGCGTTTGACTACGGATCAAAAGGTTAGGGGTTCGAGTCCTCTCGGGCGCGCCATTATCGGGGAGTAGCTCAGCTTGGTAGAGCACTTGGTTTGGGACCAAGGGGTCGCAGGTTCAAATCCTGTCTTCCCGACCATTAAATCCCTTATTAGAATTTGGGGCCTTAGCTCAGCTGGGAGAGCGCCTGCTTTGCACGCAGGAGGTCAGCGGTTCGATCCCGCTAGGCTCCACTTTAATATTTTATATTAAATACTTTATCTTTTTGGCGGTGTAGCTCAGCTGGCTAGAGCGTACGGTTCATACCCGTGAGGTCGGGGGTTCGATCCCCTCCGCCGCTACCAAAAAGGACCTTTAGCTCAGCTGGTTAGAGCAGACGGCTCATAACCGTCCGGTCGTAGGTTCGAGTCCTACAAGGTCCACCAGTTCTTTCTATACGCGGAGGAATACCCAAGTCCGGCTGAAGGGATCGGTCTTGAAAACCGACAGGGGTGTCAAAGCCCGCGGGGGTTCGAATCCCTCTTCCTCCGCCATATTATTTTAGATGATATGGTGAGTATAGGTTATATATTGTTATCGCGGGGTGGAGCAGTCCGGTAGCTCGTCGGGCTCATAACCCGAAGGTCGCAGGTTCAAATCCTGTCCCCGCAACCAAATGGTCCCGTGGTGTAGCGGTTAACATGCCTGCCTGTCACGCAGGAGATCGCCGGTTCGATCCCGGTCGGGACCGCCATTTTTTATCTTAATAGTTTGGTTCGGTAGCATTGAATATACTTCAGCGCACAAATAAATATTAAGGTTTACACTATTAATTATATTACGGCTCGGTAGCTCAGTTGGTAGAGCAATGGACTGAAAATCCATGTGTCGGCGGTTCGATTCCGTCCCGAGCCACTTTGATTTTAAATGCCGGTGTAGCTCAGTTGGTAGAGCAACTGACTTGTAATCAGTAGGTCGTGGGTTCGACTCCTATCGCCGGCACCATCTTTACTAAGTAAATATTATTATGGCGGTTGTGGCGAAGTGGTTAACGCACCTGATTGTGGTTCAGGCATTCGTGGGTTCGATTCCCATCAGTCGCCCTTTTTAGCGGGTGTAGTTTAATGGTAAAACCTCAGCCTTCCAAGCTGATGTCGTGGGTTCGATTCCCATCACCCGCTCCATTTTTGTGGGCCTATAGCTCAGCTGGTTAGAGCGCACGCCTGATAAGCGTGAGGTCGGTGGTTCGAGTCCACTTAGGCCCACCATTTTTTATATATACCGTTTTATTCCACCATAGCTCAGCGGTAGAGCATTCGGCTGTTAACCGAAGGGTCGTAGGTTCGAATCCTACTGGTGGAGCCATTCTGGGGAAGTACTCAAGTGGCTGAAGAGGCGCCCCTGCTAAGGGTGTAGGTCGTGTAAGCGGCGCGAGGGTTCAAATCCCTCCTTCTCCGCCAGAATATCTGGCCCGTTGGTCAAGCGGTTAAGACACCGCCCTTTCACGGCGGTAACACGGGTTCGAATCCCGTACGGGTCATCAAAAGTTGTGGTATTTTATAAATACTATGGCTTTTTTTATTTGCTCAAATTCTCCTCGTAAGTACTTCAAAACTTCTCTCCAAGTGATGAAATTTGTTTGCATATTATTTAAAGAATAAGAAATTCTTAACTCATACAATACCCTTCTGCGATACAAACAAAACCTCATTTTGAAAAGTAAAATTATTATTTTAATATAATCTATCTATGTAAGCGTGTACATCTTTACTTGTAGGCTATATTAAGCACAAAAACTTTTCGACAAAAACCAACATTCCTCCTCCTAATTTTTAGTTGAAACTTCTTCTACTGTAAACCCTTCCATAAATACTGATATATCGCAATTTCAAGCAGAGCAACAATGAAAACGGTTTCCTAAAATTGCATATTTTTTACATGCCAACTTCTAAAAATAAATATTGTTGATTTATGTCATACGATTTCGACTTGTCGTATAAAGGAGAATATTATAAAAAAGAGAATAGTAGTGTATAACAATATTCTTTTTTATAAGGAATGATGGAAGGGTGAAAAAATTGATTGTTACGAGTGCGACGGATTTTCAGCTGCACCTTTTTCATGAGGGCACATTGAATAAAAGTTATGAGCTTTTTGGCTCACATATAGTACGTCATCGTAAAAAGGTGGTAGGAACCAGGTTCACCGTGTGGGCGCCTAATGCAAAGAAGGTGCGTGTAATGGGCTCTTTCAATGAGTGGAATGGTGAGGTGCATCCACTAGAAAAATTAAATAACGAAGGTGTTTGGAGTATCCAAATAGATGAAGACCTATTGGGTCATTTATATAAATACGAGATTGTTACACAATCCGGTGAAATACTACATAAAGCGGATCCATTTGCTTTTCATGCAGAAGTAAGACCTAAAACAGCGTCAATAGTTTATGACCTAGAAGGATTTAAATGGAAAGATCAGAACTGGCGCAGGAAAAAGAAACGAAAACTGGTTTATGAAAAACCTATGTTTATCTATGAGCTGCACCTTGGTTCATGGAAGAAAAAGAATTATGGAGAACTTTACTCCTACACAGAATTAGTTACGGAATTAATTCCTTATATTAAAGAACATGGATTTACACATATAGAATTACTTCCTTTAGTGGAGCATCCATATGACCGCTCATGGGGGTATCAAGGTACGGGGTATTATGCTGCGACAAGCAGATATGGAAATCCTAAAGAGTTAATGGTGTTTATTGATGCATGCCACCAAGAGGATATAGGGGTGATATTAGACTGGGTACCGGGACATTTCTGTAAAGACGCTCATGGGCTATATATGTTTGATGGGGCACCCGTGTTTGAATATAAAAACTACCATGATCGCGAGAATGAAGTATGGGGCACCGCAAACTTTGATTTAGGAAAGCCTGAGGTAAGGAGCTTTTTAATTTCAAATGCATTGTTCTGGATGGAATATTTCCATGTTGACGGCTTTAGAGTGGATGCGGTAGCCAACATGCTTTATTGGCCAAACTCGAAGGAAGAGCATGCGAATCCTTTTGCGCAAGAATTTTTGCAAAAATTGAATGAAGCGGTATTTGAACAGGATTATAGTGCGCTTATGATTGCAGAAGATTCTACAGATTGGCCACTGGTTACCTCCCCTACTTCCAGTGGAGGGCTTGGATTTAATTACAAGTGGAATATGGGATGGATGAATGACATTTTGCGGTATATGGAGACTGCTCCTGAGCAAAGAAAACATCTACACGATAACGTGACATTCTCCATCGTCTATGCATTTTCCGAGAATTTCATTCTGCCTTTTTCCCATGATGAAGTGGTTCATGGCAAAAGATCTCTGTTAAACAAAATGCCTGGAAATTATGAAGAAAAGTTTGCGCAATTACGGTTACTGTACGGATTCTTCTTGACACACCCAGGAAAGAAGCTTCTTTACATGGGCGGGGAGTTTGGACAGTTTGATGAATGGAAGGACCTTGAACAGTTGGATTGGTTTTTAGTGAATCAGTATGAATCACATCAACAGCTACATCATTACTTTAAGGAACTGTTGGCTTTTTATCAGCAGTATAAAGCCTTGTATGAGTTAGACCATGATCCGAATGGTTTTGAATGGATTGATGCAGATAACCGTGAGCAAAGTGTCTTTTCCTTTATCCGAAAAGGAAAAAAACCTGCAGATACACTAGTAGTAGTTTGTAATTTTACAGGAGCTTCCTACGAAGGATTTAGAATAGGTGTGCCTTATCTTACAGAATATGAAGAAGTTTTTAGTTCTGATGCACAAGAATTCGGTGGAAACGGCCGGGTAAATGAGCAGGAAGTTAGTGCCGAAGAGGGAGCATATCACGGAAAGGACTATCATATGATGGTCAATGTTGCATCATTTGGCGTAAGTATATGGCGTCCGAAGAAAATTAAAGGGGAGAGATAACGCGATGGCGAAAAATAAATGTGTAGCAATGTTATTGGCAGGGGGAAAAGGGAGCAGGCTCAGTTCCTTAACAAAAACGTTGGCAAAGCCGGCTGTACCTTTTGGAGGGAAGTATAGAATCATTGATTTTGCATTAAGTAACTGCACAAACTCAGGGATTACTACAGTGGGAGTCCTGACCCAATATCAACCATTGGTATTAAACTCTTATATCGGCATTGGCAGCACATGGGATTTGGACCGGAAAAATGGAGGGGTGACGGTATTGCCTCCTTACACAGAATCTTCTGGTGTGAAGTGGTATACAGGAACAGCAAGTGCCATCTACCAGAATATCAATTATCTCACCCAATATGACCCTGAATATGTTCTTATCCTGTCTGGAGACCATATTTACAAAATGAATTACGAGGAAATGCTAGACTACCATATTAAGAAGGATGCAGATGTATCTATTTCAGTTGTGGAAGTTCCTTGGGAAGAAGCAAGCAGGTTCGGAATCATGAATACGAACGAGAAGCTCGAAGTGGTAGAGTTTGATGAAAAACCGGCACATCCAAAGAGTAATCTGGCTTCTATGGGAATCTATATTTTTAAGTGGTCTGTCTTGAAGGAGTATCTTGAAATGGATGATAGAAACCCTGAGTCCAGCCATGACTTCGGCAAGGATGTCATTCCTTTGTTATTGGAAGAGAATAAGAGTTTGGTAGCATATCCTTTTAAGGGATATTGGAAGGATGTTGGAACTGTAAAGAGCTTGTGGGAAGCAAATATGGATTTGCTAAAAGAGGATTGTGAATTGAATCTCTTTGAATATGACTGGCGCATCTATTCTGTAAATCCAAATCAACCTCCTCAGTTTATTGCACCATATGCAGACGTGAAAGACTCGCTTGTAAATGAAGGATGCTTCATTGAAGGAAAGATTGATCACTCCATATTATTCCAAGGTGTGAATGTAGGGAGAAACTCAGTAATCCAAAACTCAGTGATCATGCCAGATGCCATTATTGGTGAAAATGTCTATGTGAATAAGGCAATCATTCCTTCAGGGATTAAAATTCCAGATGGTGCTGTCATCTGTCCTGAGAAAAATGAAGACGAGATTATTTTAGTAACAGAGGAAATGATGGATAAAGGGATTTTCTCTACAACCCGATAAAAAAGACGGAAAATCAATCACAGGAAGGGTGTCCATTTATGAGTAAATCAATGTTAGGAATCATCGATGCAACAATCCATAATGAAGAAATGCAGGAGTTAACGTTAAAGCGTTCGATAGCAGCAGTTCCTTTTGGAGGGCGCTATAGACTAATTGATTTTGTCCTTTCCAACATGGTCAATTCAGGTATTCAAAATGTTGCGATTTTCCCCCGTTATCAGTATCGCTCGCTGATGGACCACCTTGGTTCAGGAAAGCAGTGGGATCTCGATCGTAAACGCGATGGGTTGTTCTTTTTCCCAAGTTCGGAGAATGAAAACACAGGTTCGTTCCAACATTTCAAAGAAAATGTGGACTTTTTCGGGCGCAGCAATCAAAAATATGTCGTCATAGCAAATAGTTTTACCGTTTCCAATATGAATTATAAACTGATCCTAGAACGCCATATCCAAAACAGATGTGATATAACCCATGTGGTGAAAGAAGATGAAACGTTGGATATGTATGTCCTCGAGAAGGATCTTTTGGTGAAATTATTCATGAATCATGAACAAACGGGGTATAGAAGTATCATGGATGTAGTAGAGGATATTACAAGCGGATATAAAATTTGCAACTATGAATATACCAATTATGCCGCCGTGATTGATTCACTGGAAAGTTACTATGAGCATAGCTTGGAACTGTTGGACCCTGTTGTTTGGAAGCAGGTGTTTGTAAAAGATCATCCTGTCTTCACGAAGGTTAAAGACGAACCTCCAACAAGTTATTCCAAAGATGCATATGTAAAGAATTCCATGATTGCCAACGGTGCTATCATTGAAGGACATGTGGAAAACAGTATTATCTTCCGCGGTGTCAAGATTGGGAAAGGGACGGTAGTCAAAAACAGTATTGTCATGCAAAAAGGTGTTATTGGAGAGAATTGTGTTTTAGATTCCGTCATCTTAGACAAAGATGTAAAGGTAGAAGACGGTACAAGTTTAACAGGGAAAACAGATTCCCCTTATTTAGTGAAAAAAGGATCGGTACAAGGAGCTCTGATGAATTCGTGAAGGTATTGTTTGTCGTATCAGAATGTGTCCCGTTTGTGAAGTCTGGAGGCTTAGGCGATGTTGCGGGAGCATTGCCTAAGGAATTAAAAAATCTTGGAACGGATGTACGGGTTATTTTGCCGAAATATGGGCAAATCCCCGAAGTGTTTAAAAACAAAATGAAAAGAGTGCAGACCACTTTTGTAGATGTGGGCTGGCGTCATCAATACTGTGGTGTCGAAAAATTGGTACACGAAAATGTAACCTATTATTTTATCGATAACGAATATTACTTTAACCGCGATTCCCTGTACGGTCACTTTGATGACGGGGAACGCTTTTCCTTTTTCTGTCGTGCCGTATTGGAAAGTATGACAGCTATTGATTTTATTCCAGATGTCATTCACTGTCATGACTGGCACACAGGGATGGTCAATTTTATCTTGGAGCGGGAATACAAGCAAAATCCAAGGTTTGAGCATATTCAAAGTGTGTTTACCATTCATAACCTTCAATTTCAAGGTGTGTTTCCTCCAAGTATCCTGCATGATTTATTGCGTATTGACAGTAAACATTTTAATGCTGATGAGTTGGAGTTTTACGGGAATGTAAATTTCATGAAGGCAGCATTGGTTTCATCCGGGTATATTACGACGGTAAGTCCTACTTACAAAGATGAAATTCAGACCGCTTATTTCGGCGAAAAGCTGGATGGAGTTCTCCGTCATAGAAATGATGCGTTAGTAGGAATCATTAACGGAATTGATGATGATTTGTATAGTCCTGAAACAAACGAGTACATTGAAGCAAATTATTCAGTAAGTAAAATGGGTAATAAAAAAGTGAATAAAGCAGCCCTGCAAAAACTATGTGGATTACCTGTAAAAGAGGAAACACCGATCATTGCGATGGTAAGCAGGTTGACCAAACAAAAAGGGTTGGACCTTGTTACATGTGTACTGCATGAAGTATTGAATGAGGATGTACAGATAGTCGTACTTGGAACAGGGGAACCTCAGTTTGAACATTACTTCCGAGAGCTATCTTATCAATATCCTGAAAAAGTGAAGACGTTCATTGGTTTTGATGAACCGCTTGCTCATCAGATTTATGCAGGTGCAGATATGTTTTTGATGCCATCAAAATTCGAACCGTGTGGGCTTGGTCAGCTAATAGCTTTGCGCTACGGCACGATACCGATTGTACGCGAAACCGGTGGTCTGAATGACACGGTACATTCTTATGACGAAACGACGTTGGAAGGAAACGGATTTACCTTCACCAACTTTAATGCGCATGATATGCTTCATACCATCAGGCGTGCCATAAGCATGTATGAGCAGCCAAAAGTTTGGAACGGTATTATGAAAGAAGCAATGGAGCGTGATTATAGCTGGGCTAAATCAGCGTTTAAATACAATCAATTGTATTCAACACTAATGGCTAGGAGTGGAGTGCATGTTCTCTAATAAAGAGAAATTCAAGGCTGCTTTTTTAAGGAAATTGGAGAGTATGTACGGAAAGAGCTTCCAAGAATCAACACCAAGAGATCATTATCATACACTCGGAAACATGGTAAGGGAATATATCAGTGCCAACTGGATTGCTACCAACGAGCGAAATCGCGCTGCTGATGAAAAACAAGTGTACTACCTTTCTATCGAATTTTTATTGGGGAGATTATTGGGAAGTAATCTCTTAAATCTTGGAATTCAAGAGGTGGTGGAAGAGGGCCTGAAAGAACTGGGGCTTGACTTCTCTGCCATTGAAGAGATTGAAGCAGATGCAGGGCTTGGGAATGGTGGTCTTGGCCGACTGGCAGCCTGTTTCTTGGATTCCCTCGCTTCTTTAGACCTTCCTGGTCATGGATGTGGCATCCGTTATAAACATGGCTTATTTGACCAGAAGTTTGTGGACGGCTACCAAGTGGAACTGCCTGAACAATGGCTTAGGCACGGAAACGTCTGGGAAGTAAGAAAGCCAGATCAAGCCGTGGAAATAAATTTCTGGGGCAAGGTGGAGTCTTATATAGAGGATGGAAAAGAGAAGTTCAGGCATGCAAAAGGTGAGGCCATCACAGCAGTGCCATATGATATGCCAGTTGTCGGCTATCAAACAGATACAGTCAACATGTTAAGGCTTTGGAGTGCCGAGCCTGCTCCTTTTCCGACAAACAAGGATATCATGCAATACAAAAGGGATACAGAAGCAGTTTCCGAATTTCTTTATCCGGATGATACCCATGATGAAGGAAAGATACTGCGTTTAAAGCAACAATATTTCCTTGTTGCAGCCAGTATCGGAAGTATTATCCGATCTTATCGAAAGAAAAATGGTAGTTTAATAGATTTTCATAAAAAAGTGACCATCCACATCAATGATACCCATCCAGTGCTGGCAATTCCGGAACTGATGCGGATTCTTTTGGATGAAGAAAATATGAGCTGGGAACAGGCTTGGGAAATCACCTCTCATACGATTTCTTACACCAACCATACAACTCTTTCTGAAGCATTGGAAAAATGGCCGACCAATATTTTTCAGCCGTTGCTGCCGCGTATATATATGATTGTAGAAGAGATCAATGAGCGCTTCTGTGCAGATTTATGGAAAAAGTACCCGGGGCAATGGAGTCGGATTGAAGACATGGCAATCCTTGCACATGGGTTAGTAAAGATGGCTCATTTAGCAGTGGTCGGTAGCTTCAGTGTCAACGGGGTGGCAAAGATACACACGGAGATATTGAAAAATCGTGAAATGCGTTTATTTTATGAGGCTTTTCCTGATAAATTTAATAATAAAACAAATGGAATTACACACCGCAGATGGTTATTGAAAGCAAATCCCCAATTAACCTCGCTCATACAGGATACGATTGGTCATGGATGGATGAAGGACACGACACAACTTCGACAGCTTGATGTATATGCAAACGATTCCGCTTTTTTGGAGAAGTTAGACCAAGTGAAACGGGAACGGAAACAGATTCTTGGAGAACGCATTAGAAAACAAACAGGAATCGTTATTGATTCAGACAGTATTTTCGATGTACAAGTGAAAAGGCTGCATGCATACAAACGCCAGCTGTTAAATGTTTTTCATATTATGTATTTATATAACCGATTAAAAGAGGACAGTAGTTTTGATATACATCCTAGAACGTTTATTTTTGGAGCTAAAGCTTCTCCTGGTTATTATTATGCTAAAAGAGTAATTAAACTGATAAACTCTTTGGCGGATAAAGTGAATAATGATCCAGCAATAAATGGCCGTTTAAAAGTAATCTTTTTAGAAAACTATCGAGTATCGTTGGCTGAGGATATATTCCCGGCCGCGGATGTAAGTGAGCAAATTTCTACTGCCAGTAAGGAAGCTTCCGGTACAGGAAATATGAAATTCATGATGAATGGGGCTTTGACGATCGGTACGCTTGATGGTGCTAACATTGAGATTAAGGAAGAGGTAGGAGAAGAAAATATGTTCATTTTCGGTCTTACTGCAGAGCAGGTCTTGAATTATTACCAAAATGGTGGTTACCGTTCGAGTGAGTATTACCATCATGATAAGCGGATACAGCAGGTTCTGGAGCAGCTAATCAACGGATTCTTCCCGGACGTGGATGACCATTTTGAACCAATTCATGATTCCTTACTTATGCAAAACGATGAATACTTCGTCTTGAAGGATTTTGCGTCTTATATTGATGCCCAGGAGCGGGTGGATGCAGCCTATCGTAACCGTAATCACTGGCTTAGAATGAGCGCTAAAAACATTGCCCATTCCGGCTTCTTCTCAAGTGACCGCACCATCAGACAATACGCCAACGAAATCTGGGGCCTAGAACCAAGCTACAGCAAACGATAAGCACAAGAGGAAAAGATAAGAGAGTGTATCAACTGTTGATTTCCGTTCCAGGCGCTTCGCTTGCCTGCGGGCGGTCCGTGAGCGTCCTCACAACGCTTAAGGGGTCTCACCTGTCCCTTCCTCCCGAGGGCGTCTGCGCGCCTTCCACTTCAATCAACAAGGTGGTTTCAATTACTAAGAATCAACAAATCGAAAGAGTTAACTGTAAACTTTTCGTTCTCGTAATTTCTAGCTATGGATTGGAGCAAATGGCGAAGACTCCTGAGGGAGATAGCGCTAGGTGGAGACCCCGCAGGCGAAGCCGAGGAGGCTCCAGCAGCGCCCCTAGGAAAGCGAAGCCATTTGCGGAAAGGAACAGCGGCGATTTACCAATTAACTATAGTTTTAAAAAGGACCGAGCATTTATTGCACGGTTTTTTTTCGTTTCAAAACTTCTCCCTCATTGCTTTGATGTATGTTTCGATGCTGTGGTTTTTGATGATGGAGCCTTCTGTTAGTAGGAAGCGGTAGGGGGTCATGGTGTGTTTATAGTGCCAGGTTCTTTTGCTTATGGGTGCTACGACTTTTGTTGGTGGTACAAAAGGGACGAGGTCAGCAAGGTTAACAAATCGGATAGAACCCGGGACAGACTCATTGTACAGTTTTGCAAAAGCTTCATTCCCAACACGAGGTGCACCATAACTATACATATATATCGAGCTAAATTTTGTATGGATAGCACAATCAAGTGAAAATAAAGCAGCCAATGCTCCCCCGAGACTATGACCGGAGATGAATAACGTTTTGGTGATGAATAGTTCATTGTCGAGGCACTTCAACAACTCTTCTCTCATGGACTCATAAACCGAAAGGAAACCACCGTGTACAAGGATTGAGTTACCTCTGTCACAATAAGGAAAAGGCTGTTGGAAGATTTCCGCGTCAGAAATCCAGTCGGGATCTGTTTGGGTGCCGCGGAAAGTAACGATAATCGCATCCTCTGATTCTAAAATAAATCCGAACCATTCGAGGCTATGAAAAGATACACCTTTGAATTCTTTTACCAAATTAAAGCCCTCAGGTATAGAAAAAATGCCATTTTGATGATACTGATCATATGCGAGCCGACAGCATTCTGCTAGGAAAACTGCCCAATCTTTGGAGAAAATATCTCTAGTGTACATATATCATATCCCTCACTTAAATGATAAATCGTGATAAAGACCTAAGATAATGTATGGACTCAGCAAGAAAGTGGTGCTAATTTGGATAAAAAGGAAAGGGAAACAAGTAGAGATGTGGAATTAATTAAAGATGATATTTTGGAAGGGAGGGGTTAATTCAATATGGGCTATGAACTAAAGACAAAAGAAACGGACAATAGTGTCATTGAATTTATTGAGACGGTGGAAAGTCCAAAAAAGCGGGAGGACGCTTATCGGCTGTTAGAAATTTTCACCGAAACAACAGGTTATGAGGCAAAAATGTGGGGGCCAAGCATTATCGGGTTCGGTTCTTATCACTATAAATATCCAACAGGCCATGAAGGGGATTTCATGCTTGTCGGGTTTTCTCCAAGGAAGGCGAAAATAAGCTTATATTTTGCAACAGGTGATTCAAAAAGGGAAGAACTGCTGCAAAAGTTTGGAAAGCATACGACAGGGAAGGCATGTGTGTACATAAATAAAGTGGCGGATATTGACGTGGAGGTACTAAAGGATTTAATCAGTCAGTCTGTGACCTTTTTGCAAGAAATGTATCCCTCCCAATAAAAAAAGAAGCCTTAACGCTAACTTACGTTAAGGCTTCTTTTTTAAATTCACTCTGTATAAGGATCTTTCTCATACCCATGTAAGTCACCGAAGGAAGTCATAATGCCTTCCTCATCAAGGGCATCTTCATAGGCCTCATGTTTTATGGACGGGTATACGGTAACATTTTGACCATACATATCTGTTCCTACAAAGTTTTCGTAATCCTCTACATAGCCTTCATTCTCTTCGCTTTCCACATAAGTGCGGTCGTAATTCTCCACATCATCTGAAAAGTCGGAAGGGCTCTCAGACGTTCCATATCTTTGAACAATTTGCCAAGTGTCTTCCGCGTCAAATGCCACGCCTTCTGATTCATCGTATTCAAATCGTCCATAAGGAGGCATCAATACTTTTTCTTCTACAGGCCGGTCATGAGAAACAACCTGATCTGGACTGTGCTCCTTACAATAGGTGGTGGTCGGAATAGCATCAAGACGCTCTTCGTCTATTTCTCTTCCACAAACCTCACATACTCCATACGTGCCAGATGCCATGGCTTGAAGTGCATGATTGATGTCTTTCATTTCTTTTTCGGCATGTTCATTTAATGCTAAGTCTTTTTCTCTTTCGTATAATTCGGTTCCAAGATCACCTGGGTGGTTATCGTAAGCAGAGAGTTCACTTACTGTTTCATATGGATGTTCCTGCTCCATCTGGTAATGATCATTCTGGTCCAAGTGGGCTTGAAGTGTTTGCTTTGTATCTTCTAGTTGTTGTTTTAACTGATTTATTTTATCAGGGGATAACATACAGATAGACTCCTTTCAAATCCTGTCTATTTGTATTATGAGCGTTCATTCTAAAAATCATGATTGCCAATTAAAAAAACTGACTCCATCATTAGAGTCAGTTTTTAAAACTTATACAAAGTAACCAATCACAAGTCCGATTCCAAGCAAAAAGCCAAAAATAGTATTCGTTTTTGCGGTTGCCACCATTGCCGGCATCATCGTCACATTGCTGTTATTGTTTGTGAAACCTTTAATAGCAGAAAGTGGCTTAGCAACAGATAAGAAAACTAATAATAACCAAAATGACGCGTAACCGAGTGAAATAAAGAGTACAATAAGTGCATAAGACACAATAAACATGACAGCTAGTAGCAGGATGGCATTCTTTCTGCCAAGTAAAATCGCTACTGTTTTTCGGCCATTCTCTTCGTCACCGACAATATCGCGAATGTTATTTGCTAACAAAATGGCTCCGACAAGAATGGAGACCGGGATGGAAATTAACATCGCAGTATCTGAAATGGTGCCTGTCTGGATGTAGAAAGAAATAAGAATAATAACAAATCCCATGAAAAATCCTGCTACAATTTCTCCGAATGGGGTATATGCAATAGGGTAGGGGCCTCCTGTGTAGAAATAACCTGCTGCCATACAAGCGGTTCCGATGGCGGCCAACCACCATGTGCTATTCATGCAAATATACACGCCAAGTAATGTAGCGATGCCGAAGAACGCGAATGCGAGTTGAAGGACGGTGGATGGTTTTACCCCGTGCCTTACAATGGCACCGCCGATACCTACTGAATGTTCATTATCGAGTCCCTTTTTATAATCGTAATACTCATTGATCATATTAGTCGCTGCCTGTATTAACAGGCTGGCCAGTAACATGGCAAAAAATAAAGGCCAATCAATGCTGGTGTCATAAAGAGCAAGTGCTGTTCCGATAAATACAGGAACAAACGCCGCAGTTAAAGTATGTGGACGCAGCAGGTTCCACCATACCTTCCATCTTTTTTCTGTAGGTGCTTGAAAGCTTGTCTCTGTTTGAATTGTCTGAGGTTGCATTATGTGACCCCTCCATCTATTATGGCAAAATAAAAAACGAAAACAATATATTATAAATACAATATAAGTGTATGTAAAGGGACAAAAGGTGTCAACGGTTTTTCAGAAGAAATACAGGAAGATTTTACATGTATCTATTATAAGGAAGAAACACGAAAGAAAACGGCTCATTTTGTTGACATAAAAAGGTTTTGAGGTGTATCTTTAAGGAAGCAATTTCGAGACAAAGTCTTGCGGTAACAAGGCCTCGGGGGGAGTCTTACATGATTACAATACCATTTCATCATATAGTGAGTTTATGGGAGGAAGCGAAAGTAAAAGCGGCCTCGATAAACCAGTCGGTCTTAATTAGTTATACTAAAAAAATAGAACAGCAAGATCCCTTGCATTTTTTTCAGAAAAGTGAGCAATTCTTTGAAGGACAAAGGTTCTTTTGGTCAAACCCTGATCATTCGCATATGATGGTCGGTGCAGGTGTGACAGCGGAATTCACTGCAGATGGAGAAGATGACAGGTATCATGCCATTGAAACACAATGGAAGCGTTTTATCCGGCAGGCAATTTGCAACGAAGATACACATTCGATTGGTCCTGTTATGTATGGAGGCTTTTCCTTTGATCCAAAAAAGGATAAAACAAAACTATGGGACCAATTTGCAGACGCGTTATTTATATTACCAACCTTTATGCTTACAAAAGTAGAAGGAAACACCTATATTACCATCAATTATTTAAGTGATTGTGATGAAAGTGTACTGAAAGAATTGGTTATGCAAGAAGAGGAGCTGTTAAATCGCTCTTCTATTAAGCATGTCAACACGACTTCCATTGTAAAGTGTCTTGAAATGGATCCAATGGAGTGGAAAGAGTCCATTTCTAAAGTGACGGAGAAAATATCAGACGGGCAGATGGATAAAGTCGTACTTGCAAGAGAATTGCGAGTCCTTTTCCAAGATAAGGTAAACGTTACCCCGGTATTGGAAAACCTGATGGAAGAGC
The DNA here is from genome assembly GCF_002157855.1 of Sutcliffiella horikoshii. NCBI lineage: Bacteria > Bacillati > Bacillota > Bacilli > Caryophanales > Bacillaceae > Sutcliffiella > Sutcliffiella horikoshii. The sequence goes on along the minus strand of NZ_CP020880.1, from coordinate 3,439,188 downwards.
AAGCAAACAGTTACTTATTTACGGTGGAAAGAGGGACCGATTGCTTCCTTGGTGCGACACCAGAACAGTTGGTGAAGAAACAGGGCAACAAGGTTCAGTCCATGTGTTTAGCAGGATCGATTGCCAGAGGGGAATCGGTGGAAGAAGATGCACAACTAGGCAGCGCTTTACTTACGGATGAGAAAAACATGCATGAACATGACCTTGTAGTGCAAATGATACGTGCTTCGTTAGAGAAGGTTTGTGAAAATGTGCGTACACCATCGGAACCAAATCTTTACAAAATGAAACATATCCAGCATTTACACACGCCTGTAACGGCGGAATCTAACGATGGCTGCAGCCTTTCAGGTCTAATAAAACTACTTCATCCAACACCGGCATTAGGTGGATTTCCGCAAGAGATTTCCCTTCAAACAATAAGAGAAGTGGAAAGACTTGATAGAGGTTGGTATGCAGGACCGCTTGGCTGGATGGACTGGAAAGAAGATGGAGAATTTGTGGTCGCTATTCGTTCGGGTTTGCTTCAGGAAAGAGAAGCATCCTTGTTTGCTGGATGTGGAATTGTTGGCGATTCTGACCCGGAAAGCGAATATCAAGAGACACAGATCAAATTCCGTCCAATGTTATCAGCACTAGGGGGCAACTTGACACAATGAATTCAACGAATGACATGACCTATTACCTTGCAGCATTTGTAGATGAATTAGTAAAAAGTGGGCTGGAGGACGCTGTAATAAGCCCAGGTTCTCGTTCCACTCCAATTGCCCTTCTTTTGGCGGAACATCCAAAGGTCAATATTACGGTTCTAATTGATGAGCGATCTGCGGCTTTTTATGCACTAGGCCTCGCAAAGACAAAGAATAAACCAGTTGCCATTCTTTGTACGTCAGGTACTGCAGCAACCAATTATTATCCTGCCATTGTGGAAGCTCATCAATCCAGAATTCCAATTATTGTCTTAACAGCAGACCGCCCTCATGAGCTACGTGATGTTGGTGCACCGCAGGCGATCGATCAATTGAAAATGTATGGGGACTATGTGAAATGGTTTGTTGAGATGTCCCTGCCAGAAGATACGAGCAGCATGATCCGCTACGCGCGGACGATGGCGGCTCGAGCTGCGGGTACTTCCCTTAGCGCTCCTAAAGGACCAGTACACCTTAATTTCCCTTTACGTGAACCTTTGATTCCAGACCTTGAAGCAGATGACCTTTGGTCCAAATACAAAGAAAGTAATGAATCAATCGTAGAGGTGAATGTAGGAGATTATTCCATTTCTGATAATCAGGCTCGTTTTTTTGCCATGCTCATGAGCGAACGAAAAAAAGGAGTTATTGTTTGTGGAGAGATGGCACAGTCAAAAATTGAAGCATTTTCTAGTGCGATTACGGAACTCTCACAAACCTTGCAATATCCAATTTTCGCCGATCCATTATCAGGGTTAAGAACGGGAACGCATGAAAAAGACTTCGTAATAGAAGGCTATGATGCTTTTTTGCGTTCAGATGAAGTGAAAAAGAACCTCGAACCAGAGATCATTATCCGTTTTGGGGCAATGCCAGTATCAAAATCTTTGATGCAATACATAAGCAAGTCTAGTAATGCAATACAGATTGTCGTGGACGGAGACGGTGGGTGGAGAGATCCAACCCTGCAAGCAAGTTATATGGTTCATGCCGAAGAAACGCTTTTCTGCCATAAGGTATTGGAGAGTTTAACAGCACGAGATGCCTTTGAATGGGTAGATGGTATCAAATCGTTAAATGACGTGACAAAAAAGATACTTTCCGAAGAACAGATGGAAAGCGGGATGTTCGAGGGAAGAATTATTTCAGAACTTCAAGCAATGTTGCCTGATAGTTCGGCCATTTTTGTTGGAAACAGTATGCCTATTCGTGATGTGGATACCTTTTTATATAAAGAAGATAAAAAACTTACTGTGCTTGCCAACAGGGGAGCCAATGGGATCGATGGTGTAGTTTCCACTGCACTTGCAGCAAGTAACGCTTACGAAAACCTGGTACTAGTTATTGGCGATTTATCTTTCTATCATGATATGAACGGCCTGCTTGCCGCTAAGCTACTAAAGCTCAATATTACCATTGTGCTTGTAAATAATAATGGTGGGGGGATCTTCTCTTTCCTTCCGCAGTCAAAAGTGGAAAAGCATTTTGAAGCGTTGTTTGGCACTCCGACAGGTATGAATTTTGAACATGCGGTAAAATTATACGAAGGCGATTACATGAGAGCGGAAGATTGGCCTTCTTTCCAAAAGGCAGTATCATATTCCATTAACAATAAAGGCTTAAAAGTAATTGAAGTTCCGACAAATCGTGCAGAGAATGAAGACATTCATCGGAAATTGTGGAAAAATGTTTCCCAGGAAATGATTTCGATCATGGAGAAAGAAGAATGATGGAGATTAACGGGGTATACTATCATGTAGAGAAAATCGGTGATGGTCCCCACCATGTTCTTATGCTGCACGGTTTTACTGGAAACGGAAGAAGTTTTCAAGACGTAATAGAAGGTTTTGAAAATAGGGAAGACTATACTTTTATATTGGTAGATCAGCTTGGGCATGGAAAAACTGATGCACCGGCTCACCATGAGCGCTATAAAATGGAAAAGATGCTTGTTGACTTGAAATCTATTTTGGATAGATTAAGTATTTCTTCGGTATCTATCTATGGATATTCTATGGGAGGAAGGGTGGCGCTTTCTTTTGCGGTTGCCTATCCCGAGCTGGTATCGAAATTAGTGCTAGAAAGTGCGTCTCCTGGCCTGGAAAAGATGGAGGACAGGAGCGCAAGGAAAGAAGCGGATGAAAAGCTTGCAGAGAGAATTGAAAAAGACGGGGTGAAATCCTTCGTTGATTTTTGGACAGACATCCCTCTTTTTCAATCACAAAAATCATTGACTGCAGTAAAACAAGAGTATATTTATCAGCAACGATTGAATAACTCACCTGTGGGACTTGCCAATAGCTTGCGTGGTCTTGGGACAGGAGTACAACATTCCAATTGGAGTTACCTTGATAAAATCGAATGTCCTGTACTTTTGGCCGCAGGGGAATGGGATGAAAAGTTTGTCTTTATTGCTCAGGAAATGAAAAAAAGGATAGAAAAATCGGGTTTTTTCAAAATAAATGGTGCTGGACATGCAATTCATGTGGAACAACCGCGAAAGTTTGGTAAAATAGTAAGTGAGTTTTTATCGAACTAATTTATGTTAGGGAGGAAATAAAACATGGCAAGAGAATGGATAGCAGGACCAAAACAATTTGAAGACATTTTATATGAAACATATAACGGGATCGCGAAAATTACGATCAACCGTCCGGAAGTACATAATGCATTCCGTCCGAAAACAGTAATGGAACTAATTGAAGCGTTCGCGTATGCACGTGACGATTCTAGCGTTGGCGTCATTATTTTAACTGGTGCTGGAGACAAAGCGTTTTGTTCCGGTGGAGACCAAAAAGTACGCGGACATGGCGGTTATGTTGGGGAAGATGAGATTCCACGCTTGAACGTACTTGACCTTCAACGTCTAATCCGTGTAACACCAAAACCAGTAGTAGCAATGGTTGCAGGCTGGGCAATTGGTGGCGGACATGTATTGCATGTAGTATGTGATTTAACAATTGCTGCTGACAATGCACGCTTTGGACAGACTGGCCCTAAAGTGGGAAGCTTTGATGCTGGTTACGGTTCCGGATACCTTGCGCGTATCGTTGGACATAAGAAAGCGCGTGAAATCTGGTACCTATGCCGTCAATACGATGCGAAGGAAGCATTGGATATGGGGCTAGTGAACACGGTTGTTCCTTTGGAGCGTTTAGAAGATGAAACAGTACAATGGTGTCAAGAAATGTTAGAAAACAGTCCGACTGCTCTACGTTTCTTGAAGGCTGCCATGAATGCAGACACAGATGGCTTGGCTGGTATCCAACAGTTTGCTGGAGACGCTACATTATTGTATTACACAACGGAAGAGGCAAAAGAAGGCCGCGATGCTTTTAAAGAAAAAAGAAAGCCGGACTTTGGACAATTCCCTCGTTTCCCTTAATAATTACACTTTTGGTGTTTGGAGGGCAATCTAAGAGCTTTTGGCTTTTGGATTGCTCTTCTTTTTATGGGAAAATGGTTGTGAGGAGGATTATGTGATGACAATATTGCCGAACTTTTTAATGAATCGGGCTGCCTTGACTCCTAATCGTATAGCATTAGAAATGGAAGATAGATCGGTTACTTTTTTAGAGTTATACAGAAATTCATTGAACTTGGCAGGTAAGTTAGTAGAGTTGGGAGTAAAGCGTGGGGACAGGATTTCTCTCTTTATGGCCAATAGCTTGGAACTGGTAGAATTGTTGTTTGCGCTGAAAAATATCGGGGCGATCACTGTATTACATAATTTACGATTAACTTCAAAAGAGCTGTCCTATCAAGTAGAAGACGCAGCATCCCGCTTTATTTTGGTCGATGACGAAAGAGAACTAGGGCTGAAGGAAAGTAAAGAGTTTATGGGAACTCAGAAAATCGTGCCATTTTCAAAAGTACTTCAGCTAAAAGAGAGTGAATTGACTCCAGTAGAAGAATTCTCACTTGAAGAAATTGATACCATCATGTACACAAGTGGTACTACAGGCTTTCCTAAGGGAGTAAAGCAAACCTATGGCAATCACTTTTGGAGTGCTACAGGCTCTGCTTTAAATATGGGGTTGCATGAAGAGGACTGCTGGCTGTTGGCAGTGCCTATTTTTCATATTAGTGGTTTGTCCATCTTAATGAGAAGTGTAATTTATGGGATGAGAGTTATTATCCATAAGCGTTTTGAAGCGGAGGCAGTACATCAGGATTTGATGGAACGGCAAGTTAGCATTGTATCGGTTGTGACGACTATGCTAAGCGGCTTGTTGGAGCAACTTGGTTCAGAATCTTATCCGCCATCGTTTCGATGCATGCTTGTTGGTGGCGGCCCAGTCCCCAAATCGGTTCTGGAAGAGTGCATGAGAAAATCTATTCCTGTCTACCAGACCTATGGCATGACGGAAACCTGCTCACAAATTGTCACCCTCTCTCCTGACTTTTCCATGTCGAAAGTAGGTTCAGCTGGGAAGGCGCTGTTTCCATGTCAGTTGAAGATAATGCTTGACGGAATGGAAGTTGAACCTAATGAAACAGGGGAAATCGTCGTGAAAGGTCCAAACGTAACAACCGGGTATTACAACCGGGAAGAGAGCACGTCTGAGGCAATACAGGACGGATGGTTGTATACAGGGGATTTAGGTTATGTAGATGAGGAAGGTTTTTTGTTTGTAGTAGACAGACGAAGTGATTTAATCATTTCAGGTGGAGAGAATGTCTATCCTGCAGAGATTGAAGCGATTCTTGTTTCCCACCCTTCTGTAAAAGACGCAGGGGTTACTGGTATGCCGGATAATCGGTGGGGACAAGTTCCAGTGGCATTTGTTGTATCCGATGGGGAAAAAGAGCTTTTGGAAGAAGCCTTACTTTCATTTGTGCGCGAGCAGTTAGCAGGTTATAAAACACCTAAAAAAATATATGTGGTAGAACGTTTGCCGAGAAATGCGTCAAATAAGTTAATGCGCAGAGAATTATTGAAAATGTTGCCTGGTGGGGTGGGAGAACATTGATGAAAATAAAGAAGGTTGATTTATTCCTGACATCTATGAAATTAGTTCAACCGTTTCGAACTCACCAGGAAACAGTTGCAGATAGACAGAGCATTTTAGTTAAAGTTACGGATGACGAAGGACACTCTGGGTGGGGAGAAGTGGTTGCATTTTCTTCTCCATGGTATACAGAGGAAACCATTGAAACTGCTTGGCATATGTTGACTGAGTTTTTTATCCCTACAATTATCCAGGGAGAATGGAAGTCGCCGCGAGAAGTGAATGAAGCTCTTTCACGTTGGAAGCGAAATCAGATGGCCAAGGCCGGCATAGAGATGGCCGTGTGGGATCTATTCGCTAAGAGGGACAGTGTTTCATTGGCTGAGTATATTGGTGGAGTTCGCAAAGAGGTGAAAGCTGGAATAGTAGTGAGCATGGATTCTCCAGAGAGGATGCTTTCCACCATTGAGAGTAGAATAATAGAAGGTTATGAACGCATTAAGGTGAAAATAGATCCGACAAACGATTACGAGATGCTTAAAGTGATAAAAGATGCTTATCCTGATATTGCTTTACTTGCAGATGCAAACTCTGCCTATTCGCTAAAGGATGTAGAGCGGCTAAAAAACTTAGATTCATTGAAATTGCTGATGATTGAACAACCACTTGCCGCGGATGATATTGTGGAGCATGCGGAATTGCAAAAGATTTTATCTACTCCGGTTTGCTTGGATGAGAGTATTGTTAGCCTTCATGATGCAAGAAACGCCATAAAGCTTGGCAGCTGCAAAGTGATGAGTATTAAAATCGGCAGGGTAGGCGGACTGGCTAACGCGATCGACATCTATAACTTATGTGAGGAGCATGACATTCCTGTCTGGTGTGGGGGAATGTTGGAGACGGGGATTTCGAGAGCCTTTCATATCGCCCTTGCTTCTTTGCCCAACTTTACTATTCCAGGGGATCTTTCTGCCTCAAGCCGTTATTGGGAACAGGATGTCATTATACCGGAAGTGGTAGTGGAGCATGGCAATGTAAAGGTGCCTGAAGGACCAGGCATCGGCTTCAAAGTGGATGAAACGTTTATAGAACAAATTACTAAACGAAAAGCTACCTTTCATGCATAGACAAAAGACCACTAAAAAATTCCGACAAAATACTAAAAAGATCACAAAAGGCCCTGCAGCACCATCACTGCATGGCCTTTTTACTGTTAACTTATTTATATTCGACGTGGATAGCGAAATTCCTAGAGGGGTCTGACCCCTTTTCTTTCTTTTTTTTCACTTTTTTCGCGCTTTTTTGTTCTTGACAAAAGTTTGCTTAGGGTTTAAGTTTTGTATGAGGGCAACTTTTTAGGTTGAGGCTTAAATTACTGTCATTGGTCAAGTTTTCAATCACATTTTTATTTTCTTCTGCATAAAGTGGTCTAGGAGATAGGTAAAAATGTGTATTTTTTTACCATATAATTTGCACAAGAGAAACTTTTGTTACTTAGTACAAATACTTAATGTTAAAGGAGAGAGATGAAATTGAAAAAACTTTTGGGGAAATTGTTACTAGTTGGAGCTCTTGGACTTGGATTGACAGCCTGTTCTTCCGGAGCGAATAGTGATGAAAAGGAAACAATTCAAGTTACTACCACTATCGCTCAGATAGCTGATATTGTGGAAAACATCGGTGGAGATAAAGTGGAAGTAGAAAGTTTGATGGGACCAGGAATCGACCCTCACTTGTACCAAGCATCCCAAGGGGATTTAAGCAAACTGAATGATGCAGATATCATTTTTTATAATGGGCTTAGACTAGAGGGGAGAATGGGCGAAATCCTGAATAAGATGACAGAAGAAAAGCCGACAATTGCGGTCGCAGAGTCTGTACCTACTGAAATGCTTTTAGTTGCAGAAGGGGAAGCAGATAAGATGGATCCGCATGTTTGGTTTGATATTTCCCTTTGGTTGTATGCCGTAGAAGAAGTGAAAGATTCACTCATTGAACAAGATGAAGAAAATGCAGACTATTATGAAGAGAATGCAGCTGCTTATATAGAGGAATTAGAAGAACTGGATGCATACGCGAAGAAACAAATAGCAACAATCCCACAAGAGAGCAGAGTGCTTGTAACAGCTCATGATGCATTTAAATATTTTGGAGAAGCATACGATATGGAAGTGACAGGACTTCAAGGCTTAAGTACGGATGCAGAGTTTGGTTTGAATGATGTGCGTTCCATTGTAGATTTACTGGTCGAAAGAAACATAAAAGCAGTATTCGTAGAAAGCAGTATTTCTGAAGACTCCATTAATGCAGTCGTTCAAGGTGCAGAAAGCAGAGGGCACACGGTTGAAATTGGCGGGGAATTGTACTCTGATGCTATGGGAGCTGCAGGAACAGAAACGGGAACATATTTAGGAATGTTCCGACATAATATCGAAACAATCGTAAATTCATTAAAGTAAATTATTTTCCTATGAGAAAAAGCAATTAGAAAGCAAGGTGAACGAATATGGAGCCAGTCAAAATAGAAAATTTAACAGTCGCTTATCATCGTAAACCTGTATTAAAAGAAATTAGTTTCAGTGTACCTGAAGGGAAACTTATTGGGATTATCGGACCGAATGGTGCCGGAAAATCTACATTAATCAAGGCGGCTTTGGAATTAATTCCAAAGGCGTCTGGTACTATATCAATCTATGGAAAGTCATACAGATCACAGCGTAAATTAATCGGTTATGTTCCACAGCGTGGATCTGTTGATTGGGACTTTCCTACAAATGCATTGGATGTAGTCCTGATGGGGAGATACGGTCATATTGGTTGGATGAAAAGGCCGAATAAAAAAGATATTGAGTTCGCTTATGAGTGCCTTGATAAAGTGGGCATGAAAGAATACGGTACTCGCCAGATCAGTCAACTTTCAGGCGGGCAGCAACAACGAGTGTTCTTAGCAAGAGCACTTGCTCAGGACGCAAGTGTGTATTTCATGGATGAACCATTTGTCGGGGTAGATGCGGCGACAGAGAAAGCAATCATTACCATTCTCAATGAACTGAAAGCACAAGGGAAGACAGTGCTGGTAGTACATCATGATCTTCAGACAGTAAAGGAGTATTTTGATTGGGTGTTACTGCTTAATCTCAGAAAAATTGCGATAGGTCCAACTGAAGAAGTATTTACGATGGATAACTTGCAAAAAACGTATGGTGGACGGTTGGCCTTTTTAGACCAAAATCATGCCATTGTCGAACAATAGGAGTGACAGTATGGAAACAGTTCTCAATATGCTACAAGATCCGAACGTGCAGTGGGTGCTGCTGGGAACGATTCTGCTTGGAATAGCAAGTGGTGTTATCGGAAGTTTTGCTTTACTAAGGAAGCAAAGCCTTCTTGGGGATGCCATGGCACATGCTGCTTTACCGGGTATTTGTATTGCTTTCCTACTATATGGAGCGAAGTCGATGTCATGGTTCCTAATTGGGGCATCCATTTCAGGGTTAATCGGGACTTATTGTATTCAAGCCATTATTAAACATTCTCGAATAAAAGAAGATACAGCAATCGGACTCGTTCTTTCGGTGTTTTTTGGCTTTGGTATCGTCCTGTTAACATACATTCAGCAAAATGGGAGCGGCAATCAGGCAGGGCTCGATTCCTTTATTTTTGGGCAAGCGGCAGCGATTGTGGGTTTGGATGTTCAAATTATCAGTGTGATCGCATTTGTGTTGATTTTCATCACATTCATCCTATTCAAGGAATTGAAGCTTATTACTTTCGATCCTCAATTTGCTCAAGGGATTGGGCTTCCGGTCAAGTGGCTGAATGGGCTATTGATGACGATGATTGTCGGAGCAGTTGTCATTGGGCTTCAAGCAGTTGGAGTTATTTTAATGGCTGCCATGTTAATCACCCCTGCCATCACTGCAAGGTATTGGACAGAGCGGCTTGATTATATGGTAGTCCTAGCTGGGATTGTCGGTGGAGTTTCAGGAGTTGTAGGAACACTTCTCAGTACACTCTCAAGAGGAATGCCAACAGGGCCTTTAATTATTTTAGCAGCAACTCTTTTATTTCTATTCTCCCTTTTATTCGGTACGAAAAAAGGAATATTGCCTAAAATGGTTAAGCAATGGAAGGTCAAGCGTTTAATAACAAGAGAAAATGTCCTATCCAGTCTGTACGAGTTGAGTGAAACCACGTTGAAAGAGTCAGAAGGAAAAGAGATGGGAAGCTACTCTTTCCAACAGGTAGTAGAGTTACGTCCGGTATCCTCACTCATGCTGCTTGCCGTTATAAAAGAATTGAAAAAGGAAGGTTTATTGGCGGAAGAACAGGCTAATAAACAATTGATGCTTACAGAAAAAGGGCTTGAATTGGCCCATGAAATTGTTCTAAAAAACAGGTTATTGGATATGTATCTTATGTTTGAAAGTAAGTTCCCTGTTTCAAACTGGCGAGAAGGCAGCATGGACCTGTTAAATGGGCCGAAAGAAATAATTGATGAGCTACGGGCTTTGCTCAAGGATTTTGGAAGGGAACCCAATGGTTTGTTTTTATACAAAAAGAAAAGAAAATTAGGGAACAAAGGCTTCCATTCTGCAGTAGAAGGGAGTGAAGGCTGATGAGTTATGAAGGGTGGATTATTTTAACTGGATCATTAGTCGGCATTACTTGCGGTCTTACCGGATGTTTTCTTATCCTGAGAAGAATGGCCATGCTTGCAGATGCAATTAGTCATACTGTATTACTTGGTATCGTTGGTGCATACCTAGTCTCAAACAGCTTAGACGGTATTTATATGTTTGCAGGCGCATTAGTTGTTGGGTTATTGACCGCATTTTTCATTCAGCTGCTCCATTCTTCAGGTGTGCAATCGGATGCGGCAATCGGCGTTGTATTTACCTCCCTTTTTGCACTAGGCGTGATTTTAGTCTCTTTATATGCGGGTAGAATTCATTTAGATGTGGATCATGCATTGATGGGGGAAATCGCTTTTGTTCCTTGGGACACATTGACTATTGCAGGGATAGATGTCGGACCGAGGGCAGTTTGGATGCTTGGCGCTGTTCTGATCATTAATCTGGCAATCATTCTGCTTTTTTATAAAGAGTTGAAAATTTGCTCTTTTGATCCTGAAATGGCACTTGCCATTGGGATTCCGGTCATGTTCATGCATTATTTATTAATGGGGATGCTCTCCATTACTACAGTCGCATCTTTTGATAGTGTAGGGGCGATTTTAGTTGTAGCGATGCTTATTGCGCCAGGGGCAAGTGCATATCTCCTGACTGATAAATTGAGTATCATGCTCTTATTAAGTGCTGGTATCGGGGTTGCCTCGGCAGTTCTTGGATATTATGCAGCATCATTGTTCAATGTCTCAATATCAGGCATGATGGCTTCAATGGCTGGGATATTGTTTATTTTAACCTTTTTCTTATCGCCTAAGCACGGATTGGTGATGAAGTGGTTCTTTAGAAGAAGTTTATCGAAGGAAAGCAACGGCCTCCAGTAAATGGGGGCTTTTAAAATATTTGGTATATTATACCGTTGATTTCCGTTCCAGGCGCTTCGCTTGCCTGCGGGCGGTCCGGGAGCCTCCTCACTGCGTTGCGGGGTCTCCCCTGTCCCTTCCTCCCGCGGGCGTCTGCGCGCCTTCCACTCCAATCAACTAGGTTACTTCATTCAACGTAGGTTTATGAAGAGAGATTTGAATTAACTACTGAAAAAATAAACTTTTTGTTCATGTAATTTCTAGCTGTGGATTGGAGCAAAAGGCGAAGACTCCTGAGGGAGATAGCGCTAGGTGGAGACCCCGCAGGCGAAGCCGAGGAGGCTCCAGCAGCGCCCCTAGGAAAGCGAAGCCATTTGCGGAAAGGAACAACGGCGATTAACCAATCAACTAAAGGACTTGTTTTATTACATAGTAAAGCCCAAGAACTACCTGCCGCGTAGCTCTTGGGCTCTTTGTTTTGTAAAATTAATGAGCAGGTTTGAATGTTTTACAGTCGGTGTCCTTTGAATCATATGCAGTGTTCCCTTTATGGCTCACTACATAGATAGCATCGGCTTGGCAAAGGTTACCTTGGCCCCAATAGTTACAGTTTTCCACTTCACATAAAACTTCTTTAGCCATTGTTACCCTCCTTTTTTGTACAGAAGATACATTTCTATTGTTAGCCATAAAAAAAATTTCATACTTCATATAAAAAAATAGGTATATTTTATAATTTTATTGACAAAGAGAATCATTCTCAATTATTATGTAGTTATTAAAGAGAACGATTCTCAATTAAATAACAGAAGGGAAGTAGTATATTATGGCTTCATTAATGGTAGTTGGCGCAGATCATTTAGGTAATATTCAAGAAAAGCTTGTTACACAGGGATTTGAAAATGTCTTACATATTGACGGTAGAAAGGTGCAAGTAGTGAAGAGAAGCATCCCAGAGCATATTGATATTATTTTGGTTCTAACCGATTACATCAACCACAATCTTGCTAAAGTGATCAAGCAAAAAGCAAAAGAAAGCAACAAGCCGGTTTTCTACTGTAAGCGTTCCTGGAGCTCTATCCAGAAAGTTCTTTGTAATTTTTCGAAATAAAAAAGTCAGGAAACATTCTCCCTGACCCTAATTTTCGCTTTTGATGTATTTTTCGTCCTTCATAAACAATCGCCAGAAGTAGATAAAGCCTGGAAATAAAATGATAAAACCGACAATATACGTGATGAAGAGAGCCCGAAAGGAAGCAGGGTCTGTAAATGCGTTTTGGATCGTGACATTTGGATAGATGATATAAGGAAGATGTGCCCGTCCGTATGCATAACTTGCCAATGCGTATTGAATAAAAGCAGATACCACCCCTAATCTCGGCAGGCCGGTCCAGCCATTCTTTCCTGGAATAACAAGAGCAACGCCTGTTACGACAAACATACCCGCAGAAATGAATAACCATACAATATAGTCCATCATTCCATTAAAGAGCCATGTTGCTTCATATCGCATGGTGACCATGATTAACAGGGCCCCCAATAATGAGACTGGGCCTAGTATTAGTGCATCTCTTCTATAAATAGCATACGCGTGTCTGTCATTTGCAACTTTAGAAAAGTCCGCAAGTAACAAAGAAGACAGAAACAATGTACTGCTTATAGCAAAAAGAATAAAGGAGAGGGCATGCGGGCTTGTCAATAAACGGCCAAGCATTAATGTGTCCACCCCATCAATATTATCTACAAACCCACCATGAGTAATCGGCAAAACAAGGATTAAAAAAGCGGGAATAATAAATCCGCTGATTCCTGATACGTAGGTTAAAGGTTTATGGTAATCATCCACGATATGTGAGAACACAAGGAACCCGCTTCGTACTGCAAGCAAAAGAAGAATGATGCTTCCCGGGATTAAAAGAACAGTCCCAAGCGTATAGGCAGCGCTTGGAAAGAAACTGTATATGGCCACCACTACGGCTACAACAAATACATTGGTAACTTCCCAAGTTGGAGATAAATACCGGTTAGCGATATTGGTGGCATTTGTTTTTTCATTTTTGATATAGAGCATGGACCAGAAACCGGCTCCAAAGTCCATCGTCGCCATGACGGCATAGATGAAAATGAAGCCCCATAGGACGGTAATTGCCAATATTACATCTGTCATAAAGGTAATCCTCCTTATGCTTGAACCCCATTAGATGATGGGGGAATATCGTTCAACTCGTCCTCTATTGGATGGCGCTTGAAATAATAACGCAGCACTAGCACGACCGCAACTCCAAGCAATACGTAAATCCCTGCAAATGCAATGAATAAAGCAGCAAGGTTCTGGTTGCCTGTGACAGCATCCTCCGTTAGCATAATTCGATAGATAACCCACGGCTGTCTTCCAGTACACGCGAAAATCCATCCAAACTCAATTGCCAACATGGAGAGCGGGCCAGCAGCAACAAAGAGCCACATTAGCCATTTTGGATAGGTTGTTTTTTTGAGAATCTTGCTCCAAAAGAACCCAAACAAAGAGAGCATGATCAAGAGTGAACCGATACCAACCATTGCATTGAAAAGAGTATGAACAAATAATGGTGGCCAATACTCCTCAGGGAAGTCATCGAGACCGACAACAACCGTGTCAAAACGATCATCCGCTAAAAAGCTTAATGCCCATGGTACCTCAATGCCCCATTTTACCTCTTTTGTTTCCCTATCTGTGAATCCTCCAACTGCAAGCGGGGCATGTGACTGTGTTTCAAAAAGGCCTTCTGCTGCTGCCAACTTTTCTGGCTGATATTGATGCAAAAGTTGCGCAGATTCATGCCCGTTAATTGCAGTCATAAACGAAAAGATTCCTCCCACAACAAGCCCCATGATCAGAGCCTTTCTGTGAAATTTATATACTCGCTCATCATGTTTATTTCGTAACATTTTATAAGCTGCTACGGAGGCAATAACAAAGGCGCCTGTCATAAATGCGGATACTGCAACATGTGCAGCTGTCACAACGAAACTGGGATTGAAAAAGGCTGCCCAAGGATCCACATCGACAATCTGACCATTTTCGATTCGGAAACCTGCCGGTGTTCCTTCAAACGCATGGACATTTGTTATCAAGACCGCTGACGCCGCCGCACCGATGGTCACAAGCGTCACACTCAAGATTCGCATCCACGGTGAAATGCGGTCTGCTGCATACACGTAAATGGAAATAAACAATGCTTCAATGAAAAAAGCATATATTTCAATCTGAAACGGGAGGGCCATGACCTTACCGATGACCTCCATAAAGCCGGGCCATAGAAGGGAAAGTTGTACCCCGGCAATTGTACCTGTAGGGATTGCGACACCAAGTAGCACCGCTTTTGCTTTCGTCCACCTTTTTGCCATAATAGCGTATTCACGGTTTTTCGTTTTCTGATACATCAATTCAGCAATTAAAATCATTAACGGAATCCCAACGCCAAGTGTTGCAAATATGATATGAAATCCCATCGTGGTTCCAAACAATGACCGTGCAATTACTACATCTTCCATTTTGGCTACGTCCCTTCAAGCTGTTGTATACCGTTAGAGTCCACAATTTTCCACAAAATATGCATAATTTGCTAAAGAAAAGACGGCTCTTTACAAATAATTCAGAGCCGGAATGAAAAAAGTTGAAAGATAGCAGGATTACAGATAAAATAAAAACGTAATGATTACGATTTGTTTTTGGTTTATTTGCTTTTAAGCCAATTGTATAATGGGTAATAAGATAATAAGTAGAAACGTTAGGAGTGCTTAAAAGATGTCTAAAAAAGTACCAGTTTACGTGATAAGCGGATTTTTAGGAAGCGGCAAAACAACCGTGCTTTTACATATGTTAGAACATTTTAAAGATGAAGGATTAAAGCCTGGTATCATTTTAAATGAACTTGGAGATGAAAATGTGGAAAATCATCTCTTTCAGGGAGAGAGGGTGGTGGAACTTCTAAATGGGTGCATCTGCTGTACCATACAAGATGACCTGAAATCAACGCTAGATCAATATGTTGGTGAAAAGGTGGACGTCTTAATCATTGAAGGAACTGGTGTCGCCAATCCACTTGAAATTAAAGATGTATTGTTAACACCTCTGTACATGGAACATTTTGAATTGCAGTCCATGATCAGTCTTGTGGATGCTAGTCACTATCTTGAGTATCAAAGCTTTTTCAACAGTTCAAAAGAAATACGGGGCTTGTTGAAGGAGCAAGTCACATCTGCTCATTTGTTGGTGTTGAATAAAATGGATCTTGTCTCTGAAAAAGAGTTGATTAAAGTGGAGTCCAAGCTTGCTGATGAATTAGAAGATCATGTTCCTGTCTACCGAACAAGTTATGGGGAGGTTCCACTAGAGATTCTTTTGGAAAAGAGAATGCAAATGAGAGAAGTAAGGGTGGATCAGCATGGGAAAGGGGCTGGACATGACCACCATCATCATCACCATCACATAGAAGCTGTCAAAGTAGCGTTTTCAGAGCCGGTTAATCGAGTGGTATTAGAGAAACAACTGAAGAAACTCTCTAAACAGGTGGTAAGATCCAAAGGGATTGTGCGGCTTGATGAAACTCCTGGATTATACGAGTTTCAGTATGCTGCTTCTACTTTGGTGTTGAACAAAATCGAGAAAACCGACGTAGAGCCCTCCATTATACTGATAGGAAAAGAAATTGATGATAAGAAAGTGGAGAAGTTTTGTGAGGCGTTACGGGGAGAATAGAGGAAGTGAAAGAGGCAGCCCAACAAAGGCTGCCTCTTTCACTATCTAATTAGTTCAACGCCTTCTTCAACGTCTCTAAGTTTTGACGCATCAAGCTGAAGTAATCTTCTTCGTTTTCTACGTCTTTTTCTGTTGCTGCCTCTAGGTTATGCAAGACCAACGCTTCTGCTTTAATTTCATCCTGAACCACTTCAGCAATCTTTCCGCTGATGTTCTGATCAAAAATTACATATTGGATTTCATTTTCCTTTGCAGTATTGATAATTTCAGTTAGTTGTTTCTGGGATGGCTCTTGAGTTGGAGATAATCCATTCACGCTGATTTGCTCCAATCCATAACGATTCTCCCAGTAACCGTATGCTGCATGGGAAACTAAAATCTTGTTTGTTTTCGCGCTATCCACTGTATCTTTGAATTCCGTATCTAATTTTTCTAAGTCAGCTTTCAACGTTTCAAAATTTGCTTCAAAATCTTCTTTTGCTTCTGGTTTCAATTCAACAAGTGCATTTTTAACATTTTCAGCAAGTGTGATAGAAAGAGTAGGGTCTAACCATACATGTGGATCTCCATTAGAATGATCATGTCCTTCATGTCCATCTTCTCCATGCTCATCACCGGGCTCTTCTTCATTCTCGTGATTGTGCTCTTCCTCATGAGCTTCTTCTTCATGCTCGTGGTCGTGCTCTTCCTCATGAGCTCCTTCTTCATGCTCGTGGTCGTGCTCTTCTTCATGAGCTTCTTCGTCATGCTCGTGGTTGTGCTCTTCTTCATGAGCTTCTTCTTCATGCTCGTGGTCGTGCTCTTCTTCATGAGCTTCCTCTTCATGCTCGTGGTCATGCTCTTCTTCATGAGCTTCTTCGTCATGCTCGTGGTCGTGCTCTTCTTCATGAGCTTCTTCGTCATGACTCTCCTCTTCACCACGTAACTCAATTCCTTCTCCTGCAGCTACAATGGTAACATCTTCGTTTTCCAAAACACCTTTGGCTTTATCCGCAAAACCTTCAACACCAACTCCTGTATAAATGAAAGCATCAGCAGAAGCCATTTCACTCATTGTTTTAGTTGAGGGCTCAAAAGTATGTGCATCTGCTCCAGCAGGAAAGACAGACTTCACATCAACATGCTCGCCGCCAATTTTCTTTGTAAAGTCCTCCAAAGGGAAGATCGTCGTGTATACAGTCAATTTTTCACTGCCATCAGAAGCCTGATTATCTGAATTACATCCAACAAGGAATGTAAAAACTACTAACATCATTGCGATAAATATAGATTTAGTTTTCATTGTTTTCTCCTCTCGTTTTGTATCCCAACACATTATATCGTAACTATTACGATTTGAGAACTAAAAAGATTAATGTTATAAAATTTTTACAATTACTCTATGATAAAAGTGGGGACAGGATCAGCAAGCTTAGACCAGTCCTCCTTCATTTCTTTTTCCGTAAGAAGACAGGTATCAAGTGAGCGTTCAATCTGTTTTTGTTCCATTTCAATGCCAATGAAGACGAGTTCTGTCATTCTGTCTCCATATGTTTCGTCCCATCTTTCCAATAATTCTGGTTCTTCTTCTAATGTTTGTCTTTTCTCCTCTTCGTTGTAGCTTGCAACCCATTCTCCAGCACCTTGAATCATAATAGATGCACCAGCTTGAGAAATCAAACCAGCCATATCATTTCTTGAAGCAAGCCAGAAGAACCCTTTGGCACGGACAATCTCGCCAGGCCAATTATCTAGCCAAGCTTTCAATCTTTCTGGATGAAATGGCTTCCTGCGACGATAAACGAAAGAGGATATTCCATATTCTTCGGTTTCAGGGATGTGCTCTTCGTTCAATTCCTTAATCCAACCCGCTGCTTGGCTGGCCTTCTCAAAGTCGAACAGGCCTGTGTTCAAAATGACATCCAACTCCACTTGGCTATTTACCGTTTGAATTATTTTTGCCTCAGGGTTCAATTTCTTCAATAGTGCCTCTAATTCCACTATATATTCTTGTTCTAGTAAATCAGTTTTATTTAATAAAAGAATATCAGCGAACTCAATTTGGTCGATTAATAGGTCGGAAACCTCGCGGGTATCCGATTCATCAGTTCCTTGTTTACGATCTAAGAGACTTTCTCCGGATTGATAGTCATCATAGAAGCGGAACCCATCTACCACAGTAATCATCGCATCTAAGCGGCACTTTTCAGTGAGATCAATATCGAATTCTTCATCTAAGTAAGTAAAAGTTTGGGCAACAGGAATTGGCTCACTTATTCCAGAGGACTCGATAACGATGTAGTCGATGTTGCCTTCGTCTACTAGACGCTCTACTTCCTTCATTAAATCTTCACGCAAGGTACAGCAAATGCAGCCATTCTGCATTTCTACCAACTTTTCTTCCGTTCTGGAAAACCCACCTTGCTGAATGAGTGCAGCATCTACATTCACTTCACTCATATCGTTAACGATTACAGCGATTTTCAAACCTTCTCTATTGGACAGGATATGATTTAATAGTGTTGTTTTTCCCGCACCAAGGTAACCGCTAAGCACTGTTACAGGTATGTTCTTTTTCATAAAAAATAGACTTCCTTTCTCTTTAAACCGTAACCTTTACGATTTATAAATAAATAGTACTAAAAACCTAAACAGAAAACAAGCTATTTTTATTGTCATTTTGGGTTGAGTTTGTCATATTGAAAGAAGGAAATCTAAACTATTATTCAGAAAGAGGGTAAAACAGATGAAATTACTGGATGAAATTTTAGAACATAATACCGGATTTGTTGAAAAAGAGGAGTATATTCAATACCAGACTACCAAGTTTCCTGACAAAAAATTAGTGGTCTTATCTTGCATGGATACAAGGCTGATGGATCTTCTCCCAAAGGCGATGAACCTGAAGCATGGGGATATGAAAATCGTAAAAAATGCCGGAGCGATTGTGTCGCATCCGTTTGGGAGTATTATGAGAAGTATCTTGGTTGCAGTGTTTGAGCTTAATGCAGATGAAGTATTGGTTGTTGGCCATCACGATTGCGGAATGGGGAAAATCAATCCTGAAGGCATACGTGAAAAGATGGAAGCAAGGGGAGTAACGAAAGAAACGATTGATGATTTGAAATATGCAGGCATTGATGTAAAAGGATTCTTAAAAGGGTTTGATAGTGTAGAGGAAAGTGTTAGGGAAAGTGTGGATATGATTGCAAACCATCCACTTATGCCAGACGGGGTACCTGTGCATGGACTAGTAATTGATCCGCACACAGGTAAATTAGACCTTGTCGTTAATGGATATGAGTAAAAATTAATTCTTCTCTTTCTTTTCTGGGACATGATCGATACCGCCAGGATGGAAAGGATGGCATTTAAGAATTCTCTTTATGGTAAGCCAACCGCCCTTGATTGCTCCAAAACGTCCGATTGCCTCCATGCCATATTGGGAGCATGTCGGATAAAATCTGCAGGATGGCGGGGTTAATGGGGATATGAATTTTCGATAAAAACGTATAATGAATAAAAAAACATGTTTCATTTACTGTCACCTCAAGTAAATTATAATCGAAAGTTGGGCAAACCAAAAATTTATTAAATTCGTATAAATCAGATGAATTTAATTGGAATTAAATCTGTGTTATACTGTAAATAACTTTTAAATAAAGGGAGAGTGCAATTATGCCTTCAGTAGAAAGTTTTGAACTTGATCATAATGCGGTAAAAGCTCCTTATGTTCGTCATTGTGGAGTACACAAAGTAGGAACAGACGGTGTTGTTAATAAATATGATATTCGTTTTTGCCAACCGAACAAACAAGCGATGAAGCCTGATGCCATTCATACATTGGAGCACTTATTGGCTTTCAACATCCGTACACATGCGGAAAAGTACAGCCATTTTGATATCATCGACATTTCACCGATGGGCTGCCAAACTGGTTACTATTTAGTGGTAAGCGGTGAGCCGACAGTAGATGAAATTGTTGATTTGATGGAAGACACGTTAAAAGATGGTATCCAAGTGGAAGAGATTCCGGCTTCCAACGAAAAACAGTGCGGTCAAGCAAAGCTTCATGATCTTGAAGGTGCAAAACGCTTGATGAAGTTCTGGTTAGAACAAGATAAAGAAGACTTGAAAAAAGTTTTTGGATAAAAAGTAAGGATGACTCCTTGGGGTCATCCTTTTTTAAATGGAAGATATAATGTTAGCTGCCACTCTTGCTCCTGATATATTTCGGGCAATCGGACCAACTTCAAGTTCTGCTAGTGCTCCACTTACATAGAGGTTTGGGGCCCATTCTAACATGTTGTTAAGAATAGGATAGCCACACTTTGCACATGGAAGCTTCTCTTGTTTGATGACAGGTTCTAGCCAGTCTTTGCCAGGAAGGTTCTGTTCAAAACCTGTTGCCATAAGGATGGATCCCGCTGTTATAAATTCTCCTGTATCAAGTGAAAGGTGTACTTCCTTAGGACGGACTTGATGTTCTGTTACCATTCCTTCTTTAATACATATTTTCTCTGTTTTTACTAGGTGGTTGAGTCTGTTCCGTAATTCCGACGGGATGGAGCCTTTATGCCTTGCTGACTTTATGGCATCACGCCTTTTTTCGTAGTCTTTCATTTTGACAAAAGGATGCCGTTTTTTAGGACCAAGCCATTCGGGATTACTGTCAAAATCATGGATCCTAAAAGGATGGCGTTTAAGCATGGTTACTTCCCCTGGAAACGAAGCTGCAAGTTTGATTGCTAGATGAGTGGCTGTAATTCCACCACCGACCACTACAAATGGGGCATTCATTTTTTCGAAACTTGGAAGTTCCTTGTCAAACACATGGAATAATGAGTTAGGGTTGGTCTGCTTTAGATTTTTTGCCCATTCTGGGAGGTGCAACTGCTCACTGATTCCTATGGCTATCACGACTTTTTCCGCTTTGAATTTTTCTCCGTTTTCAAGATCCACCCTCCAATACCCATCACGCTTTTCGAGATTACTAACCTTTGATGTGACATAAGCTTGCTGGATTTCTAATTCATCAACCAGGTGATCACAATGGTCATTGAACATATGTAAGGAGGGCCTTTTATATCTGCCATAAAAATCATTGTTTGATTGATAAGTTTGTTTTTTTTTCGAAAATGACTGCAAACTAAATGGATCTGTATCTAAATGATGAACAGAGGGCGATCTCAAGTATGGCATAGAAATAGTGGAGGTACATCTTTTCCAATTTTCCAATGGCTTGGGATTTGGATCAACTATTCTTATTTGATTGGTGGTAGTTTTATTCTTTTTAAGTAAAAACGTGGCAACGGTTAAACCTTGGATGCCTCCACCGATGATAACCCATTGGTGCATAGTGAACACTCCTCTTTCTTGCAAATAGTAATCATTACGATTATAGATATTACATATAGTATAGGAATATGCACGAGGAATCAAGAAGTAGAAACACTAAAAATCTTTCCAGACTTTTCTATCATACATTTAATAGATTAGACATATATTGCTAGTAACTAAGGTGAAGTTTTAAAAGTTTGATATGTTATAATACAAAATAGAAAATATGATAGGAGTAGAAGAATGAGGAAAAGCAGTAGTCTTTTTAAGGATTTGATCGGGCTTGCTTTGATTGGAGTTTTCCTATACCTATTCTTTTTTATAGACTTCAAGGAAATCTCTCTTGATATTCCAAGCTCATGGCTGAATGTAAATACTATTTTTCTAAGTATTGTTATTGAAGCCATACCGTTTATTTTACTTGGTGTATTCGCCTCTGCGTTGATTCAAACATTTGTTTCAGAAGAAAAAATAAAAAAATACTTACCTAAAAATCCAATTGGTGCCATTATTCCGGCAGCGTTACTTGGGGTCATTTTACCAATCTGTGAATGTGCGATTATTCCTGTTGTTCGCAGATTAATTAAAAAAGGGATGCCGCTTCATGTAGGAGTAGTCTTGCTTGTAGGTGCACCTATTCTTAACCCGGTGGTTGTAGCTTCTACATACTTTGCATTCAACGGGGACCCTACCATTTTATACGGTAGATTTGGACTTGCCTTTATTTTGTGTATTGTTATCGGATTTTTGATGTTATTACTTTTTGATAATAAAAATCAGCTTCGCTGGACAAAAAGTGAATTGCAAGGCAGACAAGACATGGAACTTGAGCAGCCGGCACTTCAGCAGAACAAATGGAAAGCGACATTTTACCATGCTAGTGATGAGTTTTTTGACATGGGGAAATACTTGATCGCCGGTGCGTTTATTGCGAGTTTATTCCAGACATTCCTTGATCGCAGTGTATTGATGGCGCTTGGACAGAATGAAGTATTGTCTCCAGCGGTCATGATGGCTTTTGCATTTGTACTTTCCCTTTGTTCGGAGGCAGATGCCTTTGTTGCCGCATCGTTTGGTTCAACCTTTACAGTAGGATCGTTGTTAGCATTTATGGTTTATGGACCGATGCTAGATTTAAAAAATACTTTTATGCTTTTTGCTTACTTCCGTACAAAATTTGTACTTGTATTTATGGCAGTTGTGACGATTGTTGTGTTCGCCGCCATACTTATTTTCCAGCAGCTTGTGCTGTAGGAGAGAGGATGATAATTGATGGAAAGCAATCGTGATTATGGGTTCCACATTTACTTGCGTGGAATCATATTGCTAGGATTTACTCTCTTGTTTTTTAAACTTCTGGCCACAGGGGATATAACGAATTTCATTGCTCCGCGGATGATGCCGTTCATGTATTTTGCAGCGGGAACTTTGTTTATTCTTGGAATAGTGCAGATTTGGCGCAGTGGATCCAAAAATAAGGACGAATTAGTGTGTAATTGTGGATTTGACCACGGGGAGTCTTCTACTCCCATTCAATCTATATTGATTTATTCGATGTTTGTGTTGCCTGTTGTGACAGGTTTTATGTTTCCTGATAATATTTTGGACAGCTCGATCATCGATAAGCGCGGTTTTACGAATTCTAAGGTGATTGTAGAACAACGTGAGCAGGCGGGAGCATTTGATGGGCCATCAGGCGGTGCTGACGGTGCAAGCGGTGAATCTGACACTGACACATCAAGAGCGGATGCTTACTTGGATGATCCTGAAGGGTATATGGAAGATCAGGAGAACGGGGACCCTACCATTGATGAACAGTTAGCGGATGCACCATTAGAACATCCGGAAGGGTTTGAACTACAGGAACCTCCAGAGGGATATTATGAAGAACTGAAGGCTGAAATGCTTGAGATGGATACTATTATCGTGGATGATGAAAGGTATATTCCGATGATGAACATCATTGATATGAGTATTGATGAATTTGTCGGCAAGAAAATAGAAATGGTTGGATTTGTGTACCGTGAGGCAGACTTTACAGAGAATCAGTTTGTTGTCGCACGATTTGGATTGTCTTGCTGTGTAGCGGATGCCAGTGTTTATGGGACATTGTCCACTATGAGCGGTGCAGGAGACCTTCAGAATGATGACTGGGTGAAAGTGAGTGGAACCTTGACCACCACCCAATACAATAACTGGACGCTTCCATACGTCGAAGTAGATACACTTGAAAGAGTGGAACAACCGGACTCACCTTACATCTATGAATACTACTAACCAACATTCAAACAATAATAGTGAAGATCAATGAACCCCCTGAGCTTAGCGCTCAGGGGGTTTCGACGTTTAATGCATAATTCCTTTAGGGGTCTGACCCCTTTTTTTATTTTTTAAACTTTATTTATCTCTTCTCCTCTTCAGCAGGATCCTTTTCGTTTTTGGTTGGTTCGATTGGGTCTATGGTGTGTTCGTATTTGTAGGCTTTGTTGGTGGAGAGTAGGGTTAAGAAAAGCACGACTAATACAATAATGATGCAGATGATCAGGATAATCTTCATGGTGAGGGCCACCTCCAGATAAAATGATTTTTCCTTATTTTATCATTATAACCCTCTATCAAAAACTTATGAAGGCATAAGTCCATTGTTTAGGGGGACGCTATAAGGGGTAAAAAACCTATATAAAGATTGATATATTTGAAGGAGGTAAAAGAACAAAATGTCTAATCAATTAACGGATGTAGTAAATAAGCAAGTAGCAAACTGGAGCGTTCTTTATATTAAGTTACATAATTATCATTGGTTTGTTAAAGGGCCGGAGTTCTTCACACTTCATGAGAAGTTTGAAGAGTTGTACGGGGAGGCTGCCACACATATTGATGAGTTGGCAGAGCGACTTCTAGCAATTGAGGGAACTCCAGTTGGAACGATGAAAGAGATCTTGGAGATAGCCACCCTCCATGAAGCGGAAGGGAAAGAAACGGCAGAGCAAATGGTTCAATCCATTGCAAGTGACTTTTCAACGCTGATAGAAGAGTTAAAAGAAGGCATGGAGATTGCAGACCAAGTGGGAGATGAAACCACTGGTGACATGCTTCTTGCTATCCACCAGAGCGTGGAGAAACACAACTGGATGCTGCATGCATTCTTAGGTAAATAAAACAAATAGCCTTGTGCCAGGACTTGTACGGAGTCCTGGCATAAGGCTTTATTAATGAGTAATGTTAATTTTTAATGAAGCAGTCCCTGGTCCCCGTTATCTCCACTTATCAATAACTCCTTCACCTGTTCCATCACCAATTCCGCTACCACTTGATGAAGTTCTTCATCCGATAATTCCGCTATAAGATCGATACATTGCTCTCGTGTAAAACTGTTAACAATCGAATACGCGACTGCAT
Organism: Sutcliffiella horikoshii; assembly: GCF_002157855.1. Taxonomy (NCBI): domain Bacteria; kingdom Bacillati; phylum Bacillota; class Bacilli; order Caryophanales; family Bacillaceae; genus Sutcliffiella; species Sutcliffiella horikoshii. The sequence goes on along the minus strand of NZ_CP020880.1, from coordinate 3,414,597 downwards.
CAATATCCTCATCATCCCTGATCCATCTTTTATGATATTTGTTTACAAACGTCTCAAATGATTTCATATCACTTCTATCTCCTCTAGTAAAATAATGATTAGTTTCCTCAAATTTAATAAGTTCATGCACAAAACTCTACTAATTCGTAACGGGAAGTTAGCAATTTGCATACAATGCAATATAGAAAAAATTAGTTTGTAGGGGGATTTGTCATGGACAAGTACAACTTAATCTATCTTGGATCTGTATCATTTGTGGGATCCATGGTGTCTTTTTTGTATGGAGGCTTCAGCTCACTGTTGTTGTTTTTAATTATATTTGTCGTCGTAGACTATTTAACAGGAATTATGGCTGCATATGTGGAAAAACGGCTGTCAAGTCGAGTGGGTTTTAAGGGAATTGCACAAAAAGTATTTATTTTTGCATTGGTCAGTATTGCACATGTGTTGGACATTATTTTAGGTGCAAATTTAATAAAAGATGTTACGATTTTATTTTATTTGGTGAATGAATTCATTTCAATCATGGAAAATGCATCTCGTATTGGTGTGCCGATACCAAACATACTGAAGAAAGTCATAGATGCCATTAAGAAAAAGGCGGATTCGTAACAACAGAAACTAAAGAATAAAGCGGCGGTTTTGTGTGAAAATAAGAGAAGATACTGGAAAGGGTGAAGATACATGGAGCGTAAAACGTATTACATTTCACTAGCTGAGGGTTCAATTTCACAAGTGAGTACAGCATCTTCTTGGGATTATCAAATACAGGCAACAGATGAGGAAATAACGCATTTAAGGGAAATATTTGACCAGAATTATTCCTCTGATTGGCAAGGGTTTTGGCGGGCTCATATTCCGTTTGTCCAATACCATTATGACCGAGAAAATGATGCATATGATAACGGATTACAGCAGGCGTTCAAGATGATTTATGAGCTTGGGGATGAAGCGACAAAGGCTCATATTAAAGATCAGGGGCTTATGGATGATCTAATCGAATAAGTTTTTTTAGAAATGATGGTCTAAATGGGGTACTTGACTCTCACATTTTCGATGCTACTATGATAAGATAAATAAGAAAAAAGAGATATTGGAGTTTCGATAGTATGTATGAGTTTGAAGATATTTATAACAACCGAGTGATGTTATCCTTTGAAGACCATCCTTTTTCTCGAGACCCCAAACACGTCTGGGTAATTTGCCGTTACCAGAATCAGTGGCTGTTGACCAGTCATAAGAACAGGGGAATGGAGTTTCCAGGGGGAAAAGTGGAAGATGGGGAAACTGCCGATCAAGGTGCAATCAGGGAAGTAAAGGAAGAAACAGGTGGACATGTGTCCAAGTTGAAATACATAGGGCAGTATAAAGTGGATGGAAGAGAAAAAGTCATTATTAAGAATGTTTATTTTGCCGTAATTGATAAGTTGGAAAAGCAGTCTACATACTTTGAAACGAATGGGCCTGTCCTCATGAAAGAGATACCCGGAAACATAAGAAAAGATAATCGATATAGTTTCATTATGAAAGATGATGTTTTGACACATTGTCTTGATAAAATAAAGAAGAGCAACTCCATTTGAGGGGTTGCTCTTTACTTTTACGTATGTTTGACTAGCTTTTTTTCAAGGTACTCAACTAGTTGATACATGATTGTCGCAAACACCGCGATAATCAATAGGCTCAGAAGAACGAGAGTGAAATTGAACACTTGGAAGCCATAAATGATCATATAGCCAAGGCCCTTGGAGCTGACCAAAAACTCCCCGACAATGACTCCAACCCATGCCAAGCCAACGTTCACCTTAAGGGTGGAAATAATAGTAGGATAGGACGCTGGGAGGACTGCTTGCTGGAATAGTTGCCTGCGGGTTGCTCCGAAGGTCTTCAGCACTTTTAGATAGTTATCATCTACTTCCTTAAAGGCGGTGTAAACGACGATTGTCGTAATGATAACCGAAATGATGGCCCCCATGGTGATGATTGACCCCATATTAGGTCCAATGGCAACAATCAAAATAGGACCAAGTGCTACTTTAGGCATCGCATTCAGAATGACTAAATAAGGCTCAAGCACCCTGGAGATCATCGGCGACCACCACAGGATGGCAGCCATGATGGTTCCAATGAGTGTACCGAGAATAAACCCGAAGATGGTTTCGGTAACGGTGATGCCGATATTGGAAAGTAACGTACCGTCCTTTAATTTATCTAAGAACAGATTCCAGATTCGACTTGGATAGCTGAACAGCAATGGGTTGATCCAGCTGTTTTTTCCGGCAAGTTCCCAAGCGGAAAAAAAGACGATGAAGATAACCAACTGATACAGCCTTACCTGATAGGTCACCTTTTTACGCTGTTTTAAATATCCTTGATGAAGGAGATTAATGTTCGCTTTCTTGTTCAAGTTGCTCCAGCTCCTTCCAAATCTTTTGGAACAAGGAGGAGAAATCCGGATGCTGCCTTGCTTCAAATGGAATCATGTTTCTCAATTCTTTTGGTACAATAAATGTTTTCGCAATGCGTCCAGGGTTTGCTTTTAATAAAAAGATTCGGTCACTCATCGCAATGGCTTCCCCTATGTCATGGGTGACGAGCAAGGCAGTTTTTTGGAAAGACTTGAGTGTGGTGAAAACTAAATCCTCAAGCTTTAGCTTCGTCTGATAGTCCAGTGCTGAAAATGGTTCGTCAAGAAGTAAAAGTTGAGGATCGGTGGCAAGCGTTCTGACAAGTGCTGCACGTTGCCTCATTCCACCCGATAACTGGGAAGGATATAATTTTTCCACATCCGGCAGTCCCATATCTTTTAGCAGTTGTAAGGTCCTTTGAATATTAGGTTTTGTTCGTTTATCGGCAATCTTCAAGCCAAGCAGTACATTCTCCTCAATGGTCCTCCATGGAAAAAGATAATCCTGCTGCAGCATGTAACCAATGTCCGCTACGCACTCCTTCGAAGGTTTACCGCCTAAAAGTACAGAACCCTCTGTTGGTTTAAGAAGGCCTGCAATAATCGACAGAAGTGTCGTCTTCCCACAGCCACTAGGGCCAAGGAAGGAGATGAACTCCCCTTCCTCGATGGAGATGGAGATGTCTTCAAGAACCTTTGTAGCCCGTTCCGGAGTAAAGTAGATGTGTTCTATATTATTGATTGATAATAAACTCATCGTTCATCATCCTATTCTTCCATTACCTCTTCTGCAATGGTTGTATTTACTAACGTATCGTATTCCACGTATTGTGGAAGTTCGCCGGCTGTGTCCATGATGTTCTGTAGGTTATCCCACTCCTCTTGATCTAGAATAGGGTCAGTAGCGAAAGAGCCTTGACTCTTATAGCGGTCCACAACGGTTTCGATTAATTCTACCGATGTATCTTCAAAATATGGCAGAATGACTTTGGCAGTTTCAGATGCCGGGTTATTTTCCACCCATTGTTGAGCTTTGTAGAGCGCACGGGTGAATTTCTCTGCTGTCTCAGGATTCTCTTTTAGATAGCTTTCTTTTGCCATAAAGGTCGTATATGGCAGATGACCTGATTCTTCTCCAAAGGAAGCGACGATATATCCAATGCCTTCCGCTTCGAAAATACTTGCTTGAGGTTCGAATAACTGAACGAATTCACCTGTGCCGGAAGCGAAGGCACTAGGAATGTTTGCAAAATCAACGTTTTGAATAAGGTTTAAATCGTTTTGTGGGTCAATGCCATGCTTTTTGAGGGCGAATTCTCCTGCCATTTGTGGCATGCCACCTTTACGCTGGCCAAGGAATGTACTGCCTTTTAAATCATCCCATGTGAAATTATCTAATTTTTCTCTGGACACTAAAAAAGTTCCATCTGTCTGTGTCAACTGGGCAAAGTTGATGATTGGGTCATTGGAGCCTTGGGCATACACATAGATGGACGTCTCAGAACCCACCAATGCCACATCCGCACCATCAGCCAATAAGGTGGTCATCGTTTTATCGCCACCCCAAGTCGTGGTCAGTTCCACTTCCAATCCTTCTTCTTCAAAAAATCCTTTTTCAATCGCAACATATTGGGGAGCATAAAAAATAGAGCGGGTAACTTCAGCAATCCGGACCTTCTCTGTTTTGCTGCCACCGCAAGCTGCAAGGGCAGCGATTAAAGCAAAGGATAATAAAATACTTAATGCAATTCTTAAACCTTTCATGTTCAACCTCCTCAGAAATTGTGGGCATATGCTTTGTATGTTTTTATAGATTAGCGTATGATTTGGGCTAAATATGTGTGAATGCCTAGTGCGTCAAAAGGGGGCAATATTTTGCAAGACGGGATGATTGTTGAAAAAACTCCATATCCATCACCAAGTCCGCATATCAATGTTTTTACTGTGACCTATATTAGCGATGGGCTGAAGGTTAAGGGATTGATGGCAGAACCAAAAGCGGAAGGGCATTATGATGGATTTTTATATTTAAGAGGTGGCATAAAAAACGTCGGACAGGTTCGTGTTGGCCGCATCGTTCAATTTGCTTCAGAAGGCTTTGTGGTGATGGCCCCATTTTATCGTGGAAATCAAGGCGGAGAGGGAAATGAGGACTTTGCTGGAGATGACAGGGAGGATGCGTTTTCTGCTTATACGCTGTTAGCAGGCCATGTAAAAGTGAAGGCAGGTCGCATTCATGTGTTCGGTTTCTCTCGTGGGGGTGTAATGGCCCTGATGACAGGGATTGAGTTCCCTGAAGTGTGTTCGGTTGTTTCTTGGGGCGGAGTTTCCGATATGTTTCTCACCTATGAGGAGCGAGTGGATTTGCGTCGTATGATGAAACGGGTAATTGGAGGGACTCCGAATAAGTATCCAGAACGATATGAGTGGAGGACACCATTGCTGGAGCTTGAGCGGCTAAATGCACCTATATTGATTATTCATGGGGAGCAGGACAAGAACGTTTCTATTGAGCATTCTTATAGGTTGGAAAAGTGTGCGAAGGAGATGGGGAAGAAGGTGGAGGCGTGGTATTATCCGGAGTACACGCATTATTTTCCGCCACAGGAAAATCGGAGGATCGTTGCGCGGTTGACAAGGTGGATGAAGGAACAGTGAGAGAGTGTGTGGCGTTGGCTGGCTCCTTCCAAGTAAGAGATGGGTTCTCAACGCCCGAATCGGCATGTGAGAAGGGAAAACGGTAAGAGAGGAGGCTTCTCAACGCCCGAATCGGCATGTGAGAAGGGAAAACGGTAAGAGAGGGGGCTTCTCAACGCCCGAATTGGCATGCGAGAAGGGAAAACGGTAAGAGAGGGGGCTTCTCAACGCCCGAATCGGCATGCGGAAAGGGGAAACGGTAACAGAGCGAACTTTCTATACGCCCAAACGCCCGTTAAAAAGAGGAAAACGGTCAAATAGAACGGCACTATACGCCCGAACGCACATTAGAAAGAGGAAAACGGTCAAATAGAACTTTCTATACGCCCGAACGCCCATTAGAAAGAGGAAAATGGTCAAATAGAACGGCACTATACGCCCGAACGCCCATTAGAAAGAGGAAAATGGTCAAATAGAACGGCTCTATACGCCTGAACGGCCGTTAAAATGAGAAAAACGGTTAAATAGAACGGCTCTATATGCCCGAACGCCCGTTAAAAAGAGGAAAATGGTCAAATAGAACAGCTCTATATGTCCCCAATAAAACAAAAAGCCAACCAAGTCTATCACAGCCTTGGTTGGCCTAAAATGTTTCTTATACCGTAGGTCCGCCTAACTCAAGGACTTCCGCTGGTACATTTTCAAACTTTTTGAAGTTCGCTTTAAACTTTCCTGCAAGCTCGCGTGCAAATTGGTCGTATTTCTCTTCGTTATGCCATGTTTTCTTCGGTTGCAGTACTTCGTCAGGTACACCTGGAACATGTACTGGGATGGAAACGCCGAAATATGGATCCATTTCCACTTCCACATTTGTCAGGTCGCCTTCAAGCGCCGCCTGAACCATAGCTCTTGTGTAGGAAAGCTTCATGCGGCTTCCAACACCGTACTCTCCACCAGTCCAACCTGTGTTAACAAGGTAAACCTGTACATTGTGCTCATCAATTTTCTTCCCAAGCATTTCTGCATAAGTCGTAGCAGGAAGTGGCAAGAATGGGGAACCGAAGCAAGTAGAGAAAGTTGCTTGAGGTGAAGTGATTCCGCGCTCTGTGCCTGCAAGTTTACTTGTGTAACCACTTAAAAAGTGGAACATAGCTTGTTCTTTAGAAAGCTTAGAGATTGGAGGCAATACGCCTGTTGCATCTGCTGTTAAAAAGACGATCGTATTTGGATGACCGGCAATGCTAGGTTGAACGATATTGTCCATTGCATCCAATGAATAAGCTGCACGTGTATTTTCAGTTAACGTGGAGTTCTCATAGTCAGCAATTCTAGATTGACCGTCAATGACTACATTTTCAAGGACGGAGCCAAAACGGATCGCATCAAAGATTTGTGGTTCTTTTTCATGAGTCAGACCGATGCATTTAGCATAGCATCCGCCTTCAATGTTGAATACGCCTGTATTAGACCAGCCGTGCTCGTCGTCACCGATCAATTTGCGGTTAGGGTCAGCAGAAAGCGTCGTTTTTCCTGTGCCGGAAAGACCGAAGAATAATGCTACATCGCCTTCGCGTCCTACGTTTGCCGAGCAGTGCATTGGCATAATGCCGTTTTCCGGTAGAAGATAATTCATTACAGAGAAAATGGACTTTTTCATTTCGCCTGCATATTCTGTACCACCGATCAGTACAATGCGCTTGCTGAAGGAGATAATGATGAATGCTTCTGAATTTGTTCCGTCTACAACAGGGTCCGCTTTGAAGTTCGGAGCGGAAACAATGCTGAATGCGGTTTCATGTTTTGCCAATTGCTCTTCATTTGGCTTGATGAATAACTGTTGTGCAAAAAGATTGTGCCATGCAAATTCGTTGATAACCTGGATTGGCAATTGATATTTTTCATCAGCGCCTGCGAATCCTTTAAATACGAATACTTCTTCTTTGTTTTCTAAGTATGTGAGAACTTTGTTATAAAGGCGATCAAAAACATCTTCAGAGATAGGAGCGTTGACGGTACCCCAGTCAATTTTATCTTTGCTGATTTCTTCTTCTACTATAAATTTATCTTTAGGGGAGCGACCCGTGTATTTACCAGTCGTTGCGAGTACTGCACCAGTTGAAGTGAGGCAGCCTTCGTTACGGTTTAATATCTTTTCTACCAATTGAGGAACAGACAGTTGAACATGCGTGTTGCTTCCGTATATTAATTTTGTTAACCCATTATCAATCCCAACCGTTTTCATCATGGATAACTCTCCTTTGATTATATAATTTGCTTATTTATTTTCTCATCTGTTAAAAAGTATAACACATTTAACTTAATAGTCCATACTAATTAGCTTATTTTATGAAAATTAATAGGAATTCGTTAACATTTTGTGAAAAAGAGGCTTATCCGAGTGGAAAAGCAATACCCTAAGAGGTTGAAAGCGTTATCATTTTAGCGCTTGTCCACTAAAATCTCTGGTGAACTTCCTACCTCATTATAAACCCTGTCATCAAGAAGTAAAAGGAAATGATATAGTGATTTTCAAAGATAAAAGACCTACATATAAGTAAGCAATTATTTCCTGTAAATTGATGTCGAATTATTTCTCTTTTTTGTTGACATGAAAGGTTTTAGTGCGCTAATATAGAACCTTGAACGGATACTCTTATTCCGAGCTGGTGGAGGGACAGGCCCTATGAAACCCAGCAACCTGCTCAAAGGATGAGCGAGCGCGAAAAAGCACGCCGCTGTTTTGTATTAGGCCAAGTCTTTGGTCGCTTGAGAAAAGGTGCTAAACCTGAGCAAGGCTATGACCTTGACCGATAAGAGTGAAAGGCTAAATCTCGACATCAAACCTTTCCTCAATTTTGTGGGAAGGTTTTTTCTATTTTTACACAAGATAACATAGAACATCACAATAGGAACTGAGATCCGTATCAAATATAACTGCTGTGCGTGAAGAGAAGTCAAACGCTTTTCATAAACAAAAAAGGAGGAACTTTTTTTAATGACTAAACAACGTCGTTTATTTACTTCTGAGTCCGTAACGGAAGGCCACCCGGATAAAATTTGTGACCAAATTTCCGATTCTATCCTGGATGCAATTCTAACAAATGATCCGAATGCACGTGTAGCGTGTGAAACATCCGTTACTACTGGATTGGTATTGGTAGCTGGAGAAATTACAACTTCCACTTATGTAGATATTCCTAAAATTGTTCGTGAAACAATCCAAGGCATCGGTTATACTCGTGCAAAATACGGTTTTGATGCGGAAACTTGTGCAGTACTTACTTCCATCGATGAGCAGTCTGCTGACATTGCAATGGGTGTTGACCAAGCTCTAGAAGCTCGTGAAGGTCAAATGTCTGATGCAGAAATCGATGCAATCGGAGCTGGAGACCAAGGTCTTATGTTCGGATTTGCTTGTAATGAAACAAAAGAATTAATGCCATTACCTATTTCACTGGCGCACAAGCTTTCTCGCCGTTTAACGGAAGTAAGAAAAGATGAGGTTCTTCCTTACTTACGTCCTGACGGTAAAACGCAAGTGACAGTGGAATATGATGAGAACGACCAACCAGTTCGTATCGATACAATCGTAATCTCTACACAACATCACCCAGAGGTTTCCTTGGAGCGTATCCAACGAAACATCAAGGAATACGTAATCAAGCCAGTAGTTCCTGCTGAATTGATTGACGAGAATACAAAATACTTCATCAACCCAACTGGCCGTTTCGTAATCGGTGGACCACAAGGGGATGCCGGTCTTACAGGACGTAAGATCATCGTTGATACTTACGGTGGATACGCTCGCCACGGTGGTGGAGCATTCTCCGGTAAAGATGCAACAAAAGTAGACCGTTCTGGTGCTTATGCTGCACGTTATGTGGCTAAAAACATCGTAGCTAGCGGACTTGCTGACAAATGTGAAGTTCAATTGGCTTACGCAATCGGTGTAGCTCAACCGGTATCCATCGCAGTTGATACTTTCGGAACTGGTAAAGTTTCTGAAGAGAAATTGGTTGAATTGGTTCGCAATAACTTCGACCTTCGTCCAGCAGGAATCATTAAAATGCTAGACCTTCGTCGACCTATCTACAAGCAAACTGCAGCTTACGGCCACTTCGGACGTAATGATCTGGATCTTCCTTGGGAGCAAACAGACAAGGCAGATGCTTTGAAAGAGCAAGCGAACGCTTAATATAGTTAATAAAGAAAACCGCCCGAGAATGAGGCTCATTGAGAGTCCTATTCTAGGGCGGTTTTTAGTTCTAAAGGATTTCTTCTAATTTTAAATATAAAGAATCTCTTTCTGTTTCTAAAATGGTTAGTTCATCTTGTAGCCTTTGAAGTGTAAGTAAATCTTCTTCATTATTCATCAGAGTTTCCAACTTAACTATCTCTGTTTCCAAATCTTCTAATTGCTTTTCGAATTCTTCGTAGTCACTTTTTTCGCTCGCTTCAGAAATGGATTGCTTTTTCTTCTGCTCAATTTTGATGATTTCAGGTAGTTCTACAACCTTTTTCCTCTCCAATTCCTCCCGCTTATCACGCGCATACTGATAGTTTCCTTCAAAGGTAACGAGCTCTCCATCTTCTAACCAGCATGTTTTTCAAAATATTTATTTAAGAAGTAGCGGTCATGGGAGACGGCGATGATGGTACCGTCGAACTCATCTAAAGCTTCTTCTAGCACTTCGCGGGAATCTATGTCTAAGTGGTTTGTCGGCTCATCTAATATCAGTAAGTTGATGTCTTGGTGCATGAGCTGTGCCAGGCGCAGGCGCATTTTTTCACCTCCGCTTAAATTCTCCACCTTTTTGAATACAGCAGGTCCATAGAATAGGAATTTTGCTAATACATGTCTTGCTTGTTCCAATGTGATCGAAATGTCCTCACGGAAAGCTTCTATTAATGTTTGTTTTGGATTACTGGCCTTGATGTGCTGAGAAAGATAACCGACTTTTGCATTACTGCCAAGTTTCACTAAACCACTATCCGCATCTAGTTCTCCAAGTAATATCTTTAAAAGAGTAGATTTACCAGTACCATTTTGACCTACAATGGCAGCCCGCTCTCTAAAATAAACCGAAAGATCAATTTCTTTGAAAAGTTCTTTCTTATCAAATGCTTTACTTACCTTTTCCATAATGACAACATCTTTTCCGCTACGATCTGCGGAATCAAATTGAAGACCCATTGCCTTTCTTTCCAGGATAGGACGCTTTAACTTTTCCATTCTATTTAATGCTTTTTCCATGCTTTTCGCACGACGGTGCATGGCAGCGTTAGGTGGGTTGCTCTGATTCGCCCATTCCTTCAATCTTTTGATAGCCTCTTTCATTTTTTTGATTTTTTTCTGTTGTTCTTGATAAGCAGAGAACTCCAATAGCAGACGCTCTTCTTTTTCCTTCAGGAACCCACTGTAATTGGTGTGATAAGTGTGAATCTCGCCGTCCTCTAAATCAATTATTTTCGTTGCTACTTCATCAAGGAAATAGCGGTCATGGGAGATGGCAACAACTGTTCCATCATAATCTTTAAGATATTGCTCCAGCCACTCTACAGAAAAGATATCAAGATGATTGGTTGGTTCATCAAGCAATAAAACATCAGGGTTTTGTAAAAGGATATAGCCAAGGCATATCTTTGTTTGCTCCCCGCCACTCAAGCTTGAGAATGGCTGAGGGAGCAGGTGTGTAATCTTCAGACCATTTGCAATACGCTGAATAGAGGCATCCATTTCGTAGCCTCCCATAAAACCAAACCGTTCTTGCAATACGCCATACTCCTTCATAATCTTGTTTAATTGGTTTTCTTCAGCAACCTCCGCCATTTGGTTCTCTAATGCCCGAAGCTTATGTTGCAATTCCACAGTTTCCTTGAAAGCCGAAAGCAACACATCTTCTCCGGTTGTCCTGTCAGGGTAGGAGGGGATTTGAGCAAGGTATCCGATTTTAGCGCCTTTTTTTATATGAATAGCTCCTTTATCAGGAGCTTCCAAACCACTGATCAGTTGAAACAGTGTCGTTTTTCCGCTTCCGTTTCTGCCAACAAGACCAACGCGGTCGTTTGCCTGGATTTCCATGGAAACATTCTCAAAAATCATCGTGCCTGCAAAACTTTTACTTATATTATTTAATGTACATATCATCATGTTTTGTTCACTCCTTCAGAATTAGAACGCACAAAAAAACCATGAGTAAGAAGAAGTCTTCTTTCCCATGGTTTTATAAAGATGCAGAATATACTAACTATGCATCTGGTGTGCTGTTGGGTAAAAGATTCTTACTATCTGTTCTTTCTATTCAGCTGTCTAAAAATGGACATACGTGTCCCGTTGGTAGCTGAATCATGAAAAATTGCACGACAAATATGCAAGTATGCCATGTATTGTGTGCGAGCATTAACAGATAGTAACATCTTTTTCCCTCCTTCCGAACAAGTAAGATAGATATAGTATATAATATTCCATTTTAATGTTGCAAATTTTTTTGCAATTTAACCGCTCAAGAGGAAAAGGAGGCGCAATGGCCTCCTTTTCCTACGCAAGTATTTGAAGTTTTTGTGGCTCCAAAGCGGCTTTGTAGTCCTGGAGGAGTCTCTCAAAAATGGTGTCCCAAGATTGCTCTAAAGCATAGTGCCGCCCGGCATATCCCATTTGCTCTCTTTTTTCATCGTCTTCTATAAGACTGGTGATGGCAGAAGCGAACGAAACAGCATCATTTTGGTTGCACAGATGGCCTGTCACCCCTTGATTGATAATTGTTTTGACACCGCCTGCATTGGCACCTACAACTGGGGTTCCGGATGCTAAAGATTCCAACACAACATTCCCAAAGGTTTCGGTAGGAGAAGGGAAGACAAATACATCCGATCCAGCATAGATTTCTGCCAAGTTTTGTCCAGACTGAAAGCCCGCGAAACTCATATTGTCGGGGGCATCTTTATGCAATTCTTGTTTTAATGGGCCATCACCAACTATTAACCAGTGCACATCATGACGAATGGATGGGGGCAGGGAAGCTTGAATTTTCGGAAGCAAGGTTACATCTTTTTCAGGGGCAAGCCTGCCCACGTATGTTAGGATATGTTTTTCTTTAATGTTGAATTTGTTTTTTAAAAGTTGGGAGGATGTCCGTGGATAAAATATGGAACAGTCGACTCCTCTAGGCCAGATGGCAGTATTGGTGATTCCATGTTTGTTGAGGTGATTCTGGGTATCGGTGGATGGAACGAAAATTTTCCGCAATGGTCGGTGAAACCAACGCATATAACTCCATAGCACTTTTGTCAGAAATTGAAGGTCGTAGTATTCGAGGTATTTGTCAAAGTCAGTATGGTAAGACCCAACTACAGGTATGTCGAGTTTTTTTGCATAGTGAAGTCCGCAAAGGCCGATATTAAAGGGAGTTGCAACATGAATGAGGTCTGGCTTGAATTTTAAAAGCTCAGCCTTCACGGACAACATATTTGGCAATGCAAGACGACATTCGGGATATAAGAAAAATGGAAGACTTGCAAAGCGGTGGACCTGGCTGGAAAAAAGGTCTTTGTTCGTACTTTCTGGTGCAAATACGCGATATTCCAGTCCTTTGTTGTCCAAGTAATTGGTGAATCGCTTTAACGTTTTGGCGACACCGTTGACATCAGGTGCAAAAGTGTCTGTGAAAATGGCAATTTTCATAGTGAGTGAACCTCCTTCTTTTTATGAGAATAGGGGAACAACTAATAGATAAGATACCATCCCTGTGCTGCTACCGAGTATCATTCCAACGGCAACATCAGATGGATAGTGAAGTCCTAGATAAATCCTTGAGATGCCTACACATAGCGCCAGTGGAACTAGGAGGGTTGCCAGTGGCGGGAAATATAAGACAAAAGGAATAATACTTGAGAAAATGGCTGTTGTATGACCGGATGGAAAGGAATGATCTTTAAGCGGGTTTGTCGCGACCTTTATTTCAGCAAGTGCAAGATATGGTCTGCGTCTTGGGTAAAGTTTCTTTGCAACAGCTACGGGAATATGACTTAGCGCCAATGATAGGCCCGCTGCAATCGCTGTATGTTTAAGGGAATAATTGCTGAAGATAATCAACAGTAGGAGGCTGCATATGGTAAACGTGGCTCCGCCTACATGTGTGATGGTGCGGAAAAAGAAATTCACATACTTTCTGTCAAAATGACGATTTACACTGCGAAACAAATTGCATTCGAATTCGTAGAAATTAGCTAGTAATTTGACCATCATCAGGGCTCCTTTTTAGCTAGGGTTTATTCTTATTATTTATTTTAGATGGAATATATTTAGGAAGTTATAAGTCTATGTAAAGAATGGGTAAGAATTTGGTGGCGGAAAATTTACAGAAATTTTAGAATAAAAAACACCACCCGGGTTTGGGTGGTGTGTGTGACATTGTATTAACGGTTAATCTCCGTTCTAGGCGCTTCGCTTTCCAGTGGGCGGTCCGTGAGCCTCCTCGGGCTGCGCCCTGCGGGGTCTCACCTGTCCCTTCCTCCCGCGGGCGTCTGCGCGCCTTCCACTGCGATTAACTTGTGTATACCTTTATCCAATAGATTAATTATCAGTTCTGTACAGATTTGTAGAATTGGCCTTTTTCAACATATTCTCGGCGGATGCGGGCCATGTCTTGTTTGTCTTCTTCTGTTAGTTCTCGGACTACTTTGGCGGGCCGGCCAAATGCGAGAGAGTTTGGGGGAATGCGTTTTCCAGGAGGAACAAGGCTGCCGGCTCCGATGAAAGCTCCTTCTCCAATTTCTGCTCCGTCTAAGATGATGGAGCCCATGCCAATTAAGGCGTTTTTGCGAACAAATGCGCTATGTAGTGTACATTGATGCCCAACTGTGACATCATCTTCTATTATCAATGGCTTATTTGGACTTTGATGAAGCAGGGATTGATCTTGAATGTTTACTCGGTCTCCGATAATGGTCGGTGCCACATCGCCGCGAATGACGGTATGAAACCATATGCTGCTTTCTTTTCCGATGGTCACATCACCTGTAATCACCGAAAAGTCCGCCAGATAGGCAGTTTCATCAATCTGTGGGTTTTTATCAAGATATGGGTATATTTTATACATAAGTTCCTCCAGCTTGTAAGAAATGGTTGTTTTATTTTATTATATCAGAAAGAATTTCATTTTTGAGGGAGTGTTTAGAGATGTGGAAGTGGGAGGCGGAAGATCCGAAAGGCACCATCGTAATAGTCCATGGCGCACAGGAACATCACGGGAGATACACATGGTTGATGGACCAGTGGAAAACAAACGGATTCAATGTCATTATGGGAGATTTACCCGGGCAAGGACTTTCCACACGTAGAAGAGGACATATCGATAATTTTGATGAATATATAGAAGAAGTAGAAAAGTGGATCAAAGAGGCGTACCTCCTGAAGCCGCCTGTCTTTGTTATTGGCCATAGCATGGGAGCCCTTGCTGTTATCCGAACACTGCAGGAAAAGAAACCGTTGATGGTGGATGGTGTTATTTTATCTTCACCGTGTTTGAAACTGTTGCATCATCCAACTAAAGGGCTCGATGTTCTTTCAAAAGGTCTTAACTTTATCCTGCCAAAAACAAAGTTCAAGACAGGTTTGACGATTGATAAAGCGACAAGGAACGAAGAGATTAGAAGAACAGCTGCAGGAGATGAGCTATATATCACGAAAGTATCTGTTAGATGGTATCGTGAACTTGTTCAATCGATGAATCAGGCATTCACGGGGATTGAGAAGTTCCCGGATGTTCCTGTTTTGCTTTTGCAAGCAGGAGATGATTTGATTGTAGATAAGTTTGCATCAGAAACATGGTTTAATTCCCTTTCTGCTAAAGAGAAAACGTATAAGGAATGGGAAGGGCTATATCATGAAATATTCAATGAACCAGAGCGTGCCCGCGTGTTTCGGTATGCAAAAGCTTTTGTGGACTTACAATTAGAAGGAAGTGATTAAATTTGAAGGTACCCACCCATCCTTTTTCTTTGATGAAAAGAGTGTATCGAGATGTGTTTCCCGTTGTATTTCAGGAGTTGGAGCATTGGAAAAAGCGAGCGTCTGACATTCCGGACGAGGAGCTCCGCAAGCAGGCATTGGCAAGTATTGAAACGAAAGCTTTCCACTGTGAAGGTGGCGGTATTCTATCGTTGCTTGCAGGGGCTGATTTTCGTGAAGCGGTGAAGTTTATCGTTGCTTATCAGACGATCAGTGATTATTTGGATAATCTATGCGACAGAAGCACATCATTGGATCCTGAAGACTTTGCTGCACTGCACGAATCCATGCCGGATGCGTTGACTGTAGGAGCACCTTTGAAAGAATATTATCGATTTCGGGAAGAGCAGGATGATGGAGGGTATCTGGCGAGCTTAGTGACGACCTGTCAAGAAGTGCTGGGGTCTCATCGTAATTATGAATGGATAGCTCCGCACCTAGTGAGGCTTGCCGGTTATTATTGCGATTTGCAAGTACATAAGCATGTGATCGAAGAAGAACGGGTGCCAAGGCTTGAAGAATGGTTCGCTCTTCATAAGGAAGAGCTCCCGCCAATGAAATGGTATGAATTCTCGGCATGTACAGGGTCCACTCTAGGGATATTCTGTCTGGTTTCTCAAGGATACCGCGAATCTTTTACATCCCAACATGCCGTGAAAATAGTAGGTGGCTATTTTCCTTATATTCAGGGGCTGCATATTCTTTTGGATTATTTCATTGACCAGGAGGAGGACGTGGAAGGCGGGGATCTTAATTTCTGCACATATTTTGAAAGTGAATCTGTGTTTATGGACAGGTTACGGCATTTTATGGAGCAGGCGGACGTTTATACAGCCGGATTGCCATTTGAGAAGTTTCATCGCTTGATAAATCGCGGACTGCTCGGTGTCTACTTGTCAGATCGTAAAGTCCATGACTGCAAAGACATCTCCTCCATGGCCAAAAGCATCATTAAAGCAAGCGGCGGCACCGCCTACTTCTTCTACATGAACGGACGGGCATACCGCAAATTCCAAAGCTGGCGTGGCGCATAAAGAAAGTGCAGGAACGCGAGCTTTAGTGATTTAGAGAACAGAAGAGGGGTCTGACCCTCTATGCGTTAATGCAATAAAGGAACCGGCACTCAAGCCGGTTCCTTTATTTTTTTTCGATTGCGATAATAAATGGTGGGTTGTTGATTTGGTTCATGAAACGGTATTGGAGGACGTGGGCTTTTTTCTGGTCAAGTTTGGTAACGTAGTCAAGCAGGGCGTCGCGTTCGACTTGACCTTCTGGGTGCCCATGGTAGATGACGATGACGATAACCGCCTCTTTTTCCATTACGGATAATAGGTTGTCCACTGCTTCAATCGTACTTTCCGGAACGGTTACAATTTCTTTGTCGCCGCCAGGAAGATAGCCAAGGTTGAAAACGGCTCCTCTGATTTGACGATGTTTTTCTGAAGGAATGCGATTCAAAACCTCTGCATGACTGTCTTCAAAAAGGGTGACTCGTGACTCTACACCATGTTCGGCTAGTAAAGTTTTCGTATTCGATAGTGCTTCCGCCTGAATATCAAAGCCAAAC
This sequence comes from Sutcliffiella horikoshii, assembly GCF_002157855.1. NCBI lineage: Bacteria > Bacillati > Bacillota > Bacilli > Caryophanales > Bacillaceae > Sutcliffiella > Sutcliffiella horikoshii. The sequence goes on along the minus strand of NZ_CP020880.1, from coordinate 3,397,977 downwards.
ACATGACCATTTTCTCCGACAAGCTCTGAGAGGAAGAGGGTGTCATGGCCGTTTCCGACCGTACAATCCACAGCTATATCCCCCTCAGTTAAGGCAAGCTTCATGATTTTTTTACTGTAAGGTAATACTCGTTCCAACTTCATCGTTCATCACCACCAACGTCACCACTAACATAGAATTTCCCCTGCCAGCTATCTCGTCTTTTCAACTCTGCATCAATGGCATTCAATACAGACCACTTATCCACACTCCACATAGGACCAATCATAATATCAATAGGACCGTCTCCAGTAATACGGTGTACGATCATCTCAGGCGGTAAGATTTCTAGCTGATCACAAACAAGCTGAATGTAATCATCAAAGGACAGAAACTCAAGCATCCCTTTTTCATATTGCTTCACCATCGGAGTCCCCTTCAGAAGATGCAACAAGTGAATTTTGATTCCCTGCACATCTAGCTTCGCAACAGCCTCTGCAGTCTCCATCATCATTTTGTTATCTTCAAGCGGAAGACCATCAATAATGTGGGAACATACACGAATACCGTGTTTTCGAAGTTTGTTGACGCCTTCCACGTATGTTTCAAAGTCATGTGCACGGTTGATCAAGAGCGCGGTACGTTCATGAACTGTCTGCAAGCCAAGTTCCACCCATAAATAAGTGCGTTCATTCAGTTCTGCCAAATATTCAACCACATCATCAGGCAAGCAATCTGGACGTGTTCCGATCGAAAGTCCGACTACCCCTTCTTGCTTTAGCACCGTTTCGTACTTTTCCCTAAGAACTTCTACAGGGGCGTGAGTATTGGTGAAAGCCTGAAAATAGGCCATATACTTACCGTCTTTCCATTTGTGATGCATTTTATCTTTTATTTCATTGAACTGTGTCACTAAATCATCTGCTCGATTTCCAGCAAAGTCACCAGATCCAGCGGCACTGCAAAACGTACAGCCACCATGTGCCACTGTGCCGTCACGGTTCGGGCAATCAAAGCCGCCATCTAACGCAACCTTAAACACCTTATGTCCAAAATGATTGCGAAGATGATAATTCCAGGTGTGATATCGTTTATCTTCAACGGAATATGGGAACGGATTTTTTTTCTTCATGTTGTTCATCCGTACTCCTCCTCTTTTTTATCCATTATTGCTAACAAACCATTTTAGCATGTAAATTGCTTCTGCTTCAATGCTGCCCATTTTTTTCGCATGGACTTAAGAAAAATGAGCAAAATAAAGCCGAGTACACAGAAAAAATGTGGGGTGAATGGAATCATGGCAACTAGAGAATCTGTTGAACAGTTTATACAACAATGTGAAGATGCACTGCGCAATGCACATGCGCAGTACACAGAAGCAAAACAATTGGAACACTACAATGATACAGAGTTTTCGAGCGCTCAAGAGCAGATTGAGGCAACTTATAATGACTTGATGCACCTTTCCCAAAGTTGTAATGCACAACAACGTGAGCAATTGAACCGTATGCGTCTTCAATTGCAAAACCTGCAAAATGAAATGACTCTATTAAGACATTAAGGGAGGCTTCTAATTATGAAAAAACGCTCTAAACAAAATAACCCGGAACAAAAAACGAGAAATGCCGAAAACACTGCAATCGAAATGGGTGCAGAATATAATCCGGTGAAAGAAGTAAAGCAAAAAAACCTTAAAAAGTCCCAGCCTGTCCGCTCCAAAAATCATAGCGAAAATGAATAAAAAAGCAGCCTAAGTGCTGCTTTTTTGTTCGTCCCAAAAGTCAGAATACATACACTTTCAAATTTGAAGTTTTTTATATTGAAACTCCCTTCAAAACGGATTACAATTATTTTGGATTTCGAAATAATTTGGTTGAAGGAGGGCATGTGGAAATGCGAAAAATGCCCAGAGCCCTTTGGTTATTAGTTATTGGAATGGCAATAAACGTAACAGGGGCTTCTTTTTTATGGCCGTTAAATACAATATACATTCATGACATTCTCGGAAAATCCCTGTCTGTAGCGGGTCTTGTGTTAATGGTCAATGCTGGTGCCAGTGTCATCGGCAACCTGATGGGTGGGATCCTTTTTGATAAAATCGGTGGCTACCGTTCGATTTTGTTAGGCATTTCCATCACTATTACAGCATTAATTGGAATGACCATTAATCACTCATGGACTTTTTATGTGGTGTACCTCACCATCATTGGATTTGGTTCAGGAATTGTTTTTCCCTCCATGTACGCAATGGCGGGTTCTGTCTGGAAGGAAGGCGGACGCAAAGCATTTAATGCCATGTATGTCTCACAGAATCTCGGAGTTGCCATTGGTGCGGCACTAGGAGGGCTAGTTGCCGACATCCGTTTTGACTACATATTCCTTGCGAATACGGTCACATATGCGGTATTTTTTACAATAGCTCTTTTCGGGTATCGGAAAATCCAGGCAAACCCGACAAGCCAGACTTCCATTCTTGATCAGAAGAAGAAAGTAAAAGACCACACGAAACTTTATGCTCTGTTAACGGTATGTATCGGTTATTTGCTTTGCTGGATGGGTTATGTACAGTGGCAGACGACTATCGCGACACATACGCAATCGCTTGGCATATCGCTTAAACAGTACAGCATTTTATGGACAATCAACGGGGCAATGATTGTGTTAGCGCAACCTATCATTTCATGGATAGTAAAAAAATACACAAAAACGCTGAAAACACAGATTATCGTCGGATTGGTCATTTTCATTATTTCCTTTGCGGTAGTAGGAGTTGCGGAGCAGTACACGGCTTTTGTTGCAGCCATGATTATCATTACTATTGGTGAAATGTTCGTTTGGCCGGCCGTGCCGACAGTTGCAAACCAGCTCGCTCCAAAGGGACGTGAAGGATTCTATCAAGGAATTGTCAATTCAACGGCAACAGGAGGACGAATGCTCGGACCATTCATGGGTGGAGTATTGGTGGATCTTTCCGGCATGGGGATGCTGTTTGGAGTGTTGATGGCCTTCATGTTGGTCGCGATTTTTACTACGTCTATTTATGATCGAAAATTAAAAGCAACTGCTACAAATGTACCTGAACTATCTAAAAGTGCATCCTAAAACAAACAACCTAAACGGTGCGATTCCTTAATAGGAATCGCACCGTTTTTTCGTCCATTTCTATTGACATAAAATATCCAAATATGATAATTATTTTATAGAGTATTAGCACTCGTAGTCTGAGAGTGCTAAAATATAATCATACATATTTGGAAGGAGAAATCAGAACATGACAAAGAAAGAATTCCAAGCTGAATCAAAACGACTGCTAGAAATGATGATCAACTCCATCTACTCTCAGCGTGAGGTTTTTCTAAGAGAGCTTATTTCCAATGCAAGTGATGCGATGGACAAAATTTATTATCGTGCATTAACAGATGATTCTCTTACATTTGATAAAGACAACTACTTTGTAAAAGTCATCCCAAATAAAGAAAATAGAACCTTAACTATTGTGGATACAGGGATCGGGATGACTAAAGAGGAATTGGAAGCAAACCTTGGCGTTATTGCGAAAAGTGGCTCCTTGGCTTTTAAGAAAGAAAATGAAATTAAAGACGGACATGACATCATCGGTCAATTTGGTGTAGGCTTCTATGCGGCATTCATGGTTGCGGATGTAGTGACGGTGACTAGTAAAGCTCTTGGCAGCGATGAAGCGTACAGATGGGAATCAGAAGGTGCAGATGGCTACACAATCGAACCTGCCGAGAAAGATTCTATAGGTACGGAAATCGTTCTGAAAATAAAAGAAAATACAGAAGACGAAAGCTATGACGAGTACTTAGAAGAGTACAGACTAAAGTCCATCATCAAAAAGTATTCCGACTTCATTCGCTACCCAATTAAGATGGATGTAACAACTTCCAAACCGAAAGCGGACAATGAAGAAGAACTGGAAGAAGTGACAGAAGAGCAAACCATCAACAGCATGGTGCCGATTTGGCGTAAAAATAAATCTGAACTGACAGACGAAGATTATGAGAAGTTTTATAATGAAAAGCACTATGGTTTCGATAAACCGTTAAAGCATCTTCATATTAGTGTAGATGGAACGATTCGCTATAACTCTATTCTATATATCCCGGAGAGCATTCCATTTGATTATTATTCCAAGGAATTTGAAAAAGGCCTGGAGCTATATTCAAGTGGCGTACTGATCATGAACAAGTGTGCGGACTTACTGCCTGACCATTTCAGTTTTGTAAAAGGACTAGTAGATTCTGAGGACCTGTCTCTAAACATCTCTCGTGAAATGCTGCAGCAGGATCGTCAGCTGAAATTCATCGCGAAAAACTTGGCTAAGAAAATCAAGAGTGCCTTGCTTGGCATGATGAAGGACGAGCGCGAGAAATACGAGAAATTCTTTGAAGCATTTGGCCGTCAATTAAAGTATGGAGTTTATGCCGAATACGGCGCTAACAAAGAGCAGTTGCAAGACTTGCTGATGTTCTATTCTTCCACAGAGAAGAAACTTGTGACGTTGGATGAGTATATCTCCCGCATGAAAGAGGACCAAAAGTACATTTATTATGCAACCGGTGAGTCCAAAGAAAGAATAGAAAAGCTTCCACAAACCGAGCTTGTTTCGGACAAAGGATACGAAATGCTTTACTTCACAGAGGACATTGATGAGTTTGCAATCAAGATGTTGATGAATTACAAAGAGAAAGAATTTAAAAATGTATCAAGCGGAGATCTTGGCATTGATTCAGAAGAAGATGACAAGCAAACGGAATCCGAGCAGGAAGCAAACAAGGAACTGTTTGAAGCGATGAAGGAAATCCTTGCTGATAAAGTTTCAGCGGTGAAGGTATCCAAACGCTTAAAAACACATCCAGTTTGTCTATCTACAGAAGGAGAAGTAACTATTGAAATGGAGAAAATCCTAAGCTCGATGCCGGATAATCAGAATATCAAGGCTAACAAGGTACTAGAGATCAACACAAACCATGATGTGTTTGCGTCGTTGAAGAGTGCGCATGAAGGCGACCGTGAGAAACTGGCGTTGTACACGAATCTATTGTACAGCCAAGCGCTGTTAATTGAAGGATTGCCGTTAGAGGATCCTGTTGAGTTTACGAATGATGTTTGTAAAGTGATGGTATAAGAAATAGTTTATATAAAAAAGGCCGATTCTGCTCTTTAACGAGTAGGGTTGGCTTTTTTGTATTATGTGGTTTCGGTTGATGTAGTTGTGTGACTTGAACTGTAATTTTCACGAAAGAATTTTCTCAAAGGAATTCTCCCATCAAACAAGAATACATAAGAGAAGGAAACTTGAAGGAGGAAACTGAAAAATGCAAAAAACCATTCCGATCAAAAATCAAATGAACGGCGTATTTATTCATGTTGCAAATCTCCAAAAGTCTGCAGAATGGTACACCAACCTGTTGGGGGTAGAAGTGGACCTTGATACTGTCGAGTCTCCTGTGTATAACATCCCCTTGAAGGGAACGACTTCCCTGACACTTGATGATCATAAATTTGATCCTACGTTTAAGCGTGAACCAAGCAGCGCACCATTGTTTAATTTTTACTCACCGGACATTGACGAGGCATATCAATTTATTCAGAACAAAGGAATTGAAGTGGTACGTGAAATAGAACAGGTGGGAGATACGGCATGGTTTAATATCAAGGATCCTGATGGGAACGTGGTGATGATCTGCAACTGCTGATGAAAAGTGAGGGAATCGATCAATCTGTCATTCTCCTCCTGTTCCATAAAGTACCTAGTTACCCTATATAATTAAGTAAGCTCAAAAACGTTCATAGTTCATTAACAGAGAATGTGGTCTTTCCATGTTCTCTTTTTGTTGTCCAAAACTTCTATTTATCAAATGTATTCTTATTGTAATATAACTTCAACTTTTTTCCTTTTTCTTCAAGGAATATGGATACCTATCACTTTCTGATATTACATAAGTCTTTAGTTGGGACATAAACAATGAATATCTTGGAATTTTTATAGACATCACAACTTAAGCCCCGTTTTAGACAAAGGTTAATTGGTTATATACCTACTAAGCTAATTAAATAAGAAAACTTTGATCATATGACTACATTTCTAAAATGGAAAGGAGCAATACGTAAATGAGTGTTCAAAAAAGTACGGACAGTTCCAGTCTTGCAGAAGTTATTGATCGGATTCTTGATAAAGGAATCGTTATTGACGCATTTGTAAGAGTTTCATTGGTGGGAATTGAAATCCTTACAGTAGAAGCACGGGTGGTTATTGCAAGTGTGGATACATGGTTAAGATATGCAGAAGCGGTAGGCCTATTACGTGATGAGGTTCAAGAAGAGGGTCTCACTAATAGAAATCAAGAAGGCCAATTCAGTTTTTAATCAATAAAGAACAAACACAGAAGGGATGAGGTTGATTTACATGGCAGTAAAAGAAAAGAATGAACAACAAGAAGAACAGAATGAACAACAAGAAGAAAAGAACGATAATAGCAATTACTCTATCAATTTAGCAATTGTTGGAGGAGTGGTAGGTGCTGGCATCGGTCTCCTTTCTAGTCCAGGAACAAGTAAAAAGCTTTTTAAAAATATTAGCCAATCAGAAGTGGTAAAGGTTGCCGGTAACCAACTAAGAAGATCAGCCCAAGAAATGCTGGCCGCACAGGCGCAAAATGGAATCAAACAATTGGCTTCCGGATATATGGGGAAAAATGTGGTAAGCCTTATGAGTCCATTAAAAAGTGATGAGAAAAAGAAATCAAAAGCCGATGACGCTTCTTCTGAATTGGACGAAATCAAGGAAGAAAACAAAAGCATTAATAACCGACTTGATAAAATCGAAAACATGCTGGGTGAATTAGTAGATTCAAAGAAATAATCAGTCCTCTTTCGATGAATCCAAAGGTGGTAATTGGATGGGAAAAGAGATTAAAAAGACTTTAGGCAAGGCGGCAAAGAAGGTGTTTGAACACACTCCGGAGCCGATTAAAGATGAAATCAAAGATAAGGTCAAGGAAAAAGCGAAAGAGAAATTTGTGGACAGTGTGCAAGATAAAGCGGAGGAAGCAACGGAAAACCTCCAGGAGACAACAGAAGAGAATGCTGAGAAATTTCATGATAAAGCAGAAGAAGGAAAAGAAAAAGCACAGGAAGCATTACTTTCAGTCCGTGACAAGATAAGTAAAGTTGTCGAAGCGGGAGAGGATTTCCAAGAAAAGATATCCTCGACAAATGATGATGGCGATGACCGCAAAATCAAAGGTGTGAAGAGCATCAAGGGTTATACGGATATGAAAGGTGCCAGCAATATAAAAAGCTCAACAAAAATAAAATCCTCAAATGACATTAAGACAATGGGATCTTGATGACTGAATGAAAGGAGAAATGATGTATGTCCGTTCAAAAAAGTACAGATAGTTCAAGTTTAGCAGAGGTTATTGACCGTATTTTGGATAAAGGGATTGTAATTGATGCCTTTGTAAGGGTCTCTGTGGTAGGAATTGAAATTTTAACAGTAGAGGCAAGAGTCGTAATTGCAAGTGTTGACACATGGTTGCGATACGCTGAAGCGGTTGGATTACTTCGGGATGAAGTAGAAGAAAACGGGCTACCTGAACAACAGAATGAACGCAGCCCGCGCTTTAGTATTTAGAAATTAGAATGGGAAGCAACCAAGGGGATCTCCACTTGGTCCTTCCCTTCTATTTATGCAGGAGGTCCATATGGAAATTAAAAAGATCATGGGGAATGTAGCCGATTTCTTCAATGAATTTGTCGCACCCCTTCATAAAATCACCTCAGTTGAAGAAAGTGACAACGAGGGATGGAAACTGACAGTAGAAGTAATAGAAGAAAAGGAATATATGAAAAAGTATGCAAAAGATGAAATGTTAGGTATATATGACGTCCATCTTAATAAAGACAAAGAAGTCACTTCTTATAAAAGGCGTGATATCAGGTATAGAAGTTCCATTAAACATGAGGCATAGCACGTGGTGAGTAGGAGGGAATGGAGTGACGGTTTTAAAAGAAAAAATAAAGAAAGATTCAAGGGCATTAATCCAAGATTCTGAGACGAAGGATTTACTTTCTCGCTCACTGCAATATTTAAAGGCCGGATATCCTATTCATTTTACTGGCCCTTCTGGTGCAGGTAAAACTTCCATGGCACTCGCTCTTGCAAAAAAGAGGAAAAAGCCTGTTATGCTCATACACGGAAATCATGAGTTGAACAATAAGGATCTAATAGGTGACTTTACAGGGTACACAAGTAAAAAAGTGGTAGATAACTATATCCGTTCCGTCTATAAGAAAGATGAAAGTATAACAGAAACTTGGAGGGACGGTCGGTTGTTGGAAGCTGTGAAAAACGGTTACACGCTTGTGTACGATGAGTTTACCAGGTCTCAACCAACAACGAATAATATCTTCCTATCCATATTGGAGGAAGGTGTTCTTCCATTGTATGGATCAAAGCTGACAGAACCCTTTGTACCGGTTCATCCGGATTTTGCCGTAATCTTTACAAGCAACCCTGATGAATATGCAGGTGTTTTTCATACACAGGATGCCCTGTTGGACCGATTGATTACCATCCATGTCGATTATAAAGAGGTGGATAGGGAAGCAAAGATCGTTTCACAAAAAGTCGACATAAAAGAGGAAAAAGCGAAAGCCATCACGGCTCTAGTTGCAGACCTCCGTAAAGGGTGTAAAAAGAACGGTCCCAGTTTACGTGCTTCCCTGATGATTGCCAAATTGGCAACAGAGGGAGATATTCCAGTAGACGGGGATAACGAAGATTTCAAGCGGCTTTGCAAGGATATACTCGGACATCAATTAAGCAGATGTCTAGATGGCGAACAGCCGCTGAAAGAAGCAGAGGAAATGATTTTAAGGGCCTGTGAAAATATGAAGGTCACTGAGTAATAAAGGAGAGTCTTATGATGAGTCAAGAAGAAAAAATGGGTATTTATATCATTTGTGGAATTCAAACAGAAAAGGAAGAGGAATTTGGTCCAATCGAATTGGAAGGGGAGAAAAGAGAACTCTTTACTATTTCATATAAAGACTCTGCAATGGTAGCTGCAGAAGTTCCAATGAAAATCTACCATCCAAATAAAGAAAACCTGATGATGCATCAACAAGCAATCTCCCTTGTGATGAAACAAAATGATACTGTCATTCCTGTAAGCTTCGGTAATGTTTTTCATTCAAGAGAAGATGTAGCGGTCCTGCTTGAAAACTTGTATCCTCAATTCGAAAAACTTTTCCCGGCTATCAAAGGGAAAATTGAATTGGGCTTAAAAGTAATTGGCAAAAAAGAATGGCTGGAAGAACTGGCTGGCGGAAATGAAAAAATGGAAAAAATGGCTGAGAAGGTTCGAGGGAAATCCGAAGCAGCAAGCTACTATGAGCGAATCCAATTAGGAGAGGCTGCTCAAAAACTATTCCTTTCCCTGCAAGAAGAGATGCAAGCTGAAATCTTCCAACCATTAAAGGATACAGCAGAAGCCTCTAAAATGAATGACCCTATTGGGGAGAAAATGTTGCTAAACGCCTCTTTTCTTATTGATAGGGATAAAGAAGAAGAGTTTGATCAGAAAGTAAATGAAGCTCATGAAAAGTGGAAGGATAAGGTCGATTTTAATTACAGTGGTCCATGGCCGGCTTACAACTTTGTCAATATCAGATTGACAGTTGAGGATGCTTAAATGCTCCACAAAATTGTAGCTGCACCTATCAATCTTGTCATTAAAATCGGCGAGAAAGTGAAAGAGGAAGCGGACAAAGAACTGTATGACCTTCCAACCATTCAAAAAAAGCTTATTCAATTGCAGATGATGTACGAACTTGGTGAAATTCCGGATGAAGCATACAAAGAGAAAGAAGCAGAACTGTTGCACCGTTACGAAGTAGCCAAGAATTTGGAAATGGAACAATGGGAGCATTTGACCAAAAAGAAGTGAGGGTTAGAGTATGGGGGAATTAATTTATTTATATGGGCTCATCCCATCTAATGAATCAGTAAGCCAGCCTGTTCCATCCATAAAAGGTTTTGATGGAAAAGGTGATATATACACCATATCAATAGGGGAAATAACCGCTATTGTATGTTCACTGGATGCAAATGAGTATTCAGAGGAAATCATTAAAGAGAATATCAATAGTGATATGGAATGGTTGCAAGAAAAGGCATTTCATCATCATGAGACAGTAATGGCATTATCCAAATTATATACTGTAATTCCTTTAAAGTTTTGTACGTTATATAAAAATGAAACTAGTTTAACAGATACTGTGCAGCAAAATCATTCCAAGATGACAGACACCTTTGCGCTTCTAGAAGGCAATGAAGAATGGAATCTTAAAATATATTGCAATGATGAACTATTAAAGAAGCAAGTAAGCCAGAACAATCCTGCAATAGAGCAGCGTAGAGAAGAAATCAGTCAACTATCTAAAGGGAAACAATTTTTCGAAAAGAAAAAACTTGATAAATTAATTGATGATGAAGTCGAGAACGAAAAGGATCGTGTGAGTGAAAGAATTCATACACATCTTAAGGATTTTGTTTTGCAAGGGAATGTAAAGAGGAATTGGAGCAAAGATGTGACAGGCAGGAAAGAAAACATGACCTGGAACAGCGTCTATCTTATCTCTTCCTCAAAAGTGGAACAGTTTTTGGAAGAAATCCAGCAATTTGAAAAGAAAATGGGGGATATGGGCTGGCAGTTTGAACCGACTGGGCCATGGCCCGCTTATCACTTTTCAAGCTTTTCATAAGTGAGGATGACTAATTATGTCCCATAGAGATTCGATAGAAAACAAGGATATAGCTCTAATAGATATTCTAGACGTCATACTTGATAAAGGTGTGGCAATAAAAGCGGATTTGGTCATTTCCATAGCGGGTGTCGATCTTGTTTATTTGGATCTTCGTGTCCTGATTGCATCCGTAGAATCCCTGGTTCAGGCACAGCAGGGAAATGGCAAGACAGTATCTTCCGTAGAATTTGATCAACAAAGGGAGGGATTAATACATGCAACCGGCCAACCCGACAAGTGGACGAATTAATTTAGATCCTGATAAAGCGGAACATGGATTAGCTCAACTCGTCCTGACTGTGGTGGAGCTGCTGAGGCAAATCGTGGAACGGCATGCAATGAGACGTGTGGAAGGCGGAACCTTGACCGATGAGCAGATTGAAGATCTTGGCGAAGCTTTAATGAACTTGGAAGAAAAGATGGAAGAACTAAAAGACATATTCGGCCTTGATGCAGACGACTTGAATCTGGACCTAGGACCTTTAGGAAGCTTACTTTAATTGATTATTTTCAGGAAGCTTGCCTTCATTCATTACCCTAAGGAGGGTTCATATAATGGCAGTTCAAACGACTGGACAATCAAGTACGATAGTGGATGTACTTGAGAAAATATTAGATAAAGGTGTTGTAATTGCAGGTGACATCACAGTAGGTATCGCAGATGTGGAGCTGTTGACCATCAAGATACGCCTCATTGTCGCCTCTGTTGATAAAGCGAAAGAGATTGGCATGGATTGGTGGGAGACGGATCCTTACCTAAGCTCCAAAGCGGTGGATAACAACACCAAAGCATTGGAAGAGGAAAATAAAATGTTACAGGAGAGACTTGAATCTCTCGAAAGAAAACTAGATTCAAACCGAATAAATTCAACGGAATTCAACTACTAATAGGAGGTTTTTAACATGGCAGAAAACAAAACAAACACTACAGAAAATCAAACAGAGGAACAAAATAAGAATAAGGAAGAAACTTCATTTACAGGTCCAATTACTCGTTCCATTGCAGGAGGAATCATCGGGGCAACAGTCGGCTATTTAGCTACTCCGGAGAACGGTAAAAAGTTAATGGATAGCATCGATACAGAGGCTCTTAAAACAAAGAGTTCCAGTTTTGGAGAAACAGCCAAGGAAAAATCCAAGAAAGCTTTTGAATCTATTAAAGGTTCAACAAAAGGTTTATTTAATAAAGAAAAGGAAGAAACAAGTGAAGATGAGTCTGAAAATGAAGCTTCCAATGAAGATGCTTCAAGTGAACAAGAGGTTGCTGCAACAAAAGAATCTACCAAGGACTCCACAAATGAAGATTACGAATCCTTGAAAGAAGAAAATAAAAATCTTACCGATCGATTAGGCAAGTTGGAGGAAATGCTGACTAAACTAACGGAAGAAAAAGAAGCTGACAGTAGTTCCGAAGAAGACAGCGAAGAAGAAAAAGATGATGATAGCGAAGAAGACAGCAAAGAGGAAAAAGAAGAGGATGGAGAAGAAGACAACGTAGAAGATAGCGAGGAAGAATCAGAGGAAGACAACGAGGAAGAAACAGAGGACGAAGAGGAAGACGATAGTAATGATGAAAAGGGAAAGAAAAGTAAAACTAAAAAGAAGCGTTCTACAGCTAAAAAGTCTTCTAAGAAGAAAAAAGATGAAGAAAGCAATGACACCACTCTTTCCAGTGATGACGATACTTCATCTTAATAAATGAAGGGAGCTTTTAACATGAGTAAAGAGCAGACATCAGGGAAAGACAATATTCTTGCTTTCCTTGTCCAGGCAACGAACAAGCACGATGTATCCATTGATATCACATTAAATGTAAATGGTGCCATTGTTACAGGAACTATTCTGTCAGCCAAGGACTATTTTGTTAGATTGAGCGAAACTTTTGAGGATGGCAGCGAGGTTGCTCAACAACTTAGTGAAAAGTTTGCTCAAGCAGGAGAATCCATTGATTCAGAAGATGGTGTGGAAGCAAGCTTCATCCATCTTAAAGATGCAAAAGTACTTTGTGGGAGCAATAAATCGACACCTTCCAAGGGGGAAGCTCTTTGGAGAGGGGCACTTAGTGATATTAACGGTTTCTATTTAGATAAAATCCCGGATAGCGCAGAAGATGATGAGGAAGAATCAGACAATGGCGATTACCAATCATTGAAAGAGAAGAATAGTAAACTGACAGACCGAATCGGAAAATTAGAAGAGATGATAGCGAAACTTAGCCCTGATAATAAAAATGAGGATAAGTCTGAAGATGAGACAGAATCCGATGAAAAACAGGATTCAAGCGAAGATACATCCAATGATGATGAAGAGAAAGAAAAGAGTCAGAAAAAACGTTCAGGGACTAAATCTGGTTCTGCCAAAACCAAAAAGAAAGCTTCTGCTAAAAAGACAGCCAAATCCGAATAAGGCAAGACGTATAAAATAGTTCGGCTTTCTTTTCTGTTGATGAAAGGAGTAGTGTAAATGAGTAATGAGCTTGGTGCCAGAAAAGACAGTATTTTAGAGTTTTTTGTGCAAGCAGCCAATAGTTATGATTTTTCCCTGGATATTAGCTTGAATGTAAACGGTGCTGTTATATCAGGTACTCTTATATCAGCTAAAGATTATTTCGAAACAATGAGTGAGACCTTTGAAGATGGAAATGAAATAGCCCAAAAGATAAGTGAACAACTTGCAGCTACAGGAGAAAGCTTTGAATCTAATAAAGGTGCCGAAGCAAATTTCATCCATTTGAAAAATACAAAGGTTTATTGTGGAGATAGTAAACCCACTCCCTCAGAAGGGAAGCTTCTCTGGAGAGGGAAATTAAGCGATGTGGATGGGTTTTTCTTAGGAAGGATATCAGATAGTGCTTCTTAAACTATATATAATTTGGTCCGAAAAAGCAGCTGTCAGTAGAAATCATTCCGACAGCTGCTTTTTAGTTTGTAAAAATGTACTATAGATGTTTATGTAATCGCTCTCATAACTGTCAGACTTTTGTGATATATTTAGTTTAGTTATGCAGGAGGGGTATAGGATGGGAGTAAAGGATAGCTTACTAACAGAAGAAATGATGGATACTATCATTGCAAATGCGTTTGAGTGGATAGTGGTAGTCAATCATGAGGGAAATATAATCTATATGAATGATAGTTATTGCGAGTTTATTGGGGTGGATAATAAAGAGGTGATCGGCAAGCATGTGACGGAAGTGATAGAGAATACTCGTATGCATGAAGTGGTGAAGGCGGGGAAGGAAGAGTTGGCCGATCTCCAATATATCAAAGGGAATTATATGATTGCTAACCGTGTGCCGATCTTTAATAAAAACGGGGAAGTGATAGGTGCTTACGGAACGGTCATTTTCCGGGATACGAGTGAATGGGACAAGATGAACAGTCATGTCAAAAGCATGCTTGGACGGATCAGAAACTATCTGCAGGAGTATGAGCAACAGACCGGAGTGAAATACACGCTTGAAGACATTATTGGAAACTCTAAGCTCATCAAATTATTGAAAGACAAGGTAAAACAGATTGCTGCCAGTGATGTTTCCATCCTGATCAGGGGGGAGAGTGGAACAGGGAAGGAATTATTTGCACACAGCATTCACCAATTAAGCAACCGCAGTCAGATGCCTTTTATCAAGTTGAATTGTGCGGCTATACCTGAACATCTCCTTGAATCCGAATTGTTTGGGTACGAAGAAGGGGCATTTACAGGGGCAAAAAAAGGCGGGAAAAAAGGAAAATTCATGCTTGCCGATGGAGGGACATTATTTCTGGATGAAATTGGAGACATGTCTTTGCCGATGCAAATTAAGCTGTTGCGTGCTTTGCAGGAAGGGGAAGTGGAACCGGTCGGTGCGATAAAGCCGATACAGGTGAACGTTCGTGTCATTGCGGCGACCAACCGACCGCTAGAGAAAATGATGGAAGAAAAGCGATTCAGGGATGATCTCTATTATCGCATTCATGTTATTCCTTTTCAGATTCCCTCGCTAAGAGAGAGGACAGAAGATATTTCGCTACTTGTCGAACATTTTATTCAGAAGATCTGTAAGCGGACAGGCAGGAGGATTACATCTGTAACAGAGGATGCCCTTGATGTATTGTCGCGCTACCGTTGGCCAGGGAATATAAGGGAACTCGAGAATGTCATCCAAGCCGCCGTTCATTTATCCACAGGTGAAAAGCTGACAGTGGAAGTGCTTCCTGACTACATGAGGGATTCCTATTCGATTCCAATTGGCTCCAAATCATTGAAGGAAACGTTAGAGGATGCAGAAAAACAGGCCATTATTCAAACATTGGAAAAGTACCAAAATGATAAATTAGTGACAGCAAAACAACTAGGCATCAGTAAATCAAGTCTTTATGAAAAGTTAAAAAAGCACAAAATACAATAGCTAAACAAGCTACAGAGTCCAGATATCCGGAAAATGTTCCAGATATCTGGACTCCTTTGTTTTAAGGCAGTTCTTCTGTTTTTGTCCAGATTCGCGGAAAACCCTTTTGTTCAAAATATTGAAACAATTAAACTTGCAAGTTGGCACGCTTCTTGCATTAATAAATGCGGAACGTAAAAATTATTGGTAAAAAGCTTAAGGTGTTTTGTAAGCGTTTACCAAAGGAAGAAAAAGGGGGAAAGAAAAATGTTGAGCATGATTGGTCTTATCGGTGGTTTGGCATTATTAATTTTTTTAACGATGAGGGGAATGAACCTGCTAGTAGTTGGTCCATTATCCGCACTATTTGTAGCTCTTTTCAGTGGAATGCCGCTATTTCCACAACTGGTCGCTGAAGGGGAAGTAAACTTTGTCAGCAGTTATATGGGCGGCTTTTCGTCCTTTGTAACTTCCTGGTACCTAATGTTCTTACTTGGTGCCATTTTTGGAAAAGTAATGGAGGATAGCGGTGCGGCAGATTCCGTTTCCAGATTGGTTGTGAATAAACTGGGTATGAAATTCGCTGTTCTGGCTATTGTAGCAGCTTGTGCCATTTTAACTTACGGGGGAGTAAGCTTGTTCGTTGTTGCATTCTCCGTTTATCCGATGGCAATCAGCTTGTTCAAACAGGCTAACCTGCCACGCCGCTTCATTCCGGCAGCACTGGCATTTGGTTCTGTAACCTTTACGATGACTTCTGCAGGATCTCCGGAGATTCAGAACTGGATTCCTATTGAATATCTGGGCACAAGTCCATATGCAGGAGCGGAAGTAAGTGCACTAGTTGCCGTGTTTATGATGATTTTCGGTTACTGGTGGTTGAAGCGTATGATTTCAAAGGCAGTGGGACGCGGAGAGACGTTCGTTTCTAGAGATAGCGATCCTACGATCGATGGCGAAAGACCATTGCCAAACCCATTTTTGAGTTTTATTCCACTAGTAGTGGTACTAGTAATCTCGTATATTTTCCATGATGATTTGAAGCAATCTGCGCTAATTATCGCATTATTGGGAGGTATCATCACAACTTATGTACTCGGAAGAAAATACTTCAAGAACTTCTGGAATGCTATTTCAGAAGGGACAATGGGTGCTTTGATTGCTATCGGTAACACAGCGGCGGTTGTTGGATTCGGCGGAGTTGCCAAGGCGGTACCTGCATTCGGCACGGTTGTTGAGGCTATGACCAACATTCCGGGCAGCCCGCTTATCGGAGCGGCAATTGCAGTCAGCGTCATCGCAGGTATGACGGGATCTGCTTCTGGCGGCCAGGTTATCGCCTTGCCATTGATTGCCCCACATTACATGGACATGGGCGTCAATCCTGAAGCGCTTCATCGTACCGTTGCCATTTCTTCCGGTGCGCTCGATTCCTTGCCACATAACGGATATGTTGTAACAACCGTCCGGGCAATCTGTGGAGAAACGCATCAGGCGGCATATGGGCCGGTTGCAGCAGTGACGGTCATCGTTCCACTGATTGGGTTGGCAATTGCTATCGCATTGTTCTCTATGGGACTAGGAATCTAATATTTTTTTCCTGAAAGGAGTTTAAAGCAGTGGTTAAAGATAAAGTTGTACTCATCACGGGAGCAGCCCAAGGAATAGGATACGAAATAGGAAAACAATTTGCCGAAGCAGGTGCAAAAGTCGTGCTAACGGATTTGCACGAAGAGAATGTTGTCGAGGCGGGAGAAGGATTGAATCGCCTTGGATTGACTGCCAGGGGGCTAAAGTGTGATGTAACGTCAGAGGAGGAATTGAAATCTGCGATTGATGCCACGGTTTCTGAATTCGGTAGATTGGATGTCTTAATTAATAATGCAGGTCTGCAGTATGTCTCCATGTTGGAGGACTTCCCGACTGAAAAATTTGAGCTTCTTACCCGGGTGATGCTCGTAGCTCCTTTTGTCGCGACAAAGCATGCCTTTCCAGTAATGAAAGCCCAAGGTTTCGGAAGGATTTTGAATATGGCTTCCATCAATGGCTTGGTGGGATTTGCCGGCAAAGCGGCATATAACAGTGCGAAACACGGAGTGATCGGGTTGACGAAGGTCTCAGCCTTAGAGGGAGCTGCAGATGGAATCACCGTCAATGCACTTTGTCCTGGCTACGTGGATACCCCGCTTGTCCGCGGACAGCTGAAAGATCTGGCAGAAACCAGGAAGGTTCCTTTGGAAAAGGTGTTGGAAGAAGTCATCTATCCATTGGTTCCGCAACGTAGACTATTGCAAGTAACAGAAATTGCCGACTATGCGATGTTTTTAAGCAGCGATGCAGCTAGGGGCGTGACAGGTCAGGCAGTAGTTATTGATGGTGGATATACGGTGCAATAATGTGTGGAAAAGTGGAGTCTCAGGTTATCGCTCTTTTAAGGAAGAGTGGACCTGGGCTTTTTTGTTCCATATTTAAATTAAATGTCGAAAGTTAAATCAATTATTTTTGATTTAATGTGTTGCATATTTTTTCCTCTGGACATATAATGAAATTAATTAATCAATAAAATTTGATGCAAGAGAGGAGGAGAAAACATGAATACACATCCTTATACCCTTACAAAATTAAACGAACAAAGATTAGAGAGCTTACAATATGACAGTCGATTGGGATTGGCTTCAAAAGGCAGAAGAATAAACATCATCAACTATCTGCAAAACTTGTATAACCAAGTTGCTAGACAAAATCAGAGTCAACAATGCTGTACACAAAACTAGTTTTTGGACTATTAATCAAAAAAAATTGATTTTGAAAAAGGAGGAAAAGTTATGTTTTCATTTTTAAAGAAGAAAGAAGCGGGCTGTTGTGGAATAGAAATCATAGAGGTAAAGGAAAATCAGGCATGTTGTGATGAAGTTGAAACAGAGGATTGCTGCATTGAAAGACAGAACGAAAAGCAATCTTGCTGCTAAAGCAACTGTACAATTGAATACTTTTCCGGAAAACGTTCATAATGATTAGTGAAAATACCCCTTGCAGTTTTTAAGCAAATTCATTACAATACAAACTAACAACTAAAACTTATACGTTGAAAAGGATCAGTAGTGGACGAAACGAGCATAGAGAGTTGACGGGTGGTGGAAGTCAACAAACGATCGGACATGAACTCGCCTTGGAGTAGCAAGTGTGAACCCTTCATTTTAGAAGGCAGTAATATTTCGCCGTATCATCCGCGTTAAGGATTCGAGTGATTATCACAATTATACTGTGATAATAATCTGGGTGGTACCGCGGTAGGTTAAGTATATTCAAACCTCTCGTCCCTTTATTGGGATGAGGGGTTTTTTGTATTTATTTGAGTTAACAGGAGGAAGAAAAAATGTCATTTCAACATCAGTCCATTGAACAAAAATGGCAAAAGTATTGGGAAGAAAACAAAACATTCAAAACACATGAAGAAAAAGGGAAAGAAAAATTCTACGCACTAGACATGTTCCCTTACCCATCCGGCGCAGGCTTGCACGTAGGTCACCCGGAAGGTTACACAGCAACAGATATCCTTTCCCGCATGAAGCGTATGCAAGGACAAAACGTCCTTCATCCAATGGGTTGGGATGCATTCGGTCTACCAGCAGAGCAATATGCGTTGGATACAGGAAACGACCCGGCAGAATTCACGGAACAAAACATCAACACATTCCGCAGACAAATCAAGTCTCTAGGCTTCTCCTATGACTGGGATCGCGAAGTAAACACAACAGATCCTGAGTACTATAAGTGGACACAATGGATCTTTTTAAAACTTTACGAAAAAGGCTTGGCATATGTGGATGAAGTTCCTGTAAACTGGTGTCCTGCTCTTGGGACGGTTTTAGCGAATGAAGAAGTAATCGACGGAAAATCCGAGCGTGGGGGTCATCCCGTAGAACGCCGTCCGATGAGACAATGGATCCTTAGAATCACAGAATACGCGGATCGCTTGTTGGAAGACCTGAACGAATTGGATTGGCCGGAAAGCTTAAAGGATATGCAACGCAACTGGATCGGTCGTTCAGAAGGTGCGAATGTACATTTCAGCATCGACGGAACAGATGAGAACTTCACTGTTTTCACGACTCGTCCAGACACACTTTTCGGTGCAACATATGCAGTGTTGGCTCCTGAGCATCCGTTAGTGAAAAAAATTACAACGGATGAACAACGTGACGCAGTTGAAGCATATATCACAAAAGTTCAAAGCAAAAGCGACCTTGAGCGTACGGAACTTTCCAAAGAGAAATCCGGTGAGTTTACAGGTGCATTTGCAGTAAACCCAGCAAACGGCGAGAAATTGCCAATCTGGATTGCCGACTACGTATTAATGAGCTACGGAACTGGTGCCATCATGGCAGTACCTGCACATGATGAGCGCGACTGGGAATTTGCAACAAAATTTGATCTTCCAATTGTAGAAGTGGTTGCAGGTGGCGATGTGTCTAAAGAAGCCTACACAGGTGACGGTGAGCACGTTAACTCCGATTTCTTGAACGGTCTTGGAAAAGAAGAAGCAATCGCCAACATGATTGAATGGTTAGCTGCCAATGAAAAAGGCGAAAAGAAAGTATCCTACCGCCTTCGTGACTGGTTGTTCAGCCGCCAGCGCTACTGGGGCGAGCCGATTCCAATCATCCATTGGGAAGATGGCACGACCACAGCGGTTCCGGAAGATCAGCTTCCACTTGTATTACCAAAAACAACGGAAATTCGTCCATCCGGTACAGGCGAATCCCCACTTGCTGCCATTGAGGACTGGGTAAATGTCGTAGACCCTGAAACAGGTAAAAAAGGCCGCCGTGAAACAAACACGATGCCGCAATGGGGCGGAAGCTGCTGGTACTACTTGCGCTATATCGATCCGAAAAACAGCGAACAGCTTGCAGATCCTGAAAAACTAAAAGAATGGTTGCCGGTTGACATCTACATCGGTGGAGCAGAGCACGCCGTACTTCACTTACTATACGCACGCTTCTGGCACAAATTCTTATACGATATCGGTGTGGTACCAACGAAAGAGCCATTCCAAAAACTTTTCAACCAAGGAATGATCCTTGGGGAAAACAACGAAAAAATGAGTAAATCCAAAGGAAATGTCGTAAACCCTGACCACATCGTGGAATCCCATGGTGCCGACACCCTTCGTCTATACGAAATGTTCATGGGACCACTTGAAGCGTCCATCGCCTGGTCCACCAACGGACTAGACGGATCCCGCCGCTTCTTGGATCGCGTTTGGAGATTGTTTGTAGAAGAAAACGGAAAACTAAGCTCCAAAGTGGCCGAAGTAACAGAGGAAGATACACTTGAGAAAACATATCATGCTACTGTTAAAAAAGTGACAGAAGACTACGAAGGCCTACGTTTCAACACGGCTATCTCTCAAATGATGGTCTTCATCAACGAAGCTTACAAAGCTGACACCATCGCAAAAGACTACGTGGAAGGCTTCGTTAAAATGCTTTCCCCAGTCTGCCCGCATATCGCTGAGGAGCTTTGGGAGAAACTAGGCAACGAAGGAACCATCACATACGCTGCTTGGCCAACATTCGATGAATCCAAACTAGTCGAAGATGAAGTCGAAATCGTTGTCCAAGTGAATGGTAAACTAAAAGCGAAACTTTACGTCCCATCTGACGCTACCCGCGAAAAAATGGAAGAAATCGCCCTTGCTGATGACGCTGTAAAAGAAAGCATCGAAGGCAAGACAGTACGCAAGGTCATCGCTGTACCAGGTAAACTTGTGAACATTGTAGCGAACTAAGTGTAGCAAGGAAAATTAGCATTTGATTGCAAGACTGCCGACGTCCTAATTGGCAGTCTTGTTTTCTTTTTGTTAAAATAGAGGTAATTAGTTTTACACTACATAGAAACGAGGTTTTCACACATGTCTGAAATCCAAACAATATCCACTGATGAATTGAAAAAGAAACTTGACGCTGGCGAAGAACTTTATCTAGTCGACGTTCGCGAAGACGAAGAAATCGAAATGGGCAAAATCAAACAAGCAGAACACATCCGCATGGGCGATATCCCAGAAAACCTGGACAAACTAGACAAAGACAAAGAATACATCGTTATCTGCCGCTCCGGACGCCGTAGCGAAAACGTCTGCCACTACCTGCAAGACCAAGGCTACAAAGTCCGCAACATGGTCGGCGGCATGCTAGAGTGGGAAGGCGAAACAGAATAATATAAGTGTGACCACTGACCAGTGGGCGAGAAATGGGCCGCTGGTTGGTGGTTTTTGTTTTTTTGAAAGTTGGTAACTGGGGTTTGGTTTGGATCTTGGCACTTTTCGAAAATAGGTAATTGGGGTTAAGGGTTGGGGTTTTTCCAAAAGTGGGTAATTGAGGGGTGCTGCTATTAATAGCTGCCTAAGGAGTGAGTTACTAATCGTGGCGAAACAAATTTAAAGCTCAAATAAGGAAATAGTCAAAAAACAAGCTGAATTAGTCAAAAAAACCCTCCAATTATACGAAAAATTCCTCCAATTAGTCAAAAAACCTCTTCAAATTATCAAGAATCCATATTGTGTAAGAGGGTCCCCCATATTATTTAATAAAAAGAGGAAATTTCCTAAAAGATTTTTTGCAGAAAAGAAGGAGATATGTAGAAAGATGTCAAATGATACTCTTATCCTATAAAAGAGGTGATTTTTTGATAAAAAAAGCAAGATGCATCCCCTTAAGAGTGCATATTTTGAGAGCAATGAAAAGGCGAGTTCGACCTAATCATGAAAAAACCCAAGACTTTCTTAACGAATTAGGTAGAAAAGAAGCAGGAATTTACGGTGAACAATCTTTAGACTATTACTTAAAACTAATTCCAGAAACTGACCACCCTTTTTACATATTCCACGGACTAAGACTACCGTTTAGGGATACCTTCTTTCAAATGGATACCCTCATCTTATTTTCAAATTTCTTTTTAGTATTAGAAGTGAAATTTTTTAAAGGAACTCTCTACTTTGACCCGAAAAACTATCAACTTTTACAAGAAGTAGATGATAATCCACTTAAAGTATATCCAGACCCTATCTTGCAAGCTTCTAATCAATGCTCCAAATTACAGTCATGGCTAAGAACGAGGCAATTAACTGATGTGCCCTGTGAAAAGCTAGCAGTACTAACTAACCCTAAAGTTATTACGAAAGTACTTTCCTCTCCGAGCGAGGTGGATAGAAATGTAGTGAAAAGCCCCGCCCTCTCTGCTAAAGTAAGAATGCTACTAAAACGACATTTCTCTCAGCCTCTAGACAAAAAGTTTATAAAAAAGCTAATAAAACAATTACTTAAAGATCATACACCAGATAACTCTTCTCCCATTCTTCAGTATGGGGTCTTGCCTTCAGATATTATAAAAGGTGTATTATGTCCCTGTTGTAGTCCCTATAAAGTTATGAAAAGAATTTACGGTACATGGGAGTGCCTTTATTGTGGAGGGAAATATGATGACGCACATAGAGCCGCACTAGTGGATTATGCCCTATTAATAAGTCCGTTCATCACTATGAGAGAGTTAAAGAGGTATTTAGGATTAGAAAATAGATTGACAATTATCAGTCTGCTGAAAAACCTTAATATTGAATTTGTAGGAGGAACCAAATCCCGCACCTACAATCTCACCCCACTCCTTACAAAAACTTGAAACCATTCCCAAACTCATCCGTATATATATATACAGACCATCAGCCAGGAAGGAGGCCACATCAACCATGGACTTCATCGACCAAAACATATTCTCACTTTTTCTCCTTATGATAGGGGCATTACTCATTCTGGATGCAATTACAAGTTTCCAACAAAAAGGAGTTTCAAAGATCTCCACTGGTAATAGATTTCAAAGCACCATTATGACAGGGCTTATAGCTCTTGGCCTATTGGTGTACACGACTTCTAATGAATATTGGAACATTAACTCGCTCTTTTTTGCGCTAAGCCCCGTACTTGTGCCATTTATCATGATGATCATGCAAAGAAAAAAAGACGAGATACATATCAAGAAATATGAACCCCAGACTGTCATGAATATTCTAGAGAGAAACCTGGATGACAAAAGATATTCTTATAAAAAAGATGTCATAGCAAATGAAGACTATATGAGCAGCAACTATATCACGATGTATTATTTTGATGATCCTTATCAAACCATCAAGATAAAGTGGAAGGATCTTGAAACAAGCGGTTTAGAGGTGGAGTTCCAAAACTTTGCCGATAAGGATTTTATAAAGGAAGTGGTGGGGGACCTTCGTGAGGAAAGGCCACCTATCTCATTGTTCAAATTCAACAAAATTTCACTGATTATTGCAGCAATCGCCTTATTCATTGGAAGCATGAAGTTGCTTGGATTCTAAATTAAGAAGGAGCCTCGCTCAATAACAGCGAAGCTCCTTCTATTTTTCTAGCACACAATCATTTATTTGGGTTACTACGTATTCTTCAGGAAGCATGGAAATCACTTGTTCCATTTTTTGAAGAAAGTTCATATTTGAATAAAAATAGAACCCTTGCCCGTCATGGCCCACTTTCAACGCGGCAATATCCTTGTTTCTACTTAACTTAGGAAAAGAATAACCATCTCGTGATGTAAGTTGAACATTATTTATAAATGATATTCCGTAAAATTGATTTTGTGTTGCAAGGTGGTAGGTTTCGCTCATGATTAATTGCAACTCTTCCATGGAAGATGCTTTGATTTGAAAAAATGGCGGATGGTAGGTTAAATTCTTTCCTCCAGTAGAGTACATTCGCTTATCGGTAAAATAGTCAACTGAATAGGAGAATCCTAAATGATCAAAAATCTGCCGCATCTCTTCTTCCTCATCATGCCCCTCAACCATTACATATAAAGGAAAAATATCAAGCTTCCCTAGAAAGTCTAAAAGTAACTGTTTATTTTCTACCTGATAATCCACCTCTTCAAATTTATAAAGATAAAAATGATAAAATCCATCATCCTCTATTTCACTAAAGTCTCCATCTTCTGAAAACCAAACTTCTTTCATCTTAATGCCTCCTTAATCTTGCTCAATATGCCTTACAGGAATAGATGAAGTTTCTTGCATTACCATCCAATCCTTTTCTGAGTAAATGTAGATTATTGGCAAGGCTTTATCATACTCGGGCTCTCCTATTATTTTCCGAATAAAGCGAAACGAATAAGTGCGATTCTTGTAATCATTTATCTCAAACACCAGGCTTCCGCGAGAGGAACGCTCAGAGTCTAGAGTTATGTTGGAAGAAATCAAGCTACGGAAATCCACATATAAATCATCATATGGATTATCAATGACAAGAAAGTTACGCTCATCTCTTAAGGTGTCTGCTAAACGTACTGTTAAGGTTAAGTACTCCCCATCAAGCTCTGCATAAAAATATGCATCGAGCTCTTCGTTATATTTCTTAGTCAATTCCCAGCTCACCCCATGGTACACAAACGCACATACCAAACACAAAATCACTAACAAGCCAACCACCACAGGCTTCCTCCGCACAACCTTCAACAAACGCAATCACATCCTTACCCGTATAGCCATTAAAACTCTAACTCTATTATATTCAACGTAAAGAGCAAAAACCCTTTGGGGGTCTGACCCCCAAAGGGTTTTTTTTTTGAATAAAAGTATAAAACCCGATATTTCCTCCTATAAATAATAATAGAATACAAGTAAACTATTAAGAAGGAGGGTGTGGGGGTTGGTGCAGATTAGGGTGTTTGATGAGGAGCATGAGCGGGACCTCGAGGATGCAGTGAATGATTTTCTTAAGGGATTGTCTGACAGGGATGTGATTGACATTAAGTATCAAGTAGGATGTATTAACGATGAGGAAGAACAGATCTATTGCTTCTCTGCAATGGTAATATTTAGAACCTGAAAACTTACCGGAAAGATGTTTATCAGGTTCTTTTTTGTGGGTATAGATAATTATCAGAAACAAATTATAAATAATTGAAACATTTTCGTAACATCACTCGTCTAATTAGTAACAGGTTATATTAACAGAAACTAAAAATCAGAAAGGATGTATTCACTATGAACCACCACACACAAAACGAGGTACTTCCAGAAGAAAGTAAATCATTTATCAACGAGTTTGGCATGTATGGAGTAGGACTAGCTTTTGTAATGTCATTCGTACTAATTGTAACGACGTAGGCTTGCCGCCTTTTTCCCGGCGTTCAGGCCTGCAAGTCTTCCTGTCACCAAGGCCGAGGTGATATTATAACCACCAGTATATCCATGGATATCAAGTACTTCTCCACAAAAGTATAATCCGTCTTTCATTTTGGAAGCCATTTCTTTCGGGTGCACTTCTTTCACCGAAACGCCGCCTCCGGTTACAAATGCCTTTTCAATGGAGAGGGTGCCGGATACTTCAAATTGGAATTGTTTGCACATTTTCGCTAGCTCCCTTATTTTCTCATGGGCTAATGTCGCACCAATTTCCTGCTCGTCAATCTTACAAACTTCCAACAAAAACAATAAATAACGCTCAGGTACAAGCCCTTTAAGCACATTCTTAATGGCTTTTTTTGGTTCGTCCTTCAATGCCATATTGAGCTGTTGAAATACTTGCTCCTCGTTTAAAGATGGCATAACATCCAAATTCATCGTTACTCTATTCACACCGAATTTCTTCATTGTTTTCACAACATATTGGCTGCATCGCAAAACAGCAGGCCCTGAGACGCCAAAGTGGGTGAAAATCATATCCATTTGATGTGTTTTTACCACTTTTCCTTTTGGATTTAATACGCTCAAAGCTACATCGCGCAGGGACAATCCTTGCAACCTTTTCTCACGGATGAATTTTTCTTGTGAATTTAATGGAACTTCAGTCGGAAATAGGTCCGTAATCGTATGCCCCGCTTTGCGTGCCCAAGGATATCCATCACCTGTGGAACCGGTATGTGGCACGGATTTTCCACCAACAGCAATGACTACACATGAACATTCCAAAAACTCGCCTGTTTTTAACAACACGCCACGGGTCCGGTCCTCATCATATTCCACCGTTTCCACCGAAGTATTAGTCCGCATCTCCACCCGCAACTCTTTCATCCTGTTCAATAACGCGTCAACCACACTTTGTGCTTTGTCTGAGACAGGGAACATCCGGCCGTGATCTTCTTCCTTCAACTGTATCCCGAGCTTTTCAAAAAACTTGATGATATCTTCATTATTAAACTCTGAAAATGCACTATATAAGAATCTCCCGTTACCAGGGATATGTTTAATGATTTCGTCTACAGGCAGGCGGTTTGTCACATTACAGCGACCGCCCCCTGAAATGGCAAGCTTCCGCCCAAGTTTATTTCCTTTATCGATCAGTAGTACTCTTGCTTTTTGTTCTGCCGCAGCGATGGAGGCCATAAGCCCTGATGGACCGCCGCCTATAATAATCACATCATATTTCATTTTTTCACCAACCAACTATATTTTGCTTACCTGTTGCCTATTATACCCTCTATTCTCTTGTTGGACAAAAAGAGCAACATTCCGTATTATTTTCAAGTAGATTACAAATTAATGAAAAGGGGGTATCTCATGACATATTCACCTAAGCTTTCAGAAGCACACATTCCATATGACGGTGGCTGGACAGAAGAAGATGGAACCCCGGTCCTGTTGCTTTCTGTTCCAACCATACAATTCAAAATGAACACTAATTTACATAAATTCTCGTATACATGGCTCTTTGAAAAAGAGATGAATGCTTATGTTCTTTGCATCCGTTTAAATAATCAAGAAGAATTCGGGCTTATCTTCAGTCAAAAAGAAGCAGGAGTCCTCTTACTAGATGCGGATGCTTACGGTGAATTCACTGTAGTGGTAACAAAAGAGCACATAGAGAACTTGAAAGACGATACGCCATATCTATCATTTCCAAAGATTTCACTAACTAGAAGTTTACTTGCGGGATGGTAAAATAGTGCTCCGGCCATTAGAAGTATGCTAAAATACAAAGGTTAGACAAAAAGTTACAAATAGTAGGTAGGGATTTTATGTCAACATCAAATATATTGAGAGGTACCTTCATTTTAACGCTTGGTACCATGATTTCTAGAGTTTTGGGTCTTGTTTATATTTTTCCTTTTTATGCCTTAGTGGGCAAATCTGGAGGGGAACTATATACATATGCCTATGTTCTTTATTCGGTTGTATTAAGTATAGCGACAATGGGAGTACCACTTGCCGTTTCAAAGTTTGTAGCAAAATATAATGCGCTTGAGGAATATGCAGTAGGGAGAAAATTATTTAGTTCCGGATTATTGTTAATGAGTATTACAGGAATTGTTTCTTTCTTGATACTTTATATAATGGCACCGGTATTTTCTCCGATGATAATAAATGAAAGCAGCCAGCACTCATTTGACGATGTTACACTTGTAATTCGTATGGTGAGTTTTGCGCTACTGTTAGTTCCTGTCATGAGCTTGATCAGAGGTTTTTTCCAAGGCCATGAATCAATGGGCCCTACTGCTGTTTCACAAGTTGTAGAGCAAATTGCAAGGATAATATTCTTGTTGGGCAGCGTTTATATTATTATTAATGTGACGGAAGGCAGCTTGCCGACAGCGATTGGTTATGCAACATTCGGTGCATTTATTGGTGCTTTGGCGGGCTTGGGAATATTGATCTGGTATTGGTTCAGCCGGAAAAGGCATTTGGATACCCTATTAAAAAAAGATAAAGGCAATGTAGAAATTTCTTATAAGGAAATGTATAAAGAAATACTTTTATATGCAGCTCCATTCGTTTTTGTCGGACTTGCTATGCCTCTATATCAATTAGTGGACACATTCACTTTTAATAAGGCAATGTTACTTGCAGGTGTTGATAGTATAACATCCGGAGATGCATTTGCTATCATCAACACTTATGGTCAGAAGCTCGTGATTATCCCAGTGACACTAGCAACAGCGTTTGCTCTTTCCTTGCTTCCAGCCGTAACGAGATCATTTATAAACAATGAATCAGATGTGCTGCAACGTCAATTAAGTACTACTTTTCAAATTTTGATGTTCTTGACAGTTCCAGCTTGTATCGGATTGGCAATATTGGGTGGTCCTGCGTACGCAGCTTTCTATTCTTATGATGAACTTGGTGGATATTTGCTTACTTGGTATGCACCAACAGCCATTCCATTGGCCATCTTTACAGTAACAGCTTCTGTCCTTCAAGGGATTAACCAACAAAAGTATACGGTTTATGGTCTTGCAGTAGGCGTTGGATTAAAGCTTATCCTTAATTATCCGTTAATTTTCTTCATGGAGGCGGAAGGATCTATTGTGGCAACTGCTATCGGTTATTTGGCAAGTGTCGTCATAAACCTTTGGGCTATTCAGAGATTCACGGGATTCAGTTATTCTATTGTTTTACGTAGAGGAATGTTGATGACCATCTTCAACATCATCATGATTGCTGCAGTCCTAGTAGTCCTTCAACTATTAGAAGGCATTGTCCCCTACAGCGAAGGCCGTCTTCAAGCCATTATCGTAGTGGCTGTCAGCGGATTAGTCGGAGCGGGCATCTACTTCTTCCTCAGCTACAGAAGTAACTTGTTAATGTATTTGTTTGGAAATCGTTTTTCGTTTCTAAATAGAAAAGAAAGAGGATAGAGGTCTCGAGTCAGAGAGGCCTCTTTCCCTATGAAAGGAGCGGCACGAGTATGAGATTGGATAAAATGCTTGCCAACAGTGGTTTTGGAACGCGCAAAGAAGTGAAGAAGCTTCTAAAAACGGGTGTGGTAAAAGTGGATGGAAATGTGGTAAAGGATGCGAAGGTGCATGTAGATCCGGAGGTGCAGGAGGTAACGGTACATGATGATATCGTGGAATACCGTGAGTTCATTTACCTGATGATGCACAAGCCACCTGGATTGTTATCTGCAACGGAAGATCACCATCAGGAAACAGTGGTGGATATTCTGCAGGAAGAGGATAAAATGTTTGAACCTTTTCCGGTTGGACGCTTAGATAAAGATACAGAGGGCTTACTGTTGTTGACAAACGACGGTCAGCTTGCACACCAGTTGTTATCACCAAAAAAGCACGTGCCAAAAACGTATTATGCCAAAATTGATGGCGAAGTGACGACAGAGGATATGGAAGCGTTCAAAAAAGGCGTTACCTTAGATGATGGGTACGAAA
Organism: Sutcliffiella horikoshii; assembly: GCF_002157855.1. Classification (NCBI taxonomy): domain Bacteria; kingdom Bacillati; phylum Bacillota; class Bacilli; order Caryophanales; family Bacillaceae; genus Sutcliffiella; species Sutcliffiella horikoshii. The sequence goes on along the minus strand of NZ_CP020880.1, from coordinate 3,368,603 downwards.
CGTTGCCTGCTGAACTAGTAATACTTGAAGCTGGCCCAGAATCACAAATTGAGATTACCATTGTTGAAGGGAAATTCCATCAGGTAAAAAGAATGTTTCAAGCGGTTGGAAAGACAGTAACTTACTTGAAGCGTCTGAGCATGGGAGAACTGAAGCTTGATGAAGACCTTGAGCTTGGGGAGTATCGTGAACTGACAGATGAAGAATTGGAACTATTGCAGCGAAGATAATAATGAAAATAACGAAGAGCCCCATTCCAAGTGAAAAGGAATGGGGCTTTATTGTTGTCTGATTAATTTTATATGTAGTCTTATGAAGTCAACCTAACTTTTTTCTGCGTAGTAGTCCACTTACCTTTCGTTGGACTTTGAACCAGGTCATTAAATGCCAGCACATTTAAATCACGCTGGACGGTTCGGGGTGTAATCCCAAATTCATCGACCAACTGCTGTGTAGAGACAGTTCCCTTTTCATGAATAAACATGTAGACGGCTTTAATACGGGTTAGCATACGGTTAGTTGAAGGCTTCAAAAAACCACTCCTTATCCGGTATTTAACATGGTACTACTCGCTAAATTCTTGATGATAGGTGTTAGGTATTAAGTTAGTTTATATTGTACACGATTTTGTGGAAAAAATTCTAGAATAATGATGCAATTTACACAATATTAACATTTAGTCTATGAAGTGTTAAGTGAAAACAAAAGAATATGAGTCTATATACATTATTTTACACTACTCGACAATATTCTGCTAGTAATTTTTAGAAAAATATGAAACTTTCGACCTAAAACTTCGTATGAAACAGGTGAGAGGAGAGGACCTGTATGGAATTACTAACACTACATTTAGAAAAAGCAGGATACGATGATGAGATGTCTGTCGTGCAAAATATTGATTTTACGGTTTCAAAAGGTGAAATGGTAGGTCTGATCGGCCCTAACGGCGCTGGTAAAAGTACGACAATTAAAACTTTGCTTGGCTTAAATCCTTTTTTTGAAGGACAGATATCACTTCCTCCTGATAAATCATATGCCTATATTCCTGAGAAACCTGTATTTTATTATGATATGACATTATGGGAGCACATAGATTTGATGGCGTCTTTACTAGAGATAGATGAAAAGGTGTGGAAAGATCGGGTGGAGGACCTATTGAAGTTGTTTGATTTGGAAAAAGTCATCCATGAATCTCCGGCTACCTTTTCAAAAGGGATGCAGCAAAAAGCTATGTTGATATTTGCCATCATGTCTAAGCCTTCTTTATATATTGTGGATGAACCGTTTATTGGGCTTGATCCGATTGCAACGAAGAAGTTACTTCAGCTTTTTCATCAGGAACAGGCTAGGGGTGTCGGAATCTTGTTGTGTACGCATGTTCTGGATACGGCGGAAAAGATTTGTGACAGGTTTATTCTTTTGGCTGACGGGCGCAAGAAAGCAGAAGGGACCCTACAAGACATTCAAACAAATTGCCAACTTCCTGGTGCTTCATTGCTAGATTGTTTCTACACCTTATCCGCAAGGGAGCAGGAAAAATGACGGCATTCCACTTATACAAGGAACGACTTAAACAAGAGCGTCAGTATCAGTGGAAGAACACAAAAGCTGTAATTGATTGGACGATCCTGGTCTATATTGTCCTTACATTATTATTCGTTGCAGCCATGATTTATGATATGTTTCCGAGTTTCATTGCATTGCTTCAGAAACTTCCATACGGTTTAACCCTTATTGTTATTTATTATCTTGCTTGGACGGGAACCATTCGAGTGTTTTATCAACAGGCGGATATGTACTTTTTTATCCACCGAAGAGATTTATTACACGGGTTGAAAAAGTGGGGTGTGATAGCGAGCACGGCCCTTAATCTTATAAAATCCTTGTTAATTGCTATTCTTACATATTTTTTGATGGAGGCAATCAGTCCGTCTACCCTTCCGTTGTTTGAATGGATAACGTTTTATCTTGTGTTGTTCCTATTCATCACCATACTGGGTAAAGTAATAGATTTGCATTGGTCTGGATGGAAGCGGAAAGTAATTAATTTCACCGTGTTTCTATTTCTTGGACTACTAGTTTATCTTACGGTTGTTCAAGCTATGTGGATTGAATCGACAGTTCTACTTATGCTGGGGCTAATCGTCTTGTTTATTCTTTATTTGCGGACGGAGAGTTTTATGGTGGATATGGCACATAATGAGAAGATCCGGCAAAAGTATGTCGGGATGATTTTTTATGCTTCGGAATATGTGCATGTTCCTCGTTCCTCAGAGCGGACCAAGCCTTTATTTTTCAGACGTTCGCAAAGGATAATAGAAGACAGGAGTCCTCATAGTGCCTTGACGGAATTGTTTTTTAAATATTTGTTGCGGAATTCCCGTCATATTTTTTCGTATTTAAAAATGATTGGTATCACCATCGCTGTCATGGGGTATCTCCCGTTGTGGATGACATTCGGCTTGTTTATGGCGTTTTTCTTTTTTCTAAAAGAATGGTTAAATATAGTATATGATGAATTGGTGGGACATCCCTTTTTGAATATGCATAAAGGGAAGAAGCTAATTCAAGAGCACTATCAAGATCTTGTTACAAGATGGTTGTATTATCCGGCTGTGGGATTGGTCGGATTTGTACTTATGTTGAATACGCTTTTTCATTTTCTAATGAGGTGATGATTAAATGGGAAATTTCAATTGGTTAGAAGAAGTAGAGAAAAGAAAAGATTCCTTAATAAAAGATACACAGGAATTTTTACAAATCAATAGTGTGTTGAATGAAGAGGAAGCAAGCACAAAAGCTCCTTTTGGAAAAGGAATTGAAGAGGCACTCCAATATTTATTACATAAAGGGGAAGCAGACGGCTTTGCTACAAAAAATGTCGACCATTATGCCGGCCATATCGAACATGGACAAGGAGAAGAACTTGTCGGCATCCTATGTCATGTTGATGTAGTGCCAGAGGGGGACGGCTGGACAGATGAGCCGTTCAGTGCCAGCATTCGTGACGGCAAAATTTTCGCACGCGGTGCAATGGATGACAAAGGCCCTACAATGGCGGCTTATTATGCTCTAAAAATTGTAAAAGAGCTAGATTTGCCTCTATCTAAACGTGTACGCATCATCATTGGTACAGATGAGGAAAGCAGCTGGCAGTGTGTGGACCATTATTTTAAACACGAAGAAATGCCTACAATGGGGTTTGCGCCTGACGCGGACTTCCCAATCATCTATGCCGAAAAAGGAATAGGGGATATCCAACTCCGTCTTGATTTCAACGGTGAAACGGCAACAGGACAAAACAGCTTGTTAACGTTTGATTCAGGTCGCCGGTTAAATATGGTGCCCGATCATGCTAAAGCATCGCTTGAAGTGACGGAAGATATGGATGCAATCACTCATGCTTTTAATGAATACATTTCAGAAAAAGGAATAGAGGGTGGGTATACGAAGGAAGGAAATGCTTTGTTCCTTAACATCAAAGGTGTGTCCGCTCACGCGATGGAGCCGGATAATGGTACGAATGCAGGATACCATTTGGCAAACTTCCTCCATTCTGTAGAGCTAGATGCAAGAGGAGCATCCTATGTCAGCTTTATTAGTGAAAAGCTTGCATTTGATTCTCGTGGGAAGAAGCTTAACATCAATTTCCACGATGAGATTACGGATGATCTCACCATCAATACAGGTGTTTTCCGTTATGATCGCGAAACAGCTGTCGGAGCTCTAGGGGTAAACATCCGTTTTCCGGTAACATGCGATACAAAGGAAGTGGAAGTGCAGTTGCGTAAAGAGGCGGAGGCCTATGGATTTGATGTGAATAAATTCAATGTCTCACCTGCACATCATGTTCCACAGGATCATGAGCTTATCCAGACTCTTCAAAAGGTTTATAAAGAACAAACCGGAGAAAAAGCGGAGTTATTGTCTATCGGTGGGGGAACATATGCAAGATCGCTTGAAGCAGGGGTGGCCTTTGGTCCGCTTTTCCCTGGCAGGGAGGATGTAGCGCATCAGAAAGATGAGCATATTTTCATTGAGGATCTCATCAAGGCGACTGCCATCTATGCACAAGCTATCTATGAATTAGCGAAATAACATATTTATCCGAAATCTAAATGTGGTAGAATGTAAAGGTTACTTCCCCAAGGGGCGGTAACCTTTTACTTTTTCCTTTACTTGACGAGAAGAAAGAAGGATATATGATGAGTACTACCTCTATGAAAGACAAAACTACTCGCTATTTTTACAGTTTTTACTTTTTAACCTTTTTCAGTTTTGGGGCGTTATTCCCGTTGCTGACAGTATATTTGAAAGAAGATGTCGGATTGAGTGGATCACAAATCGGGATGATCATGTCGATTAGTCCTGTAGTGATGATATTCGTCCAGCCGTTGTGGGGTGTTTTTAGCGACTATACCCAAAAACCAAAACAAATCCTGCGCTGGACACTGTTTCTCACAGCGGTTACAGGGATTGCCTTTTCATTTATGGAGAGCTATGGAGCATTGCTTGCCGTTGCATTTTTGTTGGCTGTTACACAAAGTGCCCTTGTTCCCATTTCAGACAGCATTACCCTTAATTATGTCCAAAGGACCAAAGGAAACTATGGTTCCATCAGATTATGGGGGGCAATAGGTTTTGCGGTGGCCGTGCTTGTTGCAGGATGGCTTTCTGATTTCTTTTCCTTAAAAGTAATCTTCTTCACCTTTGCGATAGCTTTATTGCTGGGCACGGTGGTGTCGATTTTTCTACCGAAAGAAAGTCAGACAATTAGTGTGAATGTCCGTGATGGCATTGGAACGCTCATGAAGTTGCCTAAGTTTGTAATGTTCCTTGTGACAACGTTTCTAATATTCGGTCCTGTCTTCGCCAATAATTTTTACTTTGGCCTGTTCATAACAGATATTGGGGGGACTGTTACGGGTGTCGGGATTGCCTTCTTGCTCGCTGCCGGTAGTGAGGCGCCATTTATGAGGGTGGCAGGCAAGTGGATCGCACGCTTCGGACTTCACGCGATCATGATTAGTGCTGCTTCCATTGCGATGATACGGTGGGTGCTTTATTTCTTTGAGCCCCCGTTGTATGTGGTGTATGCGACGACGATTGCACAAGGTTTCTCTGTCGGGCTTTTCATTCCTGCCGCACTGCAGTTTGTGAGGGATATTGCCCCAAACTCTGCACGTGCTACGGCGGTTTCTCTATACACTGCCGTCGGTAACGGGCTGGGTAGTTGGTTCTGTACATTCTTTGGCGGCTTTATTGCAGAGTATTATTCCGTTGCACACGTATATTTGTTCTTCGGCGTTTTAACTATGTGTGGACTAGTGTTCATCATGATGATCAACCAAGCCGACAAAAAACAACTCGCAAAAGCTTCATAAGTTTATTAGAATGAGTGGATTGGAGCGGAAGGCACTCGACTCGGGCGGGAGGTAGCGGTAGACTTGAGACCCCACAGCGCAGCGAGGAGGCTCAAGCACCGCCCCGCGGAAAGCGAGTGCCTGCAGTGCAAAGGAACGGCTTAAATTAAAAAGACCCTTATCTGCACCATGCAGCCAAGGGTCTTTTCGTTTATTCATTTCCAAATTCAAAAAGGTCCGTAGACAAATATCTCTCTCCCGTATCGCATGCGATACATACCACCACATCATCAGGCGTTAATCGTTTCGCCACTTCAATCGCAGAATAACAAGCAGCACCGGATGATGGACCAACCAGAATTCCTTCATGACGAGCAAGCTTTCGAGTAATATCATATGCATCCTCATCTTCAATCTTGAAAATCTCATCATATACTTCCTGATTCAATATATCTGGAATGAATCCAGGGCTAGTTCCGACAAGCTTATGTTTCCCAGGCTTCCCGCCGGAAAGAACTGGTGATCCTGCAGGTTCCACAACATGGACAGTCAATCCTTCATAATGCTTTTTCAGCTCTTCTCCTGTTCCGGTAATGGTTCCGCCAGTACCGGCAGTTGCGACAAAAGCCGATAATGGCTTGCCGATTTGTTTCATTCCATCCATGATTTCGAGTGCCGTAGACTTTCTGTGAGCATCTGAATTGGCATGGTTTTCAAACTGCATCGGCATGAAGCTGTTTGGAATTTCTTTTACCAGTTCCTGTGCTTTTTTAATGGCACCTGGCATTTTTTCATCACCCGGTGTTAATACTACCTCTGCACCGTATGCTTTTAGTAGATTAATTCGCTCTTTTGACATTGTATCGGGCATGATCAAAATGGCCTTATATCCCCTTGCTGCGGCATTCATCGCTAAACCAATACCGGTATTACCGCTAGTTGGTTCGATAATGGTTGCTCCTGGTTTGATTAGGCCATCCTTTTCGGCCTGGATAATCATATTAAACGCAGCTCTATCTTTTACGCTGCCGCTGGGGTTTTGAAATTCCAATTTTAAATAAACCGTTGCCGCTCCTTTTGGCACAATGCGATTCAACTTTACAAGTGGCGTATTACCTATCAAATCAGCCATATTTGTAACAACCTTCACAATTACGCACAACCTTTCTCTATACATGACACTAATAATCCATATTGTATCATAAATAATAAAAACGGACTAAGCACATGGCTTATCAGGGGATTAAGATTAAACTAACTATATCGTCTGTTTGGTGCTAAGATAATATTCAAGACTATAAAAGATATCTGGTAAAATAAGAAGGGTGAGAAAATGACAACACAAACTCATTATTTCGTTGCGGTACCTCTTCCACAACCGTTAAAGCAAGCGTTTCAATTATATATGAAAAAATTAAAAAGCCACTTTCCTTTTACAAGATGGGTGCATCCAGAAGACCTCCATATCACGCTCGCATTTTTAGGTGATTTGGAAGAAGGTCAAAAGGAAAAGTTGATATCTCTGCTTTCGAAAGTAGCTTTAAATCATCAACGATTTTCCCTCGCATTAAGTGAACTTGGCACATTCGGGAACCCCCAGTCACCACGGATTTTTTGGTACGGTATTGAAAAGTCAATGGAACTAAATCTGCTCCGAAATTCAGTATATGATGCCTGTGAAATGGTTGGACTCCAGCTCGACTCACGTCCGTTCCATCCTCATATAACGATTGCAAGAAAGTGGAAGGGGCCAGGATCTATTGACAACAGTCTGCTTCCTGTACACAGTTCCCAAATAGAGACGTTTGCCGTGAACAATATCATTTTATATGAAACACATCTAAACAGATTGCCAAAATATGAAGAAAAGGAAATTTTTTCATTAGTATAGGAGTAGGATTAGAAAATGAGGGGAATGAAACTATTAATTCAAGTGGCAGTTTTTTATTTTTTTTATAAAATCGGTGTAGTTCTACAAAGTACGCTTGAGATTCCGGTTCCTGGTAGTATTATCGGAATGGTTTTGTTGCTTGTCTTACTTTTGACAGGACTGGTGAAGGAGAGATATTTGCATGGTGGGGCGAACTTGTTGCTTTTCTATCTCCCTTTGTTTTTTGTCCCTGCCACAGTAGGAGTCATGAATCATTTTAGGTTTCTTTCTAAGACAGAGGGGTTAATCATGTTGCTTGCTCTTTTAGTAGGGACCATTATGGTCTTGGTAAGTTCGGGGTTAGTTGCTCAAAAAACGGCAGCATCTGTCGATAATAAGGCAGAGGCAACGGGAGTGATGGATGATGAATAGTTGGTTTGGTATCTTATTCATCCTTATCACCTATCTAGTTTTTCTCGCAATGAGGCATGTTTATAATCGATTTCGTATGCCGTTACTCAATCCTGTTGCCACTACAACTCTATTAATCATTGTCGGATTACTTTTGACTGATCTATCTTATGATACATATATGCTGGGAGGTTGGTGGATCCAAGAACTGCTCGGCCCTGCGGTAGTAGCGCTTGCTTACCCACTTTACCATCAACGTACTAAAATATTACGCTATCGAATTCCGTTAATTGCAGGATTATTTTCTGGAATAGTTGTCGGCATGGTTACTGGGTTTATTTATGTAAAGGTGGCAAATTTATCTTCTATGTATGCCTCTTCGTTCCTTCCAAAGTCCGTGACTTCCCCAATTGCCATGGAAATCGCTGATCTTACCGGTGGATTACCAAGCTTAGCAGCAGCACTTGTTATCCTGAGCGGTATCATTGGTGCACTTTTCGGCCCGGGCTTAATGAGACTTCTTGGAATAACCCATTACTTAGGCATTGGAGTGGGCCTTGGTTGTGCTGCACATGGAATTGGAACTGCTAAAGCGATGGAATATGGGGAAGAAGAAGCGGCTTTTAGTTCCATCAGCATGACACTTTCTGCATTACTTTACGCCCTGATACTGCCTGTTGCTATTCATTATTTATTATAGAAAAGAGTGACCGCCATTGGCACAATTAATTAAATTACAAGATTATATCACACGGTATGAAGCCGATATATATCGCTATCCTAATCAATATATCAGATTGAAAAAGCAACAATGGAAGACTTATGAGGAGATGTTGAGAAACCCGGTCGATACACAGAGTCCTTCCCACATTGCTCAATTGGAAGATACTACTCCCTCAAAAGAAGGCAAGCTAATCAGTCTCATGAAGTCTTTCAAGAAAAAGGATCAAGAAGAAGAGCTGTTTACAGGAAAACTCGTTACTACTGATGCCATTCACGATGAAGAGTGGGAACTTCCAAGTATTACAGGCAATAAGACACCTGAAGAAAGAAAGCAGCAATTTCTTGATTCGATTCTTCCGCTTCAGCTCAAATGGGCAAGTTCGACCATCCGGGAAATGTCCTATCTGCAGAAAAATTATAAACGTGAAAACTTACTAAAGTACTTTTTGCAGAGGTTTCCAGATACGTTTTTTGTTATGTATAAACCTATCTTTCTAGTAAAGCAGGCGCCAGTGGAACTCGAAATTATTCTAGTTACTCCAAACGAAATCATTGCGCTTTTTTATATGGAGGAGCAAGAAGAGAGTGTGGTTCTAGGAAACAATGAGCGCTTCTGGTCCATCCGTGAGAAGGAAAAGGAAAGAAAAATAGTAAATCCCACGATCAGTTTGAACAGGATGGGATCGATTATCAAAAATATCCTTCCTTTGTATGATGTAAGCCTGCCTGTTACCAAAATTTTGTTACACCCAAAAGGATATATTGATATAACGGATGGACCGACAGATCTACAGGTGGTAGATAAACGCACGTATGAAAAATGGTTTGAAAAAATGCGGGCGAACAAACTCCCTTTAAAACATACGCAGCTAAAAGCAGCTGGAGCTTTGCTTTCTCATTGTCAGTCCACTTATATAGACAGACCGGAATGGCAATAATGGAGAATTATATGAATAGATGTCAAGCTTACGACTTTGTTTGAATAGGATAGAAAATGGTCAGTTCTAGAAGAAGCAAACTTTAGAAGAAAGGGAGGGAAATGCATGATTTTCATCAAAAGAGAATTCGACGCCTATTTAGATGAAATGGATAAAATCACTATTCTTTTGCCTAGCGGAAATTATAACGGAGAATCAGCTTTCTTTACCCTTACAAACCAAGAATCTACCTACCCACTTGAGATTATAGATAGAAAAACGCTTCAGAACACGGTTAAATATATATGTAAAACAAATACGCCAATCTCCATCGGTTCCAAATATATGATTATAGATGAACACGACAGGAAAACAGATTTGCAAATAGGGGCAGTTATTCGTACGGAAGCATTTGATGAAGCGTTCTTTTATGAAAAAGATGATCTTGGAGCGAAATATCAAAAAGGGGAAACTACCTTTACCCTTTGGGCACCGACGGCATCTGCAGTGAAAATAAAACTGGTGGCTCCCAAAAGTAAGGAAGGCATCTTCTATAGCCTCATCCCTGAGGAGAAGGGGATATGGCGAATTACAGTGCAGGGAGATCTGGAAGGTTTCCTTTATACCTACCTTGTTTGCGTAAACCTTGTATGGAGAGAAGCAGTCGATCCATATGCAATTTCCTCTAACATTAATAGTGAGGCTGCAGTGATTGTAGATAAAGAACGAGTAAACATTCCAAAAGTATCCATGCTTCCTTTTATGGATGCAACAGATGCGATAATATATGAGTTGCATGTACGTGACTTTTCCTCTCACCCAAAAAGCGGAATGATACATAAAGGTAAATATGCCGCTTTTACAGAAGATCAAGTAGAAGAGTCCGTTATTGGCATTACAGGCGTTTCTTATCTCCAAAGTATCGGAGTTACTCACGTTGAGCTATTACCATTAAATGATTTTGGCGGAGTAGATGAGGCAGAACCTGACAAGGACTATAATTGGGGCTATAACCCTCTTCTTTTTAATGTGCCTGAAGGAAGTTATGCGCTGGATGCGAATGATCCCTACTCGCGGATTTTGGAACTTAAAAACCTAATCAATACTTTGCACCAGAAAGACCTGAGGGTGATTATGGATGTCGTCTATAATCATGTGTATGTTCGCGAAGACTCCTCTTTTGAAAAAATAGTGCCTGGTTATTACTTTCGCCATGATGAGCATGGTATGCCTTCAAACGGTACTGGAGTAGGAAATGACATTGCATCCGAACGAAAAATGGTTCGAAAGTTTATCCTGGATTCCATTAAATTTTGGTTGCAGGAATATGATGTAGATGGCTTTCGATTTGACTTGATGGGTATATTAGATGTTCAGACCATGAATACAGTAAAAGAGGCTGTATCCATCATCAAACCAGGAGCCATAATCCTTGGAGAAGGGTGGGAGCTGAACACCCCTTTAGCGGCTGACCGTAAAGCAATGATTCTGAATGCAAAGAAGATGCCGGGAATTTCATTCTTTAATGATATGGTTCGCGATTCCATAAAAGGCAGTACGTTCAACTTGTTTGACAGGGGATTTGCGCTTGGAAATACTCACAAGACAACTTTATTGAAACAAACTCTTGCAGGTAGTGTACAAATCGATCCGAATCATAAAGGACTGTTCCTGGAGCCCGTGCAATCAATCAACTATGTTGAATCCCATGACAACCACACCATGTGGGATAAAATGGCCGTCTGCAATAGTCATGAAGAAGAAGTAACGAGAATAAAGCGCCATCGCCTGGCCACTTCCGTCATTCTATTATCACAAGGTGTACCGTTTCTTCATGCAGGGCAAGAGTTTTTCCGGACAAAAGGCGGGGAGGAAAACAGTTATAGATCTCCAGATTCGGTCAATAACTTAGATTGGGAAAGAAAAGAGCGTTACGCAGAAAGTGTGGACTTTGTCAGTGGTCTAATCTCCCTTCGAAAAGCACATAAAGCTTTACGCTTATCGACAGCCGCGGAAATAAAAAAACATGTGCGTTTTCCTTTTGAAAAAGGAAATATGCTCATGTATCATCTCAGTGACGTGAAACAGTATGGAAAGTACAACCATATCCTTATTATTTTCCATAACGGGACGAATGCGGAAAACGTTTCGCTTCCATTGTCAGGAGAGTGGGATGTCCTTGTCGAAGGCAGTACAGCAGGCAATTCGCCAATCCGCAAAGTAATCAATGAAATACAAGTCCCGCCTATCAGCACAGTTGTATTGGCACAATATTAATTGTTACACAAGGACTTGATTTAATTGGGAAATAACGATAAAATTTAAAAGATAGCTATTGTGAAATTGTTCAATAGCTGTTTTTTTGCTTAAAAAAAGATGTTAATATGAAAATTCTTATATATAGCGCTTGCGCTTTTCTAATATTTGATAATGAAAAGTTGTGTTGAAATTGAAGGTGAAATGGTTGGAACATTTATTAGGTGATGAGTGGAAAATCAGTCCTGCTGGTGGTTTAACGGGAGATGCATATTTTGCTCAAAATGAAGGGAAAAAGCTCTTCCTAAAAAGAAATTCATCGCCATTTTTGGCTGTTCTTTCAGCAGAGGGGATTGTCCCGAAATTGGTCTGGACAAAACGCTTGGAAAATGGAGATGTCATTACGGCCCAACATTGGATAAGTGCGAGAGAGCTCAAACCAAACGATATGAATATGGAAAGAGTGGCTCAGCTTCTACACAAGATCCACCACTCCAAAGAGTTGCTTGATATGCTGACTCGATTGGGGAAAGAACCTGTGGAGCCATCGACTATATTGGAAGATATAAAAAGTGGGATGGCTTTAGAACTCTTTTCTTTGGATGTGATTCAAAAATCACTCGATTTCTTAACGAAGGAAATTAAAAATGTCCAGTTCAAAGATAAGGTAGTCTGTCATTGTGATCTCAATCATAACAATTGGTTGCTTGCCGATAATCAGGAACTTTTCTTAATTGATTGGGATGGAGCTGTTATAGCGGATCCAGCTATTGACTTATGCATGTTATTATATTGGTATATCCCAGAACAAGAGTGGAATGACTGGCTTTCCACATATGGGATACCATTGACAGACGATTTGCGCCACCGTATGCATTGGTACGTAATAGCACAGACTATTCTTTCCGTACAATGGTATCACCATAAAGACATTGAAAAAGAGAAGCAAAACTGGTTGAACTATTTGGAAAGACTTTTACCGGTTGAACTATGAGTATTGGTCGATGCTATCGATCCAATTGGTGAATTTTGATTGATGAAGTTGATTGTGATCATGGTCATTACTGGAATTGATGCCAGCTTGGCTATAGGAATAGATGTCTTGTAGAATGTTCTTTACATTCTGATCAATTTCATTATTGACCATTAATGATTTGATGACTCGCTCCAACTGCTCATATTCAGCAACAGAACCGCAACAATCAATTTGATGATCCGCCAAAATATCCTTTAGAAGATGTATTTGATCATGATAATTTAACGGCATTTGTCAGCACTCCTTTATTTTATATATGTACTAGCCTTTGTTTATTTATCATTCTTATACACGACAAAAGAATCGGTCCATCGAGATCGGTTTTTTTCTGTCATCGACTATAAACTATTAAAACGCCGAGGTGACCATCCGACATGAGATTCAGAAACAAACCGTGGGCAACAGATTTTATTGCTGAAAATTCTTTTTATTGCATTCCGGATCCAGAAAACCAAAAAGGAAAGTGGAATGAAATCTTTGGAAATAACAACCCCATTCACATTGAAGTAGGAACGGGAAAAGGAACATTTGTTACAGAAATGGCAAAAGCAAATCCTACTATCAATTATATTGGTATAGAATTGTTTGAAAGTGTCATTGTCAAAGCATTGGAAAAAGCAGTAGCGGCTGATATCCCTAACGTAAAACTGTTGAATGTGAATGCGCAAAAGTTAGCTGACTACTTTGAGGCCGGTGAAGTGGACAGAGTTTATTTGAACTTCTCTGATCCATGGCCGAAAACTCGACATGAGAAGAGAAGATTAACTTACAAAGGGTTCTTGGATCTGTATAAAGAAGTGTTGGTTCCACAAGGGGAGATCCACTTTAAAACAGATAACCGTGGTCTTTTTGAGTATTCATTGATGAGTTTCTCAGAGTACGGGTTACTGTTAAAGTACGTTAGTCTAGATCTTCATAATAGTGAGTTTGAAGGCAATATCATGACGGAATATGAGGAAAAGTTTTCTAGCAAAGGATTCCCTATTTACCGTTGTGAGGTTAAATATCCAGAATAAATGACGAAGCGTCCCTTTCCGTTAGTGAGAGGGCGCTTTTTTTGTTACAATAAACTCATATATAACTTTTCATAAAGGGAGAGAGACGCAAAATGGAAACGCTAACATTTGGTAAGTGGAAGCTGACTTGGTTGAACGGTGGAGTGACTCATCTAGATGGTGGAGCAATGTTCGGTGTGGTGCCGAAGGCTTTGTGGTCAAAAAGGTACCCTGTAAATGATACAAATCAAATAGAGCTAAGAACAGACCCGATCCTGATTCAAATGGGAGAACGCAATATCCTTATTGAGTCAGGACTTGGAAAAGGAAAGCTTTCCGACAAACAAAGACGCAATTTCGGTGCAACGGAAGAGTCATCTGTGGAAGAAGATTTGCAAAAGCTTGGGTTGACGCCAGAAGACATTGATACGATCATCATGACTCATCTGCATTTTGACCATGTGTGCGGACTCACAAAAAGGGATGCAGCACAAAATAAGTATGTATCTGTATTTTCAAATGCGACGATCTATGCTTCTGAAATCGAATGGAATGAAATGAGAAATCCCAATATTCGTTCAAGAAATACGTACTGGGAAATGAACTGGCAAGGCATTGAAGAACAAGTGAAAACATTTCAAGAAGAGATAACCATCCTCGATGGGATAAAAATGATACATACTGGCGGACATAGTGATGGACACGCCATCATTGAAATGACACAAGGGGAAGAAACGCTTATCCATATGGCAGATCTCATGCCTACCCACGCCCATTCCCCGTCTTTATGGGTCCTTGCTTATGATGATTATCCAATGGCATCAATAGAAGCAAAAGAGAAGTGGATCAAAGAGGGGATAAGACGTAATGCATGGTTTACCTTTTATCATGATGCATTTTACCGGGCAGTAAAATGGAATGAATCTTATGAAATACAAGAAAAAATAGAGCGGAAAAGATAAAAAAGGCCTGGCAGTTTTTTAGCTGCCAGGCATGTGGTCACTTTAATTGATTTACATCCAAAATGACTCCCGAATTCTTGTCGACGATGAATTCATATTGCTCCAATACGTCGTCAATTCTTCTGGAAATTCCGCCTCTGTAGATGGAGTAGGACATATCATTTCGTAAAATCGTCTCAGGCACCATCTGGATCCAGGAGCCATCAACAGGGCCGCGCTTTTTAAACGCTTCCTTGGCAATTTTTAAAGCTTTTTCAGGTTTTATGGCTTGCTGCTTTGATGCTTCAGTAAATAGATATGCGGCTGCTGCACCAATTCCAGCACCGATCAGAAGTGCTTTCCATTTCATAATAGTATCATCCTTCCATATATCATACTCTTATTTTACGTAAGCCTTTTCAAATGGGAGTAGCTGATGAATTGAATTGATTCTGACTATCTTACTAATAGTATAACTTGTAAAACAAATAAATGTCATGCTAAAGCTGGAAACAATAGAGAAAGTTCGATACAATATAGTTAAAATATTTCGATAATCTAACGAAGTATAGGTAATCATTCTACATATAGGTTTTGGAAAAAAAGGAGCTGACTTAATTGAATCAGGAAACATTGACTTTATTTAAAACGTTAACGGAGCTGCAAGGTGCACCTGGATTTGAGCATGATGTTCGCCGCTTTATGCGCAGTGAATTGGAAAAGTACTCGGATGAAGTGGTACAAGATCGTCTTGGCGGTATACTCGGAGTGAAAAAAGGCGACGAAACCGGCCCAACTGTCATGGTTGCAGGCCATATGGATGAAGTCGGCTTTATGGTCACTTCCATTACAGAAAACGGGATGTTAAGATTCCAAACTCTTGGTGGCTGGTGGAGCCAAGTCTTGCTTGCTCAACGTGTGCAAGTAATGACTGACAATGGTCCAGTTGTTGGTGTTATTGGGTCGATTCCTCCGCATCTTTTGGATGAAGCGAAACGCGCCAAGCCAATGGACATTAAAAATATGTTAATCGATATCGGTGCCGACAATAAAGAGGACGCGATTAACATTGGCATTAAACCAGGCCAACAGATTGTTCCTATCTGTCCATTTACACCAATGGCAAATGAGAAGAAGATTCTGGCTAAAGCCTGGGATAACCGTTATGGTTGCGGACTTGCTGTTGAATTATTAAAAGATCTTCAAGGTGAGACATTACCAAATGTCCTTTACTCAGGAGCTACTGTTCAAGAAGAAGTAGGTTTACGTGGAGCACAGACGGCTGCGAACATGATTAAGCCTGATATCTTCTTTGCACTGGACGCATCACCTGCAAACGATATGACTGGCGATAAAAAAGAATTCGGCCATTTAGGCAAAGGTGCATTATTGCGCATTTATGACCGTTCCATGGTGACACACACTGGAATGAGAGATTTTGTATTGGATACGGCAGAGTCTAATAGTATTCCTTATCAGTATTTTATTTCTCAAGGTGGCACAGATGCAGGGCGTGTTCACACATCCAATGAGGGAGTACCTTCAGCGGTGGTGGGAATTTGTTCACGTTATATCCACACGCATGCTTCCATGGTCCATGTGGATGATTATGCTGCAGCAAGAGAGCTCATTGTCAAACTTGTAAAATCTGCGGATCAATCTACAGTAGACTCGATTAGAAGCAGATAATCATATAAAGTTGGAAAGCGATGGGGAAACCTCATCGTTTTTCATTTTAAAAGAGGTAAAAGTATATAATTCTTTTTAAAAGAAATAAAAGTATATAAAACGGTTGATTTCCGTTCCAGGCGCTTCGCTTGCCTGCAGGCGGTCCGTGAGCCTCCTCACAACGCTTCAGGGGTCTCACCTGTCCTTTCCTCCCGCGAGCGTCTACGCGCCTTCCACTGCAATCAACTATATGTTTGCATTCGCCGTAGGGTTAGTAAAAATCAAACCATTTACGGAAAGGAACAACGGAGTCTAACCAATCTACTAAAGTTATTGTTCAATTGAAAGGTGAGGTAAAGATGAAAGTGGTAGTCGGTTCAAGAAATCCTGCAAAATATGGGGCTGTACAGGATGCAATGAGAGAGCTTGAGATGGAAGCTGAAGCAAT
This sequence comes from Sutcliffiella horikoshii, assembly GCF_002157855.1. Lineage (NCBI taxonomy): Bacteria > Bacillati > Bacillota > Bacilli > Caryophanales > Bacillaceae > Sutcliffiella > Sutcliffiella horikoshii. The sequence goes on along the minus strand of NZ_CP020880.1, from coordinate 3,351,975 downwards.
TGCACTTGAAGTAGAATCTGGTGTAAGTAAACAACCCATGACCGATCAAGAAACAATTGAAGGGGCATTGCATCGTGCTAGAGCGGCTCTAAAAGAAATCGAAGATGCAGACTTTGCCATCGGACTTGAAGGAGGCGTTGTCCTCGGTTCAACCCCATCCTCAAGAGTTATGGTCTGTAATTGGGGGGCGCTAGTTGCTAAAGATGGCAAAGAATACATAACGGGTGGTGCTAGAATTGCTTTGCCTGATGAGTTTAAAAAGGAGCTCCTAGCAGGGAAAGAGCTTGGTGATTTAATGGATGAGTACTGTCAGCGGAAAGACATCAGGAAACATGAAGGGGCATTGGGGATCTTTACTGATGGTGCTGTATCAAGGATGGAAATGTTCCAGCATGTTAGTAAGTTATTGATAGGCCAATGGAGATATAATGTGAAAAAGCAGGCTTAGGGCCTGCTTTAATCCAATACGTAGGTGAGTACTTTTAAGGCTTGGTTGACTGTTTCAACTGTCACATTTGCTTTATTGGATAGCTCTTTTAATGGATGATGAAGGTTTTCCGGACGAATTAAGATAAGTGGTTTTTGAAGGCTAATCGCTGCACTTGCGTCCATTGCGGTGTTCCATTGTTTATACTTTTCTCCGAATAAGGCAATGACTAGATCGGACTTTTTCATTAAGAGTTCTGTACGAAGATTATTGATTTGAGATGCTGCTTCGTCTTTCGCAATAGAGCTTGGCTGCGTACCCATGATCGCTTCCCCTATGTTGTCTGAGCGCTCATGGTCTGTCATTGGTCCAACAAACTCTAACGGAAGATCCAGTGCTTGTGCTTTGTCTATTAATTCCTCTCTCCAACTAGTATGGATTTCACCAGCAAGGTAAACAGTAAATTTCATGACAATCCCTCCAAATAGTACCTCTTGTTATTTGCCTATTTCTTAGTCTATCATAAAATAGGGGAATTAAGTGATAATTCCAACTTATCCTTGTCAAGGATAAAGATTTATAGGTATGATAGGTTTAGTGTGTGTTTTCTAGTCTTATTGTACTAAAGGGAGTGGAGAGTTTGAGTTTTGGAAGAGCCATTATTTCTATTTTATTTTTATCCTTACTATTTTTAACCGGATGTTCTGTCTCAATTGAAGACGCCACACAAAAATCTGTTGATACTTTTGAGCAAACATTTAAAGCACAACCACTTGAGACTTCTGAGGATACAGATATATTTGCTTATCATTTGCCTACTGGGTTTACCATTGACTCGGAATCAGAGAATAATATTGTTCTTACACAGGACGAGCAAACATACCTTTTATTTGTAAACCCCTTTGAACCAAAAGATTCAGAGGTATTATATGATTCTACAAAGGTAAACCTTTCTGATTTATTGGTAGATCATACTGTCAATGAGGACAGCCGTTTAGGTTACTTGCTGGTTTCTCCGGTTGATGGGGAAGAGGAAGAGTTTTATGAGGTGACGGTTGGTATAGGTGGAGTGAAGATGACCACTGTAACAGATACGAGCAATATGGAAGCTAGTACGAAAAGTATGATGGAGATTACTTCTTCTGTGAAAATAAAATAAGTGTGAGCAAAGAATACGAAGGGGAAGCCTGGAGTATTCTTTTTTTATTGTTTAGTAGAATAATTCTTGCTCGCCGTTATGAAGACCTCAGTGACGAAAAATCAGGAGGAGAGATGTCCTCACCACCGTTATGAAGACATCAGTGACGAAAAATCAGGAGAAGAAATGTCCTCATCACCGTTATGAAGACATCAGTGACGAGAAATCAGGAGGAGAGATGTCCTCATCACCGTTATGAAGACATCAGTGACGAGAAATCAGGAGAAGAGATGTCCTCATCGCCATTATGAAGACCTTGGTGACAAGAGATTTTATTGAAATAGTCAAAGATGAGAGCAAAGGAAAGATCCGGCCAAGGACTATATTTCAAAGCAATGCGAAAAGTGAAAAAACGTCCCAAGAGATTAAGTTCTTGGGACGTGGTTTTAGATAGCGTTAGCGATTTTGTTCTTTAATAAAGTAGGCAAACCTTTCATTCGTTTTATTGCTTATTTTCTTGTTCTCCCGTTGCTGCGGTTTGTTCGATCGAGGCTGCAGCTTCTTCGTGTATCCATTTTTCTTTTAGTTTTTCTTCGTCATCGGTATCGTTGGATGAAGTTTCATCTTCTATTTCTTCCGAATCAAGTTGTTCATCGACATAATCTGTTTCTTCTATAGGAAGTGCGTTCTCATCTTCTACTGTAAACTGACTGACTTCTTCTTGAAGTTCATTGGCAATATCTGATAGGGAAATTGCTGCTTCGTTTACTTGTTCGATGGCAAGTATTTGGTGTTCGCTCGAAGCACTTACCTGTTCGGAAGTTGCGGCTGCCTCTTCGGAAATATAATGTACTTCTGATAATTTTTCTTCAAGCTGTTTGTTTGATTCTGTTACATGTCCAATTGCTTCTTGCACATCATCTACTTTATGGTTTATTTCCATAACATTTCCGGCAATTTTTTCAAAAGATGTTTTCGTTTGATTGACGGATTCCTGTTGGAGATCCCTGTATTCATTGAATTGTAGTGCATCGTCTGAAAGCTTGCCCATTTGCTTGCCCATTTCTGTTACTAACTTTTTAATGGACAATGCTTCATGTTTGGAGCGTTCAGCCAATTTTCTAACCTCTTGTGCCACCACTGCAAACCCTCTGCCGGCTTCACCTGCACGAGCAGATTCGATTGCAGCATTCAATGCTAGTAGGTCCGTGTTTTCTGCAATCTCCTGGATCGTGCCGACGATGGAGTTAATTTGTTGTGACTGCTTTGTGGCTTGTTGCACTCGTTCTGTTAGATGGTTGGCAAGTTCAAGAAATTGTTCGGAAGAATTATATAAATCCTTTACTACTGTTAGTCCATCTTCTCCCATTGTTCTTGCGTGATCGGCCTTTGTCTTAATGTCTTTACTCAATTGGTTTGCCTGTTCGACTGCAGCTTTCACGCGCTTCAGGATATCTGTACTTTCATCGAGATGAAGTGCTTGTTCACTTGACCCAATGGCCACTTGTTTTATGGCTTCGTTCACTTCTGTAGATTGGGCAGTCGTCTCTTCTGAAATCGCGGCAAGGTTTTGTGAGGAAGACTGCAACTTATCTGTCGCTTCCATTACTTTTAAAAGTGAAACCTGAACCTTTTCAGCCATCGCATTGAAAGTGACCGCTAAGTCCGCCATTTCATCTTTCGTTGTGATAGGTACCCTGTAGGCGAAATTGCCTTCTCCGATTTTTGATGCACCATCCTTTAACGAACGGATGGAGGAGGCTATTTTTCTATTTAAGAAATAGCCAGTGGTGCTTAAAAATACTAATAACAGTACGCTAATGATTAATGTTAGCAACATGATCGTCTGCAACTTTTGATTGGCTTCTGTCTGTATGGTAGACTGCAAATCTGTTACCGCAGCTTCTACCTCATTCACACTTTGCTCAACGCCATTGCTTATTTCTTCAAAATTCCTCACAAATTCGTAAGAAGAATTGTAGTTATTATATAAATCAGTCATAGCTTGAACATAAGGGTTATAAAGCTCCAACAGCCCACTCTTTTGTGAGTCGGGCAAATCGGTTTCAGCCAATTGCTCTTTGAAGGTTTCGGCACTTTTCATGAAATCTCTATATCTTGCTTCTTGTTTTGTGGCTAAGAATTGCTGTTCATATAGGCGAAGGTTCATCAATGTTGCATTTAGTTCTTCCCGATTGGCTCCGCGCACATTAATAACCAAGTTTCTAACATTTCCGTTCATATCTCCTTGAAGTCCTGTGAACTCTGTATATCCTATTTCTTTATATAATTCTTCAAGTGGGACAAATTCGTTCAAATAGTTAGTAGCTGCCGTTTCAATTTGTTCAAATCGAGTGGCAATCTCCTCATATTCTGCGAATTGTTGTTGCAACCTAGATGCATCCTGCTTAATGTTTTCCAAGTTTTCTTTTATAGCAACGGATGTTTCGTCACTGGGTATTCTTAAAAACTCTTGTTCGTTCTTTCGAGTATCTGAAAAAGCGAACTTAATTTCTTTACTTCCATTTACGGCTTCAAACAACGCTGCTTCTTGCTCTTTTTCCGCGGATTGCGTAAAGTAGAAAAAGAAATTGAATAATAGTACAATGATGAGTCCTGTTATAGCAGTCAATAAAATAAATCTAACTCTACCTCTAATTGTTTTCATGTTACCCCCCTAAAACATAAAAGACTTTCGAATTTTATATGTTTTGTTAAAAGTCTGATATTTTAAAGTAATTATAGACATAATTCTACAAAATTCACAACTACCTTTTAACAAAAGCTTGAATATCTACTAGTATATATCGACCATGATTCGGTATTATTAATGTAAAGCTGGTAGGAAATATATAAGGAAAGAGTGAGAATATGAAATCTTTTCTACATAAAAAGGGAGTATCATTATCGCCAAGGGTTTACTTTATTGATGGTCTGAGCTTTATGGCGCTCGGACTGTTCTCCTCGCTGATAATCGGACTGATTATCAAAACGGTCGGGGATCAAGCAGGTTGGACATTCTTAACAGACATGGGTATTCTGGCAATGAGTTTGATGGGTCCGGCGATAGGGGCAGCTGTGGCCTATGGTTTGAAGGCGCCTCCATTGGTGCTGTTTTCAGCTCTTATTGCAGGAGCTGCCGGTGCACAATTAGGCGGACCCGCAGGTAGTTTCGTTGCAGCTTTATTGGCAACAGAAGTGGGGAAGATGGTTTCAAAAGAAACGAAAGTAGATATCCTGGTTACGCCTTTTGTCACGATACTGACGGGATTCCTTGTTGCGACTTTTATTGGTCCGCCGATTAATGCTGGCATGAATTCACTAGGAGCGATTATCATGTGGGCTACTGAACAACAGCCTATTGTGATGGGAATTTTAGTAGCGGTTCTGATGGGGTGGGCTTTGACAGCGCCCATATCAAGTGCAGCAATTGCTTTGATGCTGGGACTTGAAGGAATTGCAGCGGGGGCAGCGACAATTGGCTGTGCAGCTCAAATGGTCGGGTTTGCTGTAAGCAGTTATCGTGAAAATAAAATGGCAGGACTGCTGGCATTAGGAATAGGTACTTCCATGCTGCAAGTGCCAAATGTTATTAAAAATCCCATGATTATTATACCGCCTACCATTGCCGGTATGATTTTCGCTCCACTTGGAACGACAATTTTTCAAATGACGAATGTTAAAGAAGGGGCTGGTATGGGGACGAGTGGATTGGTTGGTCAGATTATGACTTTTACGGCTATGGGGTTCTCTGTCTCTGTTCTTATTAAAGTCTTGTTACTTCACATTTTAGGTCCTGCTGTGGTAAGTTTAGCAATATCAGAATGGATGAGAAAGAAAGCTTTCATTAAAGAAGGCGATATGAAAATAAATATCGGAGGGTGATATGTTGATGGAAAAGCTACAATCCTTAGAGCAATTCAACCAATTGAAAAGTGAGAAAAATGTGGTGTTTATGTTTTCTGCAGATTGGTGTCCGGACTGCCGCGTCATCGAGCCAGTCTTGCCTGAAATCATGGAAAAGTTTAAGGAATATACGTTTATTTACGTGGATAGAGATGAGTTTATTGATCTTTGTGCTGAATTGAGCGTATTTGGAATTCCAAGCTTTGTTGGTTTTAAAAATGGAGAAGAAGCAGGTCGTTTTGTAAGCAAAGACCGCAAAACGCAAGAAGAGATTGAGGCATTTGTTGCTTCGTTATAATTTACAAAGGAGCAGGCAATCACGGTGTCCCGTGGATGCCTGCTCCTTCTCATTTACCTAGTTATTCTTTTTCTTTTTCTTTTTACCTTTTTTACTACCATCATTTTCATCATTGATGAACAGCTTACCGTCTGCAATAGCACGAGTCACATTACCGAAGTCATCCGCTACTTTAACCTCGATTTCTGCTCCACTTGCCACGACGCTAGAAGTAGCAGTCCAATATCCTACATAATAGCCAGGAGATTGTTCCATCAATGGAAGTTCCACTGCATTGCTGACTGCATTGTTTACGTCGTTTCCTTGCATCATCATGGAAGCATTTGTTAATGGCATACGGATAGAGAATGTTGCACGTAGGCCTTCTTCACTGTTAAATTCAATCTTCACAGATTCACCGGCACTTAAGTGCTTATCTTCTTCTGGCTTAAGGTTAGAGATCTCAGGCGCAACGTAGTTAGCATATACCGTTACATCTTGTCTTTTACGGTTGCCAGCTAAATCCTGAGCAACAACACGAATGTTATTTTCTCCATTTTCAAGCATTACTCTTAGAGAGTAAGTGCCATCTTCAACAGAAGCTTTCTTTCCATTGACTTTTACAAAATCAAGGTTTTCATCTGCTACTGTTCCTGTTACGGTAACCGTTTCACGGTTCGTTTTGGAACCATCTTCAGGGCTTGTAATGGCAAGCTCTGGTTTAGCTTGATCAAGAACAACTGTTACAGGTGCAGATTCTTCTGTCTCGCCTGTTTCAGTAGAGGATTTAGCTGTTAACACGTTTTCTCCGTTAGCAAGCTCAATATCCAATGCAAATGTTCCTTCTTCAGAAGCTGTAGCAGTTGCCACTTCTTCGCCGTTGTTCAATACATGAACCGTCGTTGTCGGGGATGCGTTACCTTCCACCGTTACAGTCGATTCATTTGTGTAAGTTCCATCAGCAGGTGAAGTAATAGTAGGTGCTGTTACTTCAAAATTAACCAAAGCACGGATCATATAGTTCCCTTCTTCTTCAGGAGCAGGAGACCATGCACCACCTACATATTGCCAGCTGCGGCCAGCGTTTGGTCCATCTTCATCAGTTCCAAGTCCAGGCGCATTCGGATTTGGTTGAGACTGGATGTAAACCATGTAGAAGTCTTGTTCTACGATAATTCCATGCTCAGCTAAGTCAACTGTTGTCCATTCGCCTGTGCGAAGAGCCGTTCCATCAAATGGTCCAGCAAGCTTAGATCCAGGTGCTCCATCAGCGCCAGATGCATCCCAAACCTCTACTTTAAAGTCTGTCCCACCAGGATCTGGCCATGTAGTATCCCAGAATCGGAATAATCCACCAGTGACAAGCGCACTGTTTTGACCTTCAGGTAAGGACATTTTTACTGCCCAACCGTTTCCAGCATCATAGAATGCACGAGCATTCTCAGCAGTACCATCGTCATAGCCGATTTCACCAGGGTATCCGATGAATGGGCGTAATTCGATGTCAAGTTCTGTTGTAGCATCTCCTTCAATGGATATCTCCATAGTTTCACTGTAATAAGAAGGAGCCATGATACGTAGAGTATAGTCGCCTTCATAAGCAGTGATAGAGAAGTTTCCGTTTTCATCTGTTGTTACAGGGGCAATAGCTGCATCCTCAACAAGCATCAATGTAGCGTTGGCAACAGGTTCACCTGTAGCGCTGTTAGTTACAGTACCAGTAACGGTTCCTTGTGCAATTTCGTCTAATACGAAGTTTGCAGTCGCCTCACCGTCTGCAGGGATGTCAACTGTTTGTTGTGCAGGATGATATCCATAAGCTTCCGCTTGTACTGTGAATGTGCCTGCTGCATGTAAAAGCTCGTAATAGCCGTTCGCAGGATTTGTGTTAACAGAGCGGTTTGTTTCCAATACAGTCACTTGTGCATGTAATGGAAGTGCCGCCGGGTTAACCTCATCTTTCACAGCTTCTTCTTTTTCAGGAGTAGCAACCGGATGAATTTTATCAGGATTTACTTGCTCCGCTTTTGCTTCCACTTTCTCTTCTTTCGTTACTTCAAGTTGAGTGGAAGCAGACTCTGTTGCATTAGATTCTGCAGATAATGCTACATCGTCAATGTACCAGCCAGGTCGTACGACGCTTCCGTCAGTTGTTACATTGAAGCCGATATAGATTCGCTGTCCAGCATATTCGGAAAGATCGACTTCACGTGCTTGCCATTCTGTCGTTGTACCGTCAAAGCGCAGTAGCTGAGTCCAGTTTTCTTGGTCTGTCGATACAAACACATGCCCAAAATCATAGCGAGTTTCAAGGTTATGCCAGTTCATGAACTGCAAGTATGCCGGGCTGTCAGCAGGAAGATCAACAGGAGGCATTACTAGTGTCATGTTTGCACTGTTACCATAGTTATCCGCCAGATTTGTCGCAAATACTTTCTCGCCTGAGTTTGCGGATTCAGGGCCACTTGTTGGTACACCCCATTCCCAAACGTCATTAGCTCCGAAAGAGTACCAGCCCACTGGATCTGATTCAAAATCAGTAGAGTATCCAAGTGTAATACCAGGTTGAACGCTTACTTCGTACGTATCAGATGTGACTTCGTTGCCACCGAAGTCAACAATGTGAAAGCGATAAGATACGGAAGGTTCTGCAATATCTTCACCAGGGATGGATGCTGTATAAGTAGCGTCATTGTAAGATCCAGAAGCACGATCTGCAGCAAGGTCTACCCACTCACCATCAGCATTTTGGTATTGAAGAGTAACAGAAGAAATACTTACATTATCCTGAACATGAATGCTTAAAGGAAGATTCATGCCAGCATAAGTTTCAGCAGGTGCTGTATGCTCAAAAGTTGGAGCTTCGCTATCTTCTCCATCCTTTGCAACTTGCCCTTTGATTTTTCCAAGACCGGAAATGATGGAAGATACAGCATCAAATGCATTGACGATACCGTGTCCATATCCGTTGTTTGGAGAATCAGGGAAATTGGAATCTGTTCTTTCCGTTGCAGTTGTCATCAAGATTTCCTCAATGTCTGAAACAGTCAGGTTAGAGTTAACCTGCTTTAGTAACGCAACCACACCGGCTACATGTGGGCTTGCCATGGAAGTTCCGCTAGCAGCACCATACTCGTTTCCAGGGAAGGAAGAACGGATTCCAACACCAGGTGCGGACACTTCAGGCTTGATTTCATCGTAAGGAGATGGACCTTGTAAAGAGAAGCTTGCAAGGTTCATATTTACATCTGTTGCACCAGTTGCAAAAGATTCTGGATAGTTACCAGGAGTGGAAACAGATCCAGGACCACCAGGGTTTCCAATACGCGTATTTCCAGCTGCGAATGCAGGGAAAATATCCGCTGCGACCCATGCTTGAACCATTGGACGATACCACTCATCTAAACCAGGTCCGCCGCCCCATGAGTTGTTCACAACGTCCGGAGCCATTGCAGGGTTTGGAGTTCCGCTAGCATCTTTTGGAGCTAGGATCCATTCACCAGCTGCAAGAAGGGCAACATCCGTACCACCGGATGGAGTAAAGGCTTTAACTCCGATCCATTTTGCTCCAGGAGCAACCCCTACTTGGTTAGATCCATTCGGCTCAGAACCGACCATCGTACCAGTTACGTGCGTACCGTGACCGTCATCATCGTAAGGAGTGGATTGGTTTGCAGGAGTAGCATCAAACCAGTTGTACTCATGATCCACACTACCACTATTATAGCCGCGATATTTTTCCATTAAGGCCGGGTGATCATACTGAACACCAGTATCAATGCTCGCCACTACAGTCCCTTGACCGTCAACACCCATTTCCCATGCTTGAGGTGCACCGATTTGAGCAACGCCCCACTCGATGTTTTCAAGACCTGCAGCAGGCTTTTCTTCTACTTCTATTTCAGTTGTAGCAGCTGCTTCTGCCGCCGGATCCAACTGACGTACTTCGTTTGGTAGTAGCTTTTCAATTTCTGGGAATCTAGCAAGCTCTTCCATTACTTCTTTCGTAGCAGTAACGGCCATACCGTTTACTACATAGAAGGATTGAATGTCCTTTGCTTTTCCATCTGCTACCGCTTTTTCAAGATACTCTTTTACATTTGCTTGGGTTTCGATTGATGTTGCTCTTAACTCAGAGACAACAGCATTACGTTTCATCAGTTTTTCTTGTCCAGCAGAAGCTTTCTGAGCCTTTGCTGTTTCCACAGCTTTAGCAGCCACTGCCTGCGTATCTACCTGTTCTTTAAATTTGATAAGGAAGGTAACTTTTTCCCCATCTTTAGAAAACTGTGTCGATAAGCGATCCGTTATTTTACTTGCCATCACTTCTTTAGATTCACCCAAAGAGACGGAAGCTTTGTTCCCTTGTGCAGAAGCTGTACCAGGGATAAAGCTTGGGGCGATCAGTAATAAACACATAATGATACTGAATACTCTAGCAAAATTACGCTTGTTCTTCCTACTCATTCAACATCCTCCTTTAAAATTAAATACAAAAAAACCGATGAATTTCCCCCCTTTTCATTTAGAAAGTATCCACCTGCCACTAGGGGAGGTAGGGTCTTGCGCTATGTAGGAGTATCTCGGTGACAATTAAAGATTAATAAAGTGTGTAGAAGAATAGTGTCGAAATAAGAAGAAAAGTATCAGAATATTCTAAAAATAGTCCGTTAGTTTGAGACAGGTTTTTCATTATAGGGAATTGGTAGAGGTTGGATAAAAAGTTACAAAACGAAGTAAAATTGTAAAATAATTCTATGTAGTAAGGTTTATCGTTAAAAATAGTCATTATTTAACAGGTAGTGGTTAATAGTGGAAATGTCCTAGCAGGCTTCAATATTTGACACTCCTTGAAAAAACAAGCAAAATCTACTAGCCTCACTATTCCTAAAAGAATAAAGGATGCCAATTTGAGTACAATGTTTCAGCTTTTATCCAATCATGTCAGGCCTTTTGGAGGATAAATGGAAGGTAGAAAGGGGTATGAAGTCTATGTGTAGTGAAAATGAAGTTGGAAGATGACATGTTAGACTTCTTTTAATAAAACAGACTTCGACAATTACATTCTTTCAATGATTTGTTGTACAATAAAGGGTAAGCAATGGAGAGAAAGGATTGTTCCTCATGGGAAAAATGACAGTACTTAAAATTAAAAGATTATTGGAAGAGAAATTATCCCATCCAAACTGGGTATTTACATATGACCGAGAAAATGAATCTTTACGGGTTGAAGATAAGGAAACAAAAAAGGGAATCTCTATCTCACTACAAGGTGTGCTATCGAAATACGAACAAACAAATGATATAAATGCAATTGAAGAATATGTGTATTATGTCAAAGAAGCTTTAACAAGCATGAAAATGCCTGTTCAATTGAATGGTGCGGAACGCCATATCTATCCTGTTATTCGCTCTACTTCATTTCCAACGACAAGTAATGACATTCCATTGGTATATGATGAGCATACAGCGGAAACTAGGATTTACTACGCGGTAGATTTAGGAAAGTCCTATAAGTTGATTGATGAGCAACTTCTTCAAAGAGAGAATTTAACGAAGAATACCATCAAAGAAATGGCCATGTTTAATGTTAGATCGCTTCCGACAACTATGAAAGAAGATGTGGTCGCGGGAAATACCTTTTATTTTGTCCGTTCCAATGATGGGTACGACGCAAGCAGAATATTAAACGACTCTTTCTTAGATTCGTTTAAAAAACAAGTATCCGGGACGATGACTATATCAGTTCCGCATCAGGATGTGTTGATACTTTCAGATATTCAAAACGAAGTAGGCTATGATATTCTTGCCGAACTGACCATGAGCTTTTTCGTAAACGGAAAAATTCCAATCACCGCGCTCTCCTTCTTATATGAAGAAGGCGAATTAGAACCAATATTCATCCTGGGAAAAGACAACAAAAAAAATAAATAAAAAATTTTCTCCAGTTGACTGAAGTGCAAGGTGTGAGACTCCAGCGGGGGAGAAAAGGTTGGTTGAGACCCCTGAAGTGTTGTGAGGAGGCTCAATCACCTTCCCGCGGAAAGCGAACACCTGAAACGCAAGGAAACTGGATGTCAGAGCTACTCTTAACTTACTAATAGAAAGGAAGAAAAAAATGACCATTAACGTGTACTATAACCAAGAAGGAATAGGCGACACACTACTAATCTACATAAAAGAAATCAATTTAAACAATCGAATGGTAGAAAAAAACGGAGACATTGCGAAGATTATAGATAAAGAAACAAAAGAAATAGCAGGATACAACCTTTTCAACGCATCCAAATATGTAGCAGTCAACGACTTTAAAGGCCCAGTCAACCTGACAGAAGACCTGATTGCAGAACTTAATAATGCTTTGAACGAAAATGGCGTAAAGGAAACACTTAATCCCGACCTCAGCCCAAAATTTGTCGTAGGACATGTGACGGAAAAAGAGAAACATCCAAATGCAGACAAACTAAGCGTATGTAAAGTGGATGTAGGAACAGAAGTGCTTCAGATTGTTTGTGGTGCCCCAAATGTAGATAGTGGACAATATGTCGTAGTGGCAAAGGTTGGAGCAGTGATGCCTAGTGGACTTGTCATTAGAGATGCAGAACTGAGAGGCGTTGAATCTTCCGGAATGATTTGTTCTGCGAAAGAACTCGACCTTCCGAATGCCCCGACTGAAAAAGGCATCCTTGTTTTAGAAGCTGGGAAATATGAAGCGGGACAACCGTTTTCAGGTTAACTCGTAGATGCCTATTTATTTTCACCACTAGACGATCTCTAGTGGTTTTTTGGCTACTGAACCTGTTAATAGAACAGGTTACGAACAACAAAGAAAGTGTGTGATGAATGTGAACTGGTTTAAAAAGCTGTTTGCTCAGCTAAGTGATGAGGAAGAAACAACCATTGAGCAAGATTACGCTAAGAAACCGGAAAATAAACAAAAACAACCAACAGCCAAAGTGGCTTATCAGTATCCTACAGGGAAATTTCGCTTTCCCTTAATACCAGATGAAGGTAAACAAGAACAACAGCTGAGACAGGAAAAAAGAAAACAGTCAAAAGCCCATCAATCTAGTAAACCAACAGAACAAAAAAAGCCTGAAACTATAAAAGTAAAAAAAGAAAAACCGACAGAAGAGCCGGTGAAAAAACAAGAACCTACAATAAAGAAAAGCACGCCTAGAGCTTTTGAAAAAGTAACCAATAAAAATAAACAACCTTTCCATCCTACAGAAGTGGTGTCCCCTATTTATGGATACAAACCACGTCCGTTTCCGGAAAAGAAAGAAGAATATATACCTGAGATCGAGCTGCTGAGTAAAGAATCAATTTCTAATGAGATAGTGGAATTAAACCCACTTGAGGGATACTCTAGTGCAAACTTTGAAGAAATTACGAACAAAGATGAATTAAAGGTACAGGCTTTTAGTGATGAGTTACTAGAAGAAGAAAACGAATCTTCAGGAGAGAGCTTGGAAAGTGAAAATCCAATAACCTCATTGATAGACAGAGTTATTAACGAAGAACAATTGGAAGAAGAAATAGAAGAAGTAAAAGCAATTGATGTAAAAGAAGAAATTGTTGAAGTTAACGAAGTGGAAGAGGATGTTTCTGCTTATGAACAGGAATCCGCAGCAACTCTAGATTACAGCGAGCCTAAAGAGGAGCGGATAGAAACTCCTAAAGCTGAAGTAACTCAAAAAAAGGATTCTTCCTCCAAACAGAATATACCGTTTAATGTCATTATGCTTAAACAGGATAAACGTTCATTAGAAAGAAAACAGCAAATGATGTCCAAAGAGGAAACGACACAACCTTTTTTCAGAAAACCGCCAATTACGATGCTTGCCATCCCACCACAGCATTCTCAGGGAGATCAGGACTGGGTAGAAGCGCAAAAGCAATTGCTGGACGAGACATTACACCATTTTAGGGTCGGTGCCAAAGTGGTAAAAGCAACACAAGGTCCATCTGTTACCCAATTCGAAGTACAACCTGAGCCTGGAGTAAAGGTAAACAAAATCACCAATTTAAGTGACGACATTAAATTGAGTCTGTCTGCCCGGGATATCCGGATGGAGGCGCCTATTCCAGGGAAAAACACGATAGGAATAGAAGTACCGAATCGTGTAAGCAAGCCAGTATTTATAAGAGAAATTATTCGACATCCATCTTTTATCCAGAATAATTCTCCATTGACGGTAGCTTTAGGTTTGGATATCTCAGGTCAACCTGTCGTGTTGGATTTGCAGAAAATGCCGCACGGATTGATTGCAGGTGCAACGGGATCCGGAAAAAGTGTTTGTGTAAACTCTATCATTATGAGTTTGTTGTATAAAAGTACACCAGATGAAGTGAAACTTTTATTGATTGATCCTAAAATGGTGGAACTTACACCATACAATCATATTCCTCATCTGGTAAGCCCGGTTATCACAGATGTAAAGGCAGCAACCGCTGCGTTGAAATGGGCAGTGGAAGAGATGGAACGCCGTTATGAGTTGTTTGTTCATGCAGGTGTTAGAGATATTGGAAAGTACAATGAAACGGCAAAAAAGCATAACCAAGAAACCTTGCCATATATGGTCATCATCATTGATGAATTGGCTGACCTGATGATGGTTGCTCCTAGTGATGTAGAGGAGGCCATTTGTCGTATTGCTCAAAAAGCACGTGCCTGCGGGATGCATTTGCTGATTGCCACACAGCGTCCGTCCGTTGATGTTATTACAGGACTGATTAAGGCAAATATTCCTACACGGATTGCATTCTCTGTTTCATCCCAAGTCGATTCCAGAACAATCATTGATATCGGTGGGGCTGAGCGCCTTCTCGGGCGTGGTGACATGCTGTTACTTGAAAATGGTGCTCCAAAACCTATCAGGGTGCAAGGAAACTTTGTATCAGATGAAGAAATAGAGAGAGCGGTTAACCATGTTCGAAAAGAGCAAAAACCTAATTATTTGTTTGAGCAGAGTGAATTGCTAAAAGAGAGCACCATACAAGATGAAGATGAGCTCTTTTTAGAAGCATGCCAATATGTAATTGATCAAAATGGGGCATCCACCTCCAGTTTGCAAAGAAGATTCCGTATCGGTTATAACCGAGCTGCCCGCTTAATGGAAATGATGGAGGACCATGGTGTTATATCCGGTCCAAAGGGTAGTAAACCAAGAGATGTACTTGTTTCAGAAGAGGAGCTTGTAAGTATGCAAGATTCTGACTATTAATGCTCCAAGACTGAAGTTGTTGTAAATGGATACAATCTTCTATTATTATTAATACTAGTAAACAATAGGAGTCGGCATATCCGGCAAGACAGTAACCCGAAAACAGGGTCTTAAGGAGCTTTTAAGAGGATGAAAGAAATTGAGTTGAAGCTGCAAGGGAAAATTAAAAGGCTGACCAATCGCACGTTCAAATTTGACGAGCGTGTAAAAGAAGGATGGTTCTCAGCTGTATATTTTTTAAAAACTAGAGAAATCGTGAGAGCGTTTAAACCAGATAACATTGTGACGATGCAATTTTTTCAAAAAAATCATGCGGTCTTATGCGGGACAGATGAAGTCATTGCATTGATCAAAACTTTCGCTGATGACCCGGAATCACTGGAGATTTATTCCTTAAAAGATGGGGATAAAATAGCGCCGTTTGAAACGGTTTTAACTATAACAGGCCCATATCAGAATTTTGGATTCTTAGAAGGAGTTATTGATGGCATTCTGGCCAGAAGAACGTCGGTGTCTACGAATGTTTATAATGTAGTGAAAGCTGCAGGTCAAAAGCCAGTCATTTTCATGGGAGATCGTGATGATCATTATACACAACAAGCTGGGGACGGATATGCCGCGCATATTGGAGGTTCCACAGCGCAAGCAACCCATGCGATGAATGAGTGGTGGGGGAAAAAAGGAATGGGTACCATGCCACATGCCCTCATCCAGCTATTTAATGGGGACGTTGTAGAAGCTTCTAAAGCTTACCATGCAAAATTCCCTGAGGATGACCTGTTGGTGCTGGTAGACTACAACAACGATGTCATTACAGATGCATTGAAAGTGGCTAGAGAATTCGGTGACAAGCTAAAAGGAGTCCGTGTTGATACATCGAGAACCATGATTGATCAGCATTTCATCCGCCATCAAGATGTACTGGGAACCTTTGATCCGCGTGGGGTAAATGCCCCGCTTGTTTTCGCACTTCGTGAAGCACTGGATAATGAAGGTTTTCAACATGTCAAGATTGTGGTAAGCGGTGGTTTCAGTGAGCAACGCATCAGAGAATTCGAAGAGCAGCACGTACCGGTCGATATTTATGGTGTGGGTGGAAGCCTGTTGAAAATTCATATAGGGTTTACTGGAGATAACGTTGTGTTAAACGGGGAACCTCAAGCGAAGGCCGGAAGAAAATACCGTTTTAATGAACGACTAGAAAAAGTGGATTGAAGTATAGCAGTAAGTGGTATATGGAGAAACTGGTAGGAGAAAGATCTATCGGTTTTTTCCTGTGATTTACCGGTTTATAAAGGTACGGTAGAGGAAATGTTGAATTAGTGCTATAATAGGTCGTTGTTAAGAAAAGTCTTTTCTACATATGGTTTGAATCTTAAAACTTAAGGGAATAAAGGAATTAGCATTTTTAGACGCTAATCATATAATGGATTATCTATGCGGAGAAAACTACGTTTGGTATGGTACAAAAATAAAACTATTATTCAGTTCGTTTGCAGAAAATAAGCGAATTATATATAGATAAATGTTGGAGGTTTTTTCATGACCATTTATCATTTTGTTGGTATTAAAGGTTCAGGAATGAGTGCCCTTGCCGGGATATTGGACGATATGCACTTTCAAGTACAAGGTTCAGATATTGAAAAGAGATTCTTTACCCAAAAGGGTCTCGAAGAAAAAGGAATCACCATCCTTCCTTTTGACAAGGACAACATAACGGAAGATATGACGGTTATTGCCGGTAATGCATTTCCTGACACGCATGAGGAGATAGAAGCGGCAAAAGAACTTAATATACCAGTTATTCGCTACCCGCAATTCCTGGGTCAGTTTATGGAGAAATATACCAGTATTGCTGTTACGGGAGCACACGGAAAAACTTCTACTACTGGATTGCTCTCCCATGTCATACAAGGAGCAAAGCCTACTTCTTATCTTATTGGAGATGGCACTGGTCGTGGAGTAGAAGATAGTGAATATTTTGTATTCGAGGCATGTGAGTATAAGAGACATTTCTTGTCTTACTATCCAGATTATACGATCATGACAAACATCGACTTCGATCATCCGGATTATTTCGGCAGTATCGATGATGTGTTTTCTGCATTCCAGGAGATGGCTATGCAAGTGAAAAAGGGTATCATCGCTTGTGGAGATGATGAGTATCTGCAAAAAATCCAAGCAAAAGTTCCCGTGATTTATTACGGCTTTGGCGAAGAAAATGATTTCCAAGCACGACATGTGGAAAAATCGACAGAAGGTACCACATTTGATGTATATGTACGTAACAACCATTATGCTACTTTTAAAATAAATGGATATGGAGACCACAACATCATGAACTCCTTGGCTGTAATCGCATTGTGTCACTATGAGGAGATTCCAGTAGATGTGATTCAAAGCCAGTTGCTTACATTTGAAGGAGTTAAACGAAGATTTTCTGAAAAAGTAATAGGCTCTCAAGTATTGATTGATGATTATGCGCATCACCCTACTGAGATTCGTGCGACTATTGATGCAGCCAACCAAAAGTATCCAGATCGCGATGTGATTGCTGTATTCCAACCGCATACATTTACAAGAACTCAAACATTCTTAAATGAATTTGCGGAAAGTTTAAGCGGTGCTGATCATGTTTACCTATGCGATATTTTCGGTTCTGCCCGTGAAAATCAAGGAAAGCTTACGATCAATGATTTGTTGGATAAAATAGACCGTGCAGAAATCTTGTCAGAAGAAGGAACTGCATTATTGGCGAAGCATGAAAATAGCGTCATTATTTTCATGGGTGCGGGTGATGTCACCAAGTTCCAAGAAGCATATGAAAAGTCCCTTCAACACGAAGTGGAATAAATAAGAACCGGCTTTCCTTCAGGTAGAGGGGAAGCCGGTTTTATTTAGAATTTTGTTGATTTCCGTTCCAGGCGCTTCGCTTGCCTGCGGGCGTCTGCGCGCCTTCCACTCCAATTAACAAGACTTCATTTACCCTAAAGTCAAAAAACTACCTAACCGAGTTACTGAAAAACCAAAAACGTTTCTTTAACGTAATTTCTAGCTGTGTATTGGAGCATATGGCGGAGACTCCTCGAAAATGCTACACATTTTCTTCGTGCGAAGTATCGCTTTCGAAGCCTTCCTTGTCCTACGGGGAAGTAGCGGCAATGTTGAGACCCCGCAGGCTTGCCGAGGAGGCTCAAGGTCGCCCCGTGGAAAGCGCAGCCATTCGCGGAAAGGAACAGCGAGGATTACCGACTAACTACTTGATAGTGGTCATAAAGACATCGGCTGCGAGAAAATGAAGAGTTAAAAGTCTTGATGAAGTTTTAAAGAACTTAGAAACACAAAAACCACCCACATTCCCATGTGAGTGGTCCAAGTTAAATGCTTACTTCAAATTCTCCGGGTTCAATCCCTCAAGTTCTGAAACCACAAACTTCCCATCTTTTCTGATCAATACATCATCAAAATAGATTTCTCCTCCGCCATATTCAGGACGTTGAATCATTACCATATCCCAATGAATGTCAGAGTTGTTACCGTTCCAAGCGTCTTCGTAAGCCTGGCCAGGTGTGAAGTGGAAGCTTCCGTCAATCTTTTCGTCAAATAGGATATCCTGCATCGGATGTTGGATATAAGGGTTAACACCGATTGCAAATTCCCCGATAAAACGTGCACCTTCATCCGTATCGAAAATCTTATTGATACGGTCAGAATCATTGGCTGTTGCTTCCACGATTTTACCGTCACGGAAAGTCAATTTCACATTTTCATATGTGAAGCCTTGGTATGGAGATGGAGTATTATACGTAATCGTACCATTAACAGAATCCTTCACAGGTGCTGTGTATACTTCACCGTCAGGGATATTCATTTCCCCTGCGCATTTAATGGCAGGAATATCTTTAATGGAGAATGTTAGATCTGTTCCTTCTCCTGTAATACGGACCTTGTCGGTTTTATTCATCAGCTCAACAAGAGCATCCATCGCATTGCTCATTTTCCCATAATCAAGATTACATACATCAAAATAGAAGTTCTCAAAACCTTCCGTACTCATTTTTGCAAGCTGTGCCATGCTGGCATTCGGATAGCGCAGAACCACCCACTTTGTTTTTGGAACACGGATGTCACGGTGAACTTTCTTTCCAACCGTGCTGCCCTGGATTTTTTGTTTGTCATCCGGAACATCGGATAATTCAGCGATGTTGTCGCCAGAACGAAGCCCGATATACGCGTCCATGTTTTTCATTACATTTGCTTCAAAATCAGCTTTCATGCTATATTGTTCTTCTTGAGCTCCCATTAACAAGGCGCGGTCTACCTGAACATCTTTTAATGAAACGAATGGATATCCGCCAGCTTTATAAGCTTCATCGACAAGTGCTACTACAAGTTCTCTTTGCAGTCCGAAGTTCTCGATTAATACCTTTTCGCCTTTTTGAAGACGAACAGAATAGTTGATTAAATTTTTTGCAAGAGTTTGAATCCGTGGATCCTTCATTGTATTGCCCCCTAAGAGATTGGTTATGTATCATCATTATTGTAACCGATTACGCGTATTTTGTTGAATTTTTTGTCTAAAAATATTAGTAATATTTTTAAAAATTCTTTAAATTCTTGAAGGGATTTTCTCTTTGTCCTAGAATAAAACAGAGTATAGAATGTTTAAACTATAGTATGTGGGGTAAATAGTAAGTATGTACGTCAGCAGCCAGGAGGTGTCGCTTTGAGTGAATTGCTTTACATTAGCGCAATTATTGTAGCTATTGCTTTTTTAATATTGGTTATATTTGTTTCCAAAACTCTTCTTTCCGTGCAAGGCACTTTAAATCAAGTTGCCGGTACATTAGGTGGAATTGAAAAACAGATGCAAGGGATCACATCCGAGACAGAGCAGATCCTACATAAAACCAATGTATTAATGGATGACATTCAAGATAAGTCGCAACAACTTAATACGGTTGTAACTGCTGTAAAGGATGTTGGAACTTCCATTCAAGGATTTAATCATTCCGTTTCACGTTTATCTAATAATGTTGCACATCAACTAGATCAAAACCAGGATAAGGTGTCGCAAGTTGTTCAATGGTCTAATGTGGCCATGGAAATTGTCGACAAATGGAATGAGAGAAAACAGAAAAACAAAATCAACAAAATTTGAGGAGGAATCGGAAATGAGCGAAGAGAACAAGAAAGAGATGAACACGAACACTGACGGTATTAACACGAAAGACTTTTTAATCGGTACATTAATTGGTGGAATTGTGGGAGCTACAACTGCATTGTTCCTGGCTCCTAAATCCGGTAGAGAGCTTCGTGAAGATATCACGGACCAGGCGACTCAATTAAAAGAACGAACAGATAACTGGAAGGTTCAAGCTACTGAATATACAACGGAGTTAGCTGAAACTGCCAAAGATAAGAAAAACCAATTGACTAAAGCCATTACGGATCAAACACAACAAGTGATGGATAAAGTAAAACAATTGCGCGAGAAAAATGGCGATATATCCATGGAGCTGCAAGAGCAGGTTCAAGATATCATTTCAGAAGCCGCTACTGCTATTGAAACGGAATCTGATGAAATGACAGATGAAGTGAAAAAGCGCCTTGAAGATACAAAAGCTGCGTTAGAAGACGTAGAGAAAAAGCTATCTGCAAACGAAGAAGACAAAGAAGAAAAATAAACAATCTCATAACTTGAGAATAAAACGGCGAAGTGGTATGATAACTTCGCCGTTTTTAATTTCCTGAGAGATTTATAGCTGTAGATTGGAGCAAAAGCGAAGACTCCAGCGGGGGAGTAGCGACAATGTTGAGACCCCTGAAGCGTTGTGAGGAGGCTCAAGGTCGCCCCGCGGAAAGCGAAGCCATTTGCGGAAATCAACAGCGGTGTCAGCCGCCATATTCTTAAAACAAGCAGAAAAGGGTGTAATAGTATGAGCAAAACTATCGTACAATCTGTAGAAGAATTCGATCAGATCGTTCAAGAAAATGATACTTTTTTATTCTTCAAAAACAGCACAACATGTCCAATCAGTCATGCAGCATTTGAAGAATTCGAAAACTTTGTAGCAGACCAAGATCAGGTTCCATGTTTTTATCTAAATGTCCAAGAAGCTAGACCACTCTCCAATCATATCGCGGAGACATTTGATGTAAAGCATGAATCTCCGCAAGCGTTATTATTTAAAAATGGAAAAGTTGCATGGAGTGCAACCCACTGGAAGATTACCCATTCTTCCCTTCAAGAGAACGTAAAATAAAACGAACGTGCGACTATGCACGTTCGTTTTATTTTGGATCAAGCCTTATCTTCCAAGTTGACTTCTAGGACTTTACTTTTCCACTCTATGTCTAGTTCATCCCCATGGTCGATAAAGTCGTAGAAAGAGGCTTCCATGCCATTTTTCTTTAACATAAAGGATCCAGCGCCTTTTGGTCTGTCTATATCGACGAAGCGGAACATATCTTGAAAAATGAATGGCTCCTTGCGCCTGATCATCACTTGCAGGTGGTCGCCTCTATGTAGGATATCCTCCTCTTCAAGCAACTTCCCATTGCGATAAAATTCAAGCAACACCTTACTCAAGACAACTCTTTGCCCTTTATAAGTGACGGCTATTTCTTGTTTGGTTTCATACTGTTGATTGATAGCAAGCATTTTTACTGTAGGTGTGCTTCCTTTTTCCCAGACAATACTGTCTTCATTGGAAAAATGGTCATGTAAAGTGACTTGTTTTCCATTCTTCTTCACTTGGACAGAAAATGGTGAAAGGTTGGTTTTCTCGTCGTTTATGAATAAGTGAAATGGCTCAAGATCCTTTTCTGCAATTTCATTGCTCTGCAACAGAAGGTCCCTTATGGTTTCCGGGTAGGTGAATGTAACCTTATCGCGGTCTTCGAGTTGTTGGTCCAATGAGACTGGATGACCGTTAAGGAGTATACTTGGATTGATAGCTTCAGCTTTGCCGTTTACAGCTACGGAAACGATAGGTAACGTTGTTCCTACAACCTCACGGACAGTAATCGCGGCTGCTTTTCCATCCACGCCTTTTTCCACCATAATGGCATCACCATTTTCAATAGGATCAAAACTTTGAGCTGGCTGTCCATTTTTTAAAATCTTCGGTGCTTCGCCAAAACTTCCTGGACATGTAATTCCTTTCCCGTTCACCTCAACCATTAATGCCAAGCCTGGCTTCCCAACCAATTTGTTGATGCTAATCCCCGCAGCTAAAAGGCTGTCTCCAATGGTCAGCTTTTTCACATCAAATAAACGAACGGGAAGCTCATTGACGGTGACAGAAACGTATTCGATTGGTTTTTCCTTTGCAGCAATGGCAATCCCGATAGGCGTGATAAATTCAGGTCCTTTTACAGGGAGGTCTGTTTGATCCAATTGCCCAATCGCGTCTACGCCTCGAATTGCTACACGATTTTCAGGTAAGCCCAGTTTTTCAGCAATGAGCAAAGGGAGAGAAGGGGTAAGGCTTCCACCTCCCACAAGCATGACAGCTTTAGGGGCTATTTGGTTATTTTGCCTCTTAATCTCCTTTGTGATAGAGGAAGCGAGTTTCTCTATCGAGGAGTAAATCTGATCTACCATTTCTTGTTTGGAGAGAGTTTGTTCAAAGCCAAGAATATCGGTAAAGGTAATATCCTCCTTATGGAGCAAGTCGCGTTTTGCTTGTTCGGCCTGTGGGAAGTCAAGTAGAAAAGCATCACTCAAACCTTCTGTAATTTCATCCCCAGCAACAGGGACCATTCCGTATGCAGTGACAGTCCCATCCATGGAGATGGCCACGTCAGATGTACCAGCACCAATGTCTACTAAGGCGATATTCAATCTTCGCATAGAAGGAGGAATGAGGGCATTAATCGCTGCAATCGGTTCAAGTGTCAGGGCTTCAAGTTGAAGGTTCGACCGTTGAAGGGCTGAAATCAATGATTCTACTACGATTTTAGGTAAGAATGTGGAAATAATCTCAACAGATGCTTTTTCCCCTCTTTGATCGAGCAGGCTGCCAATCTCTTCTTCATCCAAGTAATACCTTAGAACTGAGTATCCTACACAGAAATATTGGTTTGCTGAGTCAATCTCACTTTCTTGGAGTAACTTCCTTTGCGCTTCCTGAACAGCGGAAAGTTCTAATAAAAATATATCGTCTTCTGTAAAAAGTGCTTTCCCTTTAATATCTTGAATCGCATAGGCCGTCTGTGTTTTTAAGGCTCTTCCTGCTGCAGCGACACATACTTTTTTTAATGGTCCATGTTTTTCTTCTAACTTTTCTTTCACATATGTAATTACTTTAGAAACTGCCAAAATATCATGAATTTGACCATCCAACATGGCGCGTTCTTCGTGCTCTTTTACTACTATATCCTTGATGCGGAACTTACTCTTATCTTGTTCTAACAGTAGTCCTACCACTGACCTTGTTCCAATATCCAATGCGAAAATCAAAGAAGATTCACCATCCCTATGTAGCATCATATAATACTTTACCGCTTAAAAGCGTTTAATTAATAAAGAAAAAATCCGTGACAATCAGAAAGTCATCGTTTATAATAACTAATTAATAGAAATGTACCACAACTCGGTACTGTTATAAATACAGAAAGGATGAAATTATATGAGTCATAACGAATTAGATGCCTTGCGAAAACAAGTCGAAGAACTAAACTTACAACTATTAGAGGTTATTAACAAGCGCGGTGAGCTTGTCCAAGAAATTGGAAAGCTTAAAGAGGCGCAAGGTGTAAATCGATATGACCCTGTCCGTGAGAGAAAAATGTTGGACCTGATCACGGAACATAACGATGGACCTTTCGAAACTTCCACTTTACAGCATTTATTCAAAGAGATTTTCAAAGCAGGTCTTGAACTGCAAAAAGATGATCATAGAAAAGCTTTACTGGTATCCCGTAAGAAAAAACCGGAAGATACGGTTGTTGAAGTAAAAGGAGTAAAAATTGGCGATGGATCTCAAAACTTCATCGTCGGCCCTTGCGCAGTTGAAAGTTATGAACAGGTTGCCCAAGTTGCCCAAGCAGCAAAAGCGCAAGGAATTAAACTTCTGCGTGGTGGGGCATTCAAGCCAAGAACATCTCCATACGACTTCCAAGGACTGGGATTAGAAGGTTTAAAGATATTAAAACGTGTTGGTGATGAGTTCGATATGGCAATCATCAGTGAAATCATCAACCCTGCTGATATTGAAGTCGCATGCGATTATGTAGATGTTATCCAAATCGGTGCACGTAACATGCAAAACTTTGAACTATTGAAAGCTGCTGGTGCAGTGAAAAAGCCAGTTCTTCTAAAAAGAGGACTTGCAGCTACGATTGATGAGTTCATCAATGCAGCTGAGTACATTATCTCTCAAGGTAATGACCAAATCATTTTGTGTGAGCGTGGAATCAGAACGTATGAGAAAGCTACACGTAATACATTAGATATCTCTGCTGTACCAATTTTAAAGAAAGAAACTCATTTACCTGTATTTGTGGATGTAACACATTCCACAGGTAGAAAAGATCTTCTATTGCCTACAGCAAAGGCAGCACTTGCAATCGGTGCGGATGGAGTGATGGCTGAAGTTCATCCTGATCCGGCAGTAGCACTTTCCGACGCGGCACAGCAGATGGACATCGATGAGTTCAATGAGTTCATCACTGAATTGCGCAGTCACTACGCATACAAATCATAATAAGATTTCACCAAAGACGAGCGGGCAGAACGCTCGTCTTTGTCTGTTTTCATAAGTTTTCATAAAAAATTTACATTTAGCAAAAGATATAAGCAGGAGTATAGTAAATTCATTGCTTGTCTGCTTAGAATAACGTATGATTATTAGATAAATGCGTTATTTTGCCAAATTTATCTTATTAAATATTGCCTTACATAGATGCATGTATATAGAAGGAGAGTGTGTGTGAATGAATGTAACGATTTATGATGTTGCAAGAGAAGCGAATGTTTCCATGGCAACGGTTTCCCGAGTAGTAAACGGAAACCCGAATGTAAAACCAACCACAAGAAAAAAAGTGTTGGAAGCAATTGAACGTCTTGGTTATCGTCCCAATGCAGTAGCCAGAGGGCTAGCAAGCAAAAAAACAACAACAGTAGGAGTTATCATCCCTGATATCTCCAATATCTTCTATGCAGAGCTTGCTCGCGGAATTGAAGATATTGCAACGATGTATAAATACAATATTATCTTAAGCAATTCCGATCAAAATGTGGACAAGGAATTACACCTGTTAAACACGATGCTTGGCAAACAAGTAGATGGAATTGTTTTCATGAGTGGTAATATAACAGAAGAACTGGCTGCTGAATTTGAAAGATCACCAGTACCTATTGTATTAGCAGCATCGATTGAAAAGGACAATAAAGTGCCATCAGTGACCATTGATTATGTTCAAGCCTCTTTTGACGCTGTAACAGCATTAATTGAAAAAGGGCATAAACGAGTTGGTTATGTGTCAGGTCTTTTTGAAGAACCAATCAACGGTGAGAAAAAATTGACTGGCTATAAACGTGCACTAGAAGAAGCAGGTCTTTCTTATGATGAGGAGATCGTGATAGAAGGTGACTATTCTTACGATTCCGGTATAGAAGCTGTGGAAAAACTTATCGGAATGAAGGATCGTCCAACAGCCATTTTTGTTGGAACGGATGAAATGGCTTTGGGAGTCATTCATGGTGCTCAGGACAACGGACTAAACATCCCAGAAGATATTGAAGTAATCGGTTTTGATAACACTAGACTGGCAACAATGGTCCGTCCGCAGCTCTCTACAGTTGTACAACCGATGTATGATATCGGGGCAGTAGCCATGAGACTATTAACGAAATTTATGAACAAAGAGAAAGTAGAAGACCAAACTGTCGTACTTCCACATAGAATTGAATTTAGACGCTCAACAAAATAAAAATACTGTCGATATAGATAGTAAAAGAAGAGGACAACCACCAAAACGTTTGTCCTCTTTCTTTATCTAAAAACGACAATCAATTGATTAATCCACTATCCCCAGTTGACTGGCGTGGAAGGTGGGAGACTCCTCGAAAATGCTAACGCATTTTCTTCGTGCGATGAATTGCTGCGGAGCTTTCCTTGTCCTGCGGGGGAGTAACGGTAGATTGAGACCCCACAGGAGAAACCGAGGAGGCTCAAGCACCGTCCCGCGGAAAGCGACCACCTGCAACGAAAGGAAACTGGGAGTTAGTGTAGTAAGTCAATTTAAAAACAAACAAGAGCGTTTAAGGTCAGGGGAGAAAGTATGAAAAAGTTTGATATGTTAACACCAATAGGTATCGTTCTCGGTTTGGCGATGATAATGTTTGGAATATTAAGCGGAAACGGTCTTGCAGGATTAGCAAGTTTCCTGGATCCTGCGTCCTTGTTCATTGTATTAGGGGGAACGGCAGGGGCACTATTCATTAGTTTTAATATGAAAGAATTGAAGCTTGTACCCGTAGTCGTAAAAGCCGCATTTTCCCGTAAGGAAATGGAACTGCCTGTTCTGATTAACACATTTGTCCGCCTTGCTGATCGAGCAAGAAGAGAAGGCCTACTTGCTTTAGAGGCAGAATTGGAAGATGTGGATGATGAATTTATTAAAAAAGGGATACTTCTCGCCGTTGACGGAGTTGAGCCAGAAGTCATCAATGACATCATGAATGCAGAAATAAGCGCAATGGAAGAGAGGCATTTAAAAGGGAAAACCATCCTGGACAAGGCAGGGGAATATGCACCTGCTTGGGGAATGATTGGAACCCTGATCGGACTAGTTTTAATGCTGAACAACCTGAATGATCCAACTACCTTGGGACCAAACATGGCCATCGCTATCTTGACCACATTATATGGGTCCCTGATTGCCAATCTAATCTGCATTCCTATGGCCAATAAATTGGGAAACAAAACAGAAAAAGAAGTTTTTCTCAAACAAATTATTATAGAGGGTGTTATTGGGGTGCAGTCTGGCCAGAATCCTAAAATCCTGGAAGAGAAATTATCCGCATTCCTTACTTCGCGTGACCGCGTACAAGAAGAAGTAATGGAAATGGAGGCATTGGAGGAAAGTGTGCGATGATGCTAAGAAAGAAAAAGAGGGGCACACCTCCAGGAGCACCCATTTGGATGGTAACATTTTCGGATCTGTTCATGCTGGTTTTGGTTTTCTTCATCTTGCTTTTCTCTATGTCTCAAATTGACTTGGTAAAGTTTAAAGCGGTAGCGGAATCGTTTAAGCAAGTAAATATCTTAGATTATAATCCTTCTGCTGTTCCTTTTGAGCACCCGACAGATTTCTCTGTGAATACGGAGTCGACCAATAACCAAGAAGATGTAGCGAAAAACGAGGAACAAACGCAAGAGAATGAAGATAGTTTGGCAGAGCTGCTTGTGGAGGTACAAACATTTTTAGCAGAAAATGACCTCGAGGATGTAGTGGTTGCTAACAGAACAGAGCGTGGCATCGTTCTCGTGCTAGAAGAAAAGGTTTTATACGAGACGGCTGAAGCCAGAATCCTTCCAATTGCACATCCTTTTCTCGATAAAGTCGGAACATTATTAACGAAAATCCCGAACCTGGTCAAAGTAGAAGGACATACCGATAACAGACCAATCTCAACAGAAAAGTTTCCTTCCAACTGGGAATTATCTGCAGCACGGGCTAGTAGTGTGATTCGATACCTTGTTGAATCTCATGAATTGGATCCTGAGCGCTTCAGCGCAGTAGGTTATGGTGATACAAGGCCGATTGTAGACAATACGTCAGATACTAATTATCAAAAAAATAGAAGAGTAGAAATAGTCATCTCTGATCCTCAAAAAGAAGTCGCAGTAAATTAAAAATGCGAAAAACCAGCTCTTCACGCTAAACGGCGTAGTGCTGGTTTTTCTTTAGCCAATCTGTGAATTATTATCGGTCCTCAGATGGCTAATAGGGTATAAAGCTTTTGAGAGAAGCTGTTTATTTTTCTCCGTAATTTCCTGTTTTCGTGGAATAGGCTTATATAGGTCCTGTTGGTCTTCCCATGCAGCAGGCAATTCCACAGGTGCCTTGTCTTTCCATTCGTTTATCCAATCTTCTGACAATGAACCGTGCACATTGTTCTTTTCTATCATTTCTAACCAAACATGAGACCATGCCCGTGGAACGACTCTCCAAATATCATAGCCTCCCCCTCCAACACCAATCCAGCGACCTTTACAATATTGATGGGCAATTTTATGAGCAAGCTTCGGAATCTCCCTATACACTTTAATGGAAGTGGACAGATGGGTGAGAGGGTCATAGTAATGGGCGTCTGCACCATTTTGCGTTAAAATGACATCTGGTTTAAAGAAGTTGGCCACCTCTGTAAGGGCCTGTTCATAAACCTCCAAGAAAGAGTCATCCTCAGTAAAGGCGTCGATGGGAATATTGAAAGAATAACCATATCCATCTCCCTGCCCCCGTTCATTCACATTGCCGGTCCCAGGGAATAGATACCTGCCCGTTTCATGTATAGATAAGGTACAGACGTTGGGATCCTCGTAAAAAGCCCACTGAACACCGTCGCCATGATGGGCATCCGTATCGACGTATAGAACCCGGGCACCATACTTTTCTTGAAGATACTTAATTGCCACAGCAGTGTCATTATAAATACAAAATCCGGATGCTTTCCCTCGGAAACCATGATGCAGACCTCCGCCTAAATTCAAAGCGTGCTCAGATTTACCTGTCATTACTTGGTCAACAGCTGTTAAAGTTCCACCGACGAGCAGGGCACTTGCCTCGTGCATACTTGGAAAAATAGGCGTATCTTCTGTACCAAGTCCGTAATTGTTTGCTTTCTCTTTTGGCAATAAACCTTTTCCAGCCAATTTAACAGCCTCTATATAGCGCGGATCATGAATAAGCGCTAATTCCTCATCAGTTGCCATTCTCGGTGGAACAATATCTTGAGCAGAAAGAAGATTGCTCTTATGAAGCAGATCATAAGTGAGCTTGACTCTTAGTTGATTGAATGGATGATTTTCACTGAGCTTATAGGTCTGAAAATCATCCGAATACACAAAGATTGCTTTTTTCATGATGTGACACCCGGCAAATTCGGCCATAATACTTCATAGCCTTCCTCCTGGAGGTCATGAATGACACCTGTAGGATTCATCGTTTGAACCCGGAAGACAAGTATTTTAAACTGCTCGTCTTGATGAGGGTAGACAAGCACACTGAGTATATTTAACTTTCGCTTTTTTAATATGGATGTCACTTCCGCAAGCTTGCCGGAAATGTTTTCGACTTTCACTTCAAATTGTGAGGCGGGTTGGTTTGCTCCTGTTAACTGTACGAATGTATAGAGAAGGTCTGTCTCTGTAACAATCCCAACGAGTTTGGAGTCCTGTATAATCGGAAGGCAACCAATCTTATATTCGTAAAAAGTCGCAGCGACCTCCTCTACAAAATCGAGGGGGTGTCCTGTTAATAAATTTGTTTTCATTACTTTAGAAAGAGGCTGCTGCAAGTCTTCTTGCGCACTGTTTTCATATAATGCTGCCTGCAAACCGTTACGTACATCTCTATCAGAAATAATTCCGACCAACTGCATCATATTGTTTACAATAGGAATGTGTCGGATGTTCTTTTCTTCCATAAGATGAAGCGCATGCTCCACAGTATCTGTTGGAAGTAATGTATGGACATTTTTCTTCATAATTCTTTCTACAATCATGGTCTTTCCTCCTTGTAAAAGAAGTTCCGTTTAAAACATTATATGCTAGTACATAAAGCGGTTGTGAAAGCGCAGTTGATCAAATCTCTGGATAGATTCCTGGTCGATGTTTTTGCCTATTCTGGCCATCAGACAGTTGGCAGGATGGGAACTGATTTCTGGATCATCGGTTGCATAGTATTCCAAACCGCCGGCATTCATCATTTTCTCCATTATCTTTCTATACTCCCAAACATTAAGTCCAGTGCCCTTTAAGTCCCAGTGCCAATAATATTCTGTGGTTATGACAATATAATTTTCCATCATATCGTCCATCATGGAAACTTGAAGCAGGGATTTACCAACGGAACAACCGCGAACTTCCGGTACTACTTCAATGGCGCCAAGTTCAATAAGGTTTTCCATTTTCCCTTCTGACCATCTTTCCATTGGATCAGGATAGAGATAGGTAACATACCCAACGATTGTATCGTGTGTTCTTGCGATGATGATTCTTCCCTCTGGAAGGCCCGCAATTTCAATCAAGGCCTTACGCTGTTGTTCCGGAGGTCTAAATGCAACAAGGTCTTTATGAAATTCATAGCTTGCCAGTTTCTCTGGTGTTACTGGTCCTTCAATGATCAAGCGGCTATTTTTCGTTCTAATTTCCTTTGCATTATACGTTTTTCTGTGCTCCATCTAACTCTCCACCTACTTTTACCTACAAGAATAATAGTAATCTTCTAATTATATTTTCTCATTTTACTAGAAAAACACAAGCGAATTAAAACGCTTTCATCTCCCTCTACCTCTAGTCTACTAGAAAAAACAAAATTATTCATGCAATACTATTAATTTTTAAAAAATTGAGAAAAAATTCTATCTGTACTATAATAGAAGTGTAGAAATATACATAAGGGGTGTTTGTGGATGAAAGTGGAAGCGTTACCAGTGACGAAGGGGAACTACAATCTAGAAGACTATGAACAAACCTACCGAAATTTTGACTGGTCAGAGGTAGAGAAGAACTTCAGTTTTTCCGAAACGGGGAGAGTGAATGTTGCTCATGAAGCCATCGACCGTCACGCAGACTCAGCACGAAAAAATAAAGTAGCACTATATTACCGTGATTCAGAACGTGATGAAAAGTATACATTCAAGGAAATGAAAGATATGTCCAACAAAGCAGGTAACATCTTGAAACAGACTTGCGATGTGGAAAAGGGAGACCGTGTCTTTATTTTCATGCCACGTTCACCTGAGTTATACTTTGCAGCACTTGGAGCTATCAAGCTTGGAGCAATTGTCGGACCATTGTTCGAGGCATTTATGGAAGGCGCTGTAAAAGACCGCCTAGAAGATAGTGAAGCAAAAGTAATCATTACAACACCAGCACTGCTTAATCGTATCCCACTTGATGACCTGCCGGCATTAAAGCATGTTGTACTTGTAGGGGAAAATGTGAAAGAAGAAGGGCCTTACATCGATTTCAACTCCCGTATGAAGGAAGCGAGTAAAAAACTTCAAGTCGAATGGGTGGAAAAGACAGATGGCTTGGTGCTTCATTATACAAGCGGATCCACTGGCAAGCCAAAAGGAGTGCTGCATGTCCATAATGCCATGATTCAGCACTATCAAACAGCTAAATGGGTTTTGGATCTTAAGGAAGAAGATGTGTACTGGTGCACGGCTGACCCAGGTTGGGTAACAGGTACAGCATACGGTATCTTCGGTCCTTGGCTTGTAGGAGCTTCCAATGTAATCGTTGGCGGCCGTTTCAGACCAGAAGCCTGGTACGAGACAATTGAAGATTATGGCGTATCTGTATGGTACAGCGCACCAACAGCATTTCGTATGTTGATGGGAGCAGGGGATGAAGTAGTGAAAAAGTATGATTTATCTTCCCTTCGCCATATTCTGAGTGTCGGCGAACCATTGAATCCAGAAGTAATCCGTTGGGGTGTGAAAGTCTTCAATCTACGCGTCCACGATACATGGTGGATGACCGAGACAGGAGCACAATTGATTTGTAACTATCCAGCATTGGAAATCAAGCCTGGCTCCATGGGCAAACCCATTCCGGGAGTAGAGGCGGCAATTGTGGACGATCAAGGAAACGAGCTCCCTCCATATCGCATGGGTAACCTTGCCATCAAAAAAGGCTGGCCGTCCATGATGCACACAATCTGGAATAACAAAGAAAAGTATGAGTCCTACTTCATGCCAGGTGACTGGTATGTTTCAGGGGATTCTGCTTATATGGATGAAGAAGGTTACTTCTGGTTCCAAGGCCGCATCGATGATGTAATTATGACATCAGGTGAGCGTGTCGGACCGTTCGAAGTGGAAAGCAAGCTTGTGGAACACCCTGCTGTTGCCGAAGCCGGAGTAATTGGAAAGCCGGACCCGGTGCGTGGCGAAATCATTAAAGCCTTCGTTGCGCTTCGTGATGGTCATACAGCAAGTGACGAACTGAAAGAAGAGATTCGTCAGTTTGTTAAACGCGGGCTTGCAGCACATGCTGCACCTCGTGAAATCGAATTCCGTGATAAACTTCCAAAAACTCGTAGCGGGAAAATTATGCGTCGCGTGTTAAAAGCGTGGGAGCTGGATCTGCCTACTGGTGATTTGTCTACGATGGAAGACTAATGAGTTTTGACTTAAAAACAACAATCTGCCGTATTTGCGGTGGGTTGTTGTTTTTTTATTTGGGGGGATGTTTTGGAGAGGTGCGGTG
Organism: Sutcliffiella horikoshii; assembly: GCF_002157855.1. Classification (NCBI taxonomy): domain Bacteria; kingdom Bacillati; phylum Bacillota; class Bacilli; order Caryophanales; family Bacillaceae; genus Sutcliffiella; species Sutcliffiella horikoshii. The sequence goes on along the minus strand of NZ_CP020880.1, from coordinate 3,319,544 downwards.
TTTTGTTATTTCGAATTTTATTGAAAGGTAGAAGGTCGGGTGAAAGTGGTAGAAGGTTATGTTTAAAAGGTAGAAGGTTGCGTGAAAGTGGTAGAAGGTCATCTATATAAAGGTAGAAGGTCGCACAAAAGTGGTAGAAGGTTATCTATTTCAGCTAGAAAGTCGAATTAAAAGTGGTGGAAGCTCCTCTATAAAAGATTGAACATTAATATATACAATTTTCCGAAATTTCGTATTGCGAAATAATACCCTACAAGAGTAATATATATACATACATAGAGAGTAGGGGACATAGCGATGGGAAAACACAAATTATTTTTATACACAAAAGCTTTATCTGACTTTGGTTCTTTTATGGACTTGATTGTATTGAATGTAGTGGTATATGCAGCAACGGGGAGCCCTGTCTGGTTGGCTGCAACGATGGCAGCTAGAACAATCGGGGGTGTTCTGGCAAGTTTAGTGAGTGGTGTTGCGGCAGATAAATGGAACAGAAAAACCATCATGCTTGTGACAGATATCTTAAGAGCGGGGCTAATTCTTTTATTGATACCTTTTCCAGATCCGATCATGATCCTCGTGGTATCCGCATTAATCGGATTTATTAACAGTTTCTTTATGGTAAGTTTCAGTGCGGAGGTTCCGCAAATATTCGGTCAGGACAAAATAATTGAAACGAACTCACTTATTGCGAGATTGACATCCGTCAGCCTTGTGACCGGATTTATTGGTGCAGGGGTTATTACAGAAATTTTAGGATATAAATATACCTTGATGATTGATGCTGGAACCTATTTGTTGTCTGGTTTTGTGCTTTGGAGAATGAAGTGGGATGCTACAACAGCTAAAAAAAACAAAGAGCTAGGCAGCGGGTTTAGAAATAATATTCTGTCCGTTTTCACGGATACAAGAGAAGTTTACCGTTACCTGAAATTAGCCCCAATGCTTCTCATGATCAATGTAGTATTTCTGGTTGGTTCATTTGCAGGTAGTTCGCATAATTTGGGGATTCCTTTATTGGCTGAGCAGATTGACGGGGAGCGTCAAAGTTTCTATTACGGAATGATTTGGGGTGTTTGGGGAATTGGTTCCGTCCTTGCGACCTACACCATACCAAAACTTAAAATCATTAGAAGTGAGAAAATCTATTCTGTATTTTTCATATCCGCCATGTTCATGTCACTTGGCTTTATCATCTTTTTATCAAATACATTTGTTAGCATCATTTTATTTTTTGCTTTTTTAACAGGAATTTTTGATGCTTGTTTTACCACTTTACATGCAAGCATACTTCAGAAGTCGGACAATTACATAAGAGGAAGAGTTTTTGCGGTGGGGATGTTGCTGAAATCATTAGGTTTTGCACTTGGGTTTATCGTTGCCCCAATCCTGTTAAAAGCTCTTACTATGCCACAGATGGTTTGGATATTGCATGGGACGCTTATCACAACTTCACTTACTGTGCTTATTGCGGCAAACATTTGGAGTAGTAAAAAGAAGCAGGCAGAAGCATTGATGTAAAATGTAAAAGGCACTTGACCTTCGCGGGTCAAGTGCCTTTTAAGTGGTTTATGAGAGAAAATCAATCTTCCCCGTCGTCTCCACTATCATCTGGTGGAGGATCTGTAGAGTTATCGTCGCCGTCATCATCGTCGTCATTTCCTCCACCATCGTTTCCACCGCCGTTTCCATTACCTCCACCATTGGAAGGTGGCTTAGGATCTGGCTTTGGCTTAGGTTTTGGTGCCTCTTTTTTATCTGGATCTCCAAGTTTTGCTGAGCTTGATGGAGATGATTCTTTTCCACTAGCATTAACAGCTGTAACATAGAAGAAACCGGATTTTTGAGAGAGCTTCGTGCTCATGTTGTCACCAGCTTGCACGGATGCAATTTTTCGAGCGGAACTTGAGCTGTTTGCTTTATAGTAGACGTAATATCCAATCACATCTTTTTCTGAGCTTGAGGCCCACGTTAAAGTCGAACCGGATACGTTCACACCCCCAACTTGATTCGGTGCCGAACCGTTAGCAGGTAGAGGGTCATTTGAAAGAACTGTTAATCCATCGAAAATATTCTTATCCGTCATATATTTAGAAAGTTCTTCTAGGCTGCCGACTTGGAGTTTTTTAAGAAAGTCAGGTTTAATCATCGGTCCTTCTTTTACGAATTCGGAAGGTGTTGAACTTAATGGTGCATAGGCAATATCACCAATTCTGACATATTTTCCTGTAGTTAAGCTATCATCTGTTTTTGTTGGAGCATATTTTGCATTGAAAAGATCTTCTCCAACAAGACCTGCTTTCTGGCACAAATCTGATGGAAGCATACCAGATAGCTTACAATAACTCCGGCGAACTATTCCACCTGGCATCTCGAACTGGCCACTAGGTCCAATTAATTCAGGGTTAACATCATAAGCACTATTCAATAGCTGTGCCCATAGCTTTTGACTTCTTTTTGTAGCTGTATGCTGTCCCCAGTCGCCTAGACTCTTAAGCGGCTTTCTTTCATCATACCCAAACCATAAACCGAAAGTAATATTAGGATTTGAACCCATCATCCAGACATCTTCCGTATTTTGAGTAGTACCTGTTTTTCCTGACCAGTCAGAAGTGAACTTCAGGTTCTTGTTTGCTTCCATGGCAGTACCTCTTTTGAATACATCTCTCATCGTATCAATCATGAGGTACGCGGTCTGTGGTGAGTAGATTTCAACAGGTTCCACTTTATGTTCAAAAATAACTTGTCCATCTTTAGTTTCAATCTTCTCAATTAAATACGGCTCTACATATTTTCCCTCATTGGCAAAGGTCACATATCCAGCTGTATTTTCTACTACTCTAATTCCGTGTGTAGGCGATCCAAGAACTAAAGAAGGATATTCCCCCTCAGCTTCAGTTAATTCGGAAAAGCCCTGTTTGAATAAAAATTCTATTGGTCTTCTGTCTATTATCTCCATATATGCACGAGCTGTAGAAAGATTGTGGGAAAGTCTAACTGCATCACGAACAGTTACAAGACCGTTCACAACATTATTCCAGTTGCTAGGCGCCCAATTCTCTTGTCCAGGGAGTGAAACACTGTATGGTAGGTCTGCCAGCATTGATCCTGGCTGTATGGTTCCCCACTCATAACCTGGTGCTATTGCAAGTAGGGGCTTCATCGTAGACCCATTATGACGATAGGTGTCCATTGCGAAGTTTACAGGTGAAATTGAGAAATCTCGTCCTCCAACAAAGCTCTTGATGGCACCAGTTTTATTCTCTATCATTACTGCTCCCACTTGTTCTACATTGTTCTTTTTCAACTCGCCAGTTTCTGGGTCAATTTTATCTTCGTAATCATAAGTAGGTCCATATAACTCAAAATCATCTTTAACTTTTTCCATATTATCATAGATGTTTTTGTCAATTGTTGTATGAATCTTATACCCATTTTGTCTTAACGCGATGTTGGCCATCTCATTATATTCGTTATATAATTCTACATTGTTCTCTAACTCATCTTTTTCATAGCCATCATTGAGAGCTAGCTGCACTGCAATGATATCACGTGCATGTTCTTCAATTTCAAATGTGAGATGAGGGTATTGCTCTACTGCAAATGTTTCAGGTTTTGCTAAATCTTTTGTGATGTCATAGGCAAGTGCTTCTTCGTACTGTTTATCATCAATATGTCCCATTTCATGCATACGGTGAAGTACATATCGCATTCTTTCTAAGCCAGGTTCAAGCCCTTCTGGAGTTTTCACTTCAGCTGCTCTCGTAAAAGGAGTGTAGGCGAATGGACTCTGGGGTAAGCCTGCGATAAAAGCTGCTTGAGGTATAGATAGTTCACTAATATCCACACCGAAAATACCTTCAGCGGCTGTTCTTGCACCAGCAATATTTCTACCGGATGAATCTCTCCCAAATGGTGATACATTCAGATACGCTTCCAGAATCTCTTCTTTGGAGAAGTAATTTTCCAAGCGTAACGCAAGCAGAATCTCTTTTGCTTTACGGTCAAAGGAGACTTCATTAGTTAGCAATTGATTCTTTATCAACTGTTGTGTCAACGTACTACCACCAGTTTGGTTGGCGGAGTTTGTTACTTCTTGAACAACGGCACGGACAATCGCTTTTGGTACAACTCCTTCGTGTTCATAGAAGTACTCATCTTCTGTAGAGACAAGTGCGTTAATTAAATGCTCCGATACGTTATCTAGGGACACTTCTTCACGAAGTAGATCTGCTCGATATTTTCCTAAATAAACGTCGTTTGCAAAATACATTTCTGTAGATTCTTCGTAGTTGTAAATGTTTTTTCTCAAATCTTCGTAAGAACGAACAGGTTCTTCTTTGACGAGTGCTGCGAAATAACCTGCACCTGCACCGCCAGCGAATGAAACGCCGATCACGCCGATCACGAGAAAAACAAGAATGAGATTCCACACTACTAAATATGTAATGTTGGCGCCTTTTTTCGTCCTATTATTTATAAAAAATTGAAAAAAGGTCTGTGATTTTTCTTTGAACTTGTCGTAGTTTGACATATTTTATCTACCCCCCGGCAAATCATACTAATTATAGCATATTGAGGTTTTATAGCGACAAACTTTTTGTTTTCTTCCAAAATTTTCTTAATCTTTCAGTTGACATGATACGCTTTTTTATGGTAAAAAGACTTTATATAAATTTTTGATTAGTTATAGAATGTGCTAAGACAGGAATAAGTAGTACAAATAGGCATGCTTAAAGAGAGCTGATGGTTGGTGAGAATCAGTACACCTGTTTGGATGAATTACCTCCTCGAGCATCTTTTGGGAACGGCCAAGTTATGGGCTTAGTAGCAGGAGACGGTGAGAACCGTTACATTTTTGAGTGGGAAAGCGGATTTGTCTGCTTTTCAATTAGGGTGGTACCGCGTATAAACTCGTCCCTTCTTTTACAGGAGGGATGGGTTTTTTTGTGTTTATTTTAAAGAAAAAAGGAGTGTCTAACATGAGTTTATTAGAGGATTTACAGTTTAGAGGGTTAGTGAATCAGGTGACGGATGAAGAGGGTTTGACGAAGCTATTATCGGAGGAAAAGGTGAAGTTGTACTCTGGTTTTGATCCGACAGGGGACAGCTTGCATATCGGTCACTTGTTGCCAATCCTTACTTTGAGAAGGTTCCAACAGGCAGGTCACCATCCAATCGCATTGGTGGGGGGAGCAACCGGATTAATTGGGGATCCAAGTGGTAAAAAAGCGGAACGTACTCTGAATACATCTGACATCGTAGTAGAGTGGTCCAACAGAATTAAAGGACAGCTTTCTCAGTTCTTGGATTTCACAGCGACGGAAAATCCAGCAGTGATTGCAAACAACCATGACTGGATTGGGGAAATGAATGTTATCTCTTTCCTACGTGATGTTGGAAAGAACTTTGGTCTTAATTACATGCTTGCAAAAGATTCCGTTCAATCTCGCATTGAATCTGGAATCTCTTACACGGAATTCAGTTACATGATTCTTCAATCTTTGGACTTCTTGCATTTATACAGAGGTCAAGGTTGTAAGCTTCAAATTGGTGGTAGCGACCAATGGGGAAATATCACGGCAGGAATGGAGCTAATCCGTAAATCTGAAGAAAATGCAAAAGCATTTGGTCTGACGATTCCTCTTGTGACAAAAGCGGATGGCACGAAATTCGGTAAAACAGAAGGCGGAGCAATCTGGTTAGACCGTGAGAAGACGTCTCCATACGAGTTCTACCAATTCTGGATCAATACAGATGACCGTGACGTTGTGAAATACTTGAAGTTCTTTACGTTCTTGTCGCGTGTTGAGATCTTGGAGCTTGAAAAAGAATTGCAAGAAGCGCCAGAAAAACGTTCTGCACATAAACGTCTTGCAGAAGAAGTTACGAAGTTGGTACACGGTGAGGCTGCTCTAGAACAAGCAACCCGCATTTCTAAAGCATTGTTCAGTGGATCCATCTCTGAACTTTCTGCTGATGAAATTAAACAAGGCTTTGCAGATGTGCCTTCTTTTACAGTGGAAAATGAAGATCAATTAGCTTTAGTGGAACTGTTGGTTGCGAGTAAGATTGCACCTTCTAAGCGTCAGGCACGTGAGGATATTACAAATGGTGCTATCTCCATCAATGGAGAGAAGGTTCAGGATCTTGTATATGTGTTAAGTGAAAACGACCGTATTGAGGGGCAATATACTGTTGTAAGAAGAGGGAAGAAGAAATACTTCCTTATTAAATACTAATTCTTTGTGAGGGCTGTCCGTATGGGCAGTCTTTTTTTTGGGTGTGGTAGGAAATTAGCGCAAACTTTCTTGATGAGGACCTCAGAGAAGGCGGTATGGAGTGAGAGATGTCTTCATGGACGGTATGAAGACGTGCGTGAAGTGAAATTGGAGTGAGAGATGTCTTCATAGACGGTATGAGGACTTCAGTGACGTGAAAATGGAGTGAGAGATGTCTTCATGGACAGTATGAAGACGTCCGTGAAGTGAAATAATCATGACCGCTATCAAAAACGTATAAACGGCCTTAGCCCTTTAGAATACAGGGCTAAGACAGCTTAGTCTTGTTTTATTATTTCAAGTGTCTACTTGACAGGGGGCAGTTCAGAAAAGGTTTCAGTAATCGCTAACAGGCAAGATTAATAGATGGTAGACTTAATTGTATAGTGAGGGGGGGATTAGTATTGTATAAAAAAGAAATTTACGTATTTAATCAAGACAAGCCGGTTAAAGCCACTATCCGAAACTATCAGGAAAAGGACTTCGCGCAATTGATTCGCGTGCAGCAGGAATGTTTTCCGCCACCTTTTCCGTCAGAGTTGTGGTGGAATGAGGAACAGCTGAAGAACCATGTGGATTTGTTTCCGGAAGGAGCTCTGTGTGTAGAAATTGACGGGTGGATTGCTGGATCCATGACGGGTTTGCGTGTGAATTATACTCCAGGTGAGCCAGACCATAGCTGGGAACACATTACGGATAATGGCTATATCAGAAACCATGAACCTGAAGGCAACACCTTGTATGTGGTGGATATAAGCGTAAGTCCAATATACCGCAAACTAGGACTTGGAAAGTGGCTCATGCAATCTATGTATGAAATTGTCATTCAACATGGGATGGAACGTTTATTGGGTGGCGGAAGGATGCCGCGCTTCCATAAGTATGAGGATGAAATGTCAGCAGAAGACTATCTGGAAAAAGTGGTTAACGGCGATATCAAAGATCCCGTCCTCACGTTCCTTTTACACTGTGGACGAACCCCTGTGAAAGTGGTCAAAAATTACTTAGAAGACGAAGACTCACGTAACTATGCCACATTGATGGAATGGAAAAATCCTTTTAGGCAATAAAAAAACAGGACGGAAAATTCCGTCCTGTTTTTAAGGTCATCACTATTAACGAGAGTAGAACTCAACGATTAGTGCTTCATTGATTTCAGCAGCTAATTCAGAGCGCTCAGGTAAACGAGTGAACGTACCTTCTAAAGCGTCAGCAGTGAAAGTTAGGTATTCTGGTACGAAGTTGTTTACTTCTACAGATTCCTTAACAGAGCTTAGGTTGCGAGACTTTTCGCGAACACCGATTACTTGACCAGGCTTCACGCGGAAAGATGGGATGTCTACGCGAGATCCATCAACCGTGATGTGACCGTGGTTAACTAATTGACGAGCTCCACGACGAGTGCGAGCAAGACCTAAACGGTAAACTAGGTTGTCTAAACGAGATTCTAAAAGAATCATGAAGTTTTCACCGTGTTTACCTTGCATTTTACCAGCAGCATCGAAAATGCTACGGAATTGACGCTCATTTACGCCGTACATGTGACGTAATTTTTGTTTTTCTTGTAATTGTAAGCCGTACTCAGAAAGCTTTCTACGTTGGTTAGGACCGTGTTGTCCTGGTGCGTAAGGACGCTTTTCTAATTCTTTACCTGTACCGCTTAATGAAACGCCTAGACGGCGAGAGAGTTTCCAACTTGGACCTGTATAACGAGCCATGAATGACTCCTCCTTCGTGTTATTATTTGTTGTAAAATAATAACAGATGTGACTCATCTACTTGACCATTTTGTTTTCATGTATCCTCGCTCTGCAGCAAAGAGTTACACGATACACCTCCGAAAACTAGTTACGGGGAACAAAATGAATCAACATAGCATACCACATAGGCTGCAATATTTTACACAAACGCTATTATATCGGAAAAATGGATATGAAGTCAAGGATAGTTTAGAAAAGGTTGGGGACTTTAAAAAATTGCGGACCATTAAATAGGATAAAGTAGCAGAAGTTTATGATATAATTTTTTCAGAATTATATCAAGGTGGAATGAAGATGTATAAAGAAACAGGCAAGGAAAAAATGATCCGATTCAGCATTATTTCAGCGATTGCTGCAGTAACGCTCTATCTATTTGTGAGTCAATATACTCCAACCAGCGATCCAGCCGTTGTTCAACCAGAACAGAACCAGGTAAAACAAATGACTGTCGTTCTCCAGGAAATCAATGAAGAACATCATGCACCAAAGCTAGCCATGGTAAAAGAACATGAAAATCAACCTATGCTGATTATTTACGAAGTGGACGTTGAAAGCAACTATCGCTTTGAAACCCAATACGCCATAAATCTAGCAGATGCTCCGATCGATATAAAACGTGATGAAGTCTCAGATGGAGTTTGGTTGAAGACCGAAGACAGCAAATGGACTTATTATAATCGGGAGCTAGAGCAAGTAAAAAGGGAAGAGAAAAATATCAGCAAGGAACAGCCAACATTTTCAGTAGATATAAACGAAGTTGATTCTAAACAGTATGAACTCCAAATTAAGAATGAAGATGGTACGGTGCTAAAAAAGGAACTTGATGAAGAACCATTGTCTGTCGTTCGACTCTCTGAACAGAATGATCTTTGGTTTGTTGTGTTTGATGAAAATACGATTTTATTAGTTCCGTAAAATAATACTAGGAAATTGTTACCTTTTAAAGTTATAATATAGGTAATAAGTAATATAAAAGGTGAAAAAAATGGAATCTAATAACAAAATGCTCGAAATTAAAAGCAGAATATTTGATTTTTTCCTTTCGTCTTCCAATCTAACACAAACTACCTTTCTCACACAGTTGCAACTGTTATTGAAAGAAGAACTCCAAGCAGAACAGGCTATTGTAACGTTGGAAGAGAATCTTCTTTCACAAGATCAATCTCTTATTTGTGAGCAGGCAGTTTCCTATACTATTTCTTCAAGTGAAGGTAGTAATGTGGAAAATGTGGTCATTCCTCTTTTTGATGAGGAACATGCAATCGGCAAAATTGACCTTCATTTTCTTTCTCCTGTACCTCTTCCATTAGATAGCTTCAATCAAATATCAAAAGAACTCTCAATTATTTTTCAACATTATAATCAATACATATTTAAAAGATACGAAGAAAAGCAATATGAAGAACTGTATGCCATTACATCCAAATTTCATTCGGCAATGTCTGTGGACGGAATTCTATCTGAAGTGATCAAACTGTTACAAAGAATGTATGAGGACTTTTCTTATCTACTCTTATTAACTTCAGATAATGATGATCTTAAACATTTACCCATTAAAAAATTGGATTTTGATGATAACAATATTTGTGCCATGAATGCTTATGTGACAGGTGAGGTGCAATTTGAAAACTCTATTAAGGATAGAAGAGCGAATATCTATATTCCGATAAAAGGCGGTCAAGGGGTATATGGTGTCATGCAAATCATTTCCTTAGACGCTGCGACCCTTCCTGAAGCAGAAATCAAATTTATAAAACTGCTTGCAGACGCAACAGGTGCAGCGCTGGAGAATACGCAACTGTATGAACAATCCAAACAGGTAATAACCGATTTACAACTGATCAATGAAACTTCCCATCAATTAAATACAAACTTAAGGCTGACCGAAGTGACCTCTTTTATGGTTAAAAAAATCCTCCAGTCTTTTCATGCAAAAGAAGTAGCATTTGTCTTTTATCAAGAAAAAGGGATGGAAATTTTGCCAGGTTCAACAGAATTCTTCCAGCAAAGCGATATAAAAGAGTATCTAACGCAAATGAAGGAGTTTTTATTTTCTGACGGGGAGCCGCTTTTCATCGGAGATCTCCGAGTACATAAACGTTTATCGGACCTTCCGTTTTGTTCTTGTATGGTGATTCCCATGCTCATACCGAATGGTGGGAAAGGAGCTTGTGTCGTGACACATCCCTTGCCGTATTTTTTCAGTTTTGAACAATTTAAGCTGTTGCAGTCACTTATTCACCATTCGACTTTGGCTTTTAATAACTCCATGTTACGAGAAGAGTTGGAGAAATATGTGATTACGGATTATCTCACAAAACTTTATTCTCGAAAATATTTGGATGATAAAATTAAGAAATCGATGAAAAATGATTCCTATGGTACATTCATCCTGTTGGATATTGATGACTTTAAAATTGTGAACGATACATATGGTCATCAAGTAGGGGATAAAATCCTCATCCAAGTTGCCAATATTATCAAATCAAATATTAGAGAGACCGATATTGGAGCAAGATGGGGTGGAGAAGAGCTCGCAATATATCTACCGAAAGTGGATTTAAATCTAGGGGAGAGTATTGTCGTTAGAATCATAGAAAAGATCAGGGAAGAGACTGACCCGGGTGTAACAGTTTCTTGCGGCCTTTCCTTTTGGAACAAGAATACTCAGGATTCGCCGAGGGATCTCTTTCACAGAGCAGACTATGCCCTTTATAAAGCCAAGGATCAAGGGAAAGATCAATTATGTATAGAAGCTGCTTCTGAATCAAGTGAAAAAGTGAAGAACTGATAATTGCTAATGCCATAACCATGCCCTTCACCTGTCAAAGATGAAGGGTTTTTTATTAAAAGTTAAGAAAGTATAAAATCCTGTTGATTCCGTTCCAGGGGCTTCGCTTGCCTGCGGGCGGTCCGTGAGTCTCCCCAGGCTTCGCCTTCCGGGGTCTCACCTGTCCCTTCCTCCCACGGGCGTCTACGCGCCTTCCACTCCAATCAACAAGGTAATTTCAATCACCTAAAGGTTAAAGAAAGATATCTAAACGAATTAACTGAATTTGATTTAACGTTTCTTTAACGGAATTTCTAGCTGTGGATTGGAGCAAATGGCGAAGACTCCTGCGGGGGAATAACGGTAGCTTGAGACCCTACAGGCGAAGCCGAGGAGGCTCAAGCACCGTCCCGCGGAAAGCGCAGCCATTTGCGGAAAGGAACAGCGGAGCATAACCAAGTAACTAAAAAAAGGACCTGGCGTTGCACGGTTTTCTATTATATAACTAATTTTATTGACCTCCAAAGAAAACGCTTTCATTTTTCTGGTGTTTGCCATATGCTAGTAATGGATGGGAAATTGGAAGGGAGAATTTTTTTATGGATAAGCAGAAAAAACAGCAGTTTGAGACGGAAGTTATTCACCATGGGTATGATAGTTCCATTTATCAGGGAAGCTTGGCACCACCAATCTTTCAAACTTCTACCTTTTCCTTTCAAACGGCACAGCAAGGGGAAAACAGGTTTGCTGGAGAAGAAGAAGGCTATATTTATTCAAGACTTGGAAACCCGACGGTGAAAATGCTGGAGGAACGGATAGCGGCTCTCGAAAACGGAGAAGCGGGTCTTGCATTCGGATCGGGCATGGCAGCAGTGTCTGCTGTATTAATTGCATTAACGAAAAGTAACGACCATATTCTTTGTTCACAAGGAATTTATGGATGTACATTTGGCTTATTACAATTATTGAAAGATAAATATAATGTGTCACACAGTTTTTGTACCATGCAGACAGAATCGGAAATCAGAGAAGCCATCCAACCGGAGACGACTTGCATCTATGTGGAAACACCAATCAATCCAACGATGGCATTAATAGATTTGGAGCTTATTGTTTCCATAGCAAAAGAAAAAAATATTAAGGTAGTCGTGGATAATACATTCTGCTCTCCATATTTGCAGAAGCCACTAGATCTTGGTTGTGATATTGTGATCCACAGTGCGACTAAATACATCGGCGGTCATGGGGACGTAATAGCTGGCCTGATTGTAGGTTCTAAAGAGATGATCTCTGAAATTTCCATGACCACATTAAAAGATATTGGTGGCGTCATGTCACCATTTGATGCGTGGCTCCTAATTCGTGGCCTGAAAACTTTGCATGTCCGTTTGGACCGCCATTGTGATAATGCCGAATATATTTTTGAACAATTAGAGGTACATCCAATGGTAGAGAAGGTTTTTTATCCAGGTGATAAGAAAAGTGAAGCATATCCGATCATGCAAAAGCAGATGAAAAAGGGCGGGGGGCTTATTTCTTTTACCATTAAAGGTGGAAAAGAAGAAGCGCAAAGGCTACTAAATGAATTGCAGCTGATTAAAATTGCCGTAAGTTTAGGAGATGCGGAGACATTAATCCAACATCCTGCTACCATGACCCATGCGGTTATTCCAAAAGAAAACCGAGAACTGATGGGGATAACAGAAAGTCTACTTCGCCTCTCAGTCGGCCTAGAAAGCAAAGAAGACATATGGCAGGACCTCAAACAAGCACTAGATAGGTTATAAGAATTAGTGGATTGGAGCGGAAGGCACTCGACTCCAGCGGGGGAATAGCGACAATGTTGAGACCCCGCAACGAAGTGAGGAGGCTCAAGGTCGCCCCGCGGAAAGCGAGTGCCTGCAGCGAAAAGGAACGGTCTAACTAGAAAAAGCGTCTAACCCTGTGGTTAAGGTTAGACGCTTTTTATCATGCATCAGCAAGCAAAATAGAAACAAATTTCTCTAGATATACTTTATCCAGCTCATCAAAACGATTCTTGATTGGGCTATCAATATCAAGAACCCCGATAATCTTACCATCAACTACCATCGGAACAACAATCTCAGACTGTGATGCAGCATCACAAGCGATATGCCCCGGGAAAGCATGCACATCTGCCACAAGCTGTGTTTCCATTGAAGATGCAGCTGTTCCGCACACACCACGCCCAAATGGAATTCTTACACATGCAGGTAAACCTTGAAACGGCCCTAATACCAACATGTCTTGTTTCGTTTCATCTGTTAAATAAAAGCCCACCCAATTTACTTCTGTTAAAAAAACATTTAACAATGCGGACGCGTTGGAAAGGTTGGCAATGAAATTAGGCTCATCGGCAATAAGTGCTTGCAATTGTTTAAGCACAAGTTCGTAATTTTCTTCTCTCGTACCTTTATAGTTTTCGACTTGAAACATCATAATCCCCTCGCATTTTCATGACTAATTGTGGAAAAACAACAACAAAAGTAGAATCCCTAATGAAGTTGTCGACATTTAATAAAAGGATATACGTTCATCTTCACGAAATCAATAATTAAGAATCGAAATCACCAGAAAGGGTGAAGAAGATGGAAAAGACAAAGCAGAGAATCATTGATGCAGCAATCATTCTTTTTAACACGAAAGGGTTTGATGGAACCTCTGTACGGGAACTTGCCAAGAAAGCGAATGTGAACGTGGGGCACATCTCCTATTATTTTGATAATAAAGCAGGTCTGCAAGAACATCTTCTATCCAGTTTCTTTGATCAGTACGTGTCCATTTTAGAAAAGGTCTACAAGAAAATGTCCACTTACACTGCAAAGGAATGCCTTTTGGAGTGTGTGGAAAAGTCCATGCAGTTTCATCGAGAAAATCGTCAATTGGCAAGGTATGTCTATCGGGAACTTACGTTTGACTCTATTCTTGTCAGGGAAATCATGTCTACGTATTTGACAAAGGAAAAGTATTACTTTAAAGCTATTCTGGAAAAGGGGCATAAAAAGAAGGAGTTTCAGGTTCCTTCTGTTCTGATGGCAGTGATGCAATTGAAGAGCATGATCAGTACGCCTTTTTTGCAGTCGCAGTATTTGGCGGAGGTTTGGCATATTATGCCGTATGAGACGTCTGCTGTGGATCAGTATGAGAAGGTGATTGTTAAGTGGTTGGAGCAGTCTGTGTTTGTGGAGCAGGAGCAGCAGCAGCAGCTGGAAAGAATTGCACAATAATAGAGAGGGAGGAAACCCCTCTCTGTTTTATGCTTCATTAAAAGAGCAATTCTTTATCAATCCATTCATAGCCTTGGCCGAGTCCTTTTGCTGTGTGTGCGTCGGATCCGTACACGAGGGGGATTTTTCTTTTTTGTGCTTCTTTTGCAACGGATACCGGAGGATAGGAATCTTCACACAAAGGTTTGACAAATCCTGCACCATTGTAGTCCAGTTCGTACCCTTTTAAAGCGATGGCATCTAAGATAGGGACGGTATACTCCTGGATGGATCTCGTGTGAGGAAAGCGTTTTTTAAACTTTTCCACCAAGGTGATATGGCCGATTCTTTTCGGTTTATATGGGCCTAAGTCGCTGTTAATGGATGTTAAGAGAGTTGAAAAATAAGATTCATAAACAGATGGAAGGCCACCGAAAACCCCAACAATTCTTTCAAACTCCTCTTCACTGAAATCCAAGCAATAATACGCCTCGTCTTTTTTCAGAAAGTGAACAGACAATATGCTGTCATCCAAAAGCGGTCCCAGCTCTCCTAAAATATCACGTGTTTCTTTTTCATACCCCTCAATATAGTCAACTTCCAGTCCGATATTGATTTTGATGGTAGATGAGTAATAGGATTTTATTTTATTCAATTCTTCCATATAGGCAGGAATGCTTACCCAATCCATTGCACTGTCCCGGTCAGGGGCTGGATCGATAAAAGACTTCGGTAGTGGGGCATGTTCTGTAAAGGAAATTTCTTTGTATTTTAGTTGTAAAGCTTGTTTAATATACTTTTCAATCGTATCTGTGCTACCATGCGGACAATAGGGGGTATGGACATGTTTGTCGATAATCAAGAAAAACCCTCCGATACTAGAAGAAATATGTAAAAAAATTAAAAATATTGGTCAAAAAATGTCGTTTACATGGTATCATAAAAACATTGAAATATAAATAAAATGGGCGTGGAATATATATTGACCCATTTAGCTTTTTTATACATAGATGAATCATGGATTAAGATGAAAAATGTACATAGAAGACAGGAACCACCATCCGGGTAGAAGGGGACTAGGTATGGAATATATTATTGGGATTTTAGGACTAGTAGTTATTTTTATCAGCATTAGTTTTGTTAGGAGAAAGAAAATCTATACAGAAGTGGACCGATTGGAAAACTGGAAAATGTCGATCATGAACAAACCAGTATCAGAAGAACTTTCCAAAGTGAAAGATTTGAACATGACTGGTCAGACAGAACAACTTTTTGAGAACTGGCGTTATCAATGGGACAATATTTTATCAACAGAACTTATCAATATCGAAGAATACCTCTTTGATGCAGAAGATTTTGTAGATAAGTATCGTTTCAAAAAAGCAAAAGATGTATTGTCGATTGCTGACAGCAAACTTCAGGATATTGAATTGAAAATTAAAGCTATTTACGATGAGTTAGATGAACTGATCGGCAGCCAAGCAAAAAGTGCAGAGGAAAATGAAAAATTGGAAGGAAAATATTCTAATTTTAAAAAGCAGCTGCTGAACCAACGCCATCAGTATGGAAGCACAACCCCTTTATTGGAGAAAGAACTGGAACAGATTCATCAGCTTTTCGCAGAATTTAATCAATCTATTTCCAATGGAGATTATTTAGTTGCCAGAGAGTTGATTACGAAAATTGAGAAAGAATTAGAAGGTTTTGAAATCAAACTAGAACATATTCCAGGACTTTTGATTGAATGTCAGTCTGTCATTCCTAGTCAACTTGCCGAAGTGGAAACGGGCTATAAGGAAATGCTTGCTGAAGGGTACATCCTTGATCATGTAAATCTGGAAAAAAGCATTGCTAGCCTTCAAGATAAGCTGAAGCAGTCTACGAAGTTGCTTATGGAAACAAAAGCTTTAGAAGCAAAAGAAGGAATCGAGCTCATTAAAACAGAAATGGATGAGCTGTATGACCTGATTGAAAAAGAAGTCTTGGCAAAACACTATGTCGTAAAAGAACTTCCATCTGTTGAAGCTATCCTGATTGCCTTGTCTTCTGCAAGTGAGAAGACAAAACAAGAAACCTATGTGGTGCAAGAGAGCTATCAGCTTCAACAGGAAGACATTCAAACACAACAGAGAATAGAAGAATCTATGCTCGCACTGAATGACAGGTATGAGAAACTCAGTGGCCACCTTCTTGATCAGACCATTGCCTTCAGCATATTGAAAGAGGAGCTAGAGGACATCTGTGAGCAAATCAACTCTCTTCAGGAGATCCATCAACAATATACAGAAAGTTTGATGGCATTGCGTAAGGATGAAATGGCTGCAAGGGAGCAGTTGAATTCTTTAAGAAAAATGTTATTTGAAGTAAAGCGTTCTATCGAAAAAAGTAACATACCTGGGTTGCCGAAAAGCGTGTATCAAGAGCTTTCTTTGGCGAATGATCAGCTGAAGGCTGTAACGGGGAAATTGGAAGAAAAACCGTTAAATATCGTGGAAGTGAATACGGTGCTTTATGAAGCTGTGACAAGTGTTGAAAAATGTCATGAAGAAGCACTGGAAATCCTTGATCATGCCTACTTGGCGGAAAGTGTCATCCAGTATGGAAATAGATATCGAAGCAAACATCCTTCCATTCATGAAAGCTTGGTAGAGGCTGAGCAGTTATTTAGAAATTATGAATATAAGAATGCTTTGGAAGAAGCAGCTACTTCGTTAGAAAAGGTAGAACCAGGTGTATTGAAGAAAATTGAAAAAGTACTGGAAAAGGAAAGTTAACAAGTGAAGTACGCGCAAACTTTCCTTGTAGCCATCCTGCTCATCAGCGGGACCTTTATATGGTACAGTTTTTACGCATCTTTTCAGGAAAAGAAAGAAGAGACTGCACAACCTGCAATCTCTTTCCCTTCCCAGGAAGAAGAAACAGACGCTCTTCCTACTGTAGACCAAGTAAGGGAAGAGAAAATTATGATCCCACAGTTTCATCAAGACGGGCTCACTCAACAAATGGTCAAAGAGTGGAACATTGAGGATGAGCGCATTGGCATCGACCAATTGCTTTCCCTTCTAGAAAAAAACAAACCATAAGAAAAGGCTTGGATACTCACATCCAAGCCTTTTCTTTATAGATATTAAGCAATACTTTCATTAGATTGCTTGGCTGTTACTGCCCCAACGACAAGTCCGATAATCACACCAATCACGGCCGGTACCAACCAACCTACACCTTCATTATAGAAAGGAAGTATGCTGAAGATATTCTGTAGAAATGTGATATTGATTTCAGCCACAGCCAATCCATCCACAAAACTTACAATGCCTGTGAATAGTAAGGCAAACCCATATACAAATGATTCATTTCTCCAACGATAGAACGAAAGGACAATCAGTACAATTGCTAATGGATAAATCATAATCAATATAGGTAAAGAAATGGTAATCAATTGCTCAAGCCCGGCATTAGACACAACCAAACTAAAGATGGATAAGATTGCAACAAATACCTTATAAGATACAGATGGCATGATTTTAGAAAAGAATTTGCTTGTGGCAGATACAAGTCCCACAGATGTCGTCAAACATGCAAACGTGATGGCAAGACCTAAAATAACAGCTCCGATAGAACCAAAAAGATAATTGGCTGAGCCTGATAATATTTGTCCACCATTTCCTGCAGCTCCGACTGCATCAAGACTTGTTGCGCCAAGGTAAGATAACCCACCGTAAACGATAGTAAGACCTATTGCGGCAATAAATCCTGCTTTTAAACAAAGAGAAGTAATCGTTTTTTTATCTGTTACACCTTTATCCTTTATTGCAGATATTACAACAATTCCGAAAACTAAAGCTGCAATGGTGTCCATTGTCAGATAGCCTTCAAGGAAGCCCTTAAAGAAAGGTGATTCTTGGTAAGGCTCGGTTGGAGCACCAATAGCACCCATCGGAGTGACGATACTCTTCACAACAAGAATGCCAATAACAAGTAACAAAAGGGGGGTCAGGATTTTCCCAATTCGATCAACAAGTTTTGCTGGATTTAATGCAAGATAATACGTAATAGCAAAGAATACTAAAGTAAACAGAAAGAGTGCCCAACCTTGTGGGTTAACGGATTCAGGTAAGAAAGGTGTTGCACCGATTTCAAAGGCTACAGTACCTGTACGCGGTATTCCAAAGAATGGCCCAATCGCTAAATACATAATAATAGTAAAAATAATTCCGAAAATTGGGTGTACACGATTAGCTAGTGTTTGAAGGTCGCCACCTGTGTAAGCAATGGCCATTACTCCAAGTAGTGGAAGGCCAACTCCTGTAATCAAGAAACCTATAACAGATATTCCAACGTTATCACCGGCTGCTTGTCCAAGTAATGGAGGGAAAATCATATTCCCGGCACCTAAAAATAAGGCAAACAACATTAGTCCCAATACCAATATATCCTTATTTGTATATATTTTTTTATGCATGAAAATCCTCCTGATGAGAAAATGAAATGAATACGTTTTCATCCTACCATAATTTTGATGAAATTTGTCGAATAACATAAAAGTTCAACAATTCAATATATTAGAAAAACAATTATTAGTGTAACATGTCTATACATGTATAGAAAGGGAAAAGGTAATATTTCTAATAAATACCTCTTTCATGGTCATATAAAGGACGGGATTTCTTTTCCAAGGTTATAAAATGTGCTAACATTAATATTCGCTTAGAAGAAAATATTATCTATATTAATTGATGATATAAATTCCTCATCAGAACTATGGAGGATGACCATGATTTATTTAGACAACAGCGCCACAACTAAACCATATAAAGAAGTGGTGGATTCTTTTCTTAAGGTGTCCACAGAATATTTTGGAAACCCATCTTCGCTTCATTCGCTTGGCGGCGAGGCAGAAATGCTGCTTAACCGTTCAAGGGAGACAATTGCATCCTTGCTGCATGTCCATCATAAGGAAGTCATTTTCACTTCAGGTGGAACAGAAAGTAACAACTTGGCAGTAAAAGGATGTGCTCTGAGTAAAAAAAATATAGGCAACCATATCATTACAACTTCTATTGAACATCCTTCTGTAACGAATGCGATAAAGGATTTGGAAAAGGAAGGATTTGAAGTGACAGTTCTTCCTGTTAATAAGGAAGGAAGAATTACGAAAAAACAAGTAGAAGAAGCGTTGACAAAAGAAACGGTGTTGGTTTCCATCATTCATGTAAATAATGAAACCGGGGCAATCCAACCTGTAGAAGAAATCGGCGAAATGCTCAAGAACCACCTAAATGCAAGCTTTCATGTTGACCATATACAAGGAATTGGCAAGGTTCCATTACGAATGGACACAATAGACCTTTGTTCTCTTTCGGCTCATAAGTTTCACGGATTAAAAGGAAACGGGATCCTGATTGCAAAAAATGGTGTCAAACTTCATCCAATACTCAGCGGAGGAGACCAGGAATGGACGTTACGATCTGGAACAGAGAACGTAGCGGGAATTGTTTCCATGACGAAAGCGCTCCGAATGACCTTGGAGAAAAGTGAAAATCACTTATCTAATTTACTTCAATTAAAGCACTATCTTCTTGATGAGTTGGAGCAGATAAAGGGAGTTTTTATCCACTCTTACAGAAATCAAAGCGCTCCGCATATTGTCAATTTTTCCGTTCCGGGCATAAAGTCAGAAGTTCTTGTCCATGCATTAGGCACAAAAAATATTTATGTCTCTACAACCTCTGCCTGCTCTTCCAAGCGAAAAGCACCCAGCAAGACATTAACGGCAATGGGAGTGACGAGGGCACAGGCGGAAAGTGCCATCCGAATAAGTATGACATACAGTACAACAAAAGAAGAGATACGATTATTTTTACAAGAGTTTATCCAAGCCATCACCACTATAAAAGAAGTAACGAGGTAAAAGAACATGAACTATGATCACATATTAATCCGATTTGGTGAACTGTCTACTAAAGGGAGAAACCGAAAGCAGTTTGTCCAACGTCTTAGTTTCAATATTTTAGAAAAAATTAAAGACTTCCCAAAGGTCGCTATTGAAAAAAGCAGAGATAGAATGTTCATTAAATTAAATGGAGAGCCTCATGAACAGATTTTGGATAGACTTCAAAGCATTTTTGGCATCCACTCGTTCAGCCTTGCAGTAAAAACGAAAACAGAGTTAGAAGAAATGAAAAATGGAGCATTATTTGCTCTCGAGGCACTACCTTACAAAGGAAAGACGTTTAAAGTGACGGCCAAGCGGGCTTATAAAAACTTTGAACTTGATACCAATGGATTAAACCATGCAATTGGATCGCATCTATTACGTAATACCGAAGATTTAACGGTGAATGTAAAACAGCCTGATATTAATGTCAGGGTTGAAGTGAGAGAGGATGCTACCTACATTACTTGTAAGGATATTCCAGGCGCAGGAGGTCTTCCGGTTGGGACAAGTGGAACGGGTGTGCTCATGCTATCTGGCGGGATTGACAGTCCTGTAGCAGGATATTTGGCAATGAAACGTGGAATTAGATTAGAAGTTGTCCACTTCTTCAGCCCTCCGTACACTAGTGAACGTGCGAAACAGAAAGTAGTGGAACTGACAGAAAGACTGACAGATTTCGGACACTCCATTAATCTGCATATCGTTCCCTTTACAGATATCCAAGTAGCGATTCAAAAGCAAGTGCCTGAAAACTATACGATGACATCCACCAGAAGATTTATGCTGAAGATAGCCGACAAAATTTGTGAAAAAGAGCAAGGGCTTGCAATTATAACTGGAGAAAGCTTGGGACAAGTGGCCAGTCAGACTTTGCAAAGCATGTCAACGATTAATGAGGTTACTTCCACACCGATCATTCGTCCGCTCATTACGATGGACAAAATAGAAATTATGGATATTGCCAAACATATTGATACGTTGGAAATTTCCAACCGTCCTTATGAAGACTGTTGTACCATTTTCACTCCTTCTGCACCTAAAACGAAGCCGAAAAAGGAAAAAATCAATTTTTATGAAAGCTTTTTTGATATAGATAAGATGGTGAACGATGCAGTCGATCGCACTGAAAAGCTACTAATAACAGGGAAAAAGCAAGAAGAAGATAGTGTCATCAACGATTTATTTTAACTGATGGATACTGTGAAGAATTACCATATTTAAAACATGAATGATGCCATGTGTTTTTACACATTCTATATTCACAAGGAGGTGAAAACACATGGCAAACAACAGTTCAAACCAACTAGTTGTACCTGGTGTACAACAAGCTCTTGACCAAATGAAATACGAAATCGCTTCTGAATTCGGAGTTCAACTTGGTCCTGATGCAACTGCTCGCGCTAACGGTTCCGTTGGTGGAGAAATCACTAAACGCTTAGTTCAAATGGCTGAACAAAGCTTCAGTGGCGGTTACCAAAAATAATATATAAAATGGCTACGAGGTGGGGGAAACCCCACCTTTCTTCTATTCTAATCTTGGAGGTGCTTTTTTATGAAGGAGCAAAATCAAGTGGAAAAACAACAGAAGAAACAAGGAAGAAAACGCCGCAACGAACCAAAACATGCGGTTAAATCGAATGAGCAATAACTATTGTTAGAGGCACCTTCTTTTGGGAAGGTGTTTTATTTTTATATAAATTTCCGCAAAATAATTCAAATTATTTAAAAAATTTTGTAATATAGAGATAGTACTATTACAAAGGGGATGACTTCATATGAAAAGAGAAGAACTTTTAGCACCGCAAAAGTACAATCTGGTTGAAGAAGTTGAAAAGTACGCACAAGACAGCGAAAGGCTCGCACTTATTTGGGAAAGCGAGCAAGGGGAGAAAGAACAAGTAACATATCAACAATTAATGAAAGCTGCAAATAAAATTGGAAACGCTTTACTTTCGGAAGGGCTGCAAAAAGGAGATGTGGTCCTGGTCATGATGCCAAGGCTGATTGACAGTTATCAGGTGTATCTTGGAGCACTGAAAGCGGGTATAGTCGTCATTCCATGTTCTGAAATGTTAAGAGAAAAAGACCTTGCATACCGAATTGAACACGGAGATGTAAAAGGGATCATTACATATCAACCATTTGTGGAACAGGCAGATAAATTGGAGGAAGTGGGCAACCTGGTAAGATTCAGTGTTGGTGGACTAGCAGAAAAGGGCTGGACAAACCTGCACGAAGCGATGGAAAAACAATCAGATCAACTTGATTTTGCCAACACCTCAAAAGATGACATGGCATTTCTATCCTACACATCAGGGACAACCGGCAATCCAAAAGGAGTGGTTCATACTCACGGATGGGCTTATGCGCATCTACGTACGACCTCCAAGAACTGGCTAGGAATCGAAGACAATGATGTAGTATGGGCAACTGCAAGCCCTGGTTGGCAGAAGTGGATATGGAGTCCGTTCTTATCGACACTCGGTTCTGGGGCGACAGGATTTGTCTATCATGGCAAGTTCGATCCTAACACATACCTGAAACTTCTTGAGAAACATGAAGTGAACGTCCTCTGCTGTACACCGACAGAGTATCGTCTGATGGCGAAAGTGGATAATTTGAACGCTTATCAGCTACCGCATCTTCACAGTGCAGTATCAGCCGGGGAACCATTAAATCGTGAAGTAATAGATACCTTCCGGAAACATTTCCAAGTTGATGTTCGAGACGGCTATGGTCAAACGGAAAACACCCTGTTACTTGGAGTATTAAAAGGAATGGAAATTAAATCTGGTTCCATGGGAAAACCGACACCTGGCAATAGGGTAACAATCATCAATGAGGATGCTGAAGAATGTGCAGTGGGGGAAGTCGGGGACATCGCAGTACATGTAGAAACGCCGGCACTTTTCAAACACTATTACAAAGATCCTGAACGTACTTCCAGACAATTTAGAGGGGACTACTATATTACAGGTGATAAAGCCAAAAAGGACGAAGACGGTTACTTTTGGTTTGAAGGCAGAAGCGATGATATTATCATCAGCTCAGGTTACACCATTGGACCGTTTGAAGTAGAAGATGCGTTGGTAAAGCACCCGATGGTACGTGAATGCGCCGTGGTGGCTAGTCCTGATGAAATAAGAGGAAACATCGTTAAAGCCTTTGTTGTGTTACAGGACGGGGTAGATCAGGAAGAAGATAAGGTTACTAAAATGCTTCAAGAGCATGTTAAGGAATTGACGGCCCCATATAAGTACCCTCGAAAAATCGAGTATGTTGCCGAGCTTCCGAAAACTACTTCTGGAAAAATAAGAAGAATAGAGCTAAGGCAACAAGAATTGGCTCAAGCGGCACAATCCTGATAAAGAAAAATTTACAAAGGTAAGGCAGTATGGGTGGGGATCAGATTCCTTGACCCCACCTATACTGTCTTTTTTAATGCGATTTTTTTGTGCCTGGCCTGCACAAATGATAATCTAAATGTAATTTTACAAAAAGAAGGAGAAAGATCACCATGGGAGAAATTTGGTACGGCGGAAAGATTTATACGATGAAAGCAGAAACGGAAACAGTGGAAGCTGTTTATACGGAAGATGGAATCATTAAAGATATGGGACTTCAAGAAGACCTTTTCTTTACATATCCCAATGCACGGAAGCAAGACTTACAAGGGGCAGTCATGTATCCAGGCTTTACAGACAGTCATATGCACCTGATTGGACATGGAGAGAAACTGCTGCGACTGGACTTGTCAAATTTTACATCTCCCCAAGATGTGAAACAGGCATTGATGAGAAAAGTTCAAGAAACGCCTGAAGGAGAATGGATCTTCGGGGAGGGATGGAATGAAAATAATTTTGTCGATCGAAAGATATTCCATAGAACAGAACTTGATGAAATCACATCAAATCATCCGATGATCCTGTCAAGAGTTTGTCGCCATGCCGTACTGGTCAACAGTAAAGCATTGGAACTTGCCGGTATTACAAAAGAAACAGAAAACCCTCCAGGAGGCGTTATTGTAAAAGATATCGATGATGAACCGACTGGATTCTTACTTGACCAAGCGCAGGAATTAGTAAAAAGGAAGATACCAAAAGCGAGTGAAAGTTACTTGTACAATGCTTTGAAAACTTCTATTGAGGATTGCTTGCGCCTTGGGTTGGTCGGAAGTCATAGTGAAGACCTAAGTTATTATGGCAGTTTTACGAAAACATTTGGAGCATTTGAAAATGTGATTGAACGGGATAAGTTAAAATATCGCGCGCATTTGCTGGTACATCATGAAGTTGTGGATGATATGCATGAAGAGGGACATACATTTAAGGAGACAACTGGCTTTATCACCCTTGGCGCCATGAAGATTTTTGCTGATGGTGCACTCGGAGGAAGAACTGCTCTGTTAAGCCGACCTTATAATGATGCTCCTGAAACATCCGGGGTGGCCATTCATACACAAGAACAATTGGACAGTCTAGTAAAAAAAGCAAGAGACTATGGGATGACGGTTGCGGTTCATACAATAGGTGATCGTGCATTTGAATATATGTTAGATGCCCTTGAAAAACATCCTGCTCCAAAAGGGGAAAGAGACAGGCTCATTCACGCTCAAATTTTAACCAAGGATCTTATTGATCGCGCCAAAAAACTGCCACTTATATTAGATATCCAGCCGCGTTTTGTGGCAACAGACTTTCCTTGGATTATTGAACGCCTTGGAGAAGAAAGACTGAACTATTCGTATGCTTGGAAAACCCTCCTCGATGAAGGGTTGATATGTGCAGGAGGATCGGATGCTCCGATTGAGCCGGTTGACCCCATTTTAGGAATTCATGCTGCCGTTACAAGACAAATCCCTGGTGATGAGGATAAAATCGTCTATCAACCAGAACAATGTCTTTCCATTTATGAAGCAATCGGGCTGTTCACAAAAGGTAGTGCTCAAGCTATTTTCGAAGAGGATAAACAAGGGGTCATCGATACAGGTTACTACGCAGACTTCACAGTACTAGACACTGACCTATTTACAGCAACAGAAGATGATATCCTAGAAACAAACGTACTAAAGACAATCGTCGACGGTACGGTAGTGTATGAAAGAGATTAAGAATAGCTACAGTGAATGATGATCTATAGCTGTTGATTGGAGCAAAAGGCGAAGACTCCTGCGGGGGAAGAAGCGACATTGTTGAGACCCCTGAAGCGTTGTGAGGAGGCTCAAGGTCGCCCCGCGGAAAGCGAAGCCATTTGCGGAAATCAACAGCGGCGTTAAACAGTATACAAAAAGGACACCGCGTTCATGCGGTGTCCTTTGGTTGTTGCACCAAGGGATTTTATAAAAATGTCCGTTTAACCTTCTCCCAAAACGAATTATCCTTCAACTTAACAGTCTTAATCTTCCTATCAGTAAGCTGAATATCCAACCGCTCCACATGCTTAATGCTTAAAGCTTCATTATCAATCCCAATCGTCGGATAATCATTTCCATCCTGAATAACTTTTAACGTCAACTTCCTAGCGCCTGCCATAATAAACGGAGATCCAAGCGTACGATAGCTGTTATTATTTATGGAAGCAAGTTCACTTACCTGAAAACAAGGGAGCATCGGATCTACCACAGCACCCTGGACTGACTTATTGTAGGCAGTACTACCAGTCGGTGTGGAAACAATCATCCCATCTCCTCGGAATGTTTCAAAGTGCAGCTCATCTATGTAAACATCTATCGCGAATGTTTTTATGATAGCAGAGCGAATAGAGCACTCGTTTAAACATTGAAAAGAAGAAATGCCGTCAATCGTCACTTCAATGGTAGGGTATTTCCTAACCTCGATTTGTTCAAACTTCATCGCTTCGACCATCTTCTCTGTATCATCGATATGAAAGTCGCAATAAAAACTAGAAGTTTCTCCAGCATTGATACCTGCATAAAGGCAATCATCTTTGAAACCTGTTTTCTGAACAGCTTGAAGGAATGTACCATCTCCTCCAACTGCCACGATAATGTTGGCATTATGGTGATCATTTAATATTTCAAAGTTATTTTGTACTGCTAATTGCTCCAGTTTTTCAACTTTTGACACTAGCTCTTCTTCCCTTTTATAAAAGAAAAATATTTTACGACGTTCTGTCATTGTTTTTCCTCCTCTTTATAATAAAAATTGGAACTTAAACAAAAAATATCCAAAAACATTATCCTTTTGGAAAAAAATTTAGTACAATTCTATATTGTGATAAGTTTACCATTTTGATGAAACTTTTTGAAACGATTTAACGTATAGGTACTGTACGAACAACTAGGAGGTTTAGATATGAGTGGAAAGCGTTGGGCCGCATTAGGTATTGCGGCATTATTATTTTTTGTGTCGATTATTACAAGTCTGGCAACTAAGCCTGCAGAAAGCTCCACATCTGATTCTTTTTCAGATATTTTTGGAGGGGAAGAAGAGTTTATTGAGGAAGTAATTGAAGACGGTAGCCCAAACCGTAAGATTCTAGTTCTAGAAGTTAACGGTGTTATTCAGGACACAGGAAGCGATGTAACATCTGTGTTCCAATCACCAGGTTATAATCATCGTCAATTTTTAAGAATGCTAGATCAAGCAAAAGAGGATGATACTGTTCAAGGAATTATTGTTCGCGTCAATACACCAGGTGGCGGTGTATCAGAAAGTGCCGAGATACATAAAAGACTGGTGGAAATTAAAGAAGAAACAGAAAAACCGATTTATATTTCTATGGGAACTATGGCTGCTTCAGGTGGTTACTATATTGCAGCACCGGCGAACAAAATTTTCGCTTCACCTGAGACAATCACAGGTTCTATCGGCGTTATCATGCAGGGAATTAATTACAGTGAGCTTGCTGAAAAATATGGGGTAAAATTCGATACCATCAAGAGTGGGCCATATAAAGATATTATGTCTCCAACGAAAGACATGTCTGAGGAAGAGCGTCAAATTCTTCAATCAATGGTAGACAATATGTATGATCAATTTGTAAAAGTGATTGTAGATGGCCGGGGCATGAGTGAATCAGAGGTCAGAAGAATTGCTGACGGAAGAATCTATGACGGCCAACAAGCCAAAGACATTAATATTGTGGATGAGCTGGGGTATTTTGAAGATGTTATTGAGGCAATGAAAAAAGACCATGAGATGGGGAACGTCCAAGTTGTTCAATATACAGAAAACCTGGGCTGGGGTTCCTTATTCAGCATGAATGTACAATCACTATTAAAGCCAGAGTCTGAAATGCAGATGTTAGCAAAGCTTATCAATCAACCTAATTCTCCAAGACTAATGTACTTGTATGCAGAGTAGGAGGAAGAAAAAATGAGAGATGAGCAGAATAGCGAGTATACAAACGAAAACGTAATACATGAGGACGTGAACGTAGGGGAAGACAGGATCAGCAATGATACGATGTTGCCTGCGAAGGAAGTAGGAGTCATCGAATATCGCTATGCAGGGTTCTGGATGAGGCTTTGGGCATTTCTATTAGACCTATTAATCATTTGGAGCATCGGAGCGATCGTGATATATCCGATTTTTAGACTACTAGGGATATCCACTAGCCAAAGCTTTATGTTCTCACCTGCAACCATTGCCACAACCATTGTGCTATATGGGTATTTTATTCTTATGACGAAGTATTTTAAACAGACATTGGGTAAGATGGTGTTTGGATTACGAGTGGTAGACCTTAAAGCTAATGACCTTTCATGGAAAACGATTCTTTTTAGAGAAGGTGTAGGCCGATATATAGCGTTAGTTTATGCGCCTATAACATATATCGTATTCCTTGTTGCTGCTTTCACGAGCAAAAAGCAAGGCGTGCACGACTTTATTGCAGACACAACAGTGGTTCATGAAAAATAAGTAATAAACCTGAAGTCCATCGTGACTTTAGGTTTATTTTTTTTATGCTAGGAGATAATGGAAGGGGAAAGAAAGGGTGTGAAAGTGTGATCTGGGCCATAATAATCTTTGCCATTATAATTTTTCTCTTAGTCATGGTTCTCGTCACTAAAATTACCATCCATTTTTACTACCATCATCAACAAGATAATGATCAGATGACAGTGAAACTAAGTGCATGGTACGGATTGTTGCGGTACACCATTGATGTTCCATTGATCAGTGTAGATAAAGACACAGCATCCATTCATGTCGAGGAAAAAACCAAAGTTGGAGGCGGAGATCCTTCTCAAGGTAAACAAAAAGAGAAAGATTTTTCTCCAAAAGAGATATGGCAGAGTTTTGAAGATACATATGAACTGGTGCGTCATGTTGTCGGGATGCATGAGATAGTCAGGAGATTGCTTTCAAGAATGGAAGTGAAACACCTGGAATGGCATAGCAATATTGGGCTAGGAGATGCAGCACATACTGGGATGTTTGTTGGGGCAGGATGGTCAATCAAAGGGGGAATTGTAGGGTTTTTAAGCAATTATACAGACTTCCGAGCTAAACCGGAACTCTCCATTACCCCTTATTTTCAATATACTGTTTCCCAAACCATGTTTAAGTGTATGATTCGGTTTCGAATCGGGTATGCTATGTTGGCAGGAATAAGAATCGTTAAATATTGGAAGGGCGGTAGACCTAAGTTTAAAACCCGTCCTTTATCCATGTTGTCCAAAGAGGAAAATCACAAATCCATGTAATAGCAATAAGGAGGATCAATATGTCTGAACATCCAATTAAAAGTCTAATGACAACAGCTATGGAAAATTTAAAAGATATGATTGATGTTAATACGATCATCGGCGACCCGGTAGAAACACCGGATGGAAGTGTTATTTTGACTGTTTCCAAAGTCGGCTTTGGTTTTGCAGCAGGTGGAAGTGAGTTTCAAGGCGGAGGCTCATCAGGTCCGGAGAGGAATGATGGTGGTGGCAACCACCAGAGCCAAGGGCAAAAGCTTCCGTTTGGCGGAGGTAGTGGAGGTGGCGTGTCCATCACTCCTATCGCTTTCTTGATTGTGAATTCACAGGGAGTGAAAATGCTCCATCTTGATGAAAGCACGAGTATCTATGAAAGACTACTGGATTTGGCTCCACAGGCGGTTGAGAAAGTGCAACATATGCTGAATAACAATAAACATAACAGAGCGAATCACTCTGATCATTCCTACAATGAAAATAAGCAGGACTTGGACTTCTAAAAAACGCCGGCTGCACAGCAGTTGGCTTTTTTATTTGGCTACAGGTGGAGGGGGAACTAGGCTAGGCGGCGGATATCAAGAAATTTTGCGATATATCAAGAAATTCAGGGGAGATATCAAGAAATATTAAGATATATCAAGAAAACTAAGGTGGATATCAAGAAAATTCGAGATATATCAAGAAATCTACACGCTTCGACAAACTTTGACCGTAAAGGGAAACCACCTCTTCCCACTCCACAACAATAAAGTTTGATTAATTGCAAAACTTCCAAAACATAGCTATTATTACAAGTGTACATACAATATGAGGAGGGAAATTATCATGGCAAACGTAACATTTAAAGGCAACCCAATGACACTAATCGGAAGCGAAGTGCAAGTGGGCGACCAAGCTCCAAACTTCTCCGTTCTTGCAAATGACCTATCTCCAGTAACATTGGAAAACTACAAAGGATTCAAGAAACTAATCAGCGTAGTTCCTTCCATTGATACAGGAGTATGCGACCAACAAACTCGTAAATTTAACGAAGAGGCAGCAAAGCTTGATAACGTAAAAGTTATTACTGTCAGCATGGACTTGCCTTTCGCTCAAAAACGCTGGTGTGCTGCTAGTGGACTTGACAATGTTGAGGTAGTATCTGACCACCGTGACGCTTCTTTCGGTGAAGCATACGGCGTACTAATGCAAGAACTACGTCTACTTGCACGCTCCACATTTGTTGTGGACTCCAACGACAAAGTAACATACGTTGAATACGTTGGGGAAGGTACGGACCACCCTAACTACGAAGCGGCAATCGAAGCAGTTAAATCTGCAGAATAATACCCTACTCAAACCCATTACACCAAGACGAGCAGACTGTGATAATTGCAGTCTGCTTTATTTTTGCCCGTACTCCATGTAAAATAGGAATACTGAAATTGGAGAAAGAAAAGGAGTGGCATAATGTCCATTACAAAACTAGAAAATACATTTTCCCTATTCGATACAACAGCACAAATCCTACAAGAAGAACTAGACTGTACATACCTAGAAGCACTAGCAGAAACCGCAGAAAACCTCTTCCACGGAGCAGTCATCCAAGAAGAAGTATCAGAAGTAACCAAACGAAGACTCGAAAAAGAATACAGCAAACAAAATCTCACTTCCCTTCAAAAAGAAGAAATCAGAAAAGGATTTCAACTTGCCATCCTAAAAGGAATGAAAGATGCAGTTCAAGCTAACCATCAAATGACTCCAGATGCGATTGCCATGTTTATGGGATACCTCGTCGGAAAATACACCTCACATCTGCAACAGCTGACCATGCTTGATCCTGCTATCGGTACTGGAAATCTTCTTACAGCTGTCCTTAACCACCAGCCTAACAAAAAGCTGGAGGCGTTTGGTGTGGATGTGGACGACCTGTTAGTGAAACTTGCTTATAATAACGCCAATCTGCAAGAGCAGGCAATCAGTTTATTCAACCAAGATGGCTTAAGCAACCTCTTTGTAGAACCAGTAGATGTGGTTGTGAGTGACCTTCCAGTAGGGTATTATCCTGATGATAACAATGCTGCCAACTTCAAGCTAAAAGCGGAAGAAGGACATTCCTATGCGCATTATCTGTTCATCGAACAAGGGTTGCGTTACACAAAACCAGGCGGGCACCTTTTATTCTTGGTTCCTAACTCCATGTTTGAAGAAGAGGAAGCAAAAAGAGTCAACGCTTTAATAAAAGACGAAGCGTATATCCAAGGAATGCTTCAGCTTCCGGAAACCATGTTCCAAAACAAAAACCATGCAAAAAGCATCCTTGTTTTGCAGAAAAAAGGAATAGGCATTGAACCTCCTAAAGAAGCTCTATTAGTAAACTTGCCAAGCTTCTCCAACATGCAGGCAATGGAAAAAATCATGGCCCAAATAAACCACTGGTTTTCCGAGCAAAAAAACAAAAAGTAATTATTAGACAACCTCGTTGATCGTAGTGGAAGGAGCGGAGACTCCTCGAAAATGCTAGCGCATTTTCTTCGTGCGATGCTTCGCTGCCGAAGCCTTCCTTGTCCTGCGGGAGGAAGGGACATGGAAGACCCCGCAGGGCGCAGCCCGAGGAGGCTTCCGGACCGCCCGCGGAAAGCGAAGCTCCTGCAACGAAGATCAACCGTTAGTGAAGATTTAATAGTCTAAAAAAACTATGCTATTCTTCAGAAAATAACGAATATATAAGGTAAGCGTTACCATAAAGGGAAGCCTCTTGCAAATGCAGTATGTCGGTGTTTAAATGAAAAAGGTATATATAATATCGGAACTTTGCACAAGATAGGTAGAGTGTAAAAACATTTAATCATCCATCCAAGTGTGACCATATAAAAGGAGTTGTACGTATCGTCATGTCAAAAGTTATTGCAATAAATGCAGGAAGCTCTTCTCTTAAATTCCAATTGTTTGAAATGCCTAGTGAAAATGTTATTACAAAAGGATTAGTGGAACGTATCGGATTAAACGATGCTGTTTTCACCATCTCTGTGAACGGCGAAAAAGTAACAGAAATCACAGACATTCCAGAGCACGGGGTAGCTGTTAAAATCTTATTGAAAAAACTGATCGATCTTGACATCATCCAAAGCTTCGATGAAATCACAGGAATTGGCCACCGTGTCGTACATGGTGGAGAAAAGTTCAATGATTCCGTCCTTATTACGGATGAAATTTTAGGCCAATTAGAAGAACTTTCAGAGCTTGCACCACTTCATAACCCGGCAAACATCGTGGGAATTAAAGCATTCAAGGAAATCCTTCCGAATGTACCAGCAGTGGCTGTTTTTGATACAGCATTCCATCAATCCATGCCGGAAAAATCTTTCCTTTACAGCTTGCCATACGAGTACTATGAAGACTATGGCATTCGTAAATACGGTTTCCATGGTACCTCTCATAAATATGTTTCTGAGCGTGCTGCAGAATTACTTGGCAGACCGGTTGAGCAACTTCGCCTGATCTCATGTCACCTAGGAAACGGTGCAAGTATTGCGGCAATCGAAGGCGGAAAATCCATTGATACTTCCATGGGATTCACACCACTTGCAGGTGTAGCAATGGGAACTCGCTCTGGTAATATTGACCCTGCTTTGATTCCATTCATCATGGAGAAAACAGGCAAAACAGCCGACGAAGTATTAGAAGTCCTGAACAAACGCAGTGGTATCCTTGGAGTATCCGGTTTCTCCAGTGACCTTCGTGATATTGAATCTGCTGCAACTGAAGGTAACGAGCGCGCGGAACTTGCTTTGGAAGTATTCGCAGGTCGTATTCATAAGTATATTGGTTCTTATGCCGCAAGAATGTACGGAGTGGACGCGATCATCTTTACTGCAGGTATCGGGGAGAACAGTGATGTAATCCGTGCAAGAGTGCTTCAAGGACTTGAGTTTATGGGTGTTTACTGGGATCCTGCATTGAACAAGGTTCGTGGTAAAGAAGCATTTATTAACTACCCGCACTCTCCTGTTAAAGTCATCGTAATTCCTACGAATGAAGAAGTAATGATTGCTAGAGACGTAATGAAAATAGCATTATAAGCTACAGTCCCAGATCTGTTTAACTTAACAGATCTGGGACTGTTTTTTTGTGCGGAACTGCTATGGTATAATGGAGAAAACTAGCAGATGAAAAAGTGAGGGGAAGAACTGTGTCCAATATAAGCAGGGAAGAACAATGGAAACATAAACTTTCACAATGGGAAGAAAAATTATATACATACGAACCATCCCAGTTTTCAGACACGTTGGACCATTGGGTGGACAAGGCTTTTGATTTATTGTCAGACGATAAAAAAGATTTATTTTTTGCCCAGATTGACACATGGTTGTTTCATTTGCATGGAATCATCCAGCAGTCCTCCTTTCAACAGCAAGCAGAAGAACGGATCGTCAATATGGCCCGAAGCTATAGGGAAGATATCGAAAGAATAGAAGATATTCGAGAACTGCCATTATCACAAAAAGCATTTATCGCCGAGCAGCAGATTGCCAAGCAAAAGCTTTACTCTGTGATCCAAGGTAGCATGACAGGAACGGCGAAGCTATCCACCCTCGCTATAGATATCCCAGCTTTTGCAGCACTAAACATCCGTACCACACAGCTTGTTGCGATGTCTTACGGCTACAGGGCAAGTACTCCTTTGGAAATGGTAAAATCATTGCAATTATTCTATGGTGCGACCATACCCAAGAAATATCAGCATGAACGCTGGGAAACATTGAAAAGTGAGCTTGGACAGGATATCGATCATTATTTTGACGTTTTAACAGACAAAGATCACCCTACTGTATGGCTCCAACAGCCTTTATTGCACTTGATTAAGCTATTGTTTGTTGCAATAATTGGTCGCCAAAAAGTAAACAACGTCCCACTGCTCGGCATGATAACCACAGCAGGAACAAACTACTACTGGACCAAAGAAGTCTCAGAATTCTCCCATTACTACTACATGATGCGACACCTAGTAGAAAACGGCGAACTAGACGAATCAGAATGCGAGATGTTTTAATGTAATATGGAAAACAACTGCGGCATTCAAAGAAAAGGCGAATATCCATAACGGATATTCGCCTTTTATGAGTGGACTTTTGAAGATGATACATGCTGATTCATGCGATACCACAACCACAAATCATTAATAATGCTAGCATGATCTGCAATCTCCGAATTCAACTCGCAAGACCGCTCAAAATCTGCTTCATCATTCAATTGAGCCTGCTTAAAATTAATTTCTTCTTCTAACTCTTTAATCCGGTCCGGGATGCTCCCGCGTATCTTTTCCCACTTCAATAATATTTCCTGCTGTGTTTCTTTGTTGTATTGAGCCCATTCTATATCCAACTGTGGCAAAAATATTCCAAGCCTTGGATCTTTTACAAAAGAAAACATCGCTACTTCCTTCCTTTTCTGCCCATTTTAACTCATTGTATAATAACTGGGGTAAACATTCTATCCATTCCTCCTGTAATTTTTACCACCTTTAAATGAATGACACTCGACACAAACTAGGATGGATACTTAGTTGAAAGGTGGAACCCACTATGAAGAAAAAAGACCCAAAAGAAATTTTCTCTTATGATGATAATGCTGTAAATGAAGTTCACAATCAAATTACTGATGCATACTCAAGCGGAGTTGTCGGCGAGCAATACAGCTCAAACGCATACCAACCGGTAGAAGGCGAAAGCGAACAGACTGCCCACGAATAAATAAAAACAGGTGCCAACCCCAGGCACCTATTTTTTTGACAACTTTTTATAAAGTAAATAAAGTGCCCCTGTAAAAAGGAAAGCCAAGAAACCGGGAGAAAAGTCCTGCGGCAAGAGTAAATAAACACCTATCCCAATACCAATGCAAACAAACGCAATTTTATTATAAGAAGGTAATCCTTCCCTAACTTCAATCTGCTTCCTTTTTATAAAAAGAAAGTCAGTTATAATAACAGCAGATAAAGGGATAACAAAAGCACCAATCAAAGAAATATAGCGTTCAGCTTCTTCCACCAATGCGGGTGACAGAGATAAAACTATTCCTGCAGCACCAAAAAGAATGCTACTTTTCACCCTGCCAAGTTGAGGTAGTGAATTCAACAGACTGAATCCGCCGGTATAGGCATTGCTTAAGTTAATCGAAACCATTGATAATATGGCCGCCCCTAAAATAATCAAAGTAAACAGGCCGGAGTTGGTCATCTCGCTTGTTGCAATAAACGGATTAAGGTTTCCTGTCAGACTAGCTGTGTACGCTCCGAAAAAAGCAGTAAGAATAAAGCCTAAAGCATTTCCGCTGAATAAGCCCCAGAACCCCTGCTTGGAAGTAATTGCGTACCTTGTCACATCTGCTGAAGAGGACACACCAGATACATATTGAACAAAAGCAAGGCTTGCAAAAAAGCCCATGATGGGAAGATTCCAGCCACCTTCAACGTTGACAGCGGAGTTCACACTCATTCCTTTAATAAGCAAAAGATACAGCATCACAAGCTGTCCGAGAATCAGCCATGGCATAAAATACTTGGTCGCCCTTTTTACCGCATCAAACCCCACAAGTGCAAGTCCGCTCATAATCAATGCTAAAATCATGGCGATTATGTAAAATGGCGTAGAAAACTGAAAGGCTCTTTCAAGAATAAATTGTATCACCAGCGTACCACCTATGGTCTGGACAGAAAACCAGTAGAGGGATGTAATTGTACGAATCGGGGAGGAAATGTATCTTGATCCCTTTATCCCGATTATGGACCGGATGGCAAATTGGGAGGGGATTCCCCGTTCAGCGCCAGGCAATGATAAGTAAGAAACAAATAAAAAGGCTAGTGTAGCGCCAAAAACAGTGGAAAGAAAGGCTGCATAAAAGCTGAGTCCCCCTTGAATCACAGCAAGTGCCGGGACAAGGAAGTTCCCGGCATTCACTGAAAATGCAACCTGAATGATTAAATATTCATACCATCGTGTTTTTCTTAATTCTTGTGGAACGGCTTCTAAACCGTACCGCTCAATCTTGCTTTGAGGAGGCAATGTCACAGTTTGTGCTTTCGCCATATGAAGGTCAGACTCCTTTCTTTCGTGTACCTAACAATCATTTTATCGTATCTTAACGGGTTATATGTTGTAAATTTAATCAATTTACAAGAAAATATAGTAGTACGCAATTTTATTAAGGGGGAAGCCAGTTTGAGACATGCCGTAATTACAGCTGGTTCCAAAGGACTTGGAAAAAAAGTGACGGAACAGTTGTTGAAAAAAGGATGTTCCGTTTCGATAAATTATAGAAATGATACAGAAACCATCGAGAAACTAAAAAAAGAATGGAGTCACTTTGGAGAAAACAGACTGCACTTTTTTCAAGGAGACGTAACAAAAAAAGAACAGATGCAACAATTTATAGACGAAGTAGTGGAGCGATACGGAAGGATTGATTATTTGGTCAATAACGCCGGGCCCTATATTTTTGAACGAAAAAAATTGGCTGATTACTCCGATGAGGAGTGGTATGAAATGATAGAAGGCAATCTTAGCGCTGTTTTTCATCTTTTCCGTAAAACAATTCCTTTCATGAGAGAACAGCGATTCGGGCGTATCATCACATACGGATTTCAGGGAGCTGAATCATCTCCAGGTTGGATTTACCGATCTGCGTTTGCTGCTTCTAAGGCTGGACTGGTTTCGTTGACAAAATCGATCGCTATCGAAGAAGCCGAACATGGCATCACGGCCAATATGGTCTGTCCGGGTAATATTGTGGGAGAAATGAAAGAGGCGACGATTGACCATGCGAGAGGCTTAGAGGACTCCAAGAATACCCCGGTCGGCCGTTCTGGCACGGGTGAAGATATTGCCAGGGCCATTGAATTTTTATGTGAAGAAAACTCGGATATGATCACAGGAGCGGTACTGGAAGTAACAGGGGGAGTAGAGGTTATCAACCGATTCCGATAACCTAAGGGAATTTCCCTCTATATTTAGATAATATAGATAATTCCGCCTGTTTTAAAGCGCTTACAAAAATGCATAAAAAACTATTTTACATTTTCTAGTTTAATGTTATATTAGTTACGTCTTAACGCTTTGTGATTATGAAGAGGGAGGTATTTGATCCATGAGAATTGGAGTACCTAGAGAGATAAAAAACAACGAAAACCGTGTTGCGATGACGCCTGCAGGTGTAGTAAACCTTGTTGGATTCGGACATGAAGTATACATAGAAAAAGAAGCTGGTATTGGATCCGGCTTTACTGATGAGCAATATGTACAAGCTGGTGCTAAAATGGTGGAAACGGCAGAAGAAGCATGGTCCATGGATATGGTCATGAAGGTAAAAGAGCCACTTCCTTCTGAGTATAGCTATTTCCGTGAGGGGCTAATCCTTTTCACTTATCTGCATCTTGCTCCAGAACCAGAATTAACAAAGGCTTTGATTGATAACAAAGTAGTGGGTATTGCATATGAGACAGTTCAACTTCCAAACGGATCCCTTCCGTTGTTGACTCCTATGAGTGAAGTTGCCGGTCGTATGGCTACTCAAATTGGTGCGCAATTCCTTGAGAAAATCAAAGGTGGAAAAGGGATTCTTCTAGGTGGTGTTCCTGGTGTACGCCGCGGGAAGGTAACG
Source organism: Sutcliffiella horikoshii (assembly GCF_002157855.1). Classification (NCBI taxonomy): domain Bacteria; kingdom Bacillati; phylum Bacillota; class Bacilli; order Caryophanales; family Bacillaceae; genus Sutcliffiella; species Sutcliffiella horikoshii. The sequence continues at coordinate 3,282,263 of NZ_CP020880.1, read as the reverse complement.
ATCATTGGTGGAGGTGTCGCTGGTACGAATGCTGCTAAGATGGCAATCGGACTTGGCGCAGATGTAACCATCCTGGACTTAAATCCGGATCGTCTTCGTCAGTTGGATGATATTTTCGGTAAAGACATCCAGACACTTATGAGTAACCCGTTAAACCTTGAAATCGCTGTGAAAGAATCAGACCTTGTTATTGGTGCTGTTCTAATTCCAGGTGCTAAAGCGCCGAAGCTTGTAACAGAGGAAATGATTCAATCCATGGGTGCAGGTTCTGTTGTGGTGGATATCGCAATTGATCAGGGTGGAATTTTCGAGACGACAGATCGCATTACTACGCATGACGATCCAACATATGTGAAGCATGAAGTCGTTCACTATGCCGTTGCAAACATGCCTGGTGCGGTTCCACGTACATCCACTATCGCATTGACGAATGTTACGGTTCCTTATGCGGTGCAAATTGCAAACAAAGGCTACAAGCAAGCTTCCTTGGATAATGAAGCTATCCTAAAGGGAATCAACACGCTAGACGGATATGTAACATATGCGGCAGTGGCAGAGTCTCACGGGTTGGCGTATGAGAGCGCAAGCAATCTTTTAGTGAAGAGCTAATTAAATTTTATAAAAAAAACAGGTGCCCATGGGAGACATGGATACCTGTTTTTTATTTATGGCTTAATGATCTGTAAATCTTTCGGGTAGCTTGTCAGCAATTCGATTCCGTTGTCTGTAACTAAAATATCATCTTCGATTCGTACGCCACCTACTCCTGGTTTGTAGATACCAGGTTCAATCGTAAAGGCCATTCCTTTTTGCAGTTTCATCGTGTTCGTTTCATTCATGGATGGATACTCGTGCACTTCGATGCCTAGTCCGTGACCGATTCGGTGTGTAAAGAATTCTCCATAACCACTTTCCGTTATGATCGAGCGGGCTTTACGGTCAATCTGTCCGATTTCGACACCTGGTTTACAGATATCCACGGCAGCAAGCTGCGCCTTCAATACCGTTTCATAGATTTCCTGTTGCTGTTCGTTCACATTACCAAAGGCAACGGTTCTTGTGATATCTGAGCAATATCCATTCAAGACAACGCCAAGGTCAAATAACACAAGGTCGCCATCCTTTACTTGATCCAAACCAGGCTTTCCATGAGGAGCTGCTGTCTTTAAACCTGTCAGCGCCATCGTGGAAAAGGACATTTGGCTGATTCCTTTTTTCTTCAGCTCATACTCAATCGTTGCAACAAGCTCCTGCTCTGTCACACCTTTTTTCAGGTGATGCACCCCAACTTCCACTCCAAAGTCGGCTAGTTTGGCTGCTTCTCTCAAAATGGATACCTCTTCTTCATCCTTTACAAGACGAAGCTTATACATTTTATCTTCTGCCGCGGCAAGTTTTACGCCCGGGAAGACTTCTTCTAACTTATGTAAACGAGCGACAGTCATATGTTCCTGCTCTACTGCCAGTTTTTCCATTTGAATTCCTTGTTGTTTCACATACTCCTGAACCTTTTGCCAAGGATCATCCGTATCATTGTACCCGACTATTCCGTAGTTCCAGCCTGTTTTCTTTACCTGTTCTACTTCCATATTGGGGCAGACAATCGCAGGCTCGCTGTTTGGAAAAGCGAGAAGTCCCAAAAGTCTTTCGTGTGGATCTGTGTAAAAACCGCTTATGTAAAATACGTTCGGGGTAGACGTTAAGAAACAACCGGACAAGTCCTCCTGTTTCAGCCACTCTACCAATTGCTTCAGACGATGTTCTTTCATATCAGCCACTCCTTTTTGGTCAATTACTTCTAGTTACGAAGTTTAATACGTTTACATTAAGAGTATCAGGGAATCATACTTGTGTAAATTTTATTAGGAGGATTTTTGATTAAAAAAGAGAAGATTAACGGGTATGAAGAATTTGAGCTGGAGAAGGAGAGGTTGTTAGAATGAAAGTTTCCTATCATGGACATTCCGTAGTAAAAGTTGAGGCGAATGGTAAAACGATTCTTTTTGATCCGTTTATTACGGGTAATGGTCTGACAGATTTAAAAGCAGAAGATTTGAAAGTGGATGTAATTCTTTTAACACACGGCCACAATGACCATGTCGGCGATACGGTAGATCTGGCTTTGAAAAATGACGCTCTGGTCGTAGCACCTTTTGAACTGGCAGAATACTTGGGCTGGCAAGGTGTGAAGGTACATGAGATGCATATTGGTGGTGCACATGAATTCGATTTCGGAAAAGTGAAATTGACACAGGCTTTCCATGGCTCTAGTTATACAGATTATGAAACGAAAACAATTGTTTATACTGGCATGCCGAGTGGGATCTTGTTAACCATTGATGGGAAGACGATTTTCCATGCCGGAGATACAGCATTATTTTCTGATATGAAATTGATTGGGGAATTAAATAATATTGATGTCGCTTTCCTGCCAATCGGGGATAATTTTACGATGGGTCCGGATGATGCGGTTCTCGCTGCAAAATGGCTTGATGCAAGTACCGTGGTGCCAATTCACTTTAATACGTTTCCTGTCATTGAACAAAATCCACAAGAGTTTGTTAGCAAACTTCCTGAAGGTGTCGGGAGAGTGCTTGAAGTGGGAGAGGTCCTTGATTTATAGGCAGATGCAAAGAAAAGAAGCGGATTTGCTTCTTTTTTTTGTTGTGCGGAATATACATGATACAAGCTATAGAGTTTGGAAGGAGTGTCATGTGTTGAAGAATAGACTTTTATTATCATTATTATGTATCGGTGCGATGTTATACATTGCCGTTCCGCGTTTACCGGTGACAGAAGATGGACTTGCAGGGTGGTTCGGGATTGCGTGGTTGGTGCTTGCCTTGATGGCAGTCGGCGGCAATACTGCAGCAATCATGTATTTGCCAAAGCGAAAGCGAATGGTGCGCAAAGCGAAATTGGCAGAAGTCAAAAAGGTGCGATTGCGTCAATATCAGTAAACACATTGAATACAAGCTCTAACACCCGTATAATGAAGGTACAAATAATTATGTGGACGGGTGAAGAGTGTGACAAAGCATGAACAGATTCTCCATTATATTGAAGAACTGCCTATTGGAGAAAAAATATCAGTACGACAAATCGCTAAGGCGTTGACGGTTAGTGAAGGTACGGCATACAGAGCAATCAAGGATGCCGAAAATAAAGGATATGTTAGTACCATCGAACGCGTTGGTACTATTCGTATTGAGCGGAAAAAGAAAGAGAATATTGAAAAGCTGACATTTGCTGAAGTGGTTAACATTGTGGATGGACAAGTTCTTGGCGGCAGAGAGGGACTCCATAAGACCTTGAACAAATTTGTTATCGGTGCCATGAAACTTGAGGCGATGATGCGCTATACAGAAGCAGGAAATCTGTTGATTGTCGGTAACCGTTACAACGCACATAAACTTGCCATCGAGGCTGGCGCTGCCGTGTTAATTACCGGTGGCTTTGATACGGACGAAGAGGTTAAGAAATTAGCCGATGAAATGAAGCTTCCGATTATCTCGAGCAGTTATGACACATTCACTGTTGCGACTTTGATCAACCGTGCCATCTATGATCAGTTGATCAAAAAAGAAATCGTGTTGGTCGAGGATATCTTGACTCCAATTGAAGCGACGACTTACTTAACGACAGAAGATACCATTGCGGAATGGTATAAGGTGAATGAAGAAATCAAACATAGCCGTTTTCCAATCATCGATAAAAACTTGAAGGTGCAGGGTGTGGTTACTTCCAAGGATGTGCTCGGCAAGGACTCCGGGACGCTTATTGAAAAAGTGATGACCAAAAACCCAATCACCGTTAATGGTAAAACTTCGGTCGCGTCTGCTGCCCATATCATGGTGTGGGAAGGGATTGAGATGCTGCCGGTAGTCGACCCGAACCATCGTCTTCTTGGAATCATCAGCCGTCAGGACGTATTGAAGGCGTTGCAAATGATCCAAAGGCAGCCGCAAGTCGGGGAAACGCTAGATGATATTGTGACCAATCAGTTCATGGATGTCACAGAATCAAAAGGGGAAGAGGCTTACCAAAGCGAAGTGACCCCGCAGATGACCAACTCGGTCGGAACAATATCCTATGGGGTATTTACAACCATCGTGACTGAAGCGGCAAAGCGTGTGATCCGCAATTTGAAAAAGAGTGACATGGTCGTGGAGAACATTACGATTTATTTTATTAAGCCAGTGCAGATCGACAGCACCATCGAGATTCGGCCTAAAGTGCTCGAGGTCGGCCGCAAGTTCGGTAAAGTGGACGTGGAAGTGTACCACGAAGGCAATGTCGTCGGCAAGGCGATGATGATGGTGCAGTTGATACAGTAAGTGGATTGTTAGAAGGGATGGCTCGTATTGGAGTCTGACGCTCTCACCTTTTGGGGTGAGGGCGTTTTTTGGTGGTTGGTGGTTGGGGGACGTTGCGGCTGGGGGAACTAAGGTCAAGTGCAAGTTCGAGTGCAAGTGCAAGTTCGAGTGCAAGTTCGAGTGCAAAGACTGAAGTGTTGAAGGGCTTTTGTTGGGGGGCTGGGGGATCAATGGATAAATTAATTTTACAATGGATATATGGATTTTAGAATGGATAAATACGTTTTACAATGGATATATCGGATTTACAATGGATATATTCATTTTAGAATGGATATGTCAGAATCCGATGTTCTTTTTGTAGAATTTAAAGGGATTTTCAAGTCCTGAGTCGAAAGTACCAAGACAAAGTTAACAAAGGTGTGACTAAATGATAAAAATGCATAGAGAAAAGTCGAATAGGATGCTGATCCATGAAGCCGGCTTGAGGAGGCTGGTACCATCCCACCATCAATACCCATTGATTGAACAGGAATATGGCAAAATGAAATACGGTTACAAAGGGGAAGAGGCATTAGACTACTATTTAACCTTTCTCCCTCATGAAAACTACCACATACTTCATGGCCTCCGAATAAAGGACCCGAAAGGTAGATACTTTCAAATAGACACGCTGCTCATTACATCAACCCATTGCTTAATAATAGATTGCAAATACGTTTCAGGTAAATTAGAATTTGACGAAGTGGGATGTCAACTCATCCGGCATAAGGCAGATGGGGAAATGGAAAGAATGGCAGATCCTCTATCACAAGTAGCTCGCCACCGTTATCAACTTTCGTTATGGTTAGAACACCACGGCTTCCCAAGCTTACCAATTGCGAGTTTGGTAGCTTTAACTCACAGTAAATCCCATTTACTCAAAACTTCTCCCTCACTTATGAAAAAGGTAACTTTTCTAACTAATCTCCCAAATAGAATAAATGAAATAAATGCACTCCATTCATCCGCAGTCCTGAATAAAAAAGATTTTAACAAGCTTACGAAAACACTAATAAAGAAACATACTCCAGATAGCTTTAATTTTCTACAGAACTACAACATTAAACAGGAAGAACTGATAAAAGGCGTAATATGTAAGAATTGCGGGTTCAACATGATGAAGAAAAAAAGAAAATATTGGACTTGTAAGAGGTGCAATAGCCAATCACTGTCAGCGCACCTTTATGCGCTAGAAGATTATAAACTATTAATATCTACTACCATTCAGAACAAAGAGTTGAGGGATTTCCTTCTAATTAGTTCTGCATCAGAAGCATATAATATATTGGTATCACTAAGCTTGCCCTCGATTGGCGACAAAAAAGGGAGGATTTACTCGTTAGAACATTTTAGAATTTCCTTTTCGCCATAACAAAAAAGCCGCCCCCAAAAAAAAGGAACGACTTTCTCTCAACTAATCTTCAATCCATAACCGTCTTCTCTTTCATTTCCGCTTCCTTAACTGCTTCTGCTTCTTCGATTGCAAATGGCAGGTAGAAACGGTAGGCTTTGTAGCCCGCCCAGATGCTGCCCAAACCTACAACCAACAAAATGATGCCCACTACGATGGCGACCGTGGATAGTGGGTTAATAAGGGAATTAACGCCAAAAAAGAATACAAAACTACCCAACGCGATGCTGGATTTTGCGCTTAGCCATTTCTTTTCAGCCGGCAATTGAGTGCGGAAGTATTTTACTTTATACATTAAATAGAACATTAATGAAAAGATAATGAGAAAAACAAAAATAGCCAAAAGGACACACTCCTTTATATAGTTCATACAAGATATTTATAATTCTATCATACGCATACAAGCTATATTGTAACGTGTTCGTGAACAAAATTCTACTTTTCCACTAAAATGATATTCCTTTGAGAACAAGGCAAACTGTGATTAAATAAAAGAAAAGATTCAGGTGAAAGAGGGTTACATACGATGAGGCAACAGATAATAGATGAAATTAAGGCGCATGATACGGTCATCATTCACCGTCATGTCAGGCCGGATCCGGATGCATATGGGTCACAGTGTGGGTTGGCTGAGTTGATCAAGGAAAGTTATCCGGAGAAAAAGGTGTATCGCGTCGGGGAAGCGGAAGAGTCATTAAACTTCTTGAGCAAGCTTGATGAGATACCGGACTCCAGTTACGATGGGGCTCTTGTCATTGTCTGTGACACGGCAAATACTGATCGCATATGTGATAAGCGATACAAGTTGGCAGCTAAGTGGATAAAAATCGACCATCACCCGAATGAGGACAGATATGGGGATATGATGTGGGTGGACACGGATGCCAGTTCAACGAGTGAAATGATATACGAATTGTATCTGGCCGGGAAAAATCAAGGCTGGGTGATGACAAAAGAGGCTGCTAGGCTAATATTCGCAGGCATTATCGGCGATACGGGCAGATTCCTTTTCCAAAGCACCAATACTAAGACATTCTTGTATGCGAGTGAACTGTTGAGCTACGGTTTCTCGATGACGGATCTTTACGAGGAGCTGTATCGCACCAAATTGCACATTGCCAAGCTTAGCGGTTATGTATTGGAGAATTTCTCTATGCATGAGAATGGGATTGCTTCCATGAAGATTACACCGGATATTTTGCAGCGATATAATGCCCTTCCTTCAGAGGCATCACAGTTGGTGGGGATGCTTGGTAATATTGAAGGCGTTAAGGCGTGGGTATTTTTTATAGAAGAAGCAGATCAGATCAGGGTGAGGCTTCGTTCGAAAGGGACCATTGTCAATGAAATTGCCAAAAAGTACAGCGGCGGAGGTCATCCGTTGGCATCAGGGGCATCTATTTATAAATGGGAAGAAGCGGACCATGTGCTTGCTGACCTGATTGAAGCTTCAAGGGCACAATTGCAAGGGGAATAGAAAGGTGAAAGAGGAAGAAGCTACAACAACAGGCAGTCGCTTCTTCCTCATTCCATTTTCACAATCAACAAGTCCATTTCAATCGTTGTGTCTATATAAAGAAAGTCGACCTCAAAGTAGTAGCGTTTGTCATCAAGTGCGTAGCTTTTGTTTTCGATGACTTTTATCAGCAATTGGCGATTGTCTTTAATGCTAGCAACGTCTTTTGACACCTGGTCGTTAAGATCCTCTGTAATTCTGGCAATGATGGAGGAGCGGCTGAACGAGTTGAGCATGTATTTTTCGTGATTGATGATGGATATCTTAAAGTCTTCTATTTTTAACTGATCTTTTTCCTCTTTTAATTTGTCATTGTCCTCTGTCAGAATATGAATTCTGTTTTTATAGCTTTTCACTTCTTCCTTATATTTTATAAGATCGCCAATATTTTTTTCCAAAGTGACACCATACATAAGCATGAATATCAACCAGCCTACTATTGCACCCAATACCACCCCGGAAAAAAAACGCTGCCACCCGGGATCGCGGTTATAAGGAGGAACCCTCATCTTATAAGGTCTCCTGAGTAAGCCAGCTGATGATGAGTGCTCCGGTTTGTGCGCCGCCGGTTGCAGAGATGATTAAAAGCAATTGCTTTACTAAAAATTTCGTTTCGCCGTTAAACAGCCCTTTTTCTAGATTATAAAAGGTGTCAAAGGTACCTCCGATGGCAGCGACAATCGCCCATATCTTCAAACTTTTGGCCAAGCTCCACATTCTAGTCAAAGGTGGGTCCCCCACTAAAAAAGCAGCAATTCCACCAATGATTGCTCCTCCAAGTATTACCCCGACAGCAATGAAAAAACTGAAGATAAGGGTCGCGACGAATGGATCTTTAACGTCCATATTCATCATCCTTTCTGTTCTTATTCATATATATGGACAGGATGTTGTAAGTATGTGACGTTAATGGAGAAGTTTCTTCATTGTGTTTGGAACGGAATAGACCCTATAATGAATATATAAAATGGAAGCGTTAAATAAGGTGTGATGATTAATGAGTGTAGTTCATTTACATATAAAAAGCAGTTACAGCCTGCTGAACAGTTCTGTCCGTTTTTCTAAGCTTGTTGAACGTGCCAATGAGCTTGGTTTAAACACCCTTGCGCTTACAGATGAAGATGTGATGTATGGGGCCGTTGATTTTTACAAAGCTTGTAAGTCTGCGAACATCAAGCCAATCATCGGTCTGACGCTATCTGTCCTATCAGACGGGGAGGACGGGGAATCACCGTACCCTGTCATTCTCTTGGCAAAAAATAACATGGGGTTTACTAACTTGATGAAGTTATCGAGTGTCGTTCAAACCAAATCGCAACAAGGGGTTCCGAAAAGGTGGCTGAAGCATTATACAAAAGGGCTGATCGCAATTTTATCTGGCTCTGAATCCGAACTTGCGCAAAATGAAGAGCAAACTGCGGAAGCTTATCTGGAAATGTTCGAGCAAAATTGTGTGTACCTTGGAATTGACCGGAATTCAGCCGAGTCACGTGAACAATCTGAAACGACCCGGAAAAGACATAGCGAGTTGCCGATTGTGGCCATGAGCAAGGTGCATTATCTGCACAAGGAAGATGTGTTTGTGTATGAATGTTTACGCAGCATCAAACAAGGCACCAAACTCGAATCACTGCCAAAAGAGGCTCCGGATTATTTGAGGGCAACCAATGAAATGACACAGTTGTTCGAAGATATTCCGGATGCCTTGGAGAACACGTGGAAGATCAGTAACCAATGTCATATAGAGTTGGAGTTTGGACAAGCGGCTCTCCCAAGTTATCCGGTTCCCGAGGAGAAAAATGCAGACGAGTATTTAGAGGAAATCTGCTGGGAAGGACTTCATAAAAGAATTGGGGGACCTTCTCAAGAATATAAGGATCGCCTTCAATATGAACTTCAGGTAATAAAAGGAATGAAGTTCAGCGACTATTTCTTAATTGTCTGGGATTTTATGTATTATGCACGGAATACGGGGATTTTGACCGGTCCGGGACGTGGTTCTGCCGCAGGTTCATTGGTCGCTTATTCCCTTTTTATCACGGATGTGGATCCAATAGTGCATGATCTGTTGTTTGAAAGATTCCTTAATCCCGAACGAATCACGATGCCCGATATTGATATTGATTTTCAAGATAATAAGCGGGATGAGGTCATCCGTTATGTTGCTGAAAAGTACGGAGAGCTGCATGTTGCCCAAATCATCACATTTGGTACGTTGGCAGCAAAGGCTGCATGGCGTGATGTTGCAAAAGCCTTGAATCTTTCAGGGAAAGAACTTGAGATGATCTCTAAGATGATCCCATCAAGACCAGGAATTACCCTTGATGCGGCATATCAAGAGAATGAAAAACTCCAAAACGCAATTAACGAGACAAAGGAAAGAAAGCGCGCCTTTCAAACAGCGCAAAAGATTGAGGGGCTGCCACGACATTCCTCCACACATGCTGCAGGGGTGGTCATTACCCATAAGCCTTTAACGGAATTAATCCCGATCCAAGCGGGACAACAAGACATCTACCTTACTCAATACACGATGGAAACGCTTGAGGAGCTTGGGTTGCTGAAGATGGATTTCCTTGGATTGAGAAACTTAACGATGATTCAAAGCATTCGCCATGAAGTGAAAAGAGAAACAAAACAACATATAGAAGAAATCCCACTTGACGACGCAGCAACCTTCCGCCTTTTAAGTGAAGGGGATACGTCCGGGATCTTTCAGTTAGAGTCGCCTGGGATGAAAAAGGTTCTTACAAAGCTTAAGCCTTCGAACCTAGAAGATATCGTGGCAGTCAACGCCCTGTACCGGCCGGGGCCAATGGAACAAATTCCTTTGTTTATTGAACGTAAGCACGGGTTGAAAAAAGTGGAATATCCGCATCCAGACCTGATCCCCATTTTGGAGAAGACGTTTGGGGTTATTGTGTATCAAGAGCAAATCATGCAAATCGCAGCGGTGATGGCAGGATTCTCACTGGGCGAAGCGGATTTGTTAAGAAGAGCGGTTGGAAAGAAAAAGAAAGAAGTGCTTGCCAAAGAACGTGCGCATTTTGTGGAAGGGTGCTTGAAGAAAGGCTATGACGAGAAGGTTGCCAACTCTGTCTATGATCTGATTGTACGATTTGCCGACTATGGTTTTAACCGAAGCCATGCCGTTGCCTACAGTATGATATCTTATGAGCTTGCCTATCTGAAGGCAAACCACCCGAAAATTTTTATGGCAACCCTCCTATCCAGCGTGATGGGAAGTGAGCAGAAACTCTCCCAATATATTACAGAGACGAAGCGGAAAGGCATACAAGTCCTGCCACCCTCTATTAATAAAAGTGGAATTGTATTTCAAGTGGAAGAGGGCGGCATCCGCTTTAGTTTGTTAACGATTAAAGGGGTAGGAGTACAGGCGATAAAAGCTCTGATAGAAGAGCGGAGAAAGAAGGAGTTTAGTGACCTGTTTGATTTTTGTAACAGGGCTTCTTCTAAAATCAACCGTAAAACAATTGAAATGCTTATCTTTGGTGGAAGCATGGATGAGTTTGGCGAAGACAGGGCCACACTTCTTGCAACTTTAGATGTTGCCATGCAGCATGCAGAGCTTGTCATGCCTTCAGATGATAATCAAATTGACTTTTTCATGGAAGAAGAATTCAATATTAAGCCGAAGTATGTGAAGGTGGAACCGTTACAGCTGACAGAACAATTGCAATTGGAGAAAGAGGCACTTGGCTTTTATCTATCCAAACATCCGACAGAACCTTTTGCAGCTTACTTTCAGCTCGGTGGTGGTTCCCTTATCCTTGACCTTTCCTCCACAGGGCGAAGAAAGGCGAGAGTCGGAAGTTTCATTTCTAATGAACGAGTAATTCGAACGAAAAAGGGAGACCTTATGGCCTTTCTTACACTTTCCGATCAATCAGGGGACTTGGAAGCAGTGGCGTTTCCAGAACTATATAAACGTTTTTCACATGTATTAAAGACTGGGGAAACGTTAATGGTGGAAGGAAACCTGGAAGAACGAGAAGGGAAAGTTCAGCTGATTATCAAAAATATCATCGAAATTGATACATTGATAGAACAATATGCACATCTTATTGGTGATCTTTTTCTGCAAATAGACGAAGACAAGCATGAGCAAGAAGTGTTTCAACATCTTCAAAAAGTGCTGAAAACGCATCATGGTCCATCAACGGTGTATGTCCATTATACGCAAGCGAAGAAGACGATAAAGCTGCAGCCAACCTTGTATGTAGCGCCTACTGAAGAGTGTTTACTGAAGCTTAAAACGATCCTCGGAGAAGAGAACGTTGTATTCAAAAAATCTTTACAATGATTAATATTATGATATAGTTAACAAGGAGGTGGTCAGACCACCTTTTCCTTGTTTTTTTTAGTATAATGAAATGGAAAATATATTAATGGGAAGTCATCACTTGATCCTAACGTAATAAAGGCAGTGAGGATGACAAAAATAGCAGGGGGGACATGTATCATGTCTTTAAAAGAAGAAGCATTACATATGCACAAGATCCACCAAGGGAAATTGGAATCCAAATCAAAGGTACCTGTAAGAAATGCCAAAGACTTAAGTCTGGCATATTCTCCTGGAGTGGCTGAGCCGTGTAAAGCGATTTATGATGATAAAAACAAAGTCTATGATTATACGATGAAGGGCAATATGGTAGCTGTGGTTTCAGATGGTACAGCAGTATTGGGCCTTGGAAACATCGGTCCTGAAGCAGCATTGCCGGTTATGGAAGGAAAAGCGGTATTGTTCAAAAGTTTTGCAGGAGTGGATGCATTTCCGATTTGCTTAAACACGACAGATGTCGATAAAATCGTGGAAACAGTAAAGCTTCTGGAGCCTACTTTCGGAGGGGTGAATTTGGAAGATATCGCTGCTCCTAATTGTTTCGTTGTGGAAGAGCGTCTGAAGAAAGAAACGAACATCCCTATTTTCCATGACGATCAACATGGTACGGCAATTGTAACGGTTGCAGGACTTGTAAATGCCCTCAAACTAGTGAAAAAAAATATCGGAGAAATTAAAGTGGTGGCCAACGGTGCAGGCGCAGCAGGAATTGCCATCATCAAACTATTATATCGATATGGTGTAAGAGATATTACGATGTGCGATTCAAAAGGTGCGATCTATGAAGGGCGCCCATATGGAATGAATAGTGTAAAAGCGGAAGTCGCTACCTATACAAACCGTAACAAAGTCGAAGGGACATTGGCTGATGTGATGAAAGATGCTGATGTATTCATCGGGGTATCTGTAGAAGGAGCATTGACGCAAGCGATGGTCGAAAGCATGAACAAGGATTCCATCATCTTTGCCATGGCCAACCCGAACCCGGAAATCATGCCGGCAGAAGCAAAGCTTGCAGGTGCGAGTGTAGTGGGGACAGGACGTTCCGATTTTCCTAATCAAGTAAACAATGTCTTGGCATTTCCGGGGATTTTCCGTGGTGCACTAGATGTTAGAGCGACCCACATTAATGAACAAATGAAAATAGCTGCGGTCGAAGCAATTGCAAGCCTGGTTTCTGCTGATGAGCTAAGTGATGATTATGTCATTCCAGCACCTTTTGATCCGCGTGTAGCACCTGCTGTGGCAGCGGCTGTAGCAAAGGCTGCAATGGAAACTGGAGTTGCCCGTATCAAGGTTGATCCAGAAGAGGTAGCAGAAAAAACCAGACGGACCGCTATTATCGGAAAAAGTGAATAGTCTATGACTACACCTACGAAAATGTATCTAGAGATTGTCAAAAAAATTCGGGCCATCATTGTAGCAGACGGTCTGAAAGCAGGCGACAAGATTCCTTCCGAACGTGAACTGTCCGACAGATTGAATGTCGGGCGGTCCTCTGTTCGAGAAGCACTTCGGGCACTAGAGCTCTTGGGGCTTATCGAAACAAGACGCGGAGAGGGAACATTCATAAAAGATTTCAAGGAGCACCATCTGGTAGAACTATTAGGGACGTTCATTTTGGAGCAAGACAAGACCAAAAACGATCTGTTAGAAACCAAACTGGAGATAGAAAAATCATGCATCCAGCTATTTATGAAAAAAGCTTCTGTTAAAGAATATGAGAATTTGAGAGAAATGCTTTCAGCTCCCACTTCTAGGACAGATCTTTTCAAAGCAATAGTAACGATAGTAGATAACAGTTTGATGCTAAGGATATGGACGCTTGTAAATAGTTATGCACGTATTATCTCTGAGGATAATATGATAGAGAGTGGTGTTTTGGAAGAGTTACTAGAGGCGATGAGAGAAAAGCAGGCGGAACAAGTAATAAAGCTATATGAAAAACATTTTACGGAAATTGTCGATAAAAAGTAGACAAGAATCTACAACATCCTTCGTGGAGTTTCCGTTACATTAACAGTATGAGTATAAAGGTAAGTAAAGGAATTTGTTTATTGAAATAATGTTAACAGCCTTGCTTACCTATATTTTGACCTGTTATTAGTACCAAATACCAAAACTAAGTAACAAGTTTCTGTAATTAAGGGAGGTTCTGTTGTTTTGTTGAAGGATTTGTTCACAAAGAAGAAAAAATACGCATCCATTCCATCGGAACAAGCAAATCAAGATGTACCAGAAGGAATAATGACCAAGTGTCCTAGCTGTAAAAAAATAATGTATACAAAAGAGTTAATGAAAAATTTAAAGGTGTGTCTACACTGCGGCCACCACCATCCCATGAATGCAAAAGAAAGGCTCCAAAGCTTACTAGATAAAGGCAGCTTTACTGCATATGATGAGGATATGGTTTCTGAAAATCCTCTTAATTTCCCAAACTATTTGGAAAAGCTAGAAGGTGACCGGAAGAAAACAGGAATCAATGAGGCTGTTGTAACCGGTGAAGGGACCATTAATAGTCTTCCTCTTGTTGTTGCCGTTATGGATTCTACTTTCCGTATGGGAAGCATGGGATCGGTAGTGGGGGAAAAAATTACCCGTGCCATTGAAAAGGCAAAGGAAAAAAGAGTGCCATTCCTCATTTTCACAGCTTCTGGCGGTGCAAGAATGCAGGAAGGTGTTTTAAGTTTGATGCAAATGGCAAAAACTAGTAGTGCATTGAAGCTTCATAGCGAAAGCGGCGGGTTGATTATTTCCGTGATGACTCACCCGACGACCGGTGGTGTTTCTGCAAGTTTTGCCTCATTAGGAGATTATAATTTTGCAGAACCGAAAGCCTTAATAGGGTTTGCCGGCAGACGTATCATCGAGCAAACTATTCGGGAAGACCTTCCGGAAGACTTTCAAACTGCTGAATTTTTATTGAAATGCGGGCAACTAGATGCGGTTATTCCTCGTCTTGAGTTGAAAGAAACCTTAACGAACGTATTAGATATACATCAGGGAGGAGGGGAGACGAGATGGTAGGAGAAATGGAATTCGAAAAACCGGTAGTAGAGCTTCGCAAGAAAATAGGTGAACTAAAAGAGTTCACGAAAAATAGCGAGATGGATCTTACTAACGAAATTGAGAAACTAGAAGTAAGGCTAGAAAAACTAGAAACAGATATTTACGGGAACTTAAGCCCGTGGGATCGCGTCCAAATTGCCAGACATCCCGAACGCCCCACCACTTTGGACTATATAGAGCGTGTTTTCACGAACTTTTTAGAATTACACGGAGACAGATATTACGGAGACGATGAAGCAATAGTAGGTGGAATCGGTAAGTTTGAAGGCGTACCAGTTACCATCATCGGGCATCAACGTGGGAAAGATACAAAAGAAAATATCCGCAGAAATTTCGGTATGCCTCATCCAGAAGGCTATCGCAAAGCATTAAGGTTGATGTATCAGGCTGAAAAATTCAATCGTCCTATCGTTTGTTTCATTGATACGAAGGGTGCCTACCCTGGAAAGGCTGCGGAAGAGCGCGGCCAAAGTGAAGCCATTGCCAAAAACCTTTTCGAAATGGCAGGTTTGAAGGTCCCGGTAATTTGCATCGTCATCGGTGAAGGCGGAAGTGGGGGAGCCCTTGCACTTGGTGTCGGAAATCATGTGCACATGCTAGAGAACTCCACCTATTCTGTTATTTCCCCAGAAGGCGCGGCTGCTATCCTGTGGAAGGATGCCAGTCTCGCCAAGAAAGCCGCAGAATCCATGAGAATCACTGCACCTGATCTGCATGATTTAGGAATCATTGATAAAATCATTCCGGAAGCAAAGGGCGGTGCCCATAAGAATGTGGATGTTCAAGCAAAGGGAATAAAAGAAATATTAAAAGAGTCCCTTCAAGATCTGATGCCACTCACTGCTGAGGAATTGATTGAACACCGCTATGCGAAATATAAACGGATTGGTGCATTTTCTTTTAAAGAACAACTTAAGCCAGAAAAAATTAACCAATAGACTATTTGATAAAAAAGTATTTACAGCAGGAGGGAATGAAGCATTTTCCTCCTGTTTTCTTTTGGATAGTAAGGAATAAGCTGGGTATCTTAAAAAAAGAGCTACATGTTCGAATGCCGACTACCTTGAAGAGATATACATAATAAAATTGACCAAAATGTCAACAATGGAAAATGACAGCGTATACAAAACTTTTCATCGACAGTTTTCTGTTGTTTTCGACATACCTTCATGTTAATTTTGAATAAAGAGGCTTTACATAGTACTCATTTTTCTAATAAAATATATGTTTGGGTATACGTTTATAGGTAAATTAGCTCAAGAGGTGAATATATAATGAAACGAATAGGCGTTCTGACAAGTGGTGGAGATGCACCAGGTATGAATGCTGCGGTACGTGCAGTAGTAAGAAAGGCTATTTTTCATGACATCGAGGTATTCGGAATCTATCGCGGATATGCTGGATTGATTGATGGAGATATCAAAAAGCTTGAAATTGGTTCTGTAGGTGATATCATCCATCGTGGTGGAACCATGTTATATTCTGCGAGATGTGAAGAATTTAAAACTAAAGAAGGTCAGCTTAAGGGGATTGAAAACCTGAAAAAGCATGGCATTGAAGCTTTGGTTGTAATTGGCGGGGACGGTTCCTATCAAGGAGCCAAAAAATTAACTGAGCACGGTTATCCATGTATTGGTGTGCCAGGAACGATTGACAACGACATCCCGGGTACTGATTTCACCATTGGCTTCGATACTGCGCTAAATACAGTTATCGATTCCATAGATAAAATTCGTGATACTGCGACATCCCATGAGCGTACATACGTGATTGAAGTGATGGGACGCCATGCGGGAGATATCGCACTATGGGCAGGTCTTGCAGGCGGTGCGGAAACCATTCTGATTCCAGAAGCGAAAGATGATATGCAAGAGGTAATTGCAAGGCTGAAACGCGGAACAGAGCGTGGGAAAAAGCATAGTATCATTGTTGTAGCCGAAGGAGTAGGCAGCGGAGTGGAGTTCGGAAAGAAAATTGAAGACGAGACAAATTTCGAAACGCGAGTAAGTGTGCTTGGTCACATCCAACGCGGTGGATCACCAACTGCATTCGACAGAGTCTTGGCAAGTCGATTGGGCGCGCGTGCAGTGGAATTGCTAATGGATGGCAAAGGCGGCAGATGTGTAGGTATTCAAAGTAATGTGTTAGTTGACCATGATATTATTGAGGCACTATCTAGAACACATACAATTGATGAGAAAATGTACGACCTTTCAAAAGAGCTTTCCATTTAGTAGTATAAGCGCATTGGAATCGTTTTCATTACCAGGTTACCTAAGGCTATTGGTGGTGTTATGCCACTCTGTTGCTTTATAATATAAAAGGACGAAGTGAAAAGAACGGTATATAACTAGGAGGAAATTTTACATGAAAAAAACCAAGATTGTTTGTACGATTGGACCAGCTAGTGAAAGTGTTGAAACACTAATTCAGCTGATGGAAGCAGGGATGAATGTTACCCGTCTGAACTTTTCACACGGTGACTATGAAGAGCATGGAGCTCGTATCCGCAATATTCGTGAAGCAGTGGAACGCACTGGGAAAAATGTTGCGATCCTTTTGGATACAAAAGGTCCTGAAATCAGAACGCACACAATGCAAGATGGTGCGATTGAATTAGTACAAGGAAACGAAATTATCATCTCTATGGAAGAAGTAATTGGAACAACGGAAAAGTTCTCTATTACTTACCCTGGACTAATGGAAGACGTACATCCTGGTTCCCGCATCCTTTTGGATGACGGTCTTATCGGATTGGAAGTTCTTGAAGTAGGAAACAACGAAATCAGAACAAAAATCCTAAACTCCGGTACATTGAAAAATAAAAAAGGTGTAAACGTTCCTGGTGTAAAAGTGAACCTTCCTGGAATCACTGACAAAGATGCGAACGACATTCGCTTTGGTATTGAACAAGGAGTGGATTTCATTGCGGCATCTTTCGTACGTCGTGCGTCTGACGTTCTTGAAATCCGTGAATTACTGGAAGCACACAATGCTACAGACATTCAAATCATCCCTAAAATTGAAAACCAAGAGGGTGTTGACAATATCAACGAAATCTTGGAAGTTTCCGACGGCTTAATGGTTGCACGTGGAGACCTTGGTGTGGAAATCCCTGCAGAAGAGGTACCTCTTGTACAGAAGGACCTTATCAAAAAATGTAATCTTGCTGGAAAGCCTGTCATCACAGCAACTCAAATGCTTGATTCTATGCAACGCAACCCACGTCCAACACGTGCAGAGGCAAGTGACGTAGCGAATGCTATCTTTGACGGAACAGATGCGATCATGCTTTCTGGTGAAACTGCTGCTGGTTCATATCCTATTGAAGCGGTACAAACAATGCACAACATCGCTTCACGTGCAGAACAAGCTTTAGCATATGGAGAAATCCTTACAAAGCACAGCAAGCAAGCGGCACTTACGGTAACGGATTCCATTGGACAATCTGTTGCATACACGGCAATCAGCTTGGATGTTTCTGCAATCGTAACGCCAACTGAAAGTGGACATACTGCACGCATGATTTCCAAATACCGTCCAAAAGCACCGATTGTTGCTGTTACTTCTTGTGAGGCGGTATCTCGTAAACTTGCGCTAGTATGGGGTGTTTACCCGCGCATCGGTCGTCAAGCAACTTCTACAGATGAAATGTTGGAAGTAGCAGTAGAAGAATCATTGAACACAGGTATCGTTTCTCACGGAGACCTAATTGTTATTACAGCAGGTGTTCCAGTTGGCGAAAAAGGTACAACAAACTTGATGAAAATCCACGTTGTTGGTGACGTTCTTGCAAGTGGACAAGGCATTGGCAGAAAATCTGCTTACGGAAAAGTAGTTGTTGCTAAAACAGCAGAGGAAGCTGCGGAAAAGATGACGCAGGGAGCTATCTTCGTAACAACAGGTACGGACAAAGATATGATGCCTTCATTGGAAAAAGCATCTGCTCTTATCACAGAAGAAGGCGGTCTAACAAGTCACGCTGCTGTTGTAGGATTAAGCCTAGGTATTCCAGTAATTGTTGGAGTAGAAGAAGCTACTTCTATTCTACAAGATGGGCAAGAAATTACGGTTGATTCTTCCCGCGGCACGATTTACACTGGACACGCAAACGTATTATAAGTTAAGGCATGAACCCCTCATTCTGGCATATGCTGGAAGAGGGGTTTATTTATATTAGAGTAATTCTTTCACATTTGCTATAATTAACAGGTAGCTTGTTTTAAAAGAAATGGGGTTGTCCTCTTATGTTCAGAATTTTATTAGCTTTAATTATAGTTGTACCAGCATTGGAAATTTGGCTTCTTATTACAGCCGGCAAGCTGATTGGGGCGATTCCGACCATCATATTAATTATCCTTACTGGAGTTTTGGGAGCATGGCTTGCAAAATATCAGGGAGTTTCCGCTCTAAGAAATGCCCAGCAAAAAATGAACAGCGGGCAGATGCCTGGTGATGTAATAATTGATGGTTTATGTATCTTAATTGGTGGAGTTGTTCTATTGACTCCTGGATTTATCACAGATGCTATTGGCTTTGCCTTGCTTTTACCACCGACAAGAAATTTGATCAAACCGTCCATCATGCGCGCAATTAGAAACAGAATGGATCGCGGGCAGTTTATTGTCATTAACAGAAGATAAAGAGAAAGCAATTGATAATATTAGTTTGGGGGAAATGTAATGAAGGTTTGGTTTAAATTGTTGCTAGTGTTGACCTTGGTTTTATCTGGCCTTACATTATCAAATGTTGTACAAGCTGCTGGCGGGGAAGATGAAGAAGAGAGCATTAATGAAAAGTTCGGTCTTCCTATTGTCGTATACGGCGGTACCTTGAATGATGACCAAAAGCAGGAAGTACGCGAATATCTGAACGTGAAAAATCCTGAAATGGTTGAGGAGATTACAGTAACGGGGGAAGATCTTGTTACCTATATTGAGGGAGAAGACAGAAATGCCCGTATGTTCTCCTCAGCTAAAATTACCAGAAAAGAAAAAGGAGAAGGGCTTGTCATTGAAAGGGCCACTCCTGAAAATATCACGCAAGTAACTGATGATATGTATGCAAATGCCCTCTTAACTGCAGGAATTGAGGATGCAGAAGTAATCGTTGCATCTCCAGTGAAGGTTAGTGGTCATTCTGCACTTGTGGGAATATACAAAGCTTATGAAGTAAGCGGAGAAGCACTGAATAAAGACCGTATGGAAGTCGCAAACGAGGAGTTGTCCATTGCAACAAAGCTTGCAGATGAAGAAGGCATGGACAGTGAAAAAGTCAGTGAGTTGTTGACGGAAATCAAAAAGCAAATTGCAGAGCAAAATCCTGCAACAAGAGAAGATGTTGAACAAATCGTAGAAGAACAGTTAGCTAAGTTGAATATCGAGTTAAGTGAAGAAGATAGACAACTGTTGATTGATCTTTTTGAAAAAATGCGTGAATTGAATATCAATTTTGATGGTGTGAAAACTCAGCTAGAGCAAATTTCTACTGACATTAAGAATAAAATTGATGAAGTGGTAGGGAATGAAGGTTTCTGGCAAGGAGTTCAAGACTTTTTCCGTAACCTGTTCCAGTCCATTGCTGATTTGTTTAAATAGAAACATATGAAAAAGGCTGTCCGCTCTGGACAGCCTTTTTTTGGGTGTTGGGTAGAACTTGTTGATTTCCGTTCCAGGCGCTTCGCTTGCCTGCGGGCGGTCCGGGAGCCTCCTCGGCTTCGCCTGCGGGGTCTCCTCTGTCCCTTCCTCCCGCGGGCGTCTGCGCGCCTTCCACTACAATCAACTAGGTATTTTATGTTAACTTAAAGGTGAAATCTTACTTCATTAAAGGGCCAGATTGTTGGTGCGAAATGTTCCTGACTCAAATGAAATGTGGACACACAATTTCGGTAAAGGTCAGGCAGTTTTAAAGTTCTAAAACTGAAGGGTTATGTCGAGGAGTCGAATGAGGAGGTAACGCTCCAAAAGGCTCCCCCTGCGTCGAATAGCATGCTGTTTAGTAAGAAGAAGTGTGTTATAAGCTCGGCTAATAGGCGTGAGAATTTACCGTAACAGTAAGGCTGACGAAAGCCTACCCGATGGGGTGGTGTAAATCATGGTACTTGGGTTGAACAGATATGGTGAGAATGCGACGAAATAAAATATGAAAGTATATTGCTGACGAACTTCTGAATGTACGGGTCTAGACTGGCATTATATAGAAATGTATTTACTACTAAATGTAGGGTTAGCTTTGGATGAGTAAGAATCAACAATATAAAAATCCATCTTGTGTTACAGGCACATGCGATGCTAACAGGCTCATAGGAAGCACCTAAGTTTGTTCCATAATAGACATAATTCAACGTTGTAAGCTGATAACGTGGAGAGCTTACTCTCTATGAAGCGTTGAAAAGGAAACTAGTCGTGAGATTAGCGACTATATAACTTTTCTTTATATCAGTGAAAGTAGTGGCACAGTACCATTGAAGCGTGTAATGAACGTGGAGGGATAGCCACCAGACTAATAAAAGATTCATTCAGCCATGCAAGGCAGTTCTTCAACGATTAATAAGGTTCTTGTAAGACTAATAGAGGTTCAGCTCCTAAAGGAGTCACCAACTTGTTAAAACGAAAGAAACTGAGACACAATGAGTATTATGATATGCAGTATTATTTTGATTCTTTATATGCTCAAAGTGCTAATGGTCAGAATTTTTATGGATTACTAGACTTAATGCAATCCGATGAAAATATACGGTTAGCTTATCGGAATATTAAACGAAACACTGGCAGTAAAACTGCTGGAGATGACGGATTAACGATTGAAGATATAAACCGATTATCTGTATCTGAGGTTGTATCGACGATACAAAGAATGTTTGAATACTATACACCCCAAGCCGTCCGGAGAGTATTCATTCCTAAGGCAAATGGAAAAACTCGACCTCTAGGGATTCCGACTATCTGGGATAGATTGTTCCAACAGTGTATCTTGCAAGTACTTGAGCCGATTTGTGAAGCGAAATTCTATAAACATAGTTATGGTTTTAGGCCAAACCGCAATACACATCATGCGAAAGCTAGGTTTGAAACGCTCATTAATCGCGCATGCCTATATCACTGTGTTGACGTTGATATAAAAGGATTTTTTGACAATGTAAATCATGCCAAATTAATAAAACAGATGTGGTCTTTAGGCATTCGAGACAAGGCATTGCTTTCCATTATTTCACGTCTTTTAAAGGCTGAAATTATTGGGGAAGGTTTCCCAAAGAAAGGTACACCCCAAGGGGGGATCTTATCACCACTTTTATCTAATATCGTATTAAATGAACTAGACTGGTGGGTTAGTAATCAATGGGAAAGCTTTGAAACACATAAGTTATATAAATCAAATCTTGGCAGATATAATGCGTTGAAACAATCTAATTTAAAACATTGTTACATCGTGAGATATGCAGATGACTTTAAAATTCTTTGTCGCACTCGTTCACAAGCAATTAAAATGTATTATGCAGTGAATGATTTTCTTCATACAAGGCTTCGCCTTGAAATTAGCGAACAAAAATCAAAGGTGGTCAACCTAAAGAAAAACTCATCAGAGTTTTTAGGTTTTCGTTTTAAAGCCCATATAAAAAAGACGAAGAAAAGAACTCTTTATGTCGCTCGCTCACACATGACAAAGAATGCGCTCAAAAATGCACAGATAAAAATAAAACAAACAATCAAAGAGATTCAGAAACACCAATCGGTTGAGAATGTTTGGCGCTTTAATACAGTTATAATGGGAATCCAAAATTATTATTCAGCAGCTTCACACATCACTGATGATTTAACTGAGCTGAACTATCGTCTTCATAAAGCGTTATATAATCGTTTAAAAGAATTGAGAAAAGAAGCTACGTTTCAGGACTTTCCAAAATCCTTACAAAAACGGTACAAGGGATATGAGTGTAAGCTCTTCAAAATAAAAGAAATGGTACTTATTCCAATTCATGCCCAACGTTGTAAGATAAATCTGAACTTCTCTCAAAATATTTGTAACTACACTACCGTAGGTAGGGACAAAATACATCAAAACTTGCGAGCAATCAATAAACAAACGCTTACTCGTGTGATGAAACAGTTCATACCGAGCCGTTCCATCGAATACAACGATAACCGGATTAGTAGATTTATTGCACAATATGGAAAATGTGCTGTTACAGGGGTTGAATTGGGACTGGAGGAATGGCATTGTCACCATAAGACACCGTACCATCTCACCAAAGATGATTCATACGGAAACTTAATGATATTGCATAAATCTGTCCATCTTCTTATACATTTGAGAGATTTAGAGAAAATAAAAGTGCTTTTAAACTCACTCAAGTTAAATGAAAAGCAACTTACAGAAGTCAATAAATTGCGTAAGCAATGTCTGAACGAAGCTATCTGATTTTCCTTTGCATAATCATAAAAATCTTGAATGAATTGGATTAGTTGGAACGCCGTATGCTGGGAAACTCGCCTGTACGGTGTGAAGTGGGGGAAAAGCTGGAGATAACGTCAAAAGCTTACCTATCACTATAATACTCATTTTTAAATCTCAACATTTTTTCCAAAGATAAAACAGCAGAAATAGAACCCTAATCAACTCTGTTAAGGTTCTATTTCCTTGCAATTATTCTTGTATGGCACTGTTTTTCTGGTGGTGTAAATAGCGTACTCGCAATATTAGATATTTAATACTGTCTAAATGTTTATGGCGCACTAATTGAACCAAAGTTGATATATTCTTTACCATCAAATAACTAAAATTGTAGTACTAAGATATGCTAAAAAGTTTACCGCTTAGCCTTCTATCTACGGATGTGCCATTTATAAGACTATTTTATGATTCATTATCGAAAGATATTGGAGTTACACAATGAGGAGATAAGCCTAAGAGACATTGTCGAAAGTAAAGGCCACTCCTTCAAAAAGTAACCGAGGTGATAGCAGAAAAGAAAGGATTAACTTGTCCGTTAGAAGAGGAGATGACGGATAAATGGATAGTGGACTTCCTCTTTCCATAGAAAAATTTAGAGGCTCAGTAAGACAACCATTGAACTTTGATTAATTTCATGAAGAATCTGCCAAACCAAATGTAACTCTTCATTTCT
This sequence comes from Sutcliffiella horikoshii, assembly GCF_002157855.1. Classification (NCBI taxonomy): domain Bacteria; kingdom Bacillati; phylum Bacillota; class Bacilli; order Caryophanales; family Bacillaceae; genus Sutcliffiella; species Sutcliffiella horikoshii. Next base: position 3,258,422 of record NZ_CP020880.1, on the reverse strand, counting down.
CCATCATTAATCTGAAGCGGAGTGTCGGGTGAAACGAAAAATACCATATTCATATCGTCTCTATAGTAATACGCTGACACGTACAAAGTAACCTTACGCATTTGCAGGTAGCCTAGCGAGGTTATGTCATGGAAATCAATTAGGCAGGTTTACAGTTTTTTATTATTAATCTTAATCTAGATAAAGGGAGAAAGTAAGGGTATATGTGTTCGTTGCGAACCTTCTGTGTGTAGTCAATATTCTTTTGCAGAAACAACATTATCAATAGATTCACACTCATGGATTACTACTCACAAAAATGAATATGAGTTATTTTTAAGGTTCCACACAAATTATCGTCATAGATAATCTTAATAATGTAATAATGATATAGTTATTAATAGGAAGAATTAAATATTCCTAGAAGAATATTTTAAATTCCCGTTAAATTATTGATTTTTTATTCTGACTATTCTACATTTATTATATAAAAATGAACAGAAAAATTTTTAGTTTTTTAGCAGTTTTTACATTAGTGTTAAGTTTTTATTCATCTAATGTTAGTGCAGCGGCTCCAAGTACCTACTACTATCAATCACTTCCTACTGATGGTGTAGGAAAGCACAAATATTATGAAGTAGGAATGTTTGGAGCCACTTACAGAGGATACCTATCAACATATTCTGGGTGTAGGGAAGGCTGTGTTTACGCCGGAACTTTGTATAAATTTCCATTACCTTATCCAGATCCATTTTAATAAATAGATTAGTAAACATTTAGAGGTTTTTAAGTAACCTTACGGCGGTTCTTATCTTGAAGAAAAGATAAGGACCGCCTTTATTACATATAAAATAAATAAAAAGTGTAAAATTATTATACATAAAAGCCACTTCTTATAAAAAATACGAGGGAGACTACACACATGATACTTACAGTCGATAACGTAAATAAATCATTCGGAAAAGAAAAGATTCTAAAAGAGGTTACGTTTAAAATCGAGCGCCCGTCTATTATCGCTTTAGTTGGCCCAAATGGTTCGGGTAAATCAACCCTACTAAGTATCATCACCAATCTACAACGGGCAGATAGTGGAGAAATAAGCATTTTAGATAAAGAAAATACTGATGTGAGTCTATTTAGAGAGGTTTCTTTCATGCAAGACAATACCGTTTTATATGACTATTTAACTGGATATGATCACATGCAATTTATTGCGGATGTACAGTCTTTATCTAAAAGCCAAATTGTAGAAACCGCAGAGCGCATTGGTATTACTAGATACTTGAATAAACGTATTGGTAAATATTCCTTAGGTATGAAGCAACACCTTCTACTCGCAATGGCAATCCTCAATAAGCCCAAATTGTTAATATTGGATGAACCATTGAATGGACTTGACCCCACAAGTGCCATTAAAGTGCGCAACCTGTTGTTAGAGTTACATAAAGAAGGCACCTCTGTTCTATTATCCTCTCATAATTTATCGGAGATTGACCGAATTACCTCAGAAATTTTATTCCTGAAAAAGGGAGCAATTATAAAAGAAGATATCTCCCAATATGAAAGGATATGTTACCACCTTACTGTAAATGACGTTTCAGATGCACATAAGCAATTAACTAAGGAATTATATGAAGTAGAAATTATATCAAACCAGAAAATCTCCCTGTTCCTGAAAGACACTCCCCTACATATTCCTCTGTCTTTGCTTATGCAAAGTGGGACTAAGATAGTTGAAATGGAAAAAATAATTTTTGGCTCAGAGGACCGTTATCAAAATATCTTTGGAGAAAAGGATGCAGACCATGAAGATATTCCTATTTGAGCTAAAAAAATTATGGAGACAAAAGAAATTCCTCTGGGTATCTATTATTTGCCTACTTTGTACCGTAGCTATCTTTCAATCCAACGCTAATGAACAAGAGGAAATGATGGAAAGAGCACAAGAGGAACTAATATTACACCAAGAAATTGTCAATGGAGTCCAAAGGGATCTTTCAGAATTAGATAGGCAACAGGAGCTACCAGAAATTCAACAAAATCAATTAAACCTTACAAAAGAAATGAACTTAATATTAATGCAGTTAAATAGAGTGATGGAAAGAGAAGAATGGGAAAATGTTTACCCATTAAAGCATTCGTTTCTAGAATTGGTAGAGCAATACGAAGCATATGGAGAAACTTTCCCTATCTTAACCGGGCAAGAATTAAGCATGGAAAAAGCTATAGCAGAGTGGTTTATTTCACACAATCTTAGCTATGAAGATGAAGAGTATCCTGTTTCTCCCCATTTAATCGTAAAGGAATTAAGTGACTCGGCATTCAGTTTAGCTGGCCTTTTTGTATTGATGTTGCTATTTGGGAATATATACACTAGTGAGAGGGAGCAACGAACATGGTTGACTTTACAAACTCAACCGATAAGAAAGTGGGAGTTGCTAATTTCCAAATATATTAGTCTGTTAGGTGCCACCTTAATCTTCACGGCTTTATTCATCGTTGTTGGAATAGCCGTTACTACTATTTTTACGGATTACTCCTTTAGTGGACAATATCCGATTTTGTTACAAGATACCCAAACTTTCTATATACTACCAGTCATTACTTACATTATTAGAATCACAATCTTCTTTGTCAGTGCGGCTATTTTTCTTTTTGCAGTGGTAACGATTTTAAGTAGCTTACTAAAAAATACGTTTATAACAATTATACTAACTTCTTTTATTATCATGGTAGGTTATAGTTTAACGGAACTAAATGACCCGTTGCAGGTAATAGGAAATCCGTTTCAACTCTTTCGTATTTCCGCTTTATCAGCGACCATACCTACTGGAGATGATTGGATTTATCCCTGTGTATCGATTATCTGGGGTTCGATACTGATACTTTGTGCAAATTTTAATCCTGAAATAAGAATTTTGTCGTTCTTCCAACAGTCTTCCCACATTCAACCTTTTAAGAGTAAAAATGGATCGATTTTAAATAGGTTAATGTTTTTTGAAGGGAGAAAAGTAATTAGAAAAAAGCTGTATGTACAGATCAATATTTTATTATTGTTATTTGTGACGGTTAGTTATTTTATTCTTTTTCAACAATCTAGTGACCAAGAAACACAGTATCTAGAAGATTTATCAAAGATGGAAGAAACAGAAAATTTGATTGCACTTTCTGAAGAATCCATAGATAGGTACGAAGATGTAAAAAAGCAATCAGGAGAAACGATATATGATGACCTCATTGCTGATGTCTATAAATCCATCGATTTCTTTAAAGAGAGAAGAGAAAAAGGTATAGAAGCAGCTAAGGAATACGAACAAAAAAATTGGACAGCATTTTATCATTATCAACTCTTTGATAATCATACTGCAGCTGGAGAGATAGATACAGGTGGTTTTTATCTGGATAACAGAATGGATACTCTCGGAAAATTCACTGTGGAAGCCAGTATTACAGAAAAGGAATGGTTGATGAAAAACAATATTCAACCTATTTTTACAGGTACCTTTATCCCGACCATCTATCATCAATTTTCAGATGAGGAACTCCATCAGACATTCAAAGAAGAAAATAGAAAACTAGATAGTAGCGGTCTGTTTTCTTTATATTTATTTAACAAGTACTATCTTTACTTTATTCCTATTCTCTTATGTTTCTTCTTGTTTGGAGGGGGCTTGGCTTCAGAGAGAGGAAAAAAACAAACGTTACATTTATTACAAACGCAACCACTAACGTTAAGTAGCCTTTTCTTAGGAAAAATAATGACAAGTAGTATTTTATCGATTTTCACTGGGTTAGGGTTATTTTTAATCATTATTTTGTTTGGAAGCTTATTCAATCGTTTTGGGGATTGGTTTTACCCGATTTTATATTATAACCATGAAGACATCGTGAATTCTTCCAACTACTCTGGCTTGATTTCAAGTGGAAATGGCTATCATTTCATCACTTTAGGGGAGTACCTTATCTACAGTATAATCTTGTTTGTTTTATGCTTACTTTTTGTCCTGGCACTTACCATGGTTTTGTCGATTTTTTTAAACAATGCATTGACCGTTTTTTCGCTTTCTATCCTTCTTAGCGTCTCTGGATATTACGCCACAACTAAAATAGGGATGGACATAGCTCATTTACTTCCATTCACATACTTTGATTTTCCTAAAGTGATAAACGGTGAACTATCTATTGTGATGGATAACGCAAAAATCAATGTATTACATGGATGCCTTGTACTTTCAGGACTGTCTATCTTTTTAGTGGTCATCGGTTATTTTGTGCTTAGTAAAAAGAAGACACGAAAATAAATCTCATACAAAATAAAAGGAGGTATTTTGATTGAGCAAAAATTATGAAAAAAGACATTACTTTATTGTAAGCACCATTGCTTTATTAGTTCTTTCTCCATTAGTCATCTGGTTACTTCCATATATTCTACAAAGAAGTACCTTTAACCAAAGCTCCATATGGATGTTGGAGACGCCAAGTATTACTTACGCTTACTTTGCTGTAGCTTGGTTCTTTTTACTTTCGGCTTCCATTGCATCTTATTTTTTTTACAGATGGAAAGTAGGTATTTGTTTACTAGCAGTCATTATAGCCCTACCACTCATGTACATTGGAGTAAAACCCATAACTATTGTTGGTTCAGCAGGATTTACAATGGTAGATGCGCCTTTTGACGAAAAAATTCTTTACAGCTGGGAAGATGTAGAGAAAGTATACTTAATTACCAATGATGAAACGAAAAAAGATAGTTTGGAGTTCCATTACAAAGATAATCAAACCATGATTATTGATAATCATCAGGAGGTACAACAGCTAAGAATAATGCTTCTAGAACTAAAAGATACTTATGGATTTACTTTTACTTCAAAAGAATAGATATTAGCATTGTTAGGACTTTTGTGTCAAAAAAAGACACAAAAGTCTATAGTGCAACGGTTTATACTTATTTAGGTGCTATCGGAACAGGTTGTTTGGAATAGGCTCTCTTCTTATGGGTCTACTAGCAGTAAATAAGTTGTTATAGATAAAGTGGCAAATGCAGATTTAAATATTATCTTGATATCAAGTCTTCAAGAAAAAGGCGCAAATATCTAATATTGCGTCCTTTTTGTCTAGAAAAATGATTGTCAAAACTGAGGATATTTGAAATAATTGGTATTATATTGAAAGAGAGTATACTAGAATAAGGAGAGTAGTTCTATGTTAGAAAGAAAAATAGTAACATCAACTTTGACATTTATTATATCAACCTTAATTATTAGCAGCTTATCTCCTGTAGAGGTCCTTTTAAATGGCTCACATAATTATGAAACAAGCACTTTCCTTCAAGATATTATTCTTATATCTGTTTATGTTGGGGTAGGTATTTTCTTATTTGGATTGCCAGTATCAATACTAATCGAATTAATAACACAAAAACCAAAGGAAGCTCGATTTGCTCTTTCTTTTCCATTACATATTTTGTTCGGAATAATTCCTGTTTTTGTATTAGGATTCTTAGCAATATTCTCACTGCTTGTCTCAATGGTATTTCTTTTGATTGACGAGTTAATTAGATTTATCACAAATTCTGGTTACAAATATGTTAAAGCCTAAATCCTTGTAGATTTATCATTAATGATATAGCTTTTAAATGCAGCCAAAGCGATTATTCACCACTGTTACTTGTGTTCTTAAAATTTTTTATAGAAAAAAGTATTGTAGTAGGTATAGCTTTCTTCTACAAACTAGCTTTCTTTTTATACACTATGCAGGTATAGGGGAGCTTATTAAAAAGAGATTTTAATATATTTGTTTTCTTAATACAAATAAAGGATAGGGAGAAAAGTTAAATACCGTCTTGAATAGAAATCATTCAATGAGGAGGATACACTTTGAATAGTCTCGAAAAGGATTACCTTTCAATTGTGATACAGCAATTTAAAAACTTCAAAACGCGAGCAGAAGAGGCATTACAACAATTGTCCGATGAGGATATTCATTGGAAGCCAAATGTAGAATCTAATAATATTGCAATTATTATTCAGCATATTAGCGGTAATATGAACTCTCGATGGACAAATTTTTTAACTACTGACGGAGAAAAGGATTATAGAGAAAGGGATATGGAGTTTATTGATCGAGGTGAAACGAGGACAAACCTTATGCGATATTGGGAGGATGGATGGAATTTACTTTTTGATACATTAGAAAATCTTGAAGCAAAACAATTACATCAAACTGTAACTTTAAGGCAGCAACCAATCAGTGTACTACAAGCAATTCAAACTGAAATAGCTCATATAAGTTATCATTTAGGTCAAATTTTATTTATTGGAAAACAAATAAAGGAAAAAGATTGGACTATTTTGAGCATTCCAAAAAACGGTTCCAAAGAATATAATCTAATTCATTCATCAAAAAAATAATTAAATCCTATTCTAATTTTGGTAGGGCTATCCTCTTATATAATGGCTTGTTACTTCGCAATCTTGGAGTTTTAATCGAAGAACATATACAAGTTATCTCGATATCGAGTCTTCCGCAATCGGGCGCTTTTAGTAGTACCGAAAGCGCCTTTTCCTATGTTTCCCAACCTCTATGTACTATCCTTAACTAAACCATTCCCCTAGATTGTTGAGTAAAATCGTATAAAACCTACTTTTCTAGTCAAGACTATTCTTAAGATTAATTGGTTTGTAAACTAGGAGAGTGGTGTAGATGTTATTGTCACAAGTTTGGGAGAAATACCAGCTTGATAAAAAGATAGAGGGGTATTCACCGCTAACATTAAAAACCTATTGTTTTCAATATAATATGTTGTTGCGCTACTTTGGAGATATCGACCTGAACATACTGACCACAGATCAGTTAAAAGAATATTTGATCAAGGGAAGCACACATTTAAAACCCTCTAGTTTGGGGCATAGAGTTCGATGTATTAGGTCATTATTTAAATGGGCAAATGACGAAGGGTTAATAAAAAAGAATCCAGCAGCTAAGTTGAAAGAACCTAAGCTAGGGAAACGAATACCAAAATTCCTCACTGAACTTGAAATAGAACATCTACGTGAATCCTGTCAAAATGCTATGGAGAATGCGTTGTTTGAATTCTTTTATTCGACTGGTTGCCGTATTGGCGAAGTTGTTAAGCTTAATCGTGATGATATCAATTTCGCCTCAAATTCGGTCATCGTTCATGGAAAAGGGGATAAAGAACGGGAAGTATATTTCAATACTCGGTGCTCCTTGTGGTTAAAGAGATATCTGGATGAGCGAGATGACCAGGACCCGTGTTTGTTCATAACCGAGAGGAGACCTAAGAGAAGAATGAGTATCGACTTAATAAGATACATTATTAAGCGTATATCGTCTGGAGCCGGGATTAAGAAGAACATTCATCCACATCAATTGAGGCACAGCTACGCTACTCATATGATTAACAATGGAGCTCCACTGGAAGTAATACAAAGTTTACTTGGCCATGAAAAAAGTGAAACAACAAGAATTTATGCTCAGTTAAGTGGGAAGTTACGAAAAGATCTCTACAGCAAATACTTTTAAAAATCACGTTCGAGATTGAGCGTGATTTTTTATATTTAATGAAAATTAAAGATTGAGTTTATCACTTGTTTTTGAAATAATTGGTATTAAGCAATCGGGCAGGATTGCGGAAGAATGGTATAAGTAATGTGTGATAATTTTATTATAATAAAGGAGTTTTTTAATGAAATCATTGTTTGCGATATTCTTTGTATTCATCATGATTGTTTCTGGTTGTAGCAATGTAGTTGATGATACAGAAACTGAATTTAAAACTATACAACAAGCAACATTAAAAAGTGATATCCCATTATCTGAAGTTTTTCATACTGAAGAAATGGATGAAACAGCATTCTCTATTTATCAAACCCCAAATGGGTATGGGATTCTTCACTTTTCATTAAAAGAAGATGGTTGGGATTATCAAGGTAGATCAGGTTTTATGTACTCTAATGTTACTGATAAAAAGCCTTTTTCTTTTAGTCAATCAACGTGGCATAAAGGTGAAATTTCTATGGATAACGAAAGTTTATATACAACTGTATTTTTAGGAGAGGTAAGTGACCCTGAAATTAGTAATATTACAGTTGAATATAACAATAATCAAAGAGATGCTAATTTAATAAATAATAACGAGAGAACATATTGGTATCTTATTTCTGAACAAGATGACGGTAATGAAAGAGTAGGCGTGGTTTCTGCTTATTCTACTAATGGGGAATTGCTTTATCAGAGAGGAAAATAAATTATTAAGCTAACTAGGAGCGATTGCAGCATAGTGGATTGCTCATTACTTAAGAATTGGGCAGTTTAACGGAATAACAGGTTACTTAAAAACTTTAAGGGGTGATAAGACTTGGACATTAGTACTTCGGTCTATATTATAGTTTTTTTAGCACATTTAGTCACAGCTTCTATAGCATTTGCTATATTTACATCAATATATCTTAAAAATAGGAGAAAAGGACTTGTGAGTCTTACTATAATTTTCTCTTTGCTAGGTAATTCACTTTATCACGGGTTTATTGCTTCTAATATTATGGGCATCGGTATGATGATAATTTTCGCTTGTTTATCAATATTCACTTATATTAACCTCCAGAAGAAAATTAAAAAGGAAGTTACTCAATAATCTAGGAGCGATAGCTAAACAAGCTTCCGGCCTGTTTTCAAAAAAGGGAATAAAGATGATTGTCAGGAATAGATAAATTATGGTTTTCAGAATACAATTTTAGGGGGATGTAATTTGAGACGACTATTTGTTGGAATATTGATAACGATGCTTATTCTTATAGGGCTTTACTTTTCTATTACTGTAGGGGCTTAGGACCTGTTGTTCCATTATATAGGAGCAATTCTGTAATAAGATTTTAGAAGAGATATTCAGTTACATACGATGGAGAAAGGTTGGGTGTTAGTAAAGGAATGGTTGTATTTTTAATTGTAGGTATAATTACCGCAGTAGTGTTTTTTAATTTGTGCGTTAAAATTGCTATAAGTATAAAGAATAATAAAGATGTAGGTGCTGATAAGGTATTAGCCTCTACTATGCTAATTATGAGTCTATATTCATTTATTGTAGTAATAACTTCATAGTTAGAAACTGTAGGTGAAATTAACAATTTGAAAGAATAAACTGGGTTACATTGGTCCCTAGATGTTGATCTATTACATATTCAAAAAATGGAGCGATTGTTGCAAAAAGGCTCGATCCTTACATAAATATTGGGCAGGATTGAAGAAAATTTGTGATAAAGTTAAATAAAGACAGTAATTAATATTGAGAGGAAGGGTAATTTGTTTTTCTTGAATATAATTCTTTTTGCATTGTTTGGATATATCTTCGTTTTGACTTTAATAAAGGCTATAAAGGGTGAGGTATCTCATCATCTTGCAGCTTCTCTTTTTGTTATTTGGGCATCATTATCAATAATAGTTACTGTGAATTTAGTTGACTTGTAAGAAACTATTTTTGAACAAACTAGGAGCAATAGCAACAATAAGGCAGGATTTTGAAAGAAATATATCAGAACTTTAATACTCAATCTTAAAGACATTATGAATGAAGGGGTGGGTAAATGTATTGGAAATTAAGAGTACCTCTGCTATTGGGGATTATAGGTGTTATTTCTGGACTTGTTCAAAAGTTCCCAACCCTTCTTGTTAATACTTCAAACTTACTTAGCAATGCTGTGTTTATCGGTCTAATTGGTATCATTTTTACTATTTTAGAAAGATCAAATGTGAACGATAAAAAAGCTCATTTTACAATCGGGGTTGCAATAATTATCTTTGGTATTGTTTTTGACTTCCTAACGGCATAGTTGCTTATTGTACAATCTAGGAGCTTAATCGTAGTACCTATACAAGTTATCTCGAAATCAAGTTTTCGGCAATCGGGGCGCGTTTATTTAAGAACGCGTCTTTTCGTTTATTGGGCCATATTAGGGAGTAAGAAAGGAAATTAGATAGTTCATCTTGAATTTGTAAGTTATGCCAGAAAAGGGCAGGATTATTCAATAATGAACCTTTGGGGAGAGGTATCCGAAAATAAATAGAAGATTGTGTAAGGAAGTGAGTTTACTGGAATTTTTAATTAGTTTTATAATAGGTATTTTATTCTTAGTTGTTGGTATAGTAGCATTTTTCCCACCTCCAAAACTGCCTTGGATTATAAGGTTTATCATTATATTTTGCGGAATGGGTTTTATTATGTATTCTATATTAGGATTATTCGGATTGATTTCTTCTTAAACAATCTAGGAGCGATTCTGGAACAAGGATCAACGCTCATTTTTATTTGAGCCAGAATTAAAATAAAATATTGTAGGGATTTTTTGATTATTAAATAATTGTATTAAGGAATAGGGTAGTTATATTTGAAAGAAGGATTTAATTTTATGGTGAAATGTAAGATGGGGGTATTATTATGAAGACTAAATTCTTAATGTCATTTATGTTCATTATTTTATTTATCATTGGATGTAGTAATGAACAAACTGTAAAAGTTACATCTGAGGATATAGAAAAAATCAATCTCAAATTAGTAGAAAAGCAAGAACTAAACGATGGTATTACTTATACAATTAAATTAGTTAACGACAGCGACTATGTTATCAAGCAAAATAATGTTTATCTTTCTTATCCAATTAAAACTGAAAACGGTTCTAAAGGAAATGAATTTAAAGTTGAAGCTGAGGGAAATAAATTAAATATTGAACCAAATGAAAAAGTAACTTTAAATGTTTTCACCCCATTTGTAGGAATGACCAAACCAGAATTATTGGTTGATGAACCTTCTATTGAAATAAAAGGTTATATAGAAAAAGTTGATATTTCACATTCTTTCGGTAAAGTTGGTGGCTTTGATTAATACTATTATGCATTCATCTAAGGAAAGCAGTTCTAATTGGTAATATTAAATTGAATAATAAATACCAAGGGGATTTAGGTATGGAAATTAGAAGTTACAATCAAAAAGATGAAAGGGGATGGGTAAGGTGCAGAACCTTATCGTTTCTTGACACTGCATATTTCGATAATGTTCTGCGAGAGAAAGAAACATACGAAAATCCTTCAATAGAATTAGTCGCAGTAAGTGATGATAAAATTGTCGGACTTATAGATATCGAATATGAATTAGAGGCAGGTACAATCTGTTCAAGAGAAAAAGATACTGGTGGAATGATATGGCATATCGCAGTCCATCCAGATTATCAAAGGAAAAAAATAGGTTTTAAGTTATTATTTGAAGCAGAGAAAATTGCTAAGGAATTAGGATTAGTCTACTTGGAAGCATGGACACGAGATGATGAGTGGGTTAATAAATGGTACGAGTGTAATAATTTTAAGAACGTTCAATCGTACTTACATGTATTCATTGAAGGTAGTGAAGAACTAACAGGTTTATTAAAATGTGAAACTGGTGGATTGCAACCAGTTCAAGCATTTGCTCATTATGTAGGTAAGGAAAAAGAAAAGGTAAAACGTATATATAAGAGAGTTCATGAATGTATTCGTTATGATAAACAATTGAATTAGCTTATTCAACAATCGGGCGCGAGTGCGGCCAAGCAAGGTCGTGTCATATAACGGGTGGGATTCCCGTCGAGTAAGAACTAGCCATTCGCTCGTAGCGAGTCTTGGAGGACTAAAGGTAACTTTAGTTTTTAAGCGTAGACAGCGAGGGTGGCGGGCCGAAAGCCAAGCGGTTGAAGGGATTGAGCTCCATAATGATTGCAACTTGAGAGGGCTGATGCTTTTCGCGCTGCAGAAAGCTACATTTTATCTTTCGTTAAAGGCAAGAAGGGTAAAACCTCTCTGGAGTCATAGACCTTGGCACGTCATACATTGATATGATACGGCAACTTGGGAGACCCTACCGGTCTTTTCTTATTTAGAAGAGTATGGTGTACAAGTGATAAAAAGCAAGGAAACCAAATGCCGTGTAGGGAGTCGGATAGCAGCGTAGTACCAATGAAATTGGGTAATGCCGATGGAGGAAAGGCTGCTACCTAGTTATCACCCTTACTAGAGACACATTTACTGCACACAGAGGTAGGTATCTTAAATGGAAACAAAACTACTAAGGATAGCAGAATTAGCAAAGTCTGATCCTAAAATGAAATTTACATCTCTTGCACATCTATTAAAGAAGCAAGCACTAGCTCAATGTCATCATGAATTACCCAATAGGAAAGCAACAGGGGTTAATGGGACAACTAAAGAGCAGTACGGTGAAAATCTAGAAGAAAATATAGAGGAGTTAGTAAGTAGGCTTAAAAGCAAAAGCTATCGACCTGTTCCAGTAAGGAGAATGTATATTCCGAAGCTCAATTCAAACAAGAAAAGACCATTAGGAATTCCGGAACACGAAGACAAGATTGTTCAAAAAGGCATTACAAAGATACTAAACACCATCTATGAAAATGATTTTCTAGACTGTTCCTTTGGGTTTCGTCCAAACCGCAGTTGCCATGATGCCTTGAAAATACTGAACCTCTATATTGAAAAGAGGGCAGTAAATTACGTAGTAGATGTCGATATTCGCGGATTCTTCGACAATGTTGACCACAAATGGATGATGGAGTTCCTAAAACTGCGAATTGCCGACCCTAGCCTATTAAGAATAATAGGCAGGTTTCTTAAAGGTGGATATATGGAGGAAGGCAAGAAATACAAAACAGACAACGGCACGCCGCAAGGCGGCGTAATATCTCCGGTATTAGCCAACGTGTATCTCCATTATGTCCTAGACTTATGGTTTGAGAAAAGGGTCAAGAAACACTGTAAAGGGCAGGCATATCTAGTAAGATATGCAGATGATTTTGTGTGCTGTTTTCAATATCAGAGCGAAGCTCAGAAATTCTTCCAATCATTAAAAGTTAGATTAAAGAAATTTAACTTGGAAATTGCCGAGGATAAAACCAAAATTATTCCCTTCGGGCGGCTTGCGGAGAAATATGCAAAACAAAAGGGAAATAGGAAACCAGCAACCTTTGATTTCCTAGGCTTTACACACTATTGTGGGAAAAGTAAACAAGGGAAATTTCGGATGAAACGGAAAACGAGCAGAAAGAAAGTCCAAGCTAAATTAAAAGAATCTAAGGAATGGCTAAAGAAGAATAGAAATAAGAAAATCCATATAATAATGGACAGATTTCGACGCTCGCTTATTGGTTATTACAACTATTATTGCATCACTGATAATACCACAAATGTTGGCAACTTTAAGTGCAAAATCGAGGAACTACTGTTTAAATGGCTCAACAGAAGAAGTCAAAGGAAATCCTTTAAATGGGACAAATTCAGACTATTTCTTGACAAACATCCACTACCTTCACCAAGAATTAAAGTGAATATATATGAATTAAGAAAAGAGATTAGCTATATTCTGTGAATGATGATTAGGAGGAGCCGTGTGCATGAGTAGTGCAAGCACGGTTCTGGGAGGGTTTGGAGCACAATTTACCGCAAGGTAGAAAGGCTCCATTCTACTCGACTCCTGGAACAAGGATCAGCGCTCGTTTTATTTTTACTAGGGTTAAAACATATTGTAGGAGTTTTTAGATTATGAAATAATTGGTATTAAACAATAGGCAAGATAGTTAAATTACTTTGGATTTTTCACATTATCTTGAAAAACAAATTTAGGAGGTTAGACCATGCAGGAGACATTGAATAAAGTAGAACAGGTTATTGAGAACTTTATTAATGAGCATAAGATTCCTGGGTTGAGTTTACATATAGTTTCTGATGGAGAGAGTATTTTTACTTTCGATTATGGTTATTCAAACATAGAATTAAAGAAACATATGCAACAAGATACAGTCAGTTCAATAATGAGTATTTCAAAAAGTTTTACTGCCATTGCAATGTTACATTTAGAAGAAAATACTGATTTTAATTTAGAAACACCTATTATTGAATATCTACCTTATTTTAGTACAAAGAGCGGTAGATATAATAAAATTACTTCTAAGCACATACTGAGTCATACTGCTGGTTTCCCAGATAATATTTGGCTTGTTACGTTATTGGACAATGGTTTATATAAATTCGCAAAAAATCTTCCAGAATACCAATTTATTTTTAAACAATGTCCAAACATTGAAGATACTATTACAGAAATAAAAAGCAGAGAAGACATAACTAAGTATTTTTCAAATATTGACTTACCATATGAACCAGGTGAAGGGTGGTTGTATTGTACAGATGCATACGTAATTTTGGCTGATGTTTTAGAAAAAATAAGTGGTTTAACGTGGGAAGAATATGTAACAGAAAATATTATAAAACCCTTAAACATGAATAATACATACATAAACCCCTCAAAGGGTTCATCTCAAAATATGAATGAGTACTATCTATATAGTAAAAACGATTTTATAAAAATACCGACTCCTAATAATCAGTTAGGGGCACCTGTTGGTTTTATCTATTCAACTGCAAATGATATGGCAAAATATTTAATTGCAATAATGAGAAGTGAACAGAAAATCATTAGTCAATCGAGTAGAAGTAAAATGTTCTCTATGATTGCACAAAGAGAGCCTAGGTTAAGCTATGGACTTGGTTGGAAAATTAAAAATTTGCGTGATTCAAAGGTAGTTGAACATGCAGGAGGATATCCAGGAGTCAGTAGTTTTGCAACCATGATACCAGCCAAAACCTTTGGACTTGTTATGTTATGTAATATTGGTGATGCTCCTCTTCAAATCTTATCAGATAATATAATCGATATATTTTATCCTTAATATTAGAGTGTTAAATTTGTGAATAATCTTACTTAAGCTAACGGGTGCGTTAGTTCAATAAAACTCATCAGCAATCTGGGAGATTTTTCTTTAATAAGATATTAATAAAAGATCTCCAACGTACGGACAGGATTATTCAATGAGACAATCGATTAATTTTAATTTGTGTTTTATTTGAGGGGGAGAATATTGAAGGAAGCACTACTGGTTTTAGACGTTCAAAATGGTATGTTTCAAGAAGGTAATGTTGTGTATAAAGGGGATAGGTTACTTCAAAGTTTAAAAGATTTAATTAATCGAGCACGCTCTAATAAAACACCAATTTTTTATATACAGCATAATGCACCTACCGGTAAGCCTTTAGAATATGGCACAAAGGGGTGGGAGATTCACCCTGACATTACTCCTAACGCTCAAGATGTAATCATTCAGAAAACTACTCCTGATTCATTTTTTCATACTACTTTACATGAAGAACTGAAAAAACAAGGGATTAAACATTTAGTTATTGCGGGAATTCAAACAGAAGCGTGTGTTGATACCACTGTTAGAAGAGCTTTTAGTATGGAATATAAGGTTACTTTAGCTTCAGATACGCACACCACTTGGGATTCAAATATTACTGCCCAGCAAATAATAAATCATCATAACGGAGTATTACGTTGGTTTGCAGATGTTTATCCGAGTAAAGATATTACATTTGTTAGTTGATTTTGAAGTTGTGTACTTCAAGTAAAGGGGGCATTAACTGAAAATCATCTACTTGATCTGGCGGCTAGTGTCCTCCTTTAATTATTGGGCAGCCTTGCTTAGTAAGGGTTAATATTTTTATGTAATTTTGTAATGATTTATATTGAAATCATTTGTACCAGGGGGAAGAATGATGAAGAAAATAATTAAACTTCTCATTTTAGGGATATTAGGGGTATTTTTAATGTTTATGATTATAGGAATAATTTCTTTCTATTCTGCATCCAAGACCGAGGACCAAATGCCAATTGAGATGGTAGCTTTCAATAGTTTAACTAATCAAGAAAGTGATTTAATACCAGCAAGCCCGAAGGATTCAAATGTAAAACAAGTTCCTGTTAATGATGAAATACAAGAATTAATAGATATTAATTATGATAAAGATCAAGTGTATGCTGTTACTTTTAATAACACTGCCACAGATACTACTGGAGATTTTGTAGTTTATGTTGGACTAGATAAAAAAACAGTTCTTGGGAAAGGATTTACCAGTAATTAAAAAGGTGCTACATACATTAACTAGGACCGATAGCAGGATAAGGTTATCGCTCTTTACATAGTTAAGAATAGGGCATCAACAAGAAGAATCTACAATTTAAAGGTAAATTATCACCTACTCTATATGGGGGGGATTTGATGGAGTGGTTTAAAAACGATTTTATGATTAGTGACAATTTAGAGCTTATAAATTTAGATTATGTTACACAGTTACTTTCAAATACTTATTGGGCTTCTAATAGAACAAAGGAAACTATCGAAAAGAGTATTGAAAATTCGCTTTCATTTGGGTTGTACATAAGCGGCAGACAAATTGGATTTGCAAGGGTTGTTTCAGATAAAGCAGTATTCTCTTGGATTATGGATGTGGTTATAGATGATAATTACAGGGGAAAAGGATTAGGTCAATGGTTAATGAATTGTGTATTTGAACATCCAGAAATAAAATATACGGCATTCGCATTGGCTACTTCTGATGCCCATATCTTTTACAAAAAGTTTGGTTTTAAAGACAACAAATGTATGACCAGGCCCATATTAACTTAGAGAGTATCTGTTGAGATTAAATGGCCTTTTACTCTTGCTTTTTAACTATATTCCGCAATCTAGAAGCGATTGTTTAATAATGAAATAAAGTGAAAGGCTTAGAAGGGAAACTCTCTAGGCCTTTTTGACTGTGGAAAATGAAGTGAATTCATTGTAAATTTTCCGAACTTTTTTATCCTGCCCTTTTATTGTGACAGGTATCAGCATCGCTGATGTAACCGAGTTGTTTGAAAAAGCATTAACGTTTCTTAACGCATTTTCTAGCTGTGGATTGGAGCAAATGGCAAAGACTCCAGCGGGGGAGTAACGGTAGATTGAGACCCCGCAGCGTAGCGAGGAGGCTCAAACACCGTCCCGCGGAAAGCGACGCCATTTGCGGAAAGGAACAGCGGTGATTAACCCGACAACCAAAATGTCAAACCGCTCTATTTTTCCCAACTATAAATAGGTAAATGTCTTTAATAACTCCCGCATTCCATAGTGTATTAAAAATAACTACTGTCACAGGCCCGACAATCAGGCCAAGAAAACCTATCAGCTGGAAGCCAACAAATAAACTTACTAATGTCGCCAAAGGATCCAAGCCAATACTGGATGATAAAATCTTTGGCTCCATCAACTGACGCTGTACAATCACAATTAAATAAAGGATGCCAAGACCAATCGCTAATGGCAAATTTCCACTTATGGCTAAAAAGATAATCCACGGAACAAAAATCAAGCCTGTTCCTAGATACGGAATTAAGTCTACCAATCCAATAATTAACGCAACGGTGATGGCGTATTCAACCCGTAAGATTAATAATCCTATTAATACGATGATAGTAGTGATGGAAATAAGCGTTGCCTGTGCCCGCATGAAACCGAAGAAAGCTTTCTTTAAGCTTACAAACACTTTAGTAAGACTTCCTTGTGCCTTGACAGGAGTAATTTTTTTAAATCTTCCTCTAAGTTTGTACCAGTCTTTGCTGATAAAGAAGGTGGCCAGTAGGGAGAATATCAATACTGTCGCAACACTTGGGATCCATGTAAGGAGCTTTGGCAGGTTGGTTAAAAAGGATTGAATGAACTCTCCAACTGTGCTGGCAACCGTTCCGCCAATATTTTCGATATTAGTCAAGAGGGACTGTTGTTGACCTTCTTCCAAACTATGAAACATGGTACTGACCTGATTAAATAATGGAAGTATTTTAGTTACGACAAACTGTTCCATATATACGACCAAAGTTTCAAAATGCCCCGGCACTACTTTTGCCAAGTACTCGGTACCTGAGACAATTTCAACAATCAGCAATGTGACGACGCCGACTACAGTCGCAAACAGGGCCATGATGGATAGAAAAACGGCCAAGCTTCTTGGGAGCCGCCCATTCTTCTCAAGTAAATTGACAAGCGGGTTTATTAAAAACGCTAGAATTAATGCAATGATGAATGGATAAGCAATGGAGAAGAGATAATAAAATGAAAAAAGACCAATCGTGATGATGAGAAGCACAAGAAGGAGTCGAAAAACGATATGTACATAATTCCAATTCAATCATAACACCCCTTATGAGTACCGGAATTCCCTTACTCCATATTTTACAACCTGTCATATTGTTTTCATAGTTTTATATTTAAAAATTAGGAAAATTCTGTACGTGTTCAATTCTTTTTATTTCGTAATTTATTATGGTAGTATGGAAAAAGGGTCTGGTTTTGGAAGGATGAAAAAGAATGATAAGTCAAGCTACCGTGTTTTTATTAATACTTCTATTAGTCGGCTTTATTGCAAAGAATCCATCCTTGATGTTTGCTGTGGCAGTATTGCTTGTTATTAAAGTTATTGGTCTGGATAATAAAGTATTCCCATATCTGCAGTCTAAAGGAATTAATTGGGGAGTTACTATAATAACCATTGCGGTTTTAGTCCCGATTGCAACTGGAGATATAGGATTCAAGCAATTACAAGAAGCGTTGAAGTCCTCTTATGCCTGGGTAGCGTTAGGTGCTGGGATAGCGGTGGCGCTGATCGCCAAAAGTGGATTAACATTGCTTGCTACTGATCCACATATTACAACGGCACTTGTATTCGGAACTATACTGGCTGTTTCCCTTTTCAATGGAGTTGCGGTAGGCCCATTGATAGGTGCAGGAATAGCTTATCTTGCAATGAAGGTAGTGGAGTATTTCACTTAGGGGATTTTTCACAAATTATTTTTTCGTAATAATATTTTTTGCAGGACTTTCGTTCTTTTCATTCACAAAAGTCAGATAATTGTTTATAATAGGGACAAGGACACTTCCTTCCTACTGAGCAAGAGAAACATTGTTCGCCGAAAATGCGCGCACACCCATGGCGCCTATTTTTTTGAATGGAAATGTAAGCATTTTCTTAGTTTGCTAGATTTTGAATTAATGAATTACTCTAAATATTTATACAGAGCATTGATTTTTATCATTATGGTGAGCAAGCGTTCGGGTGGGCAATGGTAGATAAGGATTTGAAGAAATTTTTCACATAAAGGAGAGGTTTGAAATGACAACAACTAAAGGTCTAGAAGGAATTGTAGCAACAACTTCCGCTATTAGTTCCATTATTGACGACACACTAACGTATGTTGGCTACAACATTGATGACTTAGCAGATTATGCTAGCTTCGAAGAGGTAATCTATCTTTTATGGCATCAAAAATTGCCTAACAAGGAAGAATTGGCTTCACTGAAGAAAGAATTAGCTGAAAACGCTGCACTACCTGATGAAGTCATCAATCACTTTAAAACTTATCCAATTGATAAAGTTCACCCTATGGCTGCATTACGTACGGCAGTATCGTTATTAGGTCTATATGATGCGGAAGCAGATAATATGGATCAGGAAGTAAACTACCACAAGGCTGTTCGTTTGCAAGCTAAAATGCCGACAATTGTGACAGCGTTCTCAAGAATCCGTAAAGGATTGGACCCGATTGCTCCAAGAACAGATCTTGGCATGGCAGCGAACTTCTTATACATGTTAACTGGGGAAGAGCCATCTGAGGTTGCAATTGAAGCATTTAATAAGGCATTAGTTCTTCATGCTGACCATGAGTTAAATGCATCTACTTTCACTGCACGTGTATGTGTAGCGACATTATCTGATGTTTACTCTGGTGTCACTGCTGCAATCGGAGCGTTAAAAGGTCCATTACATGGTGGAGCAAATGAAGCGGTTATGAAGATGCTTTCTGAAATCGGGGAAGTAGAAAATGCGGAAAGCTATATCCGTGAAAAGCTTGCAAATAAAGAAAAAATCATGGGCTTCGGTCACCGTGTATATCGTCAGGGAGATCCTCGTGCGAAACACTTGCGTGAAATGTCTGAGAAGCTTACACATTTGACTGGACAACCGAAATGGTATGAAATGTCCGTGAAAGTGGAAGAAGTTGTGACTTCCGAGAAGCCGCTTCCACCGAATGTTGATTTCTACAGTGCATCTGTGTACCATTCTTTAGGAATCGATCATGACTTATTCACACCAATCTTTGCTGTGAGCCGTGTATCCGGTTGGTTGGCGCATATCCTTGAACAGTATTCCAACAACCGTCTAATCCGTCCACGCGCAGATTATACTGGCCCTGGTAAACAGGACTATGTACCGCTTGAAAAACGAAGCTAATATAACTTGATGTGACAACAAGATACATTGATTGAATTTTTGCTATAATACAAGGGGAGGGGAATTCCCTTTCCCAAACATCTATTGTCATCATATTTCTTAGGAGGTTTTTACTTTGACACAAGGAACAAAAATTACAGTTACAGATGGCGTACTAAACGTACCTAACAACCCGATTATTCCATTCATCGAGGGAGACGGAATTGGTCCTGACATTTGGGCATCTGCATCCCGTGTTTTAGAAGCAGCTGTTGAAAAAGCATATAATGGTGAAAAGGAAATTGTCTGGAAAGAAGTATTGGCTGGAGAAAAAGCATTCAACCAAACTGGTGAATGGTTACCAAGTCAAACACTTGATGATATCCGTGAGTACATAATTGCAATCAAAGGACCACTAACTACTCCAGTTGGTGGAGGAATCCGTTCTCTTAACGTTGCTTTACGTCAAGAGTTGGACCTTTTCACTTGCTTACGTCCTGTTCGTTACTTCCAAGGAGTTCCTTCTCCTATTAAACGCCCAGAAGATACGGATATGGTTATTTTCCGTGAAAACACAGAAGATATCTATGCTGGAATCGAGTACGCAAAAGGTTCTGCGGAAGTAGAAAAGCTAATCAATTTCCTTCAAACAGAAATGGGAGTTAACAAAATTCGCTTCCCTGAAACTTCCGGTATCGGAATCAAGCCTGTATCTGAAGAAGGTACTTCCCGTCTTGTACGTGGTGCAATCAACTATGCAATCGAGCATGGCCGCAAATCTGTAACACTAGTACACAAAGGAAACATCATGAAGTTCACTGAGGGTGCTTTCAAAAACTGGGGTTACGAGCTAGCTGAAAAAGAATTCGGCGATAAAGTATTCACTTGGGCACAATATGACCGTATCGCAGAAGCGGAAGGTAAAGATGCTGCAAACAAAGCGCAAGAAGCTGCAGAAGCAGAAGGCAAAATCCTAGTGAAGGATTCCATTGCTGATATCTTCTTACAACAAATCCTTACTCGTCCAAAAGAGTTCGATGTTGTTGCAACAATGAACCTGAACGGTGACTACATTTCTGATGCACTTGCTGCACAAGTAGGCGGAATCGGAATCGCTCCTGGAGCAAACATCAACTATGAAACTGGTCACGCAATTTTCGAAGCTACACATGGTACGGCTCCGAAATATGCTGGTCTTGATAAAGTAAACCCATCTTCTGTTATCCTTTCCGGTGTATTAATGCTTGAGCACCTTGGTTGGACAGAAGCTGCTAAACTTGTAGTAGATGCTATGGAAAAATCCATCGCTTCTAAAGTAGTAACTTACGACTTTGCACGTCTAATGGACGGCGCAACAGAAGTAAAATGCTCCGAGTTTGGCGACGAACTAATCAAAAACATGTAATTTCAAAAAAAGCAAAAACTCTCGAAGGGTTTTTGCTTTTTGAAAATAAACCAACACTCTAGCTGTTGATTGGAGCACAGGGCGAAGACTCCTGAGGGAGATAGGGTAGCTTGAGACCCCTGAAGCGTTGTGAGGAGGCTCAAGCACCGCCCCTAGGAAAGCGAAACCCAGTGCGTAAATCAACAGCGGTGTAAGAGTTGTTCATTAATAGATTAGGGAGGAATGAATATGACAATGAGACGTAAAAAGGTATCGGTAATTGGTGGAGGCTTCACAGGCGCAACCACTGCATTCTTACTCGCACAAAAAGAACTCGCAGACGTTGTACTAGTAGACATCCCGCAAATGGAGAATCCTACTAAAGGAAAAGCTTTAGACATGTTAGAAGCAGGTCCAGTCCAAGGATTTGATGCAAACATAACAGGAACATCCAACTATGAAGATACAGCCAATTCCGACATCGTTGTCATTACAGCAGGAATCGCCCGCAAACCAGGGATGAGCCGTGATGATCTGGTTACCACTAATCAAAACATCATGAAAAGTGTTACAAGAGAAGTGGTAAAACATTCTCCTGATTGCTATATCATCGTGTTGACTAACCCGGTAGATGCCATGACATACACGGTTTTCAAAGAGTCAGGCTTCCCGAAAAACCGCGTTATCGGTCAATCAGGAGTGCTAGATACAGCTCGTTTCCGTACATTTGTGTCACAGGAACTAAATCTATCTGTCAAAGATGTTACAGGGTTCGTGCTTGGAGGTCATGGGGATGACATGGTGCCACTTGTACGCTACTCCTATGCAGGTGGGATTCCGCTAGAAACGTTACTTCCTAAGGATCGCCTCGATGCAATAGTGGAAAGAACAAGAAAAGGCGGCGGGGAGATTGTCAACCTGCTTGGCAACGGTAGTGCCTATTATGCACCAGCAGCATCAATGGTGGAGATGGTAGAAGCGATACTGAAAGACCAACGCCGAGTCCTACCTTCTATTGCCTATCTTGAAGGAGAATATGGACACGACGGAATCTACCTTGGTGTACCGACAATCCTTGGCGCAGGCGGTATTGAAAAAATCATCGAACTAGAACTGACAGAAGAAGAAAAAACTGCACTTTCCAAATCTGTCGAATCCGTCAAAAATGTCATGAACGTCCTATCCTAATAAAAATAAATTCGGGGAATTCTTTCCCCGAATTTTTACCACACTATTGTAAACGTTTTCAATAAACAAGGGGTATTTTCCAAGATCATCAGGGGGTGTATGTATGTTACTAGGTAAAAAGAGAAAACTCGGAAGAAAACTTGCAGAAATTCAAGTCGGCGAAAAACTTGAACTGACCGAAAAAATAGAAGACAAAGACCTACTGTTATACCTTGGGTTAACTAATGACGCGAACCCACTCTATATTCAGCACGACTATGCGTCCCAAACGCCATTTAAAAAACCAATCGTACCAAGCATCATGCTAACAGGTATCATAACTTCCGCCGTATCGAAATATTTACCCGGACCAGGAAGTCATGTCGTACACCAAGATATTTCATATCCAAAACCAGTCTATCACTATGGAAGTGTTCAATTTCTATTTGAAGTGGTAGAAATCAATGAAAAAGACCATTGTGTCGTAATGAGTGTTCATGGTACAAATGAAGAAAATCATACTGTTGCCAAAGGAACCATTACAGTCTGTCCTCCTCATCGTCTTGAACCGATGGAGAGCAGCGCGATGGAAAACTTTTAAGAAGAGCTTAGTTGGCTCTTTTTTTTATTTTGCTTTATTGTGATGAATAATGATAACGTGTAAAATGGAAAAGTAATGATAGAGATATAATAGAATTGGCAAATGGATGAAAAAATGGGTTTTCCAAAACAGTTGGTGGAGGAAAAGAATGAATAAAAAAATTCTTATCGTGGATGATGAACAATCAATCGTGACATTGTTACAGTATAATTTACAGCAAGCTGGCTACGATGTTTCCGTTGCAATGGACGGGGAAGAAGGGCTGAATAAAGCAATGGAAGAACGATTTGATATGATCGTTTTAGATCTTATGCTACCTAAAAAAGATGGAATAGAAGTATGTAAAGAATTAAGGCAGCACAAAATCCATACACCAATCCTGATGCTTACTGCAAAGGATGATGAGTTTGACAAGGTGTTGGGACTAGAGTTGGGTGCCGATGATTATATGACCAAACCTTTTAGTCCAAGAGAAGTGGTTGCAAGGGTAAAGGCCATTCTTCGCAGAATGCAACAAATGACAGGTAACGCAGAGGCACCTAAAGTAGATGAGGATACTTCTGAAAAGATTGTCATCGGGGATGTTAAAATTTTGCCGGAACACTATGAAGCTTATTTCCGTGAGGAACGATTGGAACTTACGCCAAAGGAATTTGAGCTTTTGGTCTACTTATCTAAGAATAAGGGCAGAGTGTTGACGCGCGATCAACTTTTGAGCGCGGTGTGGAACTACGATTTTGCCGGAGATACACGTATTGTAGATGTTCATATAAGTCATTTGAGAGAAAAAATAGAGACAGATACAAAAAAACCTACATATATAAAAACAATTAGAGGTTTAGGGTACAAGCTGGAGGAACCGAAAATACATGAATAGGTTCCGCTCAAGGCTGCTGTTTGCACTCATCACCTTGATTATCGTGGTGCTTGTGTGCCTGGGGCTATTGCTTGGGCAGCTCTTTAAGACCTTTTATTTAAACACCTTTAATCAGAGGCTCGTCAAAGAAACAGAACTTGTCACGATGTTGGTGGAAGAGGAGACCAGTGTGACACCTGTTCTGCAAAAACAATTAAATGATGTTAGTAAGACCTTAGCGGCAAGAATTAGCATTACCGATAAGGACGGAACGGTGGTATATGAAACCACAGGGCCGACTGCGTCTGGAATAGACTCACATCAAGAGATAATAAAACAAGCAGTTCAAAAAAATAAGAACCGTGACAGAATATTTTATGAACAGAATAATGAAATGTATTATTACGGGAATTCCATTTCCAGGAATGGTGTTCGAGATGGGTTTCTAATACTAAGTACTCCGATAGATTCTCTTCAAAGGGTCAATCAACAGATTTGGGGATTGTTAATTGCCAGCCTGGGTGCGGCGTTTGTGGTTATTTTGCTTCTTGGGGTTAGAATCACCTCCCAATACACCAGGCCAATTGAAGCAGCAACCAAAGTGGCCACGGAGCTTGCGAAAGGGAACTATAAAGCCAGGACCTTTGAGGAACATGTGGATGAAACAGGTATGTTAAGTCAATCCATCAACATATTGGCACGAAACCTTCAAGATATGACAAAAGCTCAAGAAATGCAGCAAGATCGCCTACGGACTCTAATTGAGAGCATGGGGAGCGGGTTGATATTAATTGATGGTAGAGGCTATGTGAACCTCATCAATCGCGCTTATAAAGAGACATTTGATGCAGATCCTGGAGAATATTTGTACAGGCTTTATTATGAAGCCATAGAACAAAAAGAAGTTGTCACCATGATTGAAGAGATTTTCATGACCGAGGTAAGTGTTCGAAAGCAGATTTTGCTTCCGTTAACAATCGAACGCAGACACTTTGAAGTATATGGAGCGCCTATCATTGGCGTTAACGATGAGTGGAAAGGGATTGTCCTTGTATTCCACGACATTACAGAATTGAAGAAGCTTGAACAAATGAGAAAAGATTTTGTCGCCAATGTGTCGCATGAATTAAAAACACCAATCACATCTATTAAAGGATTTTCAGAAACCTTATTGGATGGAGCGATGAACGACAAAGATACATTGGAGTATTTTCTTTCTATCATATTAAAAGAAAGTGACAGGCTTCAATCACTTATTGAAGATCTACTTGATCTCTCCAAAATCGAGAAACAGGGATTTAGATTAAACCCACAGTATTTAGAAATAAACGATCTTTTAGAAGAGATATTCGTAATATTGGAAGGCAAGGCACGGGAGAAAGAAATAGACCTTGTTTTATCCAAACCTAAAAAAGAGTTGTATTTATTTGCAGATGCCTCCAGGATTAAACAGGTTTTCATAAATCTTATTAACAATGCCATCGCATATACACCAGCCGGTGGAGAAGTAAAGGTGAAAGTAGAAGAGGTAGACAAAGAGGTAGTCATTGTTGTGTCCGATACTGGTATTGGGATGGAGCAGGATGAGATTCCAAGAATTTTTGAGCGCTTTTACCGTGTGGATAAGGC
This sequence comes from Sutcliffiella horikoshii, assembly GCF_002157855.1. Lineage (NCBI taxonomy): Bacteria > Bacillati > Bacillota > Bacilli > Caryophanales > Bacillaceae > Sutcliffiella > Sutcliffiella horikoshii. Next base: position 3,232,616 of record NZ_CP020880.1, on the reverse strand, counting down.
AAGGAGCCGAAATTCAGGTGGAACCGGTTTAGGACTTGCGATTGTCAAGCATATCGTGGAAGCTCATCATGGTAGTATTTCTGTAACGAGCGAGTTGAATAAGGGGACGGCTTTTACGGTAAAATTGTCTAAGGAAAATGAAGATTTACAATAGCTTTACATGTCTTTCATAGGTCCTTTACAAACCTTTGTTAATATAATCTATGAAAACCCCTTCATCCAAGGAGCCAATTTTGGAAGAGGAGAGAGCCCACCCTGCTCTCTCCTTCTTTTTGTTTTAAAACTAAGAAAGTATACAATTCTGTTGATTTCCGTTCCAGGCGCTTCGCTTGCCTGCGGGCGGTCCGTTAGCCTCCTCGGCTTGCAGCCTGTGGGGTCTCACCTGTCCCTTCCTCCTGCGGGCGTCTACGCGCCTTCCACTCCAATCAACAAGGTACTTCATTCACCATATTTAATAATTTTTACACGTAAATTGAAAACTATTAAAGTTTCGTACTCGCAATTTCCAGCTGTTAATTGGAGCAAAAGGCGAAGACTCCAGCGGGGGAGTAACGGTAGATTGAGACCCCGCAACGAAGTGAGGAGGCTCAAGCACCGTCCCGCGGAAAGCGAAGCCATTTGCGGAAATTAACAGCGGAGCATAACCAAGCAACTTAAATACATTTAAATAATGAAACCTTCCCTTTTTTCATACGTATAAGTTATGGAGAACATAAAAAGGGGAGAGTACAACTTTGATGAGTTTAAAGCGAATTTACACGACCGTTTTTCTTGTAATACTTGCTGCTGTCATAGGGTCAGTTGCTTTAACGTCATGGTACACGGTAGATCAATCAGAACAAGCTGTGATCATGACATTTGGAAAAGTAGAAGAAGGAATCAGTGAACCGGGGCTACATTTTAAGATGCCTTGGCCAATCCAAACCGTAGAGACAATGTCTAAGGAGACATTCAGTTTACAATTCGGCTATGAAGAAAAAGATGGAGAAATAGTTGAATTCACCAACGATACAAAAATGATAACAGGTGACGAGAATATCGTCTTGGCAGATATGGTTGTTATGTGGAAAATAAGCGAACCGGGAAAATACTTATTCAATAGTGATGATCCGCAGGCTGTCCTTTACAATGCTACATCTGCATCATTACGTAGTATTATCGGAAGCACTCAGATCGATGAAGCATTGACTTCAGGAAAAGCACAGATTGAAGTAGAGGTTTTTGACTTGCTTACATCGCTAATGGAAACTTATGATATTGGTATTTCCATTACATCTGTCAACCTTCAGGATGTGGAATTGCCAAATGAAGAGGTTCGTAAAGCTTTTACAGATGTAACAGATGCACGTGAGATGGAAAACACAAAAAACAATGAAGCGAAAAGATATCAAAATCAGCGTATGAATGAAGCTGAAGGGGAAAAGGACGCGATCATTTCCAAAGCAGAGGGAGAAAAAGCAGAAAGAATTGAACGTGCACGTGGTGACGTAGCGAAATTCAATTCCTTGTATAAAGAATACGTGAATGCTCCGGAATTAACAAGGAAGCGTCTTATTTTAGAAACTATGGAAGAAGTATTACCGTATGCCGAAATCTACATTATGAATGATGATGGCAATACAATGAAATATTTCCCGCTCCGAACCGAAAACCCAGCACCAAAACCACCAGCGAACCCGGAAGGAAGTGGGAACAATGAGTGATCAAAACATTATCAATCTTGAAAAGAAAAAGCCTGATATGCAATGGAAAACCATTATCCGTGGAGGATTAATTGGAGCAGTGATTCTTATCGCTCTTGGAGTGATCCTTGCCAATGTATTTGTTGTAAAAGAAGGAGAATATAAGGTTGTTAGACAATTTGGAGAAGTAGTAAAAATTGTAGAAGAGCCTGGCTTGAACTTCAAAACACCTTTTATTCAGTCAGTAACGACTGTGCCAAAATATCAAATGTTATATGATGAAGCAAGTGCTGAAATAAACACTCGCGATAAGAAACGAATGCTTATTGATAATTATGTAGTTTGGAGAGTAGAAGATCCTGAATTAATGATCAGTAACTTAGCAAGCCTTATAAATGCAGAAACAAAAATGTCTGAGTTTGTATTTTCTGTAGTCAGAACAGAGCTTGGACAATTAAACTATGATGATATTATTAACGATGAGAAGTCATCAAGAGGAAGCTTGAATGACAGGGTAACAGATAGAGTGAATGAACTGCTGGCAAGAGATCAATATGGAATTATCGTGACGGATGTCCGCATGAGAAGAACGGACCTGCCACCTGAAAATGAAGCTGCCGTGTTCACACGAATGATTTCAGAACGTCAGTCTACTGCCCAAGAATACCTTTCTCGAGGGGATGCCGACAAAAATAGAATCATGGCAAATACAGACCGTGAAGTGAAAGAAATATTGGCTAAAGCCGAAGCAGATGCGGACACTATCCGCGGTCAAGGGGAAGGCGAAGCGGCTAAAGTCTATAACGATGCATTCTCTAAAGATGCAGAATTCTATGAGCTTTACCGTACGCTAGAGTCCTATAAAAAGACCATCGATGGAGAAACCGTCATTGTTCTTCCTTCCGACTCCCCGTACGCCAAACTCCTAATGGGCGGAATGGAATAACAAGAGTAAAGTTTTTAGATGAGTGAATTGGAGTGGAAGGCACTCGACTCCAGCGGGGGAGTAACGGTAGGTTGAGACCCCTGAAGCGTTGTGAGGCTCAAGCACCGTCCCGCGGAAAGCGAGTGTCTGCAGCGAAAAGGAACGACCAAACTTTAGAGTGAAGCTCTACTCATAACAACAAAGCCACAATTTTTGTTTCTGTTCTTATCCATGATAGAATAGAAGGAGAATTGTGGCTTTTTATAGTTAGAATCTTACATAAGAAAAATGAAAAAAGAAACAAAGGAGGAGTAGCAAACATGGCAAAAAACAAACTAGTATTAATTGACGGAAACTCCATTGCCTATCGTGCGTTCTTTGCACTTCCGCTATTGAGTAATGAAAAAGGAATACATACCAATGCCATTTACGGGTTTACCATGATGCTCATGCGCATTCTAGAAGAAGAAAAGCCGACACATATGCTTGTGGCATTTGATGCAGGCAAAACAACATTCCGCCATAAAACGTTCGGAGAATACAAAGGGGGACGCCAAAAAACGCCACCAGAACTATCCGAACAATTCTCCTTCCTTCGAGAACTACTGGATGCATATAACATAAAAAGATACGAACTGCCTGAATATGAGGCGGATGATATTATTGGCACACTTGCTCAACAAGCAGCCAAAGATGATTATGAAGTGAAAATCATTTCAGGAGACAAAGATTTGACGCAGCTTGCAACTGATAAAATTACGGTCGATATTACGAAAAAAGGCATTACAGATGTTGATTCCTACACACCTGCTTTCATTGAAGAAAAATACGGATTAAATGTGGACCAAATCATCGACATGAAAGGTCTTATGGGAGATTCTTCTGATAACATCCCAGGTGTTCCTGGCGTTGGAGAAAAAACTGCCATCAAGCTGTTAAAGGAATTTGGTACCATCGAAACACTTCTTGAATCCATTGACAAGGTTAGTGGAAAGAAACTGAAAGAGAAGCTAGAAGATAATAAAGAGCAGGCAATCATGAGCAAGCAACTTGCCACTATTATGACCGAAGCACCTGTAGAAGTAACCGTAGAAGAGCTTCTTTATGAAGGCTTTGATAAAAAGAAAGTGGTAGATATCTTCAAAGAACTCAGTTTCAACTCCCTTTTAGACAAGCTTGGAGAAGATGGAGAAACGGTGACAGAAGATCTTGAGGATATTTCCTTTGAAATACTAGAAGAAGTAAAAGAGGAGCACTTTGCAAAGGAAAACTTTTTTATGGTGGAAGTGCTGGATGAAAATTATCACCGTGCAGATATTCAGGGAATTGCACTTGTAAATGAGACCGGAAACTATTTTATTCCGACAGAAGTAGCGTTGCAGTCAGAAGAGTTTACTGCATTTGCTTCAGACCATAAAAGAAAAAAGACGGTTTTTGATGCCAAAAGAGCAATTGTAGCATTGAAGTGGAAGGGAATAGAACTGAACGGAATTGACTTCGACTTTATCATTGCCTCTTATATCGTGAATCCGTCTGAGACATCTACAGACCTTGCAGAAATTGCCCGTAAAAAAGGCTATTATCAGATCGAAACAGATGAAGCGGTGTACGGAAAAGGTGCAAAGCGTGCCGTTCCTCACCAACAAAAGGTTGCAGACCATCTGGTGAGAAAGACTTTCGCGATGCAAGAGATGAAAGAGTCATTTATCCACGAGTTAAAAGACAATGAACAGTTGGAGTTATTTGAAGAGCTGGAGATGCCGTTGACATTGGTGCTGGGCGAAATGGAAGCACTCGGCATTAAAGTAGATAAGGCTCGATTAGAAGAAATGGGAACAGATCTTGGTGAGAAGCTGGAAAAAATTGAAGAGAAAATTTTTGACCTGGCAGGTGAAAAGTTCAACATTAACTCTCCAAAGCAGCTTGGAGTCATCCTTTTTGAAAAGCTTGGTCTACCACCTGTTAAGAAAACCAAAACAGGCTACTCAACTTCTGCTGACGTGTTGGAAAAGCTTGCTGAAAAGCATGAAGTTATTCAGCAAATCTTACACTACCGTCAATTAGGTAAACTGAAATCGACGTATATTGAAGGATTATTAAAGGTGATTCATGAGGATTCCCATAAAATACACACTCGCTTTAATCAAGCGTTAACCCAAACAGGGCGTTTAAGTTCCATTGATCCAAACCTGCAGAATATACCTGTTCGCTTGGAGGAAGGTAGAAAGATCAGAGAAGCATTTGTTCCTTCCCATGAAGACTGGGTCATCTTTGCTGCCGACTACTCTCAAATTGAACTAAGGGTTCTTGCACATATAGCAAATGACGAAAAACTGATTGAAGCATTTAAAGAAGATGCGGATATTCATACTAAAACCGCCATGGATGTGTTTCATGTTTCAGAAGATGAAGTCACTTCCAATATGCGTCGTCAAGCAAAAGCAGTAAACTTTGGAATTGTTTATGGCATCAGTGATTACGGCCTATCACAGAGCTTGGGTATTACTAGAAAAGATGCAAAAATATTTATCGACCGATACTTGGAAAGCTTCCCTGGAGTGAAAGAATACATGGAAGACAGCGTCCTGGATGCAAAAGATAAGGGATACGTTACAACCCTCCTGCATCGACGCCGTTACCTACCAGAGATCACAAGCAGTAACTTCAACCTAAGAAGCTTTGCTGAAAGAACAGCGATGAATACACCGATTCAAGGAAGTGCCGCTGATATCATTAAAAAAGCAATGATTGATATGGCAAACAGACTGGAAGAAGAAAATATGAAATCTAAAGTTCTCTTGCAAGTACATGATGAACTTGTATTTGAGGCTCCTAAAGATGAAATTGAAAAATTAAAGAAGATCGTACCAGAAGTAATGGAGCAAGCCGTGGAATTAAAGGTACCTCTTAAGGTAGATTACTCCTATGGCTCTACATGGTACGACGCGAAATAATTGTTTTTATGAGGATGTGTTACCATGCCAGAACTTCCTGAGGTTGAAACGGTCAGAAAAACACTGGTCGAGCTTGTACAAGGGAAAACAATCAAACAGGTGAAAGTCTTATGGCCCAAAATGATTAAAGAGCCGGATGATGCCGCTCTTTTTGAGGAAATGCTCATTGGGCAGGAAATTGTGAAAATCGGAAGAAGGGGGAAATTTCTTCTCTTCTACCTTACCGATTATTGCATGGTTTCTCATTTGCGAATGGAGGGCAAATATGGCCTCTTTCAGAAAGAGGAGCCGGCAAATAAACATACCCACGTGTTCTTCTATTTTGAGGACGGCACCGAACTTCGCTACCAGGATGTTCGCAAGTTCGGTACGCTTCATCTTTATAAAAAAGGAGAGGAACTTGCAGCCAAATCGCTTGCAAGTCTGGGACCTGAACCATTTGAGGATGAGTTCAACCTTGATCTTCTTAAAGAAAGACTTGCCAAAACAAACCGGAATATCAAAGCAGTCCTATTAGATCAAACAGTTGTTGTGGGCTTAGGTAATATATACGTGGATGAGGCGTTATTCAGAGCGGGTATTCATCCTGAGAGAATCTCAAGCAGTTTAAATGAAAAAGAGCTGATAGAGCTGCAACGCGAAATAGTCCTGACTCTTCAAGAAGCTGTCGACAAAGGTGGAAGTACAATCCGTTCCTATGTAAACTCTCAAGGTCAAATCGGCATGTTCCAGCTCGAGCTTTTCGTCTACGGCCGTAAAGGAGAGCCTTGCAGAAAATGTGGCCATGAAATCGAAAAAACAGTCGTAGCCGGCAGAGGCACCCACACCTGCCCCCAATGCCAGCCAAAACCATTAGAGTAAAGTAACGCCTTTATACCTGAAGTATTGGAGGCCACTGAAAAACTGATATGATATAGTATTTGGTAATTTTGAGCTGTGGATTGGAGCAAAAGGCGAAGACTCCTGAGGGAGATAGCGCTAGGTTGAGACCCCGCAACGAAGTGAGGAGGCTCAAGCAGCGCCCCTAGGAAAGCGAAGCCATTTGCGAAAATCCACAGCGGTGTCTATCCAATATTTAAATTCATAGACAGACTTTTTAGTGGCCCCCAAGTTAGGCTCAAGCACAGCCCCTGGAAAGCGAACACTCGGATTGTAAGGCAAAAGGGAGTTAGAGTAAAAATAATTAGAACACATCGAATGGGCTCCTGCCATATACTATCCTAGTGATAGTTAGGGAGGAGCTCTTAATGATTCCATACATCTCACTTATTCTACTAGCCTTTGCCGTTAGTCTGGATAGCTTTAGTGTTGGCTTGACATATGGCCTAAGAAAAATGCATATGCCGCTTAAATCAATCAGTATCATCGCGTGTTGTTCGGCCGTCTCGCTTTTGCTTGCCATGTTAGTAGGCACCATACTTATGAAATTTCTCTCCCCTGCTTTTGCAGAGACAATTGGTGGAAGCATTCTAATCCTATTAGGAATGTGGGTTCTCTATCAGTTTTTCCGTGCCAGTACAGCCGAAGACAGTACCTCTTTTGCAGATGAACGCATATTGTTCAATCTTGAAATCAAATCACTCGGTGTTGTCATCAACATTTTGAGAAAGCCAACAGAAGCAGACTTTGACCGTTCAGGCTCCATCACCGGGTTAGAGGCCTTTTTTCTTGGCATTGCCCTGTCCCTTGATGCTTTTGGAGCGGGAATCGGTGCAGCCTTGCTTGGTTATTCTCCCGGTGTGATGGCCATTTCAGTAGCTGTGATGAGTTCGTTATTTGTGATCACTGGGATAAAATTAGGAAGGGTGTTCTCCACCGTTTCGTGGATTAACAAGTTCTCCTTTTTACCAGGCGTATTACTTATTGTTATCGGAATTATTAAAATGTAAGTAGAAACACTAGAGGTTGTGTAGCGCAGCCTCTCTTTTGAAAAGGAGGAATGGACATGCCATTGGTTATAGGACTAACTGGAGGAATAGCAAGCGGTAAAAGCACAGTGGCCAATATGCTGCGCGATAAAAACATTCCGATTGTGGATGCTGATATCGTGGCTCGAGAAGTCGTGGAAATTGGTACAGATACATATAAAGAACTTGTAAAAGAGTTTGGGACTGAAATACTTAACGACGACAAAACACTGAACAGACCAAAACTAGGTAGCATTATTTTTCAGGATGAGACTAAACGGCAAAAGTTGAACAACATCATGCACCCAAGCATCAGAACAAGCATGAAAGAAAAGACCCAAAAATTCTTGGAAGATGGCCATGAAGTGGTGGTCATGGATATTCCCCTGCTTTTTGAAAGCAAGCTGACTCACCTTGTAGATAAAACATTACTCGTCTATGTAACGGAGGCAACCCAGCTGAAACGCTTAATGGAGAGAAACGACTTATCTGAAAAGGAAGCAACAGACAGAATACGATCCCAGATGCCCCTTACCGAAAAAGTTAAACTCTCCCATGCCGTCATCGACAACAACGGATCCGTCACCAAAACAGAACAACAACTAAATGACATACTAACCAACTGGCATATCCAGTAACCCAGAGTTGATCGCAGTGGAAGGCGCGAGACTCCTCGAAAATGCTAACGCATTTTCTTCGTGCGATGAATCGCTTCCGTAGCCTTCCGGACCGCCCGTGGAAAGCGAAGCGCCTGGAACGGAGATCAACCGTAAAACCAAATACTAACTCTAGGGCATATCCAAAAATAGGGATATGCCCTTTTTGTACTTTTTACATGACATATAGAAATTAAATATGTTATACTAATTGCAGGATAACAGATTAATAAGTATAACATATATACAGAAAAGGGGAATTTACATGAAGGCAAAGGTTGCAATTAACGGGTTTGGACGAATTGGGAGAATGGTATTCAGACGCGCCATCCAAGAAGAAGGCTTAAATATCGTTGCAATCAATGCGAGCTACCCTGCGGAAACGCTAGCTCACCTTATTAAATATGACACAAACCATGGACGCTTTGACGCGGATGTTTACGCAGAAGACAATGCGTTAATTGTAAATGGTAAGCGCATTCAATTAGTGAACAACCGTAATCCAGAAGAACTTCCTTGGAAAGAAATGAACATAGATATCGTAATTGAAGCGACAGGAAAGTTTAATTCCCGCGATAAAGCGGCACTTCATCTTCAAGCTGGTGCGAAGCGAGTGGTCTTGACAGCGCCTGGTAAAAACGAAGATGTAACGATTGTCATGGGAGTAAATGAAGAAGTGCTGAATATGAATGAGCACTTTGTCATCTCTAATGCTTCTTGTACAACAAACTGCTTAGCGCCGGTTGTCAAAGTGTTAGATCAACAGTTTGGCATCGAGAATGGATTAATGACAACTGTTCATGCTTATACAAATGACCAAAAGAATATTGACAACCCGCATAAGGACCTGCGCAGAGCAAGAGCTTGCGGACAGTCCATCATCCCAACTTCAACTGGAGCGGCAAAAGCATTATCCTTAGTTCTTCCACATTTAAAGGGTAAACTGCATGGAATGGCGCTACGTGTGCCAACACCTAACGTATCGCTTGTTGACCTTGTAGTAGACTTGAAAAAGCCGGTTACGGTTGAAGACGTGAATGATGCGTTCCAAAGTGCTTCCATCGGCTCGATGGATGGCATATTAGGGGTTACAATGGAGCCGCTTGTGTCTGTGGACTTTAACACAAATCCACATTCAGCAGTCATCGATGGTTTATCCACAATGGTGATGGGCGATACAAAGGTAAAAGTATTAGCTTGGTATGACAATGAGTGGGGTTATTCTTGCCGAGTAGTAGATCTTGTTCAATTCGTAGCAGTAAAAATGGTAGAAGCAAAAGAGGTAATGGCTGGTTAATTTAGCCTAAGGCAATGCTATAGTGAAATAAATGTAAGCGGTTAACGTTCTTTGTTAATCGCTTTTTTGCATTTGTCGCAGAGTGGATTAACATTTCCCTTTTTCATAAATTAATAGTTTACGAGAAAAAAAGTCTTAAATGCCTGTTGCAAAACTAAAATAAAAGCATTATACTATTTTTCGTGAACTTCTTGAAACGATTATGTGGCTACTTAAAGGGTTAGGACCTCTCTGGACTAACTTTCCCCCGTGGTAGTAATACATCAATCACTCTTCACCTTTGAGGAATTCATGTATTTTAAAAAATGAAAAGGGGGAACGTGAGATGGAAACAGTAGGTCGTCACGTTATTTCAGAACTATGGGGTTGCGATTTTGACAAATTGAATGATATGGATTACATCGAAAAAACATTTGTCGATGCTGCATTAAAATCAGGTGCAGAAGTAAGAGAGGTAGCTTTTCATAAATTTGCTCCTCAAGGGGTAAGCGGAGTAGTTATTATTTCCGAATCCCACTTAACCATTCATAGCTTCCCAGAGCACGGATATGCAAGTATCGATGTTTATACATGCGGAGAATTAGATCCTAATATTTCAGCTGACTATATTGCAACTGCTTTAAATGCTCAGACGCGTGAAACAATCGAACTTCCACGTGGAATGGGTCCTGTTCAAGTAAACAAAGCAAAAGCTCTTTAAAATTATAACTAAATGCATTAAAATAAAGAGAGGTGTATAGCATGCACCTCTTTTTATTATACTCAAAATATATTATACATAAAAAACAACAAATTAAGGGGTTGTCAGGCTAAAGTGGGAGCGATACAAAAGTTGAAAGGGATATTGACCAATCACTCGGAAACGCGGGAAAATCATACAGAAGAATCCTTACGCAGTCGTTATTATAAAACTACCAATAAGAATGCAATGAAAGCCTTGCAAGAATTGTTTAACAAGATGGAAGGGGTAACGGTAAAATCTGTTTCTGAGGAGCACGGGGAAATTGCATTGCAAGTGAACAAAGGCAGAAAAGCGTTTGTCATTGTTACAGTTATCTCTGTCCGACCTTTTGAAACAGCGGTTGATTTTTCCGTTACAACAGAAACCAAACTACCTTTCGATTTTGGATACAGTCGTCAACTGATCAAACAAATGTATGAACGGATTGATAAATCGATGATCTATATTGGATCCGGGCTGAATTCGGGGAAAAAGTAGATTGGAAACGGAGTGGAAACCATCATGAAATGTCCTTCCTGTCATCATAATGGGACGAAGGTATTAGATTCACGCCCTGTAGAAGAGGGAAAATCCATCAGAAGAAGAAGAGAATGCGAGTCTTGTTCCTATCGTTTTACGACATTTGAAAAAGTGGAAGAAATGCCGCTTATCGTCGTGAAAAAGGAAGGAATACGAGAAGAGTTCAGCAGGGAAAAAGTGCTGAGAGGTTTAATTCGGGCATGTGAAAAAAGACCGGTTGCCCTAAAACAACTCGAAGACATTGTGATGGAAGTGGAAAAAGAATTAAGAAATATCGGCATATCGGAAGTGAAAAGCGATATGGTCGGTGAAATGGTAATGGAGAGACTATCAAAAATAGATGAAGTGGCATATGTCCGCTTTGCCTCTGTTTACCGTCAATTCAAAGATATCAATGTCTTTTTGGATGAATTAAAAGAAATCATTGATAAGGAACGAAAATAAGGAACCCTAAGTGAGAGAGGAAACATATGCCTCTCTTTTTCGATTACTTTTTTATAAGAAAGGTTTGGATGTTTCATGTCTGATCGCCATTGGAAAGAGCTGGTCCCTGTAGACCGGTATATTGTCCGTTCAAATGGAGTGCTCCAACAGTTTGACCGTAAACTCCTAACAATGCTATATCAACCTTTGCTGGGATTCAGGGGATACAGTCTATATATGACCCTCTGGAGTGAGCTGGACCAAGATCGCTTGTGGGGCGGGGAGACAACGCATCACGGCATAATGACAACGATGCAATGCAACTTAAAAGATATCCATCAGGAGAGAATAAAACTGGAAGGCATCGGCCTTTTAAAGACGTGGGTGAAGGAAGAAGATCAGCTGCGCACCTTCATTTATGAACTCCAACCACCCCTTTCCCCGGAAGCATTCTTTTCAGAACCAATGCTAACCATTTATTTATACAATCGACTAGGAAAAAATAAATACGCAAGTGTGAAGAAATACTTTTCCGATAAGGTAATCCCTGCGGATGAATACCAGGAAGTGACTCGAAATTTCAGTGATGTCTTCCAATCTGTCCAGTCAGAAAACATGGCGTATGCAGCAAATGAGGAGATGATGGAGGAACTACCACTGGAACAAGGAGAAGAATGGATGGAGCGCAAAAAGGGAAGCGAGCCGAGGGTAAGTCAAGAAACCTTTGACTTTGATTTGTTTTTTGCAGGGCTGTCTGAGGTGGTCATCCCAAAAAAATCAATTACCGCCAAAGTGAAGGAAGCGATTGTCAAACTATCCTTCATCTATACCATTGATCCGATATCGATGCGCGATTTGATGATGAATGTAATTGATGTAGATGAAAAAGTGGATTTAGAGAAACTGCGTAAGGCAGCAAGAGATTGGTATCAGCTAGAATACCAAGATACTTTGCCGGGGCTTGTGGAAAAAACACAACCGTTGAACCTGAGACAGTTTACGGACAAAAAACCGGCAACTAAAGATGAACAGCTTATCCAACAGCTGGAGAATGTCTCACCAAAACAAATGCTGACAGACCTTTCAGGTGGTTCAGAACCTTCTGCCTCAGACCTCCTAATTGTAGAAGATGTCATGTTCAAGCAACAATTAACACCTGGAGTCGTGAATGTCCTGCTTTATTATGTGTTGTTGAAAACAGATATGAAGCTAAATCGCAAATACGTTGAGAAGATTGCAAGTCACTGGGCGCGTAAACAGGTGAAAACTGTCAGTGAAGCGATGGAACTTGCCAAAGAAGAGCATCGCCAGTATCAGAATTGGGCGGATACCAAGCCAGCAGCGAAGAGTACTGGTGGAGGTAGCGCCTCTAAAGCGAAAGCAGGTAAGGTGGTGCGCAACCGTTTTGTCAGTTCGGACGGAACGGCAACGGAATCAGATGCTTCAAGTAGTCAGTCCGACAAGTTCAAGGAAGTAGAAGAGGATGAAAAACAGAAGCTGATGGAACGTTTGGCGAAAATGAAAGAGAAAAAGATAAGGTTAGATCCATAATGTAGAGGCTGCATATACCTTTTGGGGGATGCGGCCTTCTTTTTATTGATGCTATTTCTTAAAAAGATGTTAATACTACCAAAAAAGGGTATCGTCTACTATAAGACTAAAGAAAAGGGGAAATAACCTTTGAAGAGAGTAGCGGTGATCGTTAATCCCAATGCCGGGAACAAAAAGTTGATCAATTCCATTGAACAAATAGAAAAAATGCTCTTAAGTGCATTTGATGAAGTAACCATCCATCCTACCGAAAAAGAAGGCGATGGAGCGAGGCTAGTGGAGAAGCTGGCAAATCATGTGGATCTTCTTATCGGTGCCGGAGGGGACGGAACCATCTTTGAATTAATCAATGCGTTGGCTCCTTTGGAAAAGAGGCCTGTTTTTGCCATCATACCAGGCGGAACCTGTAATGATTTTTCACGAACGCTTGGAATCAATCAGAATCCTATCAAAGCAGTGGAACAGATCATGGAAAAGCGTACAGAAAAGGTGGATGTCGGAAAAAGTGATAATCAATACTTCTTGAATTTTTGGGGAATTGGATTGGTATCAAAGGTTTCAGACAACATCGACAACGGGACGAAACAGCTACTTGGAAAACTATCCTATTACATCAGCGCCGGACAAACGGTAATGGAAGAGGAACCGTTTCAGCTCACGATAGAAAGTGAAACACAATCTTATGAAGGTGATGCTGTCATGCTTCTGATAGGCAATGGTTCTTTTTTGGGTGGTATTCAGTCGTTTTTTCCTTCTTCAAGCATACAGGACGGGGAACTGGATGTATTGATTATCAAGCAGACCTCCATTGCCCAGCTTTGGACATGGATGCAGACAAGACTCCAAAAAGAGCTTCCGGCAGAAGGAAACGACGAGTTAATCTATTTCCGAGCGAAAAAACTAAGAATTGAAGCCACTCCAAATCAGGAAATCGATACAGACGGAGAAAAGACCTACCATACCCCTTCTACTGTCTCCATTCTTCCAGGTCATCTTGAAGTAGTCATTGGCGATTATCCATTTGAGTGAAGAAAAATAATATGCGCTAGTCCTTTTAGTTGATGGACCGGCGCATATTTTTTTATATTTATTCATTTTTCCATCCTCCTTCCCATATACATTGAATTAGGTGTACCAAAGGGGGGACAAACTTGTTTGAGATTTCCTTTCGAAATGAATCGGACGCAAATGCGATATATATGAAGGTATTAGAGAAAAATCCTGAGAGTGATTCTATCCTTTCTTTACATAAAGAAAAAATCGTCGTGGAATCAAAGGATGTTCATTTTTACAGAAATACCATTGTTCCGGTGCTGAAGAATTACATTCACCGAACCAAGGAGAAAGAATGGATCTTATCAGTATTGGAAAATACGTTTTACTATAAAGAGGAAGAAGAACAAGAGCAAATTCTATGTATTTTGCAATCGATCCTACTTGGGGAACGGTCTGATATTCCGAATCTCCCGGCTATAGAACAGCGTGATGCCCAATTGGATTCTGTCATGCAGTCTTTTTTTCAACAGCCCATTTCATTTTCATTTGACTCCTTCATTATGTTCAGGTTGAAAGAATACTTTGAAGGGTTGCAGGTATTTGTGGAAGCGGCAATTGATGAGTATAAATTGGAACAAGAGTACCAATCGTTCGTCCATCAGCTGAGGGGATTGTTGACGACGACAGATTCCAAGCTTGACGAATTGCATCTTGTCTATCAATATCAATTCGATTTTTATGACAAGTCTTTCTCGCATATCCCCAAAAATCAGCTCATCAAATTTATGAATAGAACTCATTTTAATAATTATTCGTATTATATAGACTCGGTCGTACTTGCTCCATTAGTTTCTATCGCGCCGAAAAAGCTCTTTCTTTACACAGATAACACGGAGCATCAACTTGTGGAGACGATTCGAAATATTTTTGAAGAACGTGCCGTTGTTTTACCTTTTCACTATTTTGGGCAAAATAAAAGTAAAATTGATTAAAGTGACCACTTGATTTTCCTGTAACAGGAGAATATAATAACCTACATAATCAATTTTAACTTTATAGCTCAAAAAGTATCGATGAGGACATGAGTGTTTTAAAAACGGATGTTAGAGAGGGAAGTCACCGGCTGTAAGCTTCCTATCACGAGTAAAACCCTAACCACCTCTGAACTTCAACAGTGAACATTGCAGTAGCTGTTGACGGGGAAATCCCTCGTTATCTAAAAATGAAGCCGTCTTTTAGTATCTTTAAAAGATGGGAACTTGGGTGGAAACACGGATATTAAACTCGTCCCTTATATTATATAAGGGGCGGGTTTTTTTATTTTGGTTCAAATAACCATTAGCAATTGCTTGGAGCAAAAGGAGAAGACTCCTGCGGGGGAGTAACGGTAGGTTGAGACCCCTGAAGCGTTGTGAGGAGGCTCAAGCACCGTCCCGCGGAAAGCGAAGCCGTTTGCGGAGAGCAATTGCGGCGTTATATGAACCAACAAAAATTCTAAAGAAGAGGTGACAGAGATGTCGGAATTAATGAAGATCACATTTCCAGACGGAGCGGTAAAGGAGTTTGAACGTGGTACAACAACAGAAGATATCGCTGCATCCATCAGTCCGGGTCTGAAAAAGAAAGCAATCGCTGGAAAGCTTAACGGAGAACTCATTGACCTGCGTTCCCCGATTAATATAGACGGAGAAATCAGCATCATCATGCAAGACTCCGACGAAGCGCTTGGAATCATGCGACACAGTACTGCCCACTTGATGGCACAAGCGATCAAACGCCTATACGGCAATGTAAAACTAGGAATCGGTCCAGTAATCGAGAACGGATTCTACTACGATATCGACATGGAGGAATCACTAACTCCAGAAGACCTTCAAAAGATCGAAAAAGAAATGAAGAAAATCGTCAGCGAAAACTTGGATGTTGTTCGTGTGGAAGTAAGCAGAGAAGAAGCATTGCGCCGCTACGAAGAGCTGAACGATGA
This sequence comes from Sutcliffiella horikoshii, assembly GCF_002157855.1. Classification (NCBI taxonomy): domain Bacteria; kingdom Bacillati; phylum Bacillota; class Bacilli; order Caryophanales; family Bacillaceae; genus Sutcliffiella; species Sutcliffiella horikoshii. Next base: position 3,216,980 of record NZ_CP020880.1, on the reverse strand, counting down.
ACTGAAGCTTGAATTGATCCGCGAACTACCAGAAGGAGAAACAATCTCCATTTACGAACAAGGCGAGTTCTTTGACCTTTGCCGTGGCATCCACGTACCATCCACTGGGAAAATCAAAGAGTTTAAACTGTTAAGCATTGCAGGTGCATACTGGAGAGGCGACAGCAAAAATAAAATGCTGCAGCGTATCTACGGAACAGCGTTCTTCAAAAAAGCAGAACTTGATGAGCACCTTCGCCTGTTAGAAGAAGCAAAAGAGCGTGATCACCGTAAAATTGGTAAAGAGCTTGACCTTTTCTTCAACTCCCAAAAAGTTGGGCAAGGCTTGCCGCTATGGTTGCCAAAAGGTGCAACAATCCGACGCGTAATCGAACGCTATATCGTCGACAAAGAAGTAGAGCTTGGCTATGACCACGTATACACTCCAGTAATGGGTAGCGTGGAGCTATACAAAACTTCCGGTCACTGGGATCACTATCAGGACGGCATGTTCCCTCCAATGGAAATGGATAACGAGCAACTTGTTCTTCGTCCAATGAACTGTCCGCACCATATGATGGTGTACAAGAACAGTATCCACAGTTACCGTCAACTTCCTGTACGTATCGCGGAACTTGGCACAATGCACCGCTATGAAATGTCTGGAGCATTGGCAGGACTGCAACGTGTACGTGGAATGACTCTAAATGATGCACATATCTTCGTCCGTCCTGATCAAATTAAGGATGAGCTGAAGCGTGTTGTCAACCTTGTACTTGAAGTGTATAAAGATTTCGGCTTGGATGACTATTCCTTCCGTCTTTCCTACCGTGATCCAGAAAATAAAGAGAAGTATTTTGATGACGATGCAATGTGGGAAAAAGCACAAGGCATGCTGAAGGAAGCAATGGATGAGCTTGGTCTTGATTATTTCGAAGCAATCGACGAAGCAGCATTCTACGGTCCTAAGTTAGACGTTCAAGTACGTACAGCCCTTGGAAAAGAAGAGACTCTATCCACTGTGCAGCTTGACTTCTTACTACCAGAGAAATTCGACCTCACTTATGTAGGGGAAGACGGCAAGCAACACCGTCCGGTTGTTATCCACCGTGGTGTCGTTTCCACTATGGAACGCTTTGTGGCATTCCTGATCGAAGAGTACAAAGGTGCATTCCCAACTTGGTTGGCGCCAGTACAAGTCCAAGTGATCCCTGTATCACCTGATGCACATTTTGATTATGCAAAAGAAGTGCAAGACCTTCTGAAATCAAAAGGAATCCGCGTAGAAATGGACGAAAGAAACGAAAAGATCGGCTACAAAATCCGTGAAGCACAAATGCAAAAGATCCCATACATGTTAGTGCTAGGCGACAACGAAATCCAAGAACGCGCAGTAAACGTCCGTAAATACGGCGAACAAAAATCCGAAACAATCTCCCTAGAGAAATTTGTGGGTGAACTGGTGAAAGAAGCGAAGAGATAGGCTTTTCGTGATACGGGGGAATGTCCTGGCTGAAGGTGCCAGGGTGTTCCCCTTTGTTGTGGTAGGGTTACGGGCTGCACTCAGGGGTGGGTGTCGCAATTTGGCAGAGTTTGTCGTTTGGCTTGTATTCGAGGTAATTTGGACAGTAAATGCCTCACTTTCGCTCGTATTTTTAAATTTCGGACAGTATTTCACTCCGTTCTGACAGTAAATGGGTACTTTCCGACAGTAAGCCTTAGTTACAATGTAATTGAAAATTCCCCCTGCCGACTGTAGTGCAGGGTGGTTGACTCCTGCGGGGGATAACGGTAGGTTTAGACCCCTGAAGCGTTGTGAGGAGGCTCAAGCACCGTCCCGCGGAAAGCGACCACCCGGAACGAAAGGAGAGGTGGAGTTTACACCCAGAGAAAAAAACTATTGCGCAATCGCAATTTATCTGATATCATTTAAAACGTTGTTTCATTTGATACGAATTCTTGACAATCAATCATCATTAATGATATATTATACAAGGTCAAATTGAATACTTGTTTGAGGACAAGAAGAAGCACCCGCTTCTCACCTGATTGACGCATTTTATGCAGTTGGCAGGTTTTACGAGAAAGATTCTATCTTTTACTTACGTAATCGTAAAGTGTGGGTGTATGTGTACACCCACACTTTTTTGTTTGTACAAAAGAGTAAATTGTTCGTCAAACGGTATTCGGAATAAACCTTGGAGGTGGCTAATTATTAGCAAGGACATGATGGTAAACGATGGCATTCGTGCCCGCGAAATACGTCTAATCGGTCAAAATGGAGACCAGCTAGGAATTAAGTCAAAAGTAGAAGCGCTGGAAATTGCAGCACGTGCTAACCTTGACTTAGTAATGGTTGCGCCTAATGCGAAACCTCCTGTATGCCGAATTATGGACTACGGAAAGTTCCGTTTCGAGCAACAGAAGAAAGATAAAGAAGCGCGTAAAAACCAAAAAGTAATCAGCTTAAAGGAAGTTCGTTTAAGTCCTACTATTGATGAGCATGACTTCAATACGAAACTTCGCAATGCAATCAAGTTCCTTGAAAAAGGAGACAAAGTAAAAGCATCGATTCGATTCAAAGGTCGTGCGATTACGCATAAAGAAATCGGTCAGCGTGTGCTAGATCGTTTCTCTGCAGCTTGTGCAGAAGTTTCAACAATTGAGTCTCATCCAAAAATGGATGGGCGTAGCATGTTCTTAATTTTGGCACCAAAAAACGAAAAGTAATTCATATGAGGAGGAACTCCAATGCCTAAAATGAAAACTCATCGCGGATCAGCGAAAAGATTCAAGAAAACTGGATCTGGTAGCTTAAAGCGTTCTCACGCATACACAAGTCACTTATTCGCTAACAAGTCTCAAAAGCAAAAGCGTAAATTGCGTAAATCAGCTATGGTAAGCAAAGGTGATTTCAAACGCATCCGTCACATGTTAGACAACTTAAGATAATATTTTTTATAGGAGGTATTCATAATGCCAAGAGTTAAAGGCGGTACAGTAACACGCCAACGTCGTAAAAAAGTCATTAAATTAGCCAAAGGTTATTACGGTTCTAAACATACTTTATATAAAGTAGCTAACCAACAAGTAATGAAATCCCTAATGTACGCTTATCGCGATCGTCGCCAGAAAAAGCGCGACTTCCGTAAGCTTTGGATCGCTCGTATCAACGCAGCGGCTCGCATGAACGGTCTTTCTTACAGCCGTCTAATGCACGGTTTGAAAGTAGCTGGAATCGAAGTAAACCGCAAAATGTTAGCTGAGCTAGCAGTTAGCGACGAAAAAGCATTTGCTGAATTGGCAACTGCTGCGAAAAACAGCTTAAATAAATAATTATCCAAACAAAGGAGGCTAACAATTTGGTAGCCTCTTTTGTGTTTTGATAAAATAATATCGAGACTGATAGTGAAGTCAGTCTACAAAATGTGTGCACACATTCGAACGTCGGAGGATATGATGGAAGTACTCGTCGGTTATTATATCTTTATAAACATTGTAGGCTTCATTATTATGAAAGTAGATAAACAAAGAGCCATCGAACATCGCTGGAGAATACCTGAATTACATCTATGGGGAATTGCCTTGCTTGGCGGCGCACTAGGTACGTGGATGGGGATGCAAACATTCCGTCATAAAACCAAGCTCCTGTTATTCCGTATAGGTCTACCATTCATAACATTTTTACATATCGGGTTTTGGGGGTATTTTCTCACAGCCTGATAAGTTAACATAAAATATTGATAGTTGAATAAGCTTTAATATTAATACTAGGAGGCAAGCCAAAATGGACGAAAAAATGAACGTACTCTTTGTCGTGATTGAAAGTCATTGGTGGCTGGCTTCTCTAGGTTTTATTCTTTTCCATATATTAAGACAAGTTTTGTTTATTCCGGTAGTCATCATCTGCATTGCCGGTGGAGCCTTGTTCGGCGGGGTAATCGGGAGTATCTACTCTGTGGCAGGCTTAACATTATCCAGTTTATTTTTCTACTTCTTATACCAGCAGTTTCCTAGCATATTCGGGAAAATTTTAAGAATGAAAGAAAGGCTCTTTGGCAACCGGGCAAACTTTTCGGTTGGACAGATCACTATCATGCGTCTGATCCCATTCATCCACTTCCACTTACTTTCTCTCTGCTTGATTGAAACGACAAAAAGCTTTTCTAACTATGCAAAAGCTTCTCTCCTGACTAATATTCCTCTCGCTATCATCTATACCGTCTTTGGCCAATTTATCACGGAATTTTCTCCAACTGCCATGGTTGCTGTGCTTATAGGACTCTTACTCCTCATGTTGGTGATGAGACAAAAAGTCGTCGTGATGAAGTGGGAGCAGTTCTTTCAAAAAGAAAAGCAATACAAAAGAGGTTAACGCTTATTTACAGTATTAACGCTTATTTTGGATAAAAGAGGGAGTAAATAGACTGATCTTAAATAACGAAAAAAGTCGACTTGCAGTTATCGGCTTTTTTTATTTTGAATACCAACTCTATTTGAAAACCAGGAAGAAAGGAGGCTGTTGTTGCTGCTGGATATTAAACAATTTGATTAAACATAATGGATAGTGCTGTACTGCGTAGATTCTGAGGTGACCATACGGGAGCTATCAGTGGCTAAATTAAATAGAGGTTTTTAATTTCACTAAAGAGGTATCATAGAGCTGGGCTGCAGTGTCATTTGCAAGCAACTTTATTGCATGAGCTGGACAAGCTAAGAGAGTCATAAAAGCAGGAACCAATGGAAAACTTAACCGGTAAGCCATCGATGAAAGATGAATTGATAAACAAGGATGTCCAAATGTCATGAGTATTGATATTCGGACATCCTTGTTTTTATTTGTGTCTCAAATGCACGTATATTTCGTTTCTCTAAAAAAAGTGATTTGATGGAATTTTGCAAAAATAATATCTCGTAAAATGTCGATACAATGAAACTATCAAAGGAAGAAAGAGGGGAAAAGAAAAATGAAAAAGAAAGTTTTCAAGAAGGCCACAACCTTGGCATTGGCAACTGGCCTTATGTTCAGTGCATTTGCGCCGGTTAACAATCCATTAAACGTTCATGCCGAAACACCATCAAGCATTAACCAGGTTTTAACAAATCTCACACCAGCCCAACGTGAAGCGTTGAATAAATTACAAATCAGCGATCAGTCTGGTTTGCAATTAGCGCCTGAAGTGAATTTGGAGAGCGATGATAAAGTTTCCGTTATCGTTGAATTCAAGGACAAGCCTGCTAAGACAGCAGTAGTAGAAGAGGCCGTAAAAGGGAAAAAAGTGTCGTTAGCTGAGGCAGAGCAAAAGGCCGATGCTGCTCATGAGACGTTCAAGAAAGACTTACAGAGCATTTATCAAGAAGATGTAAAAAAGAAGCAAGATTTCTATAAAATTAAAAGATCGTATAAGCACTCTCTTAACGGGGTATCTATGGAATTACCTTCTAATAAAGTGGAGGCATTAATGCAGTCCAAGGTAGTAAAAGCAGTTTGGAGTAATGAAACAGTGCAAGTAGAGCCTCCTGTGGAACAAAAATCATCTGATAAAACGACAGAAACCAAAAGATTGACATTCCCTGGTGTGGATCAATTGCACCACGAAGGATTAACAGGTAAAGGGATTAAGGTAGGAGTTATCGATACAGGAATTGATTATAATCATCCTGATTTAAAGGATGCTTATAAAGGCGGCTATGATTTTGTCGATAACGATAATGACCCGATGGAGACAACATATGATGATTGGAAAAAATCGGGGTACGCAGAAATTAATCCTTTGACAGGTTCCACTTATTATACGCAACATGGAACCCATGTAGCGGGTATTATTGCAGGACAAGGTAAAAATAATGCAGATTACGCCGTGACTGGTGTAGCACCGGAAGCGGATATTTATGCGTACCGTGTATTAGGGCAATATGGTTCTGGTTCAACGGAAGCTATACTGGCAGCAATTGACCGGGCTGTGCTAGATGGAATGGATGTAATCAACCTTTCTCTGGGCCGATCCTACAATGACCCTCTCTATGTTACTAGTATGGCATTGAACAATGCAGTGATGGCGGGAGTGACGTCAGTTGTTTCTGCTGGTAACAGCGGAGACAGTATGTACACACTTGGGTCCCCAGGTACTGCTGCCTTAGCTATTACAGTTGGAGCAAGCGATACACCAGAAATGATTGAAACATCTAAAGGTACATTGGAAGATGTAACAGCAGACCTAAAACTTTTGGCAAAAAGTCTAGATGATAAAGTAGAAGAGCTAAAGGGTCAGAGTCTTCCAATCATATACGCTGGATATGGGGCTGCTTCTGATTTTAACAACAAAGATGTGAAGGGAAAGATTGTCCTAGTCGATAGAGGAATTCTCACATTGGATGCCAAGATTAAAGAAGCGCAAAAACATGGAGCAAAAGCAGTATTAATGGCTAATAACATTCAAGGAGAAGGATTCATTCCCTCGTATCTAGGAGAAGGGTACGGAATGATTCCGACATTTTCCCTATCCTATGAACAAGGAAAGCTGTTGAAACAAAACGTAAATGGCACTTCGGAATTCTCCTTTAATGAAATTGGGGAAGTAGTGACGGAAGGAAACAAGCTTGCATCCTTTAGTTCACGTGGACCGGCTCGTACGACATATGATATCAAGCCGGAAGTAATAGCACCAGGCGTATCTGTTTTCTCTACAGTACCTTCGTATATGCATGGGGAAGACCAAATCGGAAACTATCAATATGCCTATAAAAGACTATCAGGAACTTCGATGGCAAGCCCGAATGTGGCTGGGGTAGCTGCATTATTATTACAAGCGAACCCAGATTTCACTCCTGAACAAGTGAAGCAAGTATTGATGAACACGGCAGATCCACTAAATGGGGAATATAGCGTTTATGAAGTGGGAGCAGGTGTAGTGGATCCGTACGAAGCTATTCATTCTCAAAGCCGAATCGAAGTAAGCGATGAAACACAAGGGAAATTAGACAAAAAAGGTAATTATAAGATGGTACAAGATAAAACAGGGGCAATCAGCTTTGGAACCTTTGCACCGGATGGAACCAATGTGACAGATCAACGTTCTCTTACTATCTACAACAATAGTAAACAAGCAAAAACATTTGATGTAAATATAGAGTTTCAAGTATTGGAAGGACGATTCCAAAACGATTATCGAACATCAAACGACGCAGATGCTAACGGTGTTCAAATTTCCGCAGATAAGAAAGTAAAAGTGAATGGAAAGGGGAAAAAGAAAACGAATGTCTTCATTACGATTCCCAAAACGGCAGCGTTAGGAACGTATGAAGGCTATATTACCTATACAAACCAAGTAAATCCGGAAGAGACATATCAAGTCCCGTTTGCTATCCGCACGACAAAGGAAGGAATCGAGTTTGTAGAAATACTTAATAAAGCAATTACAACTACGAAAGATTATAATGCGGCAAGACGATACACAGATGTATATTTGAATTTAACATCCCATATGCGTACACTCGATGTGTTTTTAGTGGATGGAAAAACAAACGAAGAATTAGGATTTATCGGAACATATGATGGTATGTTGATGAATGAGAAAGTGGATCTTGGGATTAAGCATGTATTTGAAGGGTATTACTATCCGTTTACTGGTGATGCGGACAAGCCAATTGCTTATAACCCGAAAATAGCCAAGCAAGGATCTTACAAATTGAAATTCGTAGGGACAAATGATGCAGGAAAAACTTTCTCTAAAGAATCTACCATTTATATGGAGAGTATCGCACCGGAACTTGATCTTAATATAAAAGAGGATGTATACGAATACACTCCTAAAGAAACTACAATAAACGTCACGGGTTCTATTTTCGATAAAGAAACGCAAGATATGAAGGCCGCAGGATTTGATGTTTCTCAAGGAAGTAATGAAATGTTTTATCATGATCAGCTTGGAGGCCGACCGGTACAGATTCCTGTTAATGAAGATGGCACTTTCTCTGTTGATATTCCTATCAATCAAACAAGACCTATGCAACTTTGGTTTTACGGGAGAGATGCTGCGTCCAATCAAACATGGAATAATAGTAGAATGATCTACGTTATTCGTGAAGGAGAGCCGCACGCAAATATGCAGACTGAAAAAATATTTGCAAATATGGGAGAGTCTGTACAAACGACTTTAACCCTAGACAATGTAACCGATGTAAAAGAAGCTGTGTATACGTTGCAGTATAATAATGCCTTGGCTGAACCGACTGTAACGACGCACAGCAGCGTTAGTGATGCAGTTGATATAAAAGTAGAGGATGTAAAAGAATTTGGGGATTACAACAAATTGACAGTTACAGTATCAACGAAGGATGGAGTGCCGGCATTGTCTAATGACCTTTCCCTAGCGGATATAGAGTTTAAGATGAAGGACGACAGATATTCGCAAGCCCCTATATTTTATGCCAGGTATATGACTGTATCTTACACGGATACGAATAATGAAATGAAGGAAGCATTGAGTGCAAATCCGATGATTTTTGTCAAGGCAACGTACTCAATGGTGTACGGAGGTGTAGCTGCAGAAGCATTTATGAATTTGAGTGGAACTCCAAACTCAAATGATTACAAGAAGGTCGGTGTCAAAGTACATGCAACTGGTAAGGACGGCAAGGTATATCAAGGAAGATTTTCTTCTTCATCGTCAACAAATTACCAGATTCCATATTTGCCTTTAACGGATGAAGAATTCCAATTCGAGCTAAATGTACCTGGGCATTTTACTGTGCACAATACATTTAATGTTGGATTCCATGATGATGGTAAAGTAACCAGCCAAAGAAAATATCTGCCTTATAAAACTGCAATCGGTGGGGATGTTAATAAAGATGATGTCATCGATATCATGGACGCAGTGTACATCCAATCGCATTGGGGTACTGATAAACGCGAAGCCGATATTAACTATGACGGCATTGTAGATGAAAAGGATATGGCTTTTGTTGTAAACAACTACTTCATGCAAAATCCGACCATCCAAAATGCGCCAAAACCTAAGAAGAATTATAAAGGACAAACCTTAGAAAGAATCTTGAACGAGCTGAACATCCAATAAGGAAGTACGAATTAAATAAAATAAAAACCACATCCATTATGAAAAATATGGGTGTGGTTTTTTTATGGGGAAAATCACTTGCAACTTTTATTGTCATTAATCCCTTCTTCATACTTTTTACCTAAAAAATTCCCCCAATAGGGAACCCTCACATTTTCACGAATTACTAGTAATGACTGAGGTAATCAGTACTATCAAGTTGGGGGAGAGGCAGTTGAAAAGGAAAAAAATCGTAGGGTTGATGTTGGTTGGTGCATTATTCATAAGTAGTATTACACCAGCCATTTCAAATCCTAACACAGTTGTAGCAGAGGGGAATATAGGGATAGAGGATGCGATGACATTACTATCAGCAGAAAAAAGGAGGGCTATTAACGACTTAACGTCATCGGTAACTTCAGAAGTGAACCTTCCTGGTGACATTGATTATTCCAGTGATGAAGAAATCTCGATTATTGTGGAATTCAACCATTTCACTCCAAAAACAGCTGTAGCTATGAAAGAGGCAGAGGGGGAAACAGCCTCCATTGAGGAAGGGCAACAGTTAGTGGAGAAAGATCACCAAATTTTTGCGGAAGATCTATTAGAATTAAATATAGACGGAGAAGTTACAAAAAGCTATAAAGAAGCGTTTAATGGGGTGACTGTTCATTTACCAACCTCTGATATTCCAAAACTATTAAAATCGAAAGTGATAAAAAACATCTGGGAAAACGAAACAATTCAATTAGAATTACCCGAAAACAAGGAGGATGTAACACGACAAGCATATGACGGGAAGCATCCACTTGAATTGACAGGGGTAAACAAATTACATGAAAAAGGGCTAACAGGCAAAGGTGTAAAAGTAGCTGTATTAGATACAGGTATAGATTATCATCACCCAGATTTACAGGATGTATATCATGGTGGGTATGACTTCGTTGATGAAGATGATGATCCAATGGAGGCTACCTATTCAGATTGGCTTGAATCGGGCCTCCCAGAAACTCTCGGCTCAAACGCCTTTTATACTTCCCATGGTACACATGTTGCCGGAATCATAGCAGGTCAGAATAAAAATGAATCGCCTTTAGCCGTATTAGGTGTAGCACCGGGGGTGGAATTGTATGCTTATCGTGTTTTAGGGCCATATGGAACAGGGACGATGGAAGACATATTAGCAGGAATTGAATATTCTGTTCAAGCAGAAATGGATATTATCAATTTATCGTTAGGGAATAACATAAATGATCCGCTATCCCCCTTTTCCGTGGCCCTTAATAATGCCGTACTTGCAGGCGTTACAACCGTTTCCGCTGCAGGGAATACTGGTTCTTCGTTATATTCGATCGGATCTCCTGCTGCTTCTGCTTTGAATATTACCGTTGGGTCTACTAACACGATGGTTGCATATCCAGATTTTGAAGGAGAATTCTTATATGAGGAAGGCAAAGAGTCGAGCGAAGTTCGATATGCAACTGCTGGAATGGAGAATTCACCGAGATCATTAGAAGGAAAAACTTTCGAGGTAATAGATGCTGGGAATGGAATGCAAAGCGATTATGAAAATATAGATGTAAATGGAAAAATAGTCTTGATAAAAACGGGTTCTATTCGTACAGATGAGAAAATTGCGATTGCTAAAGAACATGGTGCAGCAGTAGTGTTCAGTTATACGCCAGGGTATGGGGATTATAATGGGGTTGTATATCGCGAAAATGAAAACTTTGTACCTACCTATCATCTGCGAGGGGTGCAAGGAGATAAAATTAAACAAATTCTAGCAATAGATGAAATGACTTTTACTTTTACTAAATTAGTTCCAACTGTGGTTGTTCAGGATGATACGCTGTCTTCTTTCAGTTCACGTGGGCCAGCAAGACTTACGTATGATATAAAACCAGAAATTGTTGCGCCAGGTGGGAATATATTATCCACTGTACCACATTACTATGGTGGGAAAGAAAAAGATTATTCCTCGGCATATGCGAAATTATCTGGCACATCAATGGCTACTCCATATGTCGCAGGAATTGCTGCTTTGCTATTAGAAGCATACCCTTCTCTAACTCCTGGAGATATCAAAGCACTTTTAATGAATTCAGCGGAGCCAATTAATGGTGCGAACAGCGTTTTTGATATCGGGGCTGGTAGAGTTAATGCTTGGAAGGCAGAAACGGCTTCTGTGACCATTAAAGTAATGGGTAAAACCGAGACATTTATAGATGGTGAGAAAAAGTGGGCTCCATCCGTGACAGGTGCTTTAGCGTTGGGAACACTTATCACCAATGATTCTCATCATCGAGAGAATGCAAGTATTACCATTACTAATCATCTAGATAAGAAGGTGACATTTACTATTGATTCACAATTCCATGTAGGAATTCGCGGTTCGAAGGATGGAGCAAAAAATGGAGTAAAAGTGAATACAAAAAAAACAGTTAGTATTGCAGCTAATAAAAAAGTAACAAATAATATTTTCTTAACTATACCAAATACGGCGGAAGAAGGAGTTTATGAAGGTACTATTACCTTCACAAACGTGGAAGATGAAACAGATAGCTACCAAGTTCCTTTCGCATTTAGACTCTCGAAAGATGGTATAGAGTACTTAACGGCGAATGACACCTTATCAACCATTAGAGAAAACTATGGTGGTGGTCCGACTGCCATGAATACCAAGTTTTCCCTCTATTCACACATGAGAAATATCGATGTATATTTAACGGACGCTAATACTGGGGATGAATTAGGTTTTGTAGGAAGCATGGACGGAGCATTTCTACAAGTGGAAAAGCCGTATTCATTTTACACGTTCTCCAATGGGGAATATTACCCTTTTACCAATAATCCCGATTCACCGATTACTCATGAAACAACTAAAGCAACTCCTGGGTCGTATTATTTAAAATTTGTTTTTATCAAAGATGATGGGGAAGAACTTTTGGTGAATATGCCCTTTATCATTGATAAAGAAATGCCAACGTTAGAAATGGATGTAGAAACAGAAATTATTGAAGTGGAGCCTGAAAATACCACTTATTCATTGGAAGGCAGCATTCATGATAATCAAATTGAATCAGCTAAGACAACAGGTATTGATGTAAATCAAGGAAATAACTCGGTAAGATATAAGAGTGGCAGTTTTTGGCAAAATACTCCATTAAGTGATGATGGTGAATTTGCTATCAATGCTTCTTTTCCGCGTCACTTAAACGTAATGAACTTAAGTATTCTAGGAAGAGACCGAGCAGGTATTGCTTCTTTACAAAAAAACTACAACCTTGTAAGAAAAGGAGCACCATACGTTGCTAGTATTCCGACGCAAAAAGAAGCCTTGTCAGGTGATAGCATGGATTTTGCATTCCGTACAAATAATCTTGATCCGTGGAAAAAGCTAAGCTTTTCCTACCAATACAATAAAGATGTGATAGATATCAAAGAAATCTCTGTTGTGGAGGAATGGAAGGAAAAGGTTCACCTTGAAACCACTGATTCAGATAATGGCACCATTATCACATTAACGACGACTGAATCTAACCTAGAAGACGTAACCACCTTATTAAACGTTAATGTAACTATTAAGGATGATGCGTTTGTAAGTGATTATTTTCCACTTACCGCAAACTCGGTATCATTAACAAAAGCAGATAACTCAAAGGTATCCGTTTCTTCTATTTCACTACCAGTTAAAGTTTGGTCAAGCTACTCTGAATTGCAGGGGAATATTAATGGAGAAGCCGTATATGAAAGGAATGGGTTTGGAAATTTACTCTCTACACATATCGACTATTTTGCATTAGGGGCGAATATTCGGGTATTGGATAACGAAGGTAATGAATATCCTGCTGAAATTAAAGAGGATGCTCAATTTAGTATTTTAGGATTACCCTCCACTCAGGAAAAAATGTTCCTTCTTCTTGATATACCAGGACATTTTACTGTTAAAAAGAGTTTTACTATCGGTAGGGAAACTAGGCATTTAGGAGAGAAAAAATTCTTGAATTTTCTTGGGGCACTTGCAGGAGACGTGAATAAGGATGGAGTCATCGATATATTGGATGCTGTCTATCTCGAAGAACAATGGGGATCTAACAACAGAAACGCAGATATCAATTTTGATGGTGTAGTGGATCACAAAGATATGAGCTTTATCCTAAAGAATTATTTACTAAAAAATCCGACTGGAGAAGCTTCCAGAGAACCAACAGAAATTGAGTCCGGAAGAACACTAGATGATATATTAGCTGATTTAAATTAACTAATATCTCCCCACGATGCTTAGAAGCCACTGAAAAACTGAAATATCATGTGCTTAGTGATTTCTAGCTGTGGATTGGAGCAAAGGGCGAAGACTCCTGAGGGAGATAGCGCTAGGTGGAGACCCCGCAGGCGTAGCCGAGGAGGCTCCAGCAGCGCCCCTAGGAAAGCGAAGCCATTTGCGGAAATCAACAGCGGTGTCTTAACAAATCTTGAATCAGTTACATTTTCAGTGGCTTCCGATGCTTATTCGGGGGGAATAGGAATGGAAATTAAAAAAGATGACCCCTGTTCATTACAGAGGTCATCTTTTACTAGGAGAGCCTAGCGTTTTTCTCTGACTGGGGTTACGGATTAGTAATCCCTAATTCCTTTTTCACTTTCTCCAGGGTCATGCCTTGATGAACTTTAACAACATCCTTTAGTTCATCTAAAGTATGATTTCTCATTAGGTAGTTCTCTTCCACATAACTCCAATCCTTCTCATCAACAATGCCATCTAAATTGATATCGGCAGAACGATCACTAGCCTGCCATTTTTCTTTTAGATATAAGGCATCAAAAATATCAATCACATCGTCTTGATTCACATCACCTGCATACGTAAACGCAGTAATGGAAGTTAAAGATCCTGTAATTTCTCCATCTTCCTCTTTATTCACCATAATATCTTTAAAATAAGGAAAGTGACCGGGGATATTCACCTTTAATGTATATGGCTCAGCATTTATCGGTATGTTATGGAAGCTGAAACCTGCTCTTGTATTGATGTCAGTCGTAGATTTGGTTCCGTCCGGACTTATCAGTTCAATGGAAGCACCGACTTTTGTATAGTCTCGGGAAAAATCAACGGATGTATCCGGTTTTAAGAATCCTTGCCCAACAAATCCACCACTGATGATTCCTGTTTGATTAAGCAATTTCAGTCCTTCTATATATCCTTGTGCTGTAATGGAATCTCCATTTGTGTCAATGTATCTATTGCTTGTAAAGTTAAATCCTGCGAAGTCCGTCCATCTCTTATCGGTTACTTTAAATGTAACATCTAACAATGGCATGTCACCTGTGATTTCTTGATCTCCAGTCAGGATAAGATCCACTTTTGCATTGGAGGTAGAGCCAATGGACAAATTAGTTTGTAGGTCTACATCATAATTGGATAATGCATCATTTTCTTTAATATCGAGAATTTCCATTGAATCCATGAAATATAACGTGAATTTTGCTTCTTTTAATTGTCTAACATTATTGGCAGTCATTGTAAACGTAACAATGTCTCCAGGTTTCGCGGACTTTTTACTGTAGACTCCTGTCATATAGGAAGTACCTTCGGGAACAAAATTATACGTTCTTTTCACCGTTTTGTTCGTCGCAGCATCTAGGGCATCCAAGCTTGCTATATTGTTTGTTGGTCTAACAAGAGGGACTTCCATTTCAAAAGTGCCATCTTCTTCTGGGAAAATACGATAATCAGGTAACATTGTGTACAAATATTCATAAATGAAATTATCTGCCTGACTAATATTGATACCTGCTGCTTGAATATCCCTTACTTCATTGTCAATTAATGTTCCACTTACTGAGTAGGTTTCTTGTCCTTCAGAAAATTCATAGACTAGTTGATCATCAATACTCGTATTAAATTCTGGTTTATTATTATCGACAAATATGTCATCTACTTCCGTAAACGTTTTGCCGCTTTCATTGGTAGCAATAAATTTCAACTTATAATGTCCTTGTTTCGCGAACATTTCCTTTAGATGAACGGGATAATCCTCATCTCCAGTAAATGGATAATAATTGCCTCCATATCCATATAACCCGTAGGGGATACCTATTTGTAAGTCACTGCCATTGAAATATCCCACATAACCAATATCTTCACCTGTTTTTCCATCTGCTAAGACTACATCCACTTGCTCTACGTTAGAGTTAAGCTGGAAACTGAAGGTCGCAACAGGAAATGATCCAAAATAGGAGCCTCCTGGATTGGTGGTTAAGACTTGTTTATCAAGTGCCAAGAAGTCAAACCCTTCTGCTGCAACACGGATGGAAAAGGGAACTTGAAAGGTTTCATTTGAGTCGTTTACATTCTCATAAGAGATATAACCTTCATAAAACCCTGGTTCTGCTGTTTTTGGAATCATGACAAACGCATTGGTTTTTTTCGATTTTCTAGGTTTAATTGAAACCTTCTTATCAAATAGGACCTGTACACCGTTCTCATCTGCACCCAATGAATGATTGGTGAATTCTACTTTTCCTTTAAAGGATTTCTTTTCATTACCATGATTACTCACTTCAATTGTACGTTGATCGCGAATGTGTTTTCCATCGTTGTATTGTAGGCCAAAGCTGATGGAGCCTGTTTTTTCATCAATTATAATACTATCTCCATCAGATATGTTAGTTGTTTCATCGATCACCTGGAATAGCATGTTAGAATGGACTGCTTCATACGGATCGACTCGTCCCGCCCCAACTTCAAATACGCTGTAATCCCCATTTAACGGATCTGCCGTGTTCATTAGAATTGTTTTTATATCCTCTGGTTGCATTTCCTGATTGGATTCTAATAAGAGAGCGGCAATACCAGCTACTTGAGGAGCGGCCATGGATGTGCCTGATAATCGTTGATACGCATATTCATAATTATCCACATTCTCAGGGTTTACCATGTAGGATGGGACTGTGGATTGAATACCGACTCCAGGCGCTACCACTTCAGGCTTAATATCATAATTAAATTTTGAAGGTCCTCGTGAACTGAAGTCAGCTAAACGATCTCCCTCCGTTAAAACGGTGCCCGTTTTTTCGAAAAGAAATTCCTCTGAAAGTTCCATTTCTTCCAGTAATATTTCTCCATCTTTTTTTGTCAAACTGAATGTTGGAATGAAGTCTTTATTTTCACCCAGGAAGTAAGGGATATGCCCGTCCTCTTCATTGTTGTACATAAAGATAGCTTTAGCCTCATTTAGTTTTGCATGTTTAATTTTGTCATTTAACGAAATCTCTCCGCGTCTGACAAGAACAATCTTATCCTTAACATCTTTCCCTGAATAATCCTCTGATCTTCCTAACCCCACTTCTGTGATTGGTAGTGTCTGACCTTTAAAGTCTTCTGCTTTATCACTATAGTGTTTTCCTAGTAATTGTAGACTAATAGATTGTGAGGATAATTTCCCTTCGTAAGTAAGGATTTCCAAAGGGGTATCACTTGCCCCTACCGTCAATGCTAGTGCAGAAGAGCCTGGTGATCCAAGAGTATAGGCTGCATCCCCTGAGTTTCCTGCTGCTACAATGGCTGTTACTCCACTAAGAACTGCATTGTTAACTGCGACACTAGTCGGATAATATGGATCATTAATGGCAGCACCTAAAGACAGGTTTATGATGTCCATCCCATCTTCGACCGCTTGGTCAATCCCTTTTAACACATTTTCTGTAGCACCGCTACCATATGGGCCAAGTACTCTATATGCATAAAGGTCGGCATCTGGAGCCACTCCATTCGTTGCATAATCACTGTTATTGGAAGCTTGTCCAGCAATAATTCCAGAGACATGCGTACCATGATTGGTATAATATGAATTTCCCCCTGAAAATTCTGGTTTGTAAGTAGATTTCCAATTTTCATAAGTTGTTTCCATTGGGTCGTCATCGTTATCTACAAAGTCATATCCACCTTTGTAGGCATCTCTTAAGTCAGGATGGTTATAATCTATTCCAGTATCAATAACGCCAATTTTTATCCCTTTTCCGGTCAATCCTTCTTCATGAAGTCGGTCTATCCCTAAGTGAGGGTTGCTATCTGCCATTTTAGTAGTTATTCCAAGATTAGACACTTCGCTTAAATCTGGTGGATTAATGCTGATTGTTTCATTTCCCCAAATCGTTTTTACGGTCCCGGTTTGCAAAACTGTTTTTATCTTGTTTGCCGGCAATGTAATAGCCATTCCGTTAAATATTTCTGAGTATTGATATTTAATGGAATAAGAGTCACTTTTCCCACTGTCTTTGAAAATGCCACTTAACTCTTCTTTGAATTTCTTCTGTTCAAGGTTAATATTGCTTTTGGCTTTTGATTCCGATACTTCTTCCCCCTTCAAACTTGCTATTAGTTGTGCAACCTTAGCTGGTTTTTGATGAAATTCTAAGATAACAGAGATCTCTTCATCATTGTCCAGGTTAACTGCAGGAGGCAATTGCAGCCCAGTTTTATCGTTTAATTCTAAATACTTCATGGCTTTTCTTTGTGCATCTGTTAGATTGTTTAGTATTTCCATACTAGAAGAGGTTGTTTTTCCTAATGTTTCCCCAGATACCTTTTCAGGAGAATAAGAAATAGTACTGAAAAGCAAACTTAATGACAATCCGACTACAGTGACACTTTTAAATAACTTACTTTTGTCCAAGTGATCCACTCCTTCTGCAATTTGTTTATTAAGAAAGCAAAATATTCTTAATGAAATAAATAATCTCACATGCTATTTGAAGAATGTATGGGGGGAACATAGGAGAATAAAGGCAGGAATAACGCAACTTATGGCCCAGCGAAATCGTTTTATTTATAGTTATTTTCAGAAATCTTTAAACTGATATAAAACGGTATAGTTCTTTAGAATGGTTTGATTTTCCCAAGTTATAAATTTTGTAAAATATAACTCTTTGAAACTATTTTAATATCCCCCAATTTATATGAGTATTTAGTGCTGGTTCTATGGATACAAATCAAAATGAAAATCTATGAAAAGTTTGATAATTCAATGTTTAGGTTTTAGTTACCATAAATAAATTCTTTGCTTTTCCTTACTTAATTTAACTAAATTACCCCCAATGACATGAAGACGATTCGACATTAAAATTATAAGTAGAATGACGCAGGGGGTAAAAAGGATGAAAAGTAGAAAGTTGCCGAAGATTGTGCTAAGTGTTGGGATTCTTTTGGGCTCAGCTTTGCCGATCGGTTCAGAAACAGTTGTACAGGCAGAACCAAAGCAGAACGCCATGAATATTGTTGCGAGTCTGTCAAAAGAACAACGAGAGGCACTCGATAAATTAGAGACAAACCGCTCGATTAGAGGCCTTCAATTATCAAGGGACATTGATTTAAAGAGTGAGGAGAATGTGACCGTCATTGTTGAATTCGAGCAATTACCTGCGAAGGCAGAGACAGTTTCCAAGTCACTACAAGGGGAAGAGGTTCCTCTTGAAAAGGCGAAAAAAATGGTGGAAGAATCACATGAAAAATTTAAAAAAGAATTAGATGACAAGCTTGTGCCAAAGGAGAAATCCGGGAAAGCAAACTACGAAGTAAAGCACTCCTATAAAAATGCTTTTAATGGAATTGCCCTGTCCTTGCCGGCCAACAAGGTTGAAAATCTATTAGACTCTGATGTGGTAAAAGCAGTATACAGCGAATTGGAAGTCCAGCTAACTCCTCCACCAAAATTAACAGAGGAAGAAGAGGCAACAACCAAAGTGGACAGTATCCTCTTTATGAATATTGATCAGTTACATAAAGAAGGGTTTACAGGTAAAGGAGTAAAGGTTGGCGTTATAGACACAGGAGTCGATTATAATCATCCAGATATAAAAGATGCTTACAAAGGAGGATATGACTTTGTAGACAATGATGATGATCCGATGGAAGCCACATATGAGGATTGGAAAGCAGCTCCTGGGTATCCTGAAGTGAACCAAGGTAACACCTACTATACAAATCATGGAACACATGTATCAGGGACAATTGTTGGACAAGCTGAGAATGATTCGGACTATAAGGTCATAGGTGTTGCTCCTGAAGCCGATTTGTATGCTTATCGTGTATTGGGCCCTTATGGAAGCGGATCGAATAGCGCGATTATTGCCGGCATAGATCGTGCAGTTGCAGACGGTATGGATGTCATTAATCTATCGCTTGGAGCACAAACGAACAATCCTTTAGATGCTGCTAGCTTAACCGTCAATAATGCCGTCTTAAGCGGTGTGACGGCTGTCGTAGCTGCCGGAAATTCAGGAGATCTTGGGAATAGTACGTTAGGTTCGCCTGGAGCTGCCGCCCTTGCTTTGACGGTAGGAGCCAGTTCTGCCCCCTCTTTTGTCACAACTTATAATGGTATGTTTTCTGCAGATGGCAAGGAGTCGAACGGTACCCTGCAGTTGATGACCAATAAATGGACGGATGATTTTAGGAAGCTCGAGGGACAAAATTACGAAATGGTCGAAGTTGGAGAAGGCGGACCTGCTGATTACAACGGGAAAGATGTAGATGGAAAGGTTGCATTCGTTGCCAGAGGCACCTATGCCCTTATTGATAAAATGAATTACGCTAAACAAAATGGCGCTGCTGGTGTTGTAATTTATAACAATGTCCCGGACGACGGCCATATTCCACACTATCTAGGAGAAAACAACGAAAATATCCCTACTTTTTCTCTATCAAATCAAGATGGTTTAGCAGTAAAAGAATTATTTAAAGAGGGTTTACCAACTATCACACTTGGGGAAATGGGTGAAGCGGAAATTAGCGGAGATGAGCTTGCTTCTTTCAGTTCAAAGGGCCCATCAGGCACATTATATGATATCAAGCCAGATGTAACAGCACCGGGCGTGAATATTTTATCCACCGTCCCAGCATATATGCATAATAAAGAAGATTCTACTGATTATTCATTTGCTTACCAACGATTATCAGGAACATCCATGGCCTCTCCTCAAGTTGCCGGGATTGCCGCGTTATTATTACAAGCACATCCGGATTACACACCAAGTGATATTAAATCTATCATCATGAATACAGCAGATCCGTTACAAAATCAATATAGTGTATTTGAAGTCGGAGCGGGGCGAGTCGATCCAATGCAGGCACTTCACTCAGATACGTTCATTTCCGTGCTGGATGAAACGCCATTTATTGAAAACGGAGAAGAAACAATCATCCCAGAACAAACTGGTGGCTTAAGTTACGGTTTCATTCCAATGGGGGATGAACATATCACCAAAACAACGAATCTATCGATTACAAATAATAGTAAGAAAAACAAAAAGTATGATATCTCTGTTGAATATAATGTTGGAGCGGAAGCATCAGGATCCCTGGATGCAGTGGAAAACGGTGTAAGACTGAATGTTCCAAGGTCGATTAAAGTGAAAAAAAATAAAGAGGGTCGCTTCAATGCTTTTCTTACGATTCCGAAATCCTCCCAAAAAGGAACCTACGAAGGATATATTGTCATTAAAAACCAAAAGGATACAGATGAAATCTACCGTATTCCTTTTGGAGCAAAGGTAGTGGAAGAAGGGATCGGACACTTTGAAGTATATACACCAAGTATTTCTACTAACCGGGTGAAAAACCCTTACAGTAGGAAGGCTACAGATCTAGACTTTAGATTAAATTCCCCAATGGAAACATTGGACTGGATATTGGTGGATCCCGATACAAAAGAAGACTTAGGCTGGATTACAGGAGTAAACGCGACGGGAGCAGCAATTGACTATGACTATTTCATTGAAGATGGATTTGCAGGTTATTATTTTCCGTTTACCGGACACGAGAAGAAGCCAATTAGCTATACTAGAATTAGAGCAGAAGATGGCATATATGAAGTCAAGATGATTGGCACGACAAAGGATGGCAGGCAATTTGCTAGAACGTCGACCATAAGCCTTGATAATAGTGAACCACAAGTGACCTTTGACGAGACAAATGCCATGCCTAAAGGTGATAACCCAATTGTAGTGCTGCCAGAAGGCCAAGACAGCGTAACATTATCAGGTAATTTGATCGATCAAGAACTAAATGAAGCACAACAAGCAGGCATTTCACTGAGTCAAGCAGATAACAACCTTTGGTATGGCCCGACCGGTCCAAACTTTCGCCTTGAAGTGGATGAAAATGGTAAGTTCTCACAAGAACTCAATGTTGCAACGAGCTCCATACGAAAATTGCAATTCCTTGGTGCTGATTATGCAGGTAATACGGCTATACCTAAAGTCGTTTATTATGTAAAAGAAGGGTCACAGTTTATATTTGCAAAGCCAGATAAAGAGTCGTACCGAATGGGAGATAAAATCAAGTACACGTTCTATGCACATAATCTTACAAATGCCAAGGACCTCTCTATGACTCTATCTTATCAAGATAAGTTCTTTGATGAATCTATTGATTTCCAGCTAGGAGACCAATTGCCTGAAGGATCGGAATTAGTAGAAACAACTACTAAACCAGGTACAACACGGACAACTATTGACATATCTATCCCAGAAGAGGGCGTCTCCGGAGATGTAGTTTTATTTGAAATGACCGCAGATACAAATGCAGAAGAATTTAGATATGTTTATGCACCTCTATTTAGTACTACTACGATGCAGATAAATAATGGACCACGAATAACGACGGAAATCGGGCTTCACCCAATTTATCCAACAATCTCACAGGTGGATGCAGGATTTTTAGGTGCTGAAGGATTGTTAACAGAAAATGGTGGATTTGATTATAGTAGAGATTATTCAAAAGTGGGAGCAGCTATCCATTTAAAAGATATGGAAGGAACAACCTATCCAGCGAGATTAGAAGCTAATGGTCGATTATATGTTGATAATCTCCCTGTAACAGTGAAGAAATATACAATGATTATTGATGTGCCAGGACATTATACGACATACACCCCATTAGAAGTTGGATATGAAGTAAATGGGACTGATATTGGAGAGTGGATTTCCTATAGAACTGCAGTATCAAAGCCAGGTGATATTAATAAAGACAATGTTGTAGATATTTATGATGTCTTATTACTTCATGAGCATTGGGGAACTGAAAATAGAAGTACAGATATAAATTTCGATGGTACGACAAATGAGTTGGATTTTCAACTTCTTGAAAAGTACTATTTATCTGAAAACGACTTTGTACTCGATACGCCAGACCCTCAACCTGAAGCTAATGGCATGACTATTCAAAAGATAAAAAAAGAGTTGGGTATTACTTCTTAATGTAACAGGCTCTGACTTACAACGATGAACAAGGGTAGTCCTATTCTTTAGGCTGCCCTTGTTCTATTGCATCATTTAAAAGTGGATTTGAATAGTAGATTCTAAATTATCGCAAAAAACTAATAATGCTACTACATCTGAATGCAAATAAAAGGTATGATAAGAAAAAGCTCCATTCAGTATATAGTATATAAAATAGTTGGGAGTGTGTTGCATTGAGTTTAGGAATCCTAATTAAATTCCATAGGGAAAAAAATGGCCTGACACAAGAAGAACTGGGAAAAGGGGTCTGTTCTGTAACTCATGTAAGTAAAATTGAGCGGGGAACGACTCAGTTTTCATCAGAGATCACCAATCTATTAAGTGAGAAGCTGGGAATTAATATGGAAGAAGAATTACAATCGCTTCAGAAATTTGAAAAACTTCTGCATCAATGGCACGATTGTATGGTCTTGCAACAGAACAATGAAATTGAACGACTCAAAAATCAAATTGAAAAGAATTCTCTGTTTTTAATCCAATCAGTGAAAAATAAGTATTTTCTTCTGCAAGCAAGGTATTTTCTATTGCGAGGGGACATAACGAATGCAAAAGCACTTATTGATAAAATATATAACGTCCGCAAAGATTTAAATACGTACGAAACTCATTTACTCCACCATCTATTAGGAATAACAGAACTTCAAAAAGGTAACTTCAAAAAAGCACTGGAATATCTTCTTAAAATTAATGAAAAAGAATATCAGAACCTGGAATTCTATTATCAGATTGCAATTGCCTATCACAATCTACAATTTAAAGTAAAGGCTTACTATTATAGTGAACTTTCACTTGAATATTTTCAAAAGACAAATAATTTCAAAAAAATCATTGATGCAGAAACTATTAAATTAATTAATGAAGGAAGAAACGAGCTTTGGAATTTTGACAATCTTGTCAATCGATATAACCAATTGATTGCGCAATGCGAAATAATAAATGATACTTCAAAAAAAGCCAACTTGCTAAGTAATTTAGCTTATGAATATTCTTATACTGGGGATAATGAAAACGCAAGAATATACTATAAAAAGACATTGGACCTACTGAAAGGTAATAAAAAATCTTCTAATTACTTAAATAACCTTATAGGATATATTTACTGTTGCTTACAGATAAAAGAAAATAAAGTGGATAGTATGCTGACGCAATTGATTCAAACGGGCATGGAAATATCAAAGGAAATCAAAGATCATAGTAGCTTAGCATTCTTTCAAATGCTTCGTTTACTGCACGATGATGAAAAAGAGCTTTATTATCAATTTATTGAGGAAAAAATCATCCCTATGCTTAACAAGAACGGGAATTATCATCAGTTGCATACGTATGAAAAAACGATGTTTCAATACTACCTAGACCAATGCAAGCATGAGGAGGCTAACAGGTATGCTAGCAGACTCCTTAACAATTAGTAGGATGCGGGAGTCTACTGCTGATTTCCCCAGTGAGACTCACACAATCAAAGAATTTATATAACATATAATAAATTGTTGCTGTTCCAATAGTATTGGAACAGCTTTTTTGTTTTTCATTTTATAAAGCTCTTTTCTCAAAGATTGTTGCTATTCGCAAGGAAAAAGTCGGCAACTGGACTTTTTCCCGCTTATCTACACTGTAAATGGCAGGCGAGCTTTCCTGTTCAGCAAGGAAAAGAGCACGACAGTAAGGAATATAAGGGTTGGTTTAAACATACGAAAAAGCAACAAAGTTTACGAAAACAGCCTTTTATAAAGAGTGAAAGTTGGGGGAATGAAGTAGGAATATTGTACTGGTTGTTTTTACACCCTTCTTCTTTTTATATTAATATATTCCTATTCTATCGAACTTTGAGAGGATTTTTTGATGAAAAGTCATGGGATTTGCAGAGCTGAATACTATTAAATCCCCCAATACACTTGTACCAATAACTGTGCAATAATTTGAATAGCAGTAAAAATCAGAATATTAATATAGTGTTCTGAATGAAGCAAATTTTTTCTTCAACAATAAACCTTATTGGCACAACAACTAGAAACGAGGGTGAGAAATGGAAAAGGTTGCAACATTAGTAAAAAAAGGTTTAACGATCACAATCATCTTATTCATCATGGTCATCCTATTTTCCATTTTCGCTAGCCTTAACAGTAACAAACCACTAAGCGTTTTGGGGATAAAGCCTCTCACCGTATTATCGAATAGTATGGCACCAGTTTTTGAGGCTGGGGATGTCATTATTACTCGAGAGGTTGATCCAGGTGATCTTAGCAAGGGTGACATTATTTCCTTTTACAACGAAGAGCAACTACTGGTCACTCATAGAATCACGTCCATTGTTGAAGCAGATGGGGGGAGACATTTTTATACGAAAGGTGATAACAACAATTCAGCAGACGAGAATGTCACAACAGCTAATGAGATTGTAGGAAAAAAAATATTTCTGATTCCATTCTTAGGCTACTTTTCTCAATTTATAAAGGGCCCACTTGGTTTCTTACTGTTCATAGCTCTACCTTTAACAGGCTATGTATGTATAGTGGCATTTGAAAAAATAAAGCCAAAGAGGAAGAAAGAGATTAAACAATCATAATGAATAAGGGGGATTAACATGTTTAAATTGAAAAATGCGTTTTTAGGTAGTGCGTTGGTAGGAACGATGGTGGTGTCAGCAAGTTTCGGTACATATTCTTGGTTTACATCTGAGACAAATGCTACTGGACAAATAACAAACGGTTTACTAGAAATTAATAACGGGCAAGACATGGAGACCATGATAGTGGACCAAACAGGCTTTGCCCCATCCCAATTAGTTTATGGTGAATGGTTAACAATCGAAAACACTGGGGATATGGATGTATATTTAAAAGCAACGTATAACCAGTCTGTAGATGCAGATGTTTCTCTTGATGCTTATAAAATTGGATATATTGCCTATAAGTTCTCTGAAGGAGAAGAAATGACGGATGACATCTTGGAAGAATCAAGAATCTACTTGGATCAACTCTTCAATGGTCCAACAAACGAAGCCAAGACTTTATCTAAAATGATTACTCCTGGAGTTGAAATGGTAGTTGGATTTGTAGAAGAAGAGGAAATTCAACCAGCAGCAAAAAGCAGTAACGGAAAAGCGAAGATGGTATTAGGCGAGGGGTCAAAAGAAGGGGAGAAGCATGAGTTCTGGCAATTAAACGATAATCAATATATCGACCTTTCCTTTGCAATTAAATTGGATCATACAGCAGGGAACGAATACCAAGGCGTCACCTACTCTTCCAATTTAAATATTCAAGCAAAACAAATGGTTGATGATGCTAAATATTGAAAATAGAAGATGTTACAAGTATTAAATACCAACCTTCGAGATAATCCTTTTCTCTACTAAACAATCAAAGATAAACACCAGTGTTAAGAGTCAAGAATATCCTCAGTGTTCGATATTCTTGGCTTTCTTTTTGTCATTATATACTACATGCATTGAAATTGTTTTAAAAAGGGAGAATTATGATGGTCAACCAGGACAGACTGATAAATTCATTTAGTGAGATTAATTTTACAAAGTATAAAATGCCGATCATAGTTATATTTTCTAGTCCGATAGACTATCAGGACATGTATATAGCAAGGGTATTCGATGTCAATAAACCTACTAACTATATCTTGACGAGAACAAATCTAGAAGCTATTAGAAAGGAAATACCTAAGGGATTTTCTCTAATAAAAAATTCGCCCGGTGATGACGCAACAATTGTTGAAACTTGGATTTGATTATTAGGCTCTGTTAAGCGCCGCTCTTGATTTCCGCAACAGGCTGAACTTATCAAAGGGCTACCTTGAGCTTCCCCGGGCTTTGCCCTGCGAGATCTCAAGATTGCCGGTACCTCTGTAAGAAGTAAACAGCTAGAATCCTACTCAATATTAACAATCAGAGCCAATTATTATGAGTCTACTAAATTTCTTTTTCACCATGCTTTAGATTTAGAATAATTTTTCTAGGAGGAACGGTATGAGCATTGGAAAAATAAAACATTTAATTACAGGAACTTTAGTTGCTAGTTTGTTATTTTCCACGGGGACTTCATATAAAGCTATTGCTGAAGATAATATTCAGAATGATAAAAATGGTGTGGAGCAGATGTTAGTTAATTTAACTGAGCATCAAAGGAAAGCGCTGAAAGAACTTGAGATTACACCAGGGTTTGTCGTTTCACCTGATATTAACAAAGAGAATTCAGAATTAGTCAACGTAATTGTAGAATTTAATTCTGACCCAGCAGAGGTGGAAGTGGCAAAGAATGCTGCAAAAGGAAAAAGAATGACTCTTTCTTCAGCAAAAAGTAAAGTGAAAAAAGATCACGATACGTTTCAAAAAGAATGGAAAACTATCAAAAGCTTAAATAGACCAAATGAAGAAAAGATGAAAGACTCCAAGATTACGAGAGAATACCATGAGGCATTCAATGGGGTAGCGATGACATTACCGGGAACGGCGGTGCAAGAGTTACTTAGTACAGGAGTTGTCAAACGTATTTGGAAAGATGCTGAAGTGAAGCTTGACCTACCAGAAGAAGCAAGTGAAATGAAATCATCAACTTCCTCAAAGGTAGATGATAGCCTTGTACAAATCGGTGCGGACAAACTTCATCAAGAGAATATTTCCGGATCGGGAGTAAAAGTGGGGGTGATTGATACAGGAATTGACTATAATCACCCAGATTTAAAAGATTCTTATAAAGGCGGATATGATTTTGTTGATAATGATTCAGATCCAATGGAGGCAACGTATCAAGATTGGAAGGATTCCGGAAGGCCTGAATTTGAAGGTGGTTCCAGTTACTATACATTACATGGAACACACGTAGCTGGATCTATCGCAGCACAAAAGAAAAACAGCTCGGCATCTGCAGTAAAGGGAGTAGCCCCTGATGTCGATTTATATATGTATCGTGTGTTGGGTTCTTATGGGAGAGGATCGCTTGCTGCAATCATTGCAGGTATTGACAGGGCGGTTCGAGAAGAGATGGATGTTATCAACTTATCATTAGGATCAAGTATTAATGATCCGCTAAATCCGGCATCTATAGCGGTTAATAATGCGATGCTCTCAGGCGTTGTGACTGTCGTTGCGTCTGGAAACGCAGGACCTGGTGAAAAAACTCTAGGATCTCCTGGAGCAGCAGCATTAGGAATTACGGTAGGGGCAAGTGATGTTTCGGTAACCATTCCAACGATTACCGCAAGTGCAGGGGAAGCCAGCATCACCGACATGAAGTTATTGGCGCAAAACTTTACAGATAACTTAAAAGATCTCGAAAATAAAACCTTGCCTACTGTCGATGTTGGAATAGGAACTAAAACCGACTTTGACAATAAAGATGTCGCAGGTAAGGTAGCAATCATTCAACGAGGCGACATTACATTTGATGAAAAAATTCAAAATGCTAGAGCTGCAGGTGCTAAAGCTGTAATTATTTATAATCATGTTGATGGGGAGATAGAAGCTTATCTTGGGGAGGGGATGAATTATATTCCTACTTTCGGGATTACAAAAGCTGACGGGGAACAGATGCTTCCTCAATCAGAAATTAAATTTGAATCACTAGGTAGTGTCAAGACAGAAGGAGACCGCTTAGCTGAATTTAGTTCAAGAGGCCCTGCTAACGGGAATGATGACATTAAACCAGATGTCGTCGGACCGGGAGTGGCAATATTCTCTACTATCCCTGAGTTTATTAATGATCCACAGGACGGAGGAAAATACGATACCGCATATGCTCGTCTCCAAGGGACATCCATGGCTGCTCCTCATGTAGCTGGGACGGCAGCGCTTATCTTGCAAGCCAATCCTGAATATACACCTTTTGATGTGAAAGCGGCGTTAATGAATACGGCGGATGAAATGAATGGCGAATACTCCGTCAATGAAATCGGCTCAGGGCGAATTAATGCGTACGAGGCGGTTCATACGGAAACCCTAATAAAAGTTATGGACAAAACGATGCATGAACAAGATGGGAATTTCATCGAAATTGATGAAGAAACGGGTTCAATTGCTTTCGGCAGTCACTTTAAAGAGGGAGATGGGCCTATTGAAGACAGCAGGAAAATAGTTATACGGAACTTCAATGAAAAAGATGTAAAGGAATTTAACACAAATGTTGAATTCTTACCAGCTAAGGGAGAAATTCAGGATGCCGACAAAAATGGTGTAGAAGTAATAATACCAAATACAGTTTCTATTGAACCAGGAAAATATGTAGAGGTTGAGCCGACTATACGCGTTTCACAAGATGCGGAATTCGGGCGGTATGAAGGATATGTTACCCTTATTAATTCGGAACATGAAGAAGAAAATTACCGAATACCTTTTTCCATCCGTGTGACAGAAAAAGGATTTGAGAAAATGGTATTGACAAGACCGATGATTGCGAATGATTCGAAGGCACATCCGTATTATACGCCATATACCAATGCAATCGTAAAATTATCAACTCCATTAGAGACGATTGATGTATTGGTGAAAGATGGAAAATCAGGGGAAGCAATTGGATTTATCGCAACCATTGATGCAAGCCAATTATTGACAGGTATTGATTATTGGGCAGATGCTATTTTTAAAGGAAAAGTGTACCCATTCACCAATGATCCTTCGCAGCCAATTTCTGATAAAGAGGTGAAACTGCCGGAAGGTGACTATACGTTCGAAATGATTGGGTATGATGAGCAAGGTATACCCCGGAGTAAAGGCGCAATGGTGATGATTGATAATACTCCTCCGGAGGTAGAGGTATCCATGGATCCTGGTATTTATGAAGTGGATGATTCGATGTACACGATAGAAGAAGGATATGAAGGCCCTGCAGTATGGATTCACGGAAACGTATATGATTCGACAGTCGATGCTCTCAAACAAAAAGGAATGGCTATCGATCAATCTGTGAATGGTGCACTTTGGTGGGAGTATAACTACTATAATCGTCATTTCCTTGCGGTGGATAGCGAAGGGAACTTTAGATTTCCGGCAACGAAGGAAAGAATTGACCAAATGTCTTATTTAGACTCCAATTTATTTGTATTTGATAATGCAACAGCTTCAGTAGGATATCCGCAAGGCATAAATCGTTACCTGTTCATAAAAGAAGGAACGGAATACGCGGTTCCAAGTTATGATAAAGAAAAGGTGCGTCTTGGGGACGGAATTACGATGACATTGAATTTGAACAATGTTAAGCAACTGGCCTCTGGAGAATTCACTGTACCTTTCTATAATAAACACTTTGAATTTCTGAATGTCAAAGTCAATGAGGCCTTTGAAAAGTACACAGAGGAAAAGGGAGTTAACTTTATATTAGATGAACCAACATTAAATGCTAGCACTGTCAAAGTAGGAGCTTCGATTGAGGAAAATGATTTAGCTATCGATCAGAACTTACCGTTTTTGGATGTCACATTCAAAGTCATAAACGATGAAAACTACACTTACCAAGATGGATTATCATTATCTTTTGATACTATTGCCTTTAAATACAAGAAAACATCAGATTCTAACCCTACTACGATTCGAGTATATAAAGACAAGTCATTTATAATTCTGGCAAAATACTCCATCGTAAATGGGAACATGAAACCAGAAGCATTCATGAGAGAAAATGGTCAATGGGATAATACATTTGACTACTCTAAGCTTGGAGCAAAGGTCTATGCGAAAAATAACAATGGAAAAACCTTTGAAGCCTCGATTATTCATAGTAATGCTTACTATACAATAGATAAACTACCAACTACAGAACAAGAGTATGACATTTATGTGCAAGTACCTGGTCACCTTACGAGTAAAACGACTCAGACTGTAGGGACGTATATTGATGGTGAGTTAGTAGGGACACGACATATAGCCCAAATAGAAACAGGCTATGCGGGTGACGTAAATGGTGACAAGATGATTGATATTAACGATGCGATTATTGCTGTTTTCTCCTATGGAAAAGAGAATGTAGGTGTGAACAAGGGAGATATCAACCAAGATGGTAAAGTAGATGAGAAAGACCTCCGATACATCGAGAAGAATTTCTTTAAAGTAGGCCCAGATGTTAAAGGGGATAAGAAACCTAAAGAAAAATCAGGTAAGGTAACATTGGAAAAATTATTCCGATCAATAGGGCTGGAATTAAGAAACTAAATAAACAGCAAAAATGCCAGGGAGAACTCCCTGGCATTTATCGAGATAACTTAAAACTGAAACCCTATTGTTATTGATGGTTTCTAGCTGATGATTGGAGCAAATGGCGTAGACTCTTGCGGGGGAGTAGCGACAATTTTGAGACCCTACAGGGCGCAGCCTGAGGAGGCTCAAGGTCGCCCCACGGAAAGCGAAGCCATTTGCGGAAATCAACAGCGGTGCCGAATAAAATCTAAAATAAAGTACTTTTTCAGTGGCGGCCATTTTTTAGCGAGCATACTCTACATTTTTTAACCATTATTAATTAATAAATCCGCAAATTTTAGAGCATCATCGATTTGGCGGGTTTTTAAATGATAGTTAAAAAGTTCCTTTTCATACCGCTGTACTATAGATACATAACCACATTTTTTATAGTAAGTTAAGGCTTTAGTACTTAAGTAATGATAGTATTCCGCAATTTGGTTGTTGATCCGAAGGAGAAGAAGCTGTAGATTTATTGTATGTAGACCCTGGTTAATCTCTCTTGCAATCACTAGCCCTTCGTTTCCAAGCTTTTCTAATTTATCCTTTGATAGGATACTTCCTTCGAAGCAACACCGTATGAAAGCTTCCAAAGAAATTAAGTACTCAGCTGATTTTTTTTCTTTTAGCAACATAGATTTATGAAACAACCGACTAGATGCTTTATAATCTTTTCTACAATAATGTTCCTCTGCTAAGTTATGAAGAACCTTTGCCTTTTTATCATGGGCATGGCAAAGGTCACAGGTTTGGATTAAAGCTTCATACTGCTCGACTATTTTTTGAAAATCACATTGTCCCTCACCTTCCCTAGTTATTAGCATAATCATTTCTGCATCTATACTTCTTAAGTAATTATTGGTTTTGATGAAAAATTGCAAAGATAATTCTGCATAGTAATAAGCCATTATCTTTGAATTCACTGCAAGATAAGCGGTTGATAAAGTTAGATAATACTCTGGATTATTATAATCATCACTGTTAATCGATCGTAAAATATTGACTGCCTTTATCATATCTTTATTAGCTAGGTAATACATCCCTAATATGTGCTTTAGTAGGTTACTTTCATATGGGGGCAACTTTCTATGAGCTTTTTGTATATTTTTTGTGATTATGTCTGCTTCTATTAAATTATTACGTAGTAGGTGATATCTTGCTCTAAGTAAATCATAAAGGATTTGATGTTCACTGATTTGGATTAGTTCTTCATTATCTAGTTCTTCTTTTATTATTTCAATAGCTTCGAACCGTTGCATGATGATTGCATCATGCCAGCGAGCGAGAATTTTCTTTAAGTTATGAAAACGGCTTAGCTCCTCTTCGATATTTATTCCAAGTCGTTTAGATAGTAGGAATGTAACCTCTGGGGAATATTCTGTCATCCCACGTTCGATCTTACTTACATGAGTGTCAGAACAAATGCCATCCCCAAGTTGCTGTTGTGTTAATTTAGCTTTCTTGCGAAAATATTTGATTATTCTTCCTTCATGCATGATGTTTTCTCCCCTACCAAAGTTAGTTTCTAAGTATATTCAAAAATATATAAAAGAATGGTTTTTTGAAGCATGTAAATTTGCTTCGTGCACCTTTAATAACCTTATTCTTTTCATTATAATTAAATTTGATAGGATATTATTTTTGAAAAATTCTATCAAATTTTTATAATGAAATATGTTAATCTCATCATAAGAATAGGGTGAATATGAATTATGAACGTTGTACTTTTTCAAGAGATACAAAAATATATGCAGTGGAAAGACTGGAATAAAACGGAGCTTTCGAAAAATTCCGGAATTCATATAAGCGAGATAAGTCGTATACTAAATCATAGACAGCCACTTTCTTTGCAAAATTTAGATGCCATTACAAGTGCTTTCGGACTAGCAGAAGGTACACTCTATTCACACTATATAGAAGAATGCTTGAACGAAGGAAGCCGTATCGATAAGCGCCGAAGTACTCAGTTCTTATATAAGTGCGCAGCCAAAGGGTATATAAAGCATTGTAATGATTTATTAAGTTTTATGTTAGAAGAAAATTCGAAAACAATTAGAAAGAAAAACTTACTATACATCTTTTCAGTGGCGGAAATGCTTTTTCATGAAGGTAAAGAAAAGCAAGCACTACCTCTTTATGAGGTAATTATTGATAATGAGTTGGATCGCTTCTCTGAAAAAATATCGGTTAGCTATTTTCGGAAGTTTTATATCGTAAGAATGACAGACGAGGGCCAGCATGCACTAACTCATTTACTAGATCAACTAGCAAATATGCCAATTGAAAATAGGAAGGAAGCATTCATGTGGATCATGGCAGATTACTATCGGCGCGAAGATTGGAGCCAGGTACTGAATTATGCTGAAAAATTAGAGAAATTGGCATCTGAAGGCGAGTACTATGGGCGGGCTCTAATGTATAAGAGCTTTGCTTTGACTAGATTAGGGGCCTCGCTTGAAGAAGTGCTAGATCTTATAAAGCAGTATGCCCATATAAACATTTTTTTTGCGGATACATCAGTTGGTAATAGATATGTTGCACTATTGGACTTTGGCCACTCAGAATATGTTGATGAATATCTCTCCTGGCTTGAGGGAAGAGAAGATTTGTATGTGGGCTTGCCTAGATTATTAGAGACGTATGTTCGATTAAATCGGATAGATGATGCTAAAGGGTTAATAAAAAAATATAAACATATTATTAATGATATGGCTGTAAGTAAGGAACCATGGTTAAAAGAAAAAATGTATTTAGATTTTCGCTATGCTTATGCTTTGTTTCAATGTAAATGCAGTCAATTTGAAGAGGGTATGATAGTTCTTTTAGAGGTGGCGGAATTATCTAATAGAATAGGAAATATGGAGAGATTTAAAAAATGTCTGTTAGCGTTTTGGCAGTATAGAATCTATGCTACTTCGGAGCATGAAGAGAAATATATCAAATTATTGAGAACAGAGAACAGACATAAAAAGTAGAGTGATTTTAGGATCAAGACATATGTTAGTTATTCCACGAAAGGGCGCGATTCTAGAAAAAAAGATCAGCGCTCATTCTTTATTTTATGCCAGAAGAAGAGTAATTTTATCTTGCGTATTAGACTATTAAAGTGCAGCAAGAATCTTCACTTATATGCTATATTGTGAAAGAATATCTTTTAGCACACTAGGAGTTAAGTGAATCGTTCTGTATGTATGTATCCAGATTCAACATTGGTTGTTTAAGGTGCCGAAGAGGGAGAGGTAATATCCTGAACAAACTTTGCAAACAGCATATATTCCGAAACTGGATATCAGTGGAACCTAACTGATATTAGTGTTCTCTCTGGTTGGTTCATCATTGCTTTAGTTATCTTTATTTACTCATACAAGAAAAATGGGTTAGATAGTTAACTACTGGAAAACAATAAAATTTACTGTATAGATTTGAGTGAACATTCAGTATTATTTTTCAATGGGAAATTAGATTAAGTATTTTAAAGTATTTATAAGGAGTGGTAAATGATGTTCAATAAAAAAGATAAAACAGATGATAAACGTTTTGATGAGAAGTTGGTACAAACTTCTCAACAGGGTAGCCTAATATCTATATGGGTTGATCGTCAAACAGGTGTTAATTATTTATACACATGGAGTGCGCAAGGATGCGCACTCACCCCTTTATTAGACGAGAATGGTAAAGTAATAGTGACGCAGATAGGAGAAGCTAATTAATAATTGTAGTTATACAGCAATCCTTCATTAATAAGGATTGCCTTTTAAGGTTAAAAGAGGTTAACGCTACTTAGCGTAAACCTCTTTCACCTTTTAAAAACTCTTTAATAGGACTTTTCCAATCAATCAAAGCATCCGGGTATTGTTTTCGTACTTCTTTTTGAATAAATTCAAAGTCATGCTTTTTCAATCCTTGCAACTTTTCGGGATTCTTCGGCCAGATAAAAATGGAAATGACCTCAAAAGCCCTGTCTGTCGTCCCCAAATATTTTTCCCCTTCAAACATGACCCCTTTATAGGTCAGGAGAAAATTCTTCCGTACATTACTTCTTTGATCAAGAAGGTAAAAATTCTTCTGTTCATGCGCAATCTCAAGCTTCCTTTTTGGATTCAGGAGATACTTAAAAATGGAATAAATAATAAAAGCAAAAAGTGCAAGTAAAGCAAGACGAATGAGAATCATAAACATATTTGCTACTCCTTCGCAAAAATACAGTTTGTATTATAAAATACCTTATATACGGGTGTAGGTATCATAAAGTTTCATTTTTTATAAAATTTTTTAAAAAGAAGGCGATATTTTTGAATTTACGACGTTTATATGACATGCAAAGAGAGCTTGATGCAAAAATTGAATCACAACATGGACTGAGAAAAGAGGATTTGGTTGATGAAAAAATATTAGCTTTGCTTGTAGAGTTAGGGGAATTGGCGAATGAAACTCGCTGCTTTAAGTTTTGGAGTGTAAAGCCCCCTGCTGAACGCGGAGTAATACTTGAAGAGTATGTGGACGGGGTGCATTTTATTTTATCCCTTGGATTGACCTTTGGGTATGACGGCACGGAAACTTCTAGAGGACTTGCGGAAGAAGCAGCCACGCTAACTGAGCAATTCAATAGAGTCTATCAGCTGGTCTCTACTTTTAAAGAAGATTTGTCTGAAGAGAATTACTATCTATTACTGGATTCCTACATTCAAATGGGTCAAATGCTAGGTTTTGAATGGGCGGAAGTAGAGCAGGCATACTTAGAAAAAAATCAGGTGAATCACGAAAGACAACAGCAAGGTTACTAATCCTTTTTACATTAGTAAGAGTTTTCTGTATAATAATTGTTGGATTGATATTTATTAAGGGGGTCGAAATACATGACAAAGCTAGATGAAACATTAACAATGTTAAAAGATCTAACAGATGCCAAGGGTATTCCCGGCAACGAAAAAGAACCACGCGACGTAATGAAAAAATACATAACGCCATTTGCTGATGAAGTATTCACAGACGGACTTGGAAGCTTAATTGCTAAAAAAGTCGGGAAAGCGGACGGACCAAAAGTAATGGTTGCAGGTCACTTAGACGAAGTAGGCTTCATGATTACACATATTGATGACCGCGGATTCCTTCGCTTCCAAACGGTGGGCGGCTGGTGGTCCCAAGTAATGTTGGCACAACGAGTAACAATTGTAACTTCTAAGGGGGACGTTACAGGTGTGATCGGTTCTAAACCACCACACATCCTACCTCCAGAAGCACGCAAAAAGCCGGTAGACATCAAAGACATGTTCATCGACATCGGTGCATCCAGCCGTGAAGAAGCACAAGAATGGGGAGTTCGCCCTGGTGACCAGGTTGTTCCTTACTTCGAATTCACTGTCATGAACAACGAAAAAATGCTTCTTGCAAAAGCTTGGGATAACCGTATCGGCTGTGCCATCGCGATTGACGTGTTAAAGCAATTAAAAGGCGCAGACCATCCAAACGTGGTGTACGGAGTAGGTACAGTTCAAGAGGAAGTTGGCCTTCGTGGTGCGAAAACTTCCGCTAACCTGATCCAACCTGACATCGGATTTGGCGTGGATGTAGGGATCGCAGGAGATACTCCAGGCGTAACGGAAAAAGAAGCACTAAGCAAAATGGGGAAAGGTCCACAAATCATCCTTTATGATGCATCCATGATCTCCCACAAAGGTTTACGCGATTTCGTTACAGGTGTAGCCGACGAAATGGAAATTCCATATCAGTTTGACTCTGTTGCAGGAGGCGGAACAGATTCCGGTGCCATCCACCTGACAGCTCAAGGTGTACCGGCACTATCCATCACCATCGCAACGCGCTACATCCACTCTCACGCAGCAATGTTGCACCGTGATGACTATGAGAACGCGGTGAAATTGATTGCGGAAGTTATTAAGAAGTTAGATGCTGATACTGTCAGCAGATTGACGTTTGATTGATAGGTTTTTGGAAGGCTCGCCTCGGCGGGCCTTTCGTTTTTAGATAGGAAGTAAGGGGTTATTGGTGTCTTTTTTGGTAGAAATTAGGTAAAAATTCTTTTTGGAACGAACTCAGTGTGTTTTGGCACGAACTCGAGCAATTTCGGCACGAACTTGGTCCATTTCCGCACGAACTCACTATAAAACGGCACCAACTCTGGTAATTTTCTGCACACCATTGTTATAACATGGTAATATTAACTCAATTAAACTATTTGGAGGGAAAAATGATAATAAAACCATTAGAAAAACCGTTAACAATCAAAAAGCTAGAAGCATTGTTAATAAGAATTGATAAAAATCACCCTAAAAGACCTCAAATTGAGCAAGATCTTGCAAAAAGAATGGCAGGCTACAAAGGTGAGCAGTCCATGGAGTATCATTTATCGTTTTTGGATGAGCGTAAATACTATATCTTGCATGCATTAAGACTCCAATCATCTAGCAACTACTGCTTCCAAATGGATGTCCTTCTCTTAACCTCAAAATACTTCCTCATCATTGAAATAAAAAACATCATCGGCCAAGTCACTTTTGAAAATCATTTTGCTCAATTTATCCGGACATTAAATGGCATAGAAGAAGGATTCTATAATCCACTAGATCAAGTAAAAAAACAGAAATTAAGATTAGATTCTTTTATAGAAAGTCAAAAGATGAAGCGACCCCCAATAAAATCCCTTGTTTGTTTTACCAATCCCCAGACAATTATAAGGTCAGATTCCCGAGTGAAAGCTTCCCAATCCGTCATGCATGCACACAATCTTTTTTCAAAACTGGAAGAGCTGAATCAACAATTCGATTCGTCCATGTTTACTGAAAAAGAATTGCTAAAGATTTCGCGAAAATTATTAAAGCAGCATTGCGAGGAGGTTGTTAACATCCTTAAACGATATGATATAGACCGTAACGAAATAATAAACGGAGTTCAATGCCCAGGTTGTTCAAATATTCCAATGAACAGGCAAAGTGGTTCATGGTTTTGTGCCAAATGCAATTTGAAATCTAAAGATGCCCATATAGCAACCTTGGAAGATTACCGCTTGCTTTTCGGTCCAAACATCACGCATCTAGAATTAAAAGAATTTCTAGGGTTAGCAACGAATTCAACCACTTCCAAAATGATCTACTCTCTAGGACTAACACACTGCGGATCAAGGTATAGGAGAACCTACAAGCTCAAATAAAAAACAGCCCCCTCAAAAAGGAGCTGCCTTTGATCCAATACTATTTCAATCCATCCTCTAAAGTTGAGAGCATTTCAGCTTTGTCCTGCTCAGAAGAATTCTCCCAAATTACTTCAAACAACACGCCTAAACCTGGAAGCATTTTTTCTTCGCCTTTATTGATGGCATCTAAGATTGTCTCTCTAAGCTGGTCTTGAGAATTTCCTTCCACATTCTGACGGATCGCATGACGTAAATTTAAATTCATCCTTATCACCTCGTAGGAAAAATAGTATCAACACATAGCATGTCCAATAGATGGTTTAATTATGTGGGCAAAATGCGTATAATAGCAGTATTGAGTAGCGGAAAAGGAGAAACAAGCATTGAAACATATAGAATCGGTCAAGAACAATAAAGTGAAACAGTGGAAAAAACTGCAGAAAAAGAAAGAACGTGAACAGTCCGGAACATTTATCATTGAAGGCTTTCACTTGGTGGAAGAGGCTCTGAAAGTGGACAACCTTGTAGAAGAAGTCATTATTTCTGAAGACCGTTCCATACCGAGCGAATGGGATCTCAACCATGTGGAACTTATTTACGCTGTTCCGAATGTATTAAAAGAAATCAGTGAAACGGAAACGCCTCAAGGAGTCGCAGCAATATGCCGCATTCCGGAACAAAACGAACGAAAAATACAACCTAACCAAAAAATTCTTCTACTAGATAATGTTCAAGATCCGGGAAATGTGGGCACCATGATTAGAACAGCGGACGCTGCTGGAATGGACATGGTTATTTTAGGAGAAGGATGCGCTGATTTATACAGCTCAAAAGTGATTCGGTCCACACAAGGGTCGATTTTTCACTTACCGATTGCAAGAGGCGATCTTAAAAGCTATATCAAGGAGTGTAAGGAACTACAAACGCCTGTTTACGGAACCTCCCTGCAAAACGGTGTCCCGTACCAGGAAGTCCAACCTTCTGAGTCTTTCGCCCTCATTCTTGGCAATGAAGGGAAAGGAATGGCCCAGGAACATTTAGAGATGACAGATCAGAACCTGTACATCCCGATTCATGGTCAGAGCGAGTCCTTGAATGTCGGGGTTGCAGCGGGAATTTTAATGTATTTTTTACGCGGATAGAGTTGCATCCGTCACTTGTTTTCAATATAATATAACAATAGTTACATACTGAACAAAGCAATGAGAGAGGCAAGTAGCTCGTTTCAGACCTTATCAGGGAAAAGGTGCCGCAGACTGAAAGCATCTTAAAGGAAGAATGAGTGAAGATTTCACCTCTTGAGTGACACTTGGACCAGCAGCCCACAGAAGTTGCTGTAAAGGTGGACCGGTTAGATAGCCGTTATCTGGAACAGAGCGAACAAAGAGTATTTTTGTCTTTGTTAACTAGGGTGGTACCGCGAATATCTCGTCCCTTTTTGAGGGGCGAGTTTTTTATTTGTCAAAAATGAACCAAGGAGGAATAGATGTGGAACAACGATTGAAGGAATTAGAGACGCTTGCCATTGAGCAGGTAGAACAAGCGCAAGACTTAAAAGCACTAAATGAAGTCCGTGTGGCGTACCTTGGAAAAAAAGGACCAATCACGGAAATTTTAAAAGGAATGGGTAAGCTTTCTGCAGAGGAACGCCCGAAAATGGGAGCACTGGCTAACGTTGTCCGTGGAAATGTTGCGGAGAAAATTGAAGCAAAACAAGCTGAGCTTGAAAAAGCGGAAGTAGCGAAGAAGCTTGCATCTGAAACGATTGATGTAACGTTACCTGGCCGTCCGGCACCAACTGGAAACCCACACCCTCTAACAAAAGTCATTGAAGAAATCGAAGACCTGTTCTTAGGA
This sequence comes from Sutcliffiella horikoshii, assembly GCF_002157855.1. Lineage (NCBI taxonomy): Bacteria > Bacillati > Bacillota > Bacilli > Caryophanales > Bacillaceae > Sutcliffiella > Sutcliffiella horikoshii. The sequence goes on along the minus strand of NZ_CP020880.1, from coordinate 3,177,460 downwards.
ATGGGCTACACGATCACAGAAGGACCGGAAGTGGAAACGGATTACTACAACTTTGAAGCATTAAACTTGCCGAAGGATCACCCGGCTCGTGATATGCAAGATTCTTTCTACATTACTGATGAGATACTGTTAAGAACGCAAACGTCTCCTGTTCAAGCAAGAACAATGGAAGCGAATCAAGAAAAGGGACCTATCAAAATCATCTGTCCTGGTAAAGTTTATCGCCGTGATGATGACGATGCGACTCACTCCCATCAGTTTACGCAAATCGAAGGACTTGTTATTGACGAAAACATCAGTATGAGTGACCTTAAAGGAACGCTTGAAACTTTTGCGAAAAAGATGTTCGGTGAAGACCGTGAAATCCGTCTTCGTCCTAGCTTCTTCCCGTTCACAGAGCCTTCCGTTGAAATCGACGTGACATGTGCGAAATGTGGAGGTAAAGGATGCAGCATGTGTAAAGGAACTGGTTGGATAGAAATTTTAGGTGCGGGTATGGTTCATCCGCGCGTGCTTGAAATGTCAGGATATGATCCGAAAAAATATCAAGGATTTGCTTTTGGAATGGGACCTGAGCGCATTGCGATGCTTCGTTACGGCATTGACGATATCCGCCATTTCTATACGAACGATCAACGTTTTGTGAAGCAATTCAATCGAGTTTAAGAGGAGGGGAAATCATGTTAGTATCTTACAATTGGTTAAAAGATTACGTAAATATAGATGATATTTCTGCTGAAGACTTGGCAGAGAAAATTACAAGAAGCGGTATTGAAGTAGAAGGCGTGGAAGTGCTGAACGACGGAATCAACGGTGTCGTAGTCGGCCACGTTTTAGAAAAGGAACAGCATCCAAATGCGGACAAATTGAACGTATGTCAAGTGGACCTTGGAAAAGGGGAAACTGTACAAATTGTCTGCGGAGCTAAAAATGTAGACAAAGGCCAAAAAGTGGCTGTGGCAACAGTTGGGGCAGTGCTTCCTGGTAATTTTAAGATAAAGCGCGCAAAGCTTCGCGGCGAAGAGTCCAATGGGATGATTTGTTCCCTACAAGAGTTGGGAATAGGTTCTAAGCTTGTTGCCAAAGAATTTTCGGAAGGAATTTTCGTATTCCCGAATGAGGTGGAAGTCGGTACAGATGCACTAGAATACCTCAACCGCAACGACAAAGTGATGGAACTAGGTCTTACGCCTAACCGCTCAGATGCACTAAGCATGCTAGGTGTGGCTTATGAAGTCGGCGCAATCCTTGGCCGTGACGTAAAGTGGCCATCCACAGATTATGAAACAAACAGCGAAGAAGCTTCAGATTATATTTCTGTAAATGTGGAAGCTTTTGAAGACAACCCATTATATGTTGCAAAAGTAGTGAAAAACGTGAAAATCGGTCCTTCACCGCTTTGGATGCAAGGTCGTCTGATGGCAGCGGGAATCCGCCCACACAACAATGTGGTCGACATCACAAACTACATTTTACTAGAATACGGTCAGCCATTGCATGCGTTCGATTATGATCGCCTTGGCAGTAAAGAAATCCTTGTCCGCCGTGCTCGCAAGGATGAGAAAATAACGACGCTTGATGATGCAGAGCGTACGCTAACAGAAGACCACCTTGTGATCACAAATGGCTCAGAGCCAGTTGCGCTTGCCGGTGTCATGGGTGGAGCGAATTCAGAGGTTCAATCTGACACAACGACGATCCTATTGGAGTCCGCATACTTTAACGGAGTTACTGTCAGAAAAGCCTCCAAAGACCACGGTCTTCGTAGTGAAGCAAGTGCCCGCTATGAAAAAGGAATCGATCCTAACCGTACTCATGAAGCGGCAGAAAGAGCAGTTGCCCTTATGGCAGAATATGCTGGCGGTGAAGTGGTCGGTGGTTCTGTGGAAGTGAACACATTAAAAGCAGAACCTGCAGTTGTGTCTACTACTGTAGAAAAGATAAATTCTGTTTTAGGTACTTCCATCACTGCTGCGGAAGTGAAAGATATTTTCACAAAGCTTAAATTTGACGTAACAGAAGACAATGGAAGCTTCACCGTAACGGTTCCGACTCGTCGTGGCGATATCACGATTGAAGAGGATCTTGTAGAGGAAGTCGCTCGTCTTTACGGTTATGACAATATTCCAACGACATTACCTGTAAGTGCTGCAACACCTGGTGTGCTGACTGCCTATCAAGCAAAGCGTCGTAAAGTTCGCCGTTACCTTGAGGGTGCTGGTCTGATTCAAAACATCACGTACTCCCTAACGAGTGACGAACGCGCAAAACAATTCGCCCTTGAAGATGGAAAAGCGATCCGCCTTGCCATGCCAATGAGTGAAGAGAGAAGCACGCTGCGACTAAGCTTAGTGCCTCATCTTCTAGAAGCGCTTCAACACAATATTGCTCGTTCTTTGCAAGCAAATGCTGTTTATGAAATCGGTTCTGTGTTCATTGGAAAAGAGGGCACTGTGTTACCTGAAGAAAAAGAGCGACTTGCTGGTGCGTTGACAGGTCTATGGCAGCAACATCCATGGCAGGGAGAGAAAAAAGCTGTTGATTTCTTTGTAGCCAAAGGAATCTTGGAAGGCATGTTCTCTATGCTTGGTGTGAATGAAGCGATTACTTACAACCGTGCTGAAAAAGATGGCTTACACCCTGGACGTACAGCAGAAATCTTACTGGACGGTGAGAGCATTGGGTTCATCGGTCAGCTTCATCCAGAGAAATTAAATGAGCTGGACCTGCCTGAAACATATGTGTTCGAGCTTTCCTTAACAGCACTACTTGGAGAAAGTATCGGTGAAATCCAATACGAAGCAATTCCGCGTTTCCCATCCATCAGCCGCGATATCGCGCTTGTAGTGGATCGTGAAACTCCAGCAGGTGAACTAGAAGCAGTCATCAAGACAACTGGTGGTTCCCTTCTAAAAGAAGTACAGGTATTTGACGTATACGAAGGAGACAAAATCGACTCATCCAAAAAATCAGTCGCTTTCGCATTACGTTACTACCACCCAGAACACACATTAACAGACGAAGAAGTAACAAAAGTCCACACAAAAGTACTTCAAGCAGTAGAAGAAAAATTCGAAGCAGTATTAAGAAGCTAATAAAAAAAGGGATTCCAAACGGGATCCCTTTTTGATTCTCTTGAAAATGCAAAACCCTAGTTGATCGCAGTGAAAGGCGCGAAGACTTCCGCGGGAAGAAGGGACAAGGGAGACCCCACAGGCGAAGCCGAGGAGGCTCCCGGACCGCCCGCAGAAAAGCGAAGCGCCTGTAACGGAGATCAACCGTTAATGCAAAACTAGGTATTCTGAACGATTTATAAGAACGTGTGTTCTGTTTTTTCGATAGAATGGTATAATAGAGTGGACAGTATAATAGGAACGGGTGGTGCGGTGAATCCCTGTGGAGAACGGGGGTGACCGTATGAGCGAGATGCAGCTATTCCTCACATCAGGACTATTCCTCTTTGCGTTTGTAAATCTAGTAATCGTGCTAATAAAAGAAATGACAAAAAAATAACCCACCCGTGACTTCTAATTCGCTGTTAGGCAGTCGGGTGAGTTACTTATTACGTTCGACTCCACAGTAGCCGTGCTTCTGCGGAACTTATACTGTTGGGTTCTTTTCGCATCCTTTGTTGCTATTACGTATTTTTGACACCCTCGTTACAATTGTTGCTGTCGTGCTCTTTTCCTGAATGGACAAGAAAAGTATCATGCAATAATTTGTTTGAGAGTACAGTAAAAAGTCAAAGTGCCGACTTTTTACTAGTAGTAAGCAACAATCTTTGAGAAAAGAGCTCTGTTAAGTCAAAGTGCGTCCAACACTTTGGCTTCTTCAATCATGTGTATACACAAATTATAGCACAAGACAACCAACTGTAAACGAACTTTCAATTGGTAAAGTTATCTGACCAGCTTTTTTGCCTTCAACGTATTGGCAAAATGGACTTTCGCCACCTTGTTCAAAAAACTTTCTCCGTGCTTTTCAATCACCCTTGCAGCTGCAGCATCCACTTTTGACCCCGCACCTTTAGGTATTGTAATACCTGCAAGTTCGCTTAGCTTATCCATCTCTTTTAAGAAAGAATACCTAGCGATAATAGACGCCGCTGCCACGGAAAGGTGAAGGCCTTCCGCTTTTGTATGAAAATAGACATTTTCACGAACAATGTTCTTCTGCTGAGCGACATGGCGATAGTAGATCCCTGATTCTGCAAACTGGTCAATCAGTATCGCATCAGGTTTCTCCGGAGCAATCTTATCCAATACATGTTGCAATGCTTTATTATGCAGCAACGCCTTAATTTTCCCTTGGCTCATACCACTCTGTTGCAATTCATTATATTTTTCATTATGTAAAACCAATAGACTATAAGGAACATGCGGTAAGATTGCTTTTGCTATCCTTACTATCTTTTCATCATTCAATGCTTTTGAATCCTGTACACCCAGTTCTTTCAACATGGCCATCTGCTCTTTTTTAACATAAGCGGCACAAACCGTAATCGGGCCAAAGTAATCTCCTGTCCCTACTTCATCAGAACCGATGACAGAAAGGGAAGCAAAGCCTGCAGGCAGGGAGGATTTCACTTTATTTCCTGATGATGACACGGTGGTTGCCTTTTTGCTAGATTTAGACGGAGCAGCCGTTGCCCCGAAACCCTTCCAAATATTCGCTTCCTCATCTGCTCCTTTTCCTTGGAACAAAACCTTTCCCGACTTGTATGCGGTAATATTACAAGTGGGAGATTTGGCGACGAAAACAGCCCCTGCTGGAAGTTTATCTATCTTATGTTCTTTATAGAAACTTTCGATTTTGTTTAATATAGTTCCAGATACCTGGATTACTTGATATGACAATTAATTCACTCCTACTACAAATTTTTACATTTTTCCATGTTTCTTTTCCACTTTAGAAAGTTTCGTGGTATTATAAGGATTAGGATTTTAATGAATGGGGGCATACACGTTGTCAGAGCAAAAAACTCGCACAACTGTCGACATATATGGACAACAATACTCGATTGTTGGTACGGAAAGTATAAGTCACATACGACTTGTTGCTTCCATTGTCGATGAAAAAATGAGAGAAATCAATAGTAAAAATTCACACCTGGACATCAGTAAATTGGCAGTTCTGACTGCGGTGAACGTTGTACATGATTATATCAAATTAAAAGACGATTACGATATGCTTGAGAGAGAATTAAAGAAAAAGGGTTGAGTACGATGTTAGACTTGATTATTATCTTTCTATTTATTATGGGACTGATTGTTGGGATCCGCAGAGGATTCATTATGCAGATTGTCCATCTTTCCGGCTTTATAGCAGCATTTGTGGTTGCATATATGTTTTATGCTGATTTAGCCCCAAAGCTGAAGCTATGGGTGCCAATGCCGAGTTTTGGAAACGCAGAGTTTTCCATGTTTTTTGAGACAATAAGCCTAGATACAGCTTATTATAGAGCTATTGCTTTTGCCATCCTCTTCTTCGGTACCAGGATTGCGGCACAAATTATTGGTTCGATGCTGGATTTCCTTTCCCACTTGCCGATTTTAAAGCAGGTGAACAGCTGGGCTGGTGCGGTGTTAGGATTTGTGGAAGTTTATTTGATTGTCTTTATTTTCTTGTACATAGGAGCATTGGTTCCCATGGAAATTGTGCAATCCTCCATCAGTGATTCTTCCATGGCGAAGGGTATTGTGGAAAATACGCCGATATTCTCAGAAAAACTACAAGAGTTATGGTCCGGGTATATGGCAAGCAAACAATAATGCAAACGAAAAACAGGCCTTCCTTAGGTCTGTTTTTTTATGGATTTGGTTTGTTCGATTGTACATTTGCCTCAATTATTTGTATGATTTAATAAGATAAGTCTACATAAGGTCAGGTGAAGAAACGTGAATAAAAAACAAATCGTGAAATGGCTTGAAACGATTGCGACATATATGGAATTGAAGGGCGAGAACGGCTTTAAAGTTTCGGCGTTCCGAAAAGCAGCGCTGGCCCTTGAAAATGATGAGAGAAGCTTAAGTCAGATAGAGGATTTTACTAAGTTAAGCGGGATTGGAAAAGGAACTGCAGCGGTTATCCATGAAATTTTAGAAACAGGAAAGTCATCTGTTTTAGAAGAGCTTCAACAAGAAGTACCAGAAGGATTGATCACGCTATTAAAATTGCCTGGACTTGGCGGCAAGAAAATAGCGAAACTTTATCAAGAGCTGAACGTAATAGATATGGCAAGCTTGAAAGAAGTATGTGAAGCGGGAAAGGTGCAGGCGCTTGCAGGCTTTGGAAAAAAGACAGAGGAGAAAATTCTTGCTGCAATCGAGGAAGTGGGGAAACGTCCAGATCGTTTGCCTATTTCTTTCATGACGCCAATTGCAGAGCAGATTGAACAATTCCTTGCAACAGTGGAGGGAATAGAGGAATATTCCCGTGCAGGAAGCTTGCGCAGATACAGAGAGACAATTAAAGACTTGGACTTTATCATTTCTACAACAGATCCTACAAAGGTACGAGAGCAGCTTGTGAAAATGGATAGAGTGACAGAAATTATCGCCAATGGTGATACAAAAGTATCCATCATTCTAAAATATGATTATGATGTGTCGGTTGATTTCCGCATGGTCGAGCCACTAAGTTTCACGACAACCCTTCATCATTTTACCGGCTCAAAGGATCATAATGTCCGTATGCGCCAGCTTGCAAAAGACCGCGGAGAAAAAATTAGTGAGTACGGTGTGGAAAATGTGGAAACGGGAGAAATGAAGCATTTCAAAACGGAAGAAGCTTTTTTCCGTCATTTTAACCTGCCTTTCATCCCGCCTGAGATCAGGGAAGATGGTACGGAAATAGATTATGCATTGAAGCATGGAGAAATACCATTGGTGCAACTGAATGACATACAAGGAGATCTTCATATGCACTCCACCTACAGTGATGGTGCCTACACAATAGAAGAAATGATAGAAGCAAACCGTGCAAAAGGGTATAAATATATGGCAATAACGGACCATTCTCAATATTTGAAAGTGGCAAACGGATTGACGCCAGAACGCCTAAGACAGCAAAAGGAAGAAATTAAGAAACTTAATGAAAAGTATGATGATATTACGATATTATCCGGTGTGGAAATGGACATTCTTCCGGACGGCTCTCTTGATTATGATGACGAGTTAATGGAGGAGATGGATATTGTCATCGCATCCATTCATTCAAGCTTTTCGCAAAAGAGAGAAGTAATCATGGACCGCTTAAGAAAAGCATTGGAAAATAATCATGTAGACATTATCGCACACCCTACAGGACGGCTGATTGGACGCAGGGAAGGGTATGATGTGGACGTGGAAATGTTAATTCAGCTGGCAAAAGAAACTGATACGGCGCTTGAGCTCAATGCCAATCCAAACCGCTTGGATCTTGCGAGTCATTATGTCCGACTTGCACAGGATGCTGGTGTGAAGCTTGTCATTAACACAGATGCCCATAGCATCGACATGCTCGAACATATGGAAGTGGGAGTGGCAGCGGCAAGAAAAGGCTGGATCAAAAAGGACAATGTGATCAATACATGGTCGCTAGACGAGTTAAAGAAATTTTTAACACGACACCATACGTAATAGAAAGACAGAAGGGAGTTATGGTAACGTGCAACCGAGAGTTTTAAAGGTATTGGAATTTAATAAAGTAAAAGATAAATTGGCTACTTTTTCGGCATCTTCCTTAGGAAAAGAAAAAGTGGCCCAGCTGACGCCTGCCACCAATTATGAAGAGGTGGTAAAAAGACAGCTGCAAACAGACGAGGCAGCAACTGTTCTCCGCTTAAAAGGGGAAGTTCCGCTTGGAGGAATCACCGATATCCGTGGACATGTGAAACGCGCGGAGATCGGCGGGACATTGAACACTCATGAACTATTGGATATAGCGGGAACCATCTATGCTGCAAGAAAGCTGGACCGTTTTGTGGAATCTGTATTAGATGAAGATATATCCATTCCTATTTTAAAAGAGTATATGGATCAGTTAATCATCTATCCTGAACTTGAACGCAATATCAAAAATTGTATAGACGAATACGGGGAAGTACTTGATGGGGCTAGTGATAAGCTGCGAGGAATCCGTCAGCAATTAAGGTCGACTGAATCCAGAGTACGAGAGAAACTTGAAAGCATGATTCGTTCTTCCAACGCACAGAAGATGTTGTCAGATGCGATCATCACCATTCGTAATGAGCGTTATGTCATACCAGTAAAACAAGAATACCGCAATTCTTATGGCGGAATCGTTCATGATCAATCTTCATCTGGTGCGACATTGTTCATTGAGCCCCAGCAGGTGGTAGACCTAAACAATGTCCTGCAGGAAGCGAAGGTAAAAGAGAAGCTTGAAATAGATCGTATCCTTGCCGAACTTTCAGCTGAAGTGGCAGAAGTTGCCCGCGAGCTTCTTGAAAATGTTCATATTTTGGCGGAAATAGATTTTATGTTTGCTAAAGCAAAGTATGGAAAGCATATTCGCGGAACAAAGCCTGAGATCAATAATGAAAAATATATCAGGCTTGTTCAGGCAAGACACCCTCTAATCAATGAGGATGAGGTGGTCCCAAACACCATAGAGCTCGGAAAAGATTATACCTCTATCGTGATAACCGGTCCCAATACAGGTGGTAAGACCGTAACGTTGAAAACACTAGGTTTGTTAACGATTATGGCTCAATCCGGATTGCATGTACCCGCTCAAGACGGATCGGAAGTTGGTGTGTTCAACGCAGTTTATGCAGATATCGGTGATGAACAATCTATCGAACAAAGTTTAAGTACATTTTCTTCGCATATGGTTAATATTGTGGATATTCTTAAAAAGGTCGATCATGACAGCCTTGTTCTTTTTGATGAGCTTGGAGCAGGAACAGATCCTCAAGAAGGGGCCGCCCTTGCTATTTCCATTTTGGATGAAGTCTATCAACGCGGTGCCTGTGTCATTGCGACCACCCACTATCCTGAGCTGAAGGCTTATGGCTATAACCGGGAAGGCGTGGTAAATGCCAGTGTGGAATTTGATGTGGATACCCTAAGCCCTACGTATCGTTTGCTTATCGGGGTTCCAGGAAGAAGTAACGCGTTTGAAATATCCAAACGACTAGGCTTAAGTATGGAAGTTATTGACCGTGCCAAAGAATTTGTCAGTGAGGATAGCAACAAAGTGGAGAATATGATTGCTTCTTTGGAAGCTTCCCAAAAACGAGCGGAAGAAGAATGGAGAGAAGCAGAAAAAATAAGAAAAACATCACAACAACTTCATGAAGATCTCGAACAGCAAATGCATGAGTTAAATGAACAGCGTGATAAATTGTACGAAAAAGCAGCCGAAAAAGCCGAGAAGATGGTGGAGGATGCAAAAGAAGAAGCAGAAAAGGTTATCCGTGAGTTGCGTAAAATGCGCATAGAACAGCACGCCAATGTAAAAGAGCATGAATTGATTGATGCGAAAAAACGATTGGAAGGCGCTGTGCCTACCGTTAAAAAATCTGCTGCCACGAAAAAACAGGAAGTCAGCAACCAAACACTTGAACCTGGTGATGAAGTGAAAGTTATGAGTCTTAATCAAAAAGGGCATCTCGTACAAAAAACGGGAGACAAAGAATGGCAAGTTCAAATCGGCATCATGAAAATGAAAGTGAAAACGAAAGACATTCAATATGTTAGCAGACCAAAGCCCGTGGAAACAAAGCCACTCGCTACCATCAAAGGGAAAGACTATCATGTAAGCATCGAGCTTGACCTACGTGGTGAACGTTTTGAAAATGCACTCATGAGAGTGGAGAAATACTTAGACGACGCAACTTTAGCAGGCTATCACCGAGTTTCTATCATTCATGGTAAAGGAACAGGAGCATTGCGTGTTGGGGTGCAGAATTACTTGAAAAATCATCGTTCCGTCAAAAATTATCGATTTGGTGAGGCGTCTGAAGGTGGCACTGGTGTTACCGTCGTCGAACTGAAATAAGAGGGGAGCCTGATATGTCTGCTTTTTGGGAAAATGACTTAGTTAGAACGGCTGCCAATTTTAGTGTGGTTGTTCTATGTCTTGTATTGTTTCTGGCTATTTTTGAACTAGTGACAAAGTATAAAAATATGGAAGAAATTAAAAAAGGTAATTTTGCAGTTGCAATGGCAACAGGCGGGAAAATACTCGGTATTGCTAACATTTTCAGGTATTCTATCAGTGATCATGATTCGTTGTTGACGATGATCGGCTGGGGAGCGGCTGGGTTTGTCTTGTTGTTGTTTGCTTACTTTATCTTTGAGTTTTTAACGCCAAGCTTTAACATTGATGAGGAAATACGAAATGGAAATCGGGCCGTCGGATTTATTTCTTTTGTCATTTCTGTAGGGTTATCGTTTATTATCGGGGCAAGTATTGGATAAGGAGTAGAAACGTTGGAAACATTAGCAAAAGTTTTGATAGGATGCTGTATTTTGTTTATTGTAGTTGGCATTATTTATCTTTTAGTAGCATAAAGAGTTAATAACAGTGAGGAAGAAGAAGCAAGTTTCACATTGCTGCTTCTTCCTTTTTTTAAAACGATAAGATAGTTTAAAATCCGGTTGATTTCCGTTCCAGGCGCTTCGCTTGCCTGCGGGCGGTACGTGAGCATCCTCAGGCTTCGCCTACCGGGGTCTCACCTGTCCCTTCCTCCCGCGGGCGTCTGCGCGCCTTCCACTCCAATCAACAAGATGACTTCATTCAAATTAGGTTATTGAAAACCTTTTAATCGAGGTATCTGAATAACCATTAACGTATCGTTAACGCGATTTTTAGCTGTGGTTGGAGCAAATGACGTAGACTCCAGCGGGGGAGTAACGGTAGCTTGAGACCCCACAGCGCAGCGAGGAGGCTCAAGCACCGTCCCGCGGAAAGCGAAGTCATTTGCGGAAAGGAACAGCGGAGATTAATCACTGACTAATATTCACTATAAAGGACTGGTAGTTTTTTTTCCTGAAAAGTTGAGGCAGGGAGAATAGGTGGTTTTAGAGAATATAGGTGGTAAGGGAGGGGTTCTTAAGATGCAATTTAAGACTACGGAACTACCGGGGATTGGGAAGAAGCTATCATTTGTTACGGCTGAAGGAAATATGGTGGTTTTGGTTGTGCACCACTCGGGGAAACGAGAGATGTATTTTTTTGAAGACCCTGATCAAGATGAAGCAGATTTCTCCATTTCCTTGACCTCAGACGAAACAAGGGAACTTGGGGCTCAGCTGCTGGGTGCTATCTATCAACCTGTAGATATGGATAAAATGAAAATATTTAAGAAACAAATCATCATTGAGTGGATTGAAGTGAAAAAAGGTTCCTCTTTAATTGGAAAATCCATCGGAGAATCGAAAATAAGAACCAAAACAGGGGCATCCATTATTGGTATTGTAAAGGGTGAAGATAACATCGCTGTACCGGACGTTGATATAAAGCTCCATGAAGCGGATGTGCTGATGGTTTGTGGCAAACAAGCGCAAATTGAAAAACTCACCAAGCTTTGCGGGGGAGGGACTGCTACCTGATGCATGAAGGTACTCCGATACTTGTAAGCATAGGAGTCATACTACTCGTTCTATTTGTTATGGGGTATGTTGGGGGGAAAGTAAAAATCCCCGGCGTCATACTATATATATTTTTAGGACTAGGCATCGGAACATTCATCTCAGAAAACGAATTATTGTATACAGCCAGTGAAATTGGAATTGTTCTTTTGTTTTTTTTACTAGGGTTGGAATTCCCCTTGAAAAAACTAAAGAAAATGGCAACCAAGGTCTGGAAACCAGGCTTATTGGATGTTGTCTTAAACTTTGGGATATCAGCAGTTATTTGTCTATTCTTTGGACTAGACCTACTGACTTCCTTCATTATAGGAGGGGTCCTATATGCTACAAGCTCCTCAATTTCCGCCAAACTATTGGAAAGTACGAAAAGATTGGCAAATGCAGAGTCGGAATACATACTGGCAATCCTCATCTTTGAGGATATTGTAGCGCCAATCATTGTTGCAGTCCTAATAGGATTAGCCTCAGACAGTGGGATAACAGGGATGGACTTTATGATTCTTTTGGGTAAGATCTTGTTGTTGACCGTGGTAGCGATGGTAATTGGTCGCTTCGGTTTCACTCGCTTGGAGAAATTCTTTGAGCGGTTGGTTGGAAGTGATATCTTCATCATGCTAACAGTCGGGATTGCCCTTAGTTATGCAGGTCTGGCATTGTTACTTGGACTGTCAGAAGTATTGGGAGCATTTTTGGCAGGTATCATGCTTGCCGAAACGAAGCGCTCTGAAGCTATAGAGCAAGTTACCTTGCCAGTGAGAGATTTGCTGCTGCCTATATTTTTTATGCATTTCGGTACGACAATCGACCTTGGGGAGGGAGTGCCGTATGTAGGGTTATTGCTTACATTAGTTGGTTGGGCTTTGCTTGGAAAAATCTTTGTCGGAATACTTGGTGGAAGATGGTACGGGCTCACAAAACGGGTGGCGTTGAGAGCTGGTTTTTCATTAACCCCTAGAGGAGAATTTTCCGTTGTGATTGCAACTATTGCCACTGGAGCGGCGAAGGTTTTTAGCAGTGTATTTATCCTGACCTCAGCGATACTGGGGATTTTGATTTTTATTTTGGCGCCAAAATTGACGAATCTATTCTATGAAAAGAAAAGAGTTAAAAAGAATATAAAGCTGAAAGTTCCTGGCTAAGGATGTCATCTTTCAGCATTTTTTGCAAAAATCAAAAAAATGTTATAATTTTTATGGATTTGCTGATATACTATAACAAACAGATATGGGCCTTTTGTAGTAGTACAGGCCGATAAAGAGGAGGGAATGGAATGGAGCAAGTAGTGAATAAGCCGTGGCTATCACTTTATCCAGAAGAAATACCTCATGAGATCAACTTCGAAGAGCGAACACTGCAGTCTTATTTGAAACAAGCGGCGGAAGAGTATCCAACCAAAACGGCTATCAGCTTCCTCGGCAAAAAGTTAACATTTGAAGAAGTGTATGATCAATCTTTAAAACTGGCAAACTACTTAAAAGAACTTGGAATTGAAAAAGGCGACAGAGTGTCTATCATGCTCCCGAACTGCCCTCAGGCTGTTATCAGCTATTATGGCGTTCTTTTAGCGGGCGGAATTGTGGTGCAAACCAATCCACTATACATGGAACGTGAACTCGAATACCAAGTCAATGACTCCGGCTCCGAAATCATCATCACGCTAGATATTTTATATCCAAGAGTGTCAAAGGTGAAAGCGCTAACAAAACTAAAACATGTTATCGTAACGGGAATAAAGGACTATCTTCCGTTCCCTAAAAACATGCTTTACCCTTTTGTTCAGAAAAAACAGTACGGAATTGTGGTGAAGGTGGAGCATAGTGGACAAAACCATTTGTTTACCGAAATCATTAAACAATCAGAAGCACAAACCATTGATGTAGCGATCAACCCTAACGAAGATCTTGCGTTGCTACAATATACTGGAGGCACAACAGGCTTTCCTAAAGGGGTTATGTTGACACACATGAATCTTGTTTCTAACACAATGATGAGTGTGAAATGGATGTATAAATGCAAAAAGGCACAGGAAAAGGTGATTGGTATTCTTCCGTTCTTCCATGTATACGGGATGACGGCGGTAATGAACCTTTCTATCATGCAGGCATTTGAAATGGTCCTTTTACCCAAGTTTGACCCTGAAACCACATTGAAAGCCATTCAAAAGGAAAAGCCAACCTTATTTCCTGGGGCACCGACCATCTATATCGCCCTTTTAAATCATCCTGATATTAAAAAGTATGATTTATCTTCCATAGATTCTTGTATCAGTGGATCTGCTGCACTTCCTGTTGAGGTGCAAGAGCAGTTTGAACGTGTAACAGGAGGAAAACTGGTGGAAGGATATGGACTCTCAGAAGCCTCTCCTGTAACACATGCCAATTTCCTTTGGGATGAAAGAGTGTCAGGAAGTATCGGGATACCTTGGCCAAATACAGAATCCGTCATACTTTCCATGGAAAATGGTGAACTGGCTCCGACTGGTGAAATTGGAGAAATTGCGGTAAGAGGTCCACAAATCATGAAAGGATATTGGAATCGTAAAGAAGAGACTGAAGCTGTTTTAAAAGATGGCTGGCTCCTAACCGGCGATTTAGGTTATATGGATGAACGCGGTTATTTTTACGTAGTGGATCGTAAAAAGGATATGATTATTGCCGGTGGATTTAATATTTACCCTCGAGAGATTGAGGAAGTATTATATGAACACGAAGAAATTCAAGAAGTTGTAGTCGCAGGAATTCCAGATGCTTACCGTGGCGAAACCGTTAAAGCCTATATCGTGAAAAAGGCCGGATCCAAGCTGACAGAAGAAGAATTGGACCAATATACCCGTAAACATCTTGCTGCCTACAAGGTCCCAAGATACTACGAGTTCAGAGATGAACTTCCAAAAACCGCCGTAGGAAAAATCCTCAGAAGAGCATTGGTGGAAGAAGAAAAGCAAAAAATAGCGAAGTGATAGTTAAAGAGAGGGAGAAGAAAGTAGCCTCTCTCTCTTTTTTTGTATAGTAACGATCATTAAAATTATGATAAGATAATGATTGACAGTTCATTCAGGGTACAGTATCATGAAAATATGAATGATTATTCATTCATTTTCAAAAAGGAGCGAAAAGCTTGAAACAACAAAAGCCTAAATATAAACAAATAATAGATGCTGCAGTAATCGTCATAGCAGAAAACGGCTACCACCAGGCACAGGTTTCCAAGATCGCCAAACAAGCCGGAGTAGCAGACGGGACCATCTATCTTTATTTTAAAAATAAGGAAGACATTCTTATTTCACTGTTTCAGGAAAAAATGGGACTCTTCGTCGAAAAGATTCGCCAAGAAATTGCAGGAAAATCGACATCAACAGAGAAATTATTAACGTTGATAGAAAAACACTTTTCCATGCTTGCTGAAGACCACCATCTTGCCATCGTTACGCAGTTGGAATTAAGGCAATCCAATTTAGAGCTCCGTTTAAAGATTAACGAGGTGCTAAAAGGGTATCTACATGTTGTGGATGAAATTTTACTGGCTGGTACCCAGAATGGTGAGCTTCGTTCCGACTTAGATGTCCGCCTTGCAAGGCAAATGGTATTCGGTACGATTGATGAAACAATCACCACGTGGGTTATGAATGACCAAAAGTATGACCTAACATCCATTGCACCAAGAGTACACGAATTATTAATCAAAGGGTTTGGAGCTACCCCTTAAGTAGTTCTCCGTTTTACATAAGGAGGGTTTAATAATGGAATTCTTGCAAATGAAAGTAGAAGATCGAATTGCTCTCATCACCATCAACAAAGCCCCGGCGAATGCTTTGTCATCCGTAGTTTTGAAAGAGCTTTCATTATTGATGGATGACCTGGAAAAGCAAGAAGATGTAAGAGTAGTCCTGCTTCACGGGGAAGGGAGATTTTTCTCTGCGGGTGCGGATATTAAAGAGTTCACCACGGTGGAAACTGGGGAAGAATTTGCCGAACTTGCGAAATTTGGTCAAGATCTGTTTGAAAGAATGGAGAACTTCCCAAAACCGATCATCGCAGCAATACACGGTGCAGCCTTAGGTGGAGGCCTTGAGCTTGCAATGGGTTGTCATATCCGTTTGGTGACCAAAACAGCTAAATTAGGCCTACCGGAACTGCAACTAGGATTAATACCTGGTTTTGCCGGAACGCAGCGCCTGCCGAAACTGGTTGGCTCCGCAAAGGCATTTGAAATGCTTTTCACAAGCGACACATTGACTGGGGAAGAAGCCGTTCAGTGGGGACTTGCGAATAAAGCCGTCGATGAAGAAGTTTTAATGGATGAAGCTTTGAAGATGGCGAAAAAAATTGCACAAAAAGGACCAATATCGGTTGCTTCTGTTATTGAATTGTCCCGCTTTGCTAAACATGAAGAATTTTATCAAGGCGTAAACAGAGAGGCACAATTATTTGGTAAGGTCTTCACATCAGAAGATGGCAAGGAAGGTATTACAGCGTTTATGGAAAAAAGAGCTCCTGAATTTAAAGGGAAGTAATTTTTTTTATAATATAAAATCTGAATATTACTAATAAAAATAATGTTTAAACAGGAGGTACTGTGATGAATATTTTTGTTTTATTAAAAAGAACATTTGATACGGAGGAAAGACTAACGGTTTCAAATGGCAGCATAAATGAAGATGGTGCAGAATTCATTATCAACCCATACGACGAATATGCGGTAGAGGAAGCAATTCAAGTAAGAGACACGCATGGCGGAGAAGTAACAGTGGTAACAGTTGGTTCTGAAGAAGCAGAAAAAGAACTTCGTACGGCGCTTGCGATGGGTGCTGACAAAGCGGTATTAATCAATACAGAAGATGATGTGGAAAATGGAGATCAATTTACTACGGCAAAAATTTTGGCAGAATTCTTAAAAGATAAAGATGCAGACTTGATTATCGGCGGTAATGTTGCAATTGACGGCGGTTCTGGTCAAGTTGGACCACGTGTAGCGGAACTATTGGATATTCCTTACGTTACAACTATCACGAAACTAGAAATCGAAGGCGGAAAAGCTACTATCGTGCGCGATGTAGAAGGTGATTCTGAAGTTATTGAAACAACCCTTCCATTGCTTGTAACAGCTCAACAAGGTTTGAACGACCCGCGCTATCCATCTCTTCCGGGGATCATGAAGGCAAAGAAAAAGCCTCTTGAAGAACTAGAACTAGATGATTTAGATCTTGATGAGGACGATGTAGAAGCAAAAACAAAAACGTTGGAAATCTATCTTCCACCGAAAAAAGAAGCAGGTCGCGTGCTTCAAGGGGAACTAGATGCACAAGTTAAAGAACTAGTTTCCGCACTAAGAAACGAAGCGAAAGTAATTTAATACGTCATATAAACATTTATCGTTTGATTGGAGCAGATGGCGTAGACTCCGGCGGGAGGTAGCGCTTAGGTGAGACCCCGCAGGCTTGCGGAGGAGGTTCACCAAGTGCCCCACGGAAAGCGAAGCCAGCTGCGGAAATCAAAAAGCGTTGTTAAGAAGATTTTTTAGATAGATACATGGACAGGAGGAGACAAACATGGCAAGAAAAGTATTAACATTAGCAGAAGTGCGTGATTCCGCATTGCGTAATGTATCATTTGAAGCAATTGCAGCAGGAAAAACAGTAGCAGAAGGTGGAGAAGTAGTTTCTGTACTAGTTGGGGAAGGCGTAGGTTCCCTAGCTCAAGAGTTAATCGCTTATGGTGCAGACCGCGTTGTCACAATTGAACACGCAAACTTGAAAGCGTACACATCTGATGGTTACTCCCAAGCATTAATGGCAGTTATTGAATCCGAAAGCCCAGAAGGAATTATTTTTGGCCATACAGCTTTAGGAAAAGACTTATCTCCTAAACTGGCATCCAAATTGAACTCCGGATTGATTTCCGATGCGACAGAAGTGGAAGAGGTTGGTGGAAACCTTGTATTCACAAGACCAATCTACTCTGGTAAAGCATTTGAAAAGAAAATCGTAACAGATGGCGTAATCTTTGCAACAGTACGTCCAAACAACATCGCATCTCTTGAAAAAGATGAGTCACGTTCAGGTGACGTATCATCCCTTGATGTGGATGTAAAAGATCTTCGCACCATCATTAAAGAAGTAGTTCGCAAAGCTACGGAAGGTGTAGATCTTTCCGAAGCGAAAGTAGTGGTAGCTGGCGGCCGTGGTGTGAAATCTGAAGATGGTTTCGAGCCATTAAAAGAATTGGCAGACGTACTTGGGGCTGCAGTCGGTGCTTCCCGTGGAGCGTGTGACGCAGACTATTGCGATTACTCCTTGCAAATCGGTCAAACAGGCAAAGTAGTAACACCTGACCTTTACATTGCATGCGGTATTTCCGGAGCTATCCAGCATCTTGCCGGAATGTCCAACTCCAAAGTAATCGTTGCAATCAACAAAGACCCAGAAGCAAACATCTTCAAAGTAGCTGACTACGGTATCGTCGGTGACCTGTTCGAAGTAGTACCAATGCTAACAGCTGAATTCAAAAAGCTATTGGTGACAAACTAAGTCCAAATCACAGCCAGGCACTTGTGTGCTTGGCTGTTTTGATGAAGAGGAACCTAGCTGGTGATTGGAGCACAGGGCGAAGACTCCTCGAAAATCCTACCGCATTTTCTTCGTGCGATGTATTGCTGCCGAAGCCTTCCTTGTCCTGAGGGAGATAGCGCTAGGTGGAGACCCCTGAAGCGTTGGAGGCCACTGAAAAACCAAGTAACCTATCTTTTGGATAATTTATAGCTGTTGATTGGAGCAATAGGCGAAGACTCCTACGGGGGAGTAGCGACAATGTTGAGACCCCGCAGGGCGTAGCCCGAGGAGGCTCAAGGTCGCCCCGTGAAAGCGAAGCCGTTTGCGGAAATTAATAGCGGTGTCTTAAAAAAATCTAACATCAAAGACTTTTTCAGTGGCCAAAAGCGAAGCGAGGAGGCTCCAGCAGCGCCCCTAGGAAAGCGAAGCCCAGTGCGGAAATCACCAGCGGTATACCGAGGGATACTAGCATGAAATAAAATGGCCGAAAACGGGTAAACCTATAACGAAGCATATAATTAGCAACACTATGTGGTAAATGCTATACTTTAGCTATAGTAAAACTCTGAAAGATTTTCCATCTGTCAGAGAACACATTAACAGCATATATTGTTAACTGTGAGATAAAAGGCTTAGGAGGAATTTATTATGGCAATTACAAATGCAACTGACCAAAACTTTACACAAGAAACTGGGGAAGGCCTAGTTCTTGCAGATTTCTGGGCGCCATGGTGCGGACCTTGTAAAATGATCGCTCCAGTTCTTGAAGAATTAGATCAAGACATGGGTGACAAAGTGAAAATCGTAAAAGTTGATGTGGATGAGAACCAAGAAACTGCTGGAAAATTCGGCGTTATGAGCATCCCGACTTTACTTGTTATCAAAAACGGTGAAGTAGTAGACAAAGCAGTAGGTTTCCAACCGAAAGAAGCTTTGGCTGAATTATTAAACAAGCACGCTTAATGCGTTTTGGGGAAAGCCCGGTCCTGTGACCGGGCTTTTTGCGTGTTTTGAGGTATAGATAGGCGAATGAGTGTGGGGATATCGAGAAAAATCTCAATTTATCGATAAAATTTGGATTATATCGAGAAAAAATGAAATATATCAAGAAAAAATGAAATATATCAAGAAAAATCACGATATATCAATAAAACCGTCAACCAACACCCTCCCAAAATCCCATCCCATCATCCCCCACTAATCCTAAAACTTCCAAATGGAACATACGTACGAAACAAGGTATAATAGTTACATACGAAAAAAATCTTTGGTTGGGAGGAAAAACATTGAACGAATCATTAAAAGAAAAACTTGCCATACTGCCTGACCAACCGGGATGTTACCTGATGAAGGACCGTCAAGGAACAATAATCTATGTCGGAAAGGCGAAAGTGCTAAAAAATCGTGTACGCTCTTATTTTACAGGAAGCCACGATGGCAAAACGCTACGACTTGTAAATGAAATTGTAGACTTTGAATATATTGTGACGTCCTCCAATATAGAAGCGCTGATATTGGAACTCAATCTTATAAAAAAACATAATCCTAAGTACAATGTCATGCTGAAAGATGACAAACGATATCCTTTTATTAAAATTACAGCGGAAAAGCATCCGCGTCTATTAATTACCCGCAAAGTGCAAAAGGATAAAGGGAAATACTTTGGGCCATACCCAAATGTTCAAGCCGCAAATGAAACGAAAAAGCTTTTAGACCGAATCTATCCGCTCAGAAAATGCATGACGCTGCCAGACAGGGTTTGCCTCTACTATCACATGGGTCAATGTCTGGCTCCATGTGTGGAACATGTATCTGAAGAAACGAACAAACAAATGGTCGATGGAATTGTCCGTTTTCTTAATGGAGGCTACAAAGAAGTCAAAACCGAGCTTACCGAAAAAATGATGAAAGCCTCTGAAAACCTGGAGTTTGAACGGGCACAAGAATTCCGAGACCAAATCATTAACATCGAAGCGACAATGGAAAAGCAGAAGATGGAGATGAATGACTTTGTCGACAGGGATGTTTTCGGATTTGCTTTTGACAAGGGATGGATGTGTGTGCAGGTCTTTTTCATCCGCCAGGGGAAACTGATTGAACGAGATGTGTCGTTGTTTCCGATTTATAATGAACCGGAAGAGGATTTCCTTACATTCCTCGGGCAGTTCTATTCTAAGCAAAATCATTTTGTACCAAAAGAAGTGATGCTGCCTAGTCAAATTGACCTGCCGGTTGCACAAGAACTTTTACAAACCAATGTCCTTCAGCCGCAACGTGGTAAAAAGAAGCAGCTGGTGGATTTGGCAAACAAGAATGCAAAAGTGGCCCTGGGAGAAAAGTTCTCCTTGATTGAACGGGATGAAAGCCGAACCATTAAAGCAGTCGAGAACCTTGGGGAAATACTGGGTATCATGACCCCGCATCGCATAGAAGCGTTTGATAACTCGAATATTCAAGGAACGGATCCTGTTTCTGCCATGGTGGTATTTATCGACGGGAAACCTGAGAAACGTGAGTACCGTAAATATAAAACCAAAAGCGTCCAAGGACCTGATGACTATGAATCCATGAGGGAAGTAGTCAGAAGAAGGTACACGCGTGTATTGAAAGAATCATTACCGCTCCCAGATTTGATTGTAATTGATGGTGCCAAAGGCCATATGAGTGCGGTAAGGGACGTCCTTGAAAATGAATTGGATTTATTTGTTCCGATTGTCGGTCTTGCGAAAGATGATAAACATAGAACGAGTAACCTTCTTGCAGGCGAAGATGCCATGATTGTTCCGCTTGAGAGAACAAGTCAAGAGTTCTATCTTTTGCAGCGAATCCAAGATGAGGTTCACAGATTTGCGATTACGTTCCATCGTCAAATTAGGAGTAAGAGTGTTTTTCAATCAATACTTGACGAAATCACAGGGGTTGGGGCAACAAGGAAAAAAGCGCTTATGAAACACTTCGGGTCTGTCTCAAAGATGAAAGAAGCCACAGTGGAAGAAATACAAGCTGCAAAAATACCGAAGCAGATAGCTGAAGAAATTTTTAAAAAACTTCGCGAATAGGTGTTGTAAGGAATCTTATTGTCTGATATAATCACTATTAATTTCATAATGTGCCACTTCAAATCGATGAAGTGATGATAGAGGTGCGAACTTCAAAAGTATGTAATCGGAGAAGAAAGAGCTTCCGAGATGATTACGGAAAGGGGAGGATCGCCGAAGTAAAAAAAAGTCTCTTTTTCTTTTTTTTACTGGTTCTGCGTTTAAGAAATGTAGGACTGTCAGGTTGTCTTTGTGCTGCCTGGAGAGCTATCTCACCGCGTGAACGGATTCTTTATTTTACCAATCACAGCAATGAGACATTAGCTCATTGCTGTTTTTTTATATCCCAAAAAAGCTGCCATGGCTAAATGCGTACTGAGAACTATCTAACATTATGATGAGACTAATCAATGAAAAAGGAATGGTGCACATGTCAACGATTGTTGTACAGAAATTCGGAGGAACATCAGTGGGCTCGGTTGAACGAATTCAGCACGTTGCAAGTCGAGTCATCAGTGAAGTGGAAAACGGAAACAAAGTGGTTGTCGTCGTATCAGCAATGGGTAAAACAACAGACGAATTGCTAACATTAGCAAATGCAATTAACCCCCATCCAAGCAAGCGCGACATGGATATGCTTTTAACAACAGGCGAACAAATCACCATCTCCCTATTGGCAATGGCATTGCAAGTTAGAGGCCATGAAGCAGTATCCTTAACAGGCTGGCAGGCAGGAATCCGCACAGAGCCTGTACACGGGAACGCAAGAATTACGAATATTGAAACAGATTTGTTAAAAAGTTATTTGGATGCCGGTAAGATTGTCATTGTTGCGGGCTTCCAAGGAATTACTGCTAATAACGAGATTACTACACTTGGCCGAGGCGGTTCCGATACAACAGCGGTTGCATTGGCTGCTGCTTTGAAGGCGGAGAAGTGTGATATTTATACAGATGTGACCGGAGTATTCACAACAGACCCTCGTTATGTAAAAGGGGCAAGAAAGCTTGCGGCAATTGCTTATGATGAAATGCTGGAACTGGCAAACTTAGGGGCAGGTGTACTTCACCCGCGTGCGGTCGAGTTTGCAAAAAATTATGGCGTGCAGCTGGTTGTACGATCCAGTATGGAAGAGGAAGAAGGAACGATTATTGAGGAGGAAGTATCCATGGAAAAAAATCTAGTTGTCAGAGGAATAGCATTCGAAGACCAAATCACGCGCATTACCGTATGTGGATTGCCAAATGAACTACATACATTATCCACGATCTTCACAACATTAGCTCAGCACAGTTTGAATGTAGACATCATCATTCAAACGAGCATGGATAAAGATACAACAAATATTTCGTTCTCTGTTAAAACAGTGGACGTAAAAGAAACGATTGAAGTGTTAGAGCAACATCAAGGCCGTCTAGGATTCACAGGTATTGAGCAGGAGAGCGGTTTAGCGAAGGTTTCCATCGTTGGTTCTGGTATGGTTTCCAATCCCGGGGTCGCAGCGGAAATGTTCCAAGTTCTTGCTACAGAAGGCATTCATGTCAAAATGGTCAGCACATCAGAGATCAAAGTTTCTACTGTCGTTGATGTTGCGGAAATGGTTCGTGCAGTTGAAGCACTACATGTGGCATTTAAGCTCGGTGAAGAGTCTGTTGAGAGAGTATTAAGCTAAAAGAATAGTAGTTTTTGTTTGTGGAGTGCCCTTTTCCTGTGGAGAGGGTGCTTTTTTGTTGTTGGAGGACGTGCTGCGGGGGATTTACTGTCCGTAAAATAGAAATCCGAGCCGAACGGAGCAAAATACGAGCCAAACTCATGCAAATACGAGCCAAACTCACCCAAATACTGTCCAAAAATAAAAAATACATGCCGTTCGACAAGGAACGACATGTTCTATTAAATTGCCACCCGTAAGGCAGTATAACCCAAAACCCAGCAACTAAACTAAACTAGCTCAGGCTAACCACCCTGGAGGCAGCAACACCATTACTTATCCCACTGCACTGTAATCAATATTTCTTTTTTCTTTTTCTGTTCTTCAATCGCTTCCGCAGTTTTGCCTTTTAGACGTTGGATCTGTTCAGCAAGAAATCCTGCTTCAAGCTGGAAAGTCGCGTCTTTATTCAAGTCAAGGCGGCGCGTCACCATTTCCCCGCGGATCACGTACTTTACTTCATGCTTGTTCTGTTCCAATAGTTCAAGTTCTCCCCAGCCTGCTTCTTTAAAAAATTGGCCGATTCCCTCTTGAGTATCAATGGTAAACTTGCGTGCAAGCTGCTTTCCTGCCCAATAGATGACCTGGGTATGATCTTTCCCCAATAGGTCAGGTAGGAGCATATCGCGAATCAGTTCGTACCCGAAGATAGGGACTTGAATTTGTGTGTCCATCACTTGTTGTTGGTTGTTCGATTCAGTCATTTAGTTCCCCTCTTTCTCTCTGTTCATTATATACCATCCTACCGGGTTAATAAATGAAACGTATGGAGTATTTTATTCTATTAATATATTTTTATATTTTTCTGAAAATTATCTAATGGTAAAAGTATTTTTAAAAGTACAATTTTTGGTCGCGTTTTCTTGACGCTACACATATAGGGGAGTAAAATAAATATGTCACATATTTGTCGATATATCTGTAAAGGCTTTCATTATATTGAAAGTTTAAAAAACGAGATGGAGAGTTCAATGATTTTTTACTATAATAGATAGTGAAAAGCAGAACTTACAAAACATCTAATCTATTTTCTTACTTGAAAAAGGGGGTTAAGTGATGGCAACTGAACGTGAATTTTTACTTCGTAGGCTCCACTCGTTACTAGGAGTCATTCCTGTGGGTCTTTTCTTGGTTCAGCATTTGGTGATCAACCACTTTGCGACAAAAGGGCCAGAATCATTCAACAAAGCGGCACATTTTATGGAAAGCTTG
The DNA here is from genome assembly GCF_002157855.1 of Sutcliffiella horikoshii. Classification (NCBI taxonomy): domain Bacteria; kingdom Bacillati; phylum Bacillota; class Bacilli; order Caryophanales; family Bacillaceae; genus Sutcliffiella; species Sutcliffiella horikoshii. The sequence continues at coordinate 3,153,352 of NZ_CP020880.1, read as the reverse complement.
CCGTTCCGTTATGCACTAGAAATTTTTGTAATCTTTCTTCCAATCTTATTCCACGCTATCTACGGCTTATATATTGCTTTTACAGCAAAGAACAATGTAAGCAAGTATGGATTTGTTCGTAACTGGATGTTTATGCTTCAACGCTTTACAGGAATCGTTACATTAATTTTTATCGTATGGCATGTATGGGAAACGAGAATCGCAGCTGCACTTGGTGCGGACGTTAACTACAACATGATGGCAGATATTTTATCTAGTCCGTTCATGTTCTGGTTCTACCTTGTTGGGGTAATTGCAACAATCTTCCACTTTGCAAATGGACTTTGGTCTTTCTGTGTAAGCTGGGGAATTACAGTAACTCCTCGTTCTCAACTTATTGCAACCTACGTAACAATCGGGATTTTCTTTGCATTATCATTCGTAGGGGTACGTGCAATTCTAGCATTCGTTTAATCAGCAACTATTAAGGAGTGAGTTACATATGAGTAAAAAAGTTATCGTGGTAGGCGGTGGACTTGCGGGATTGATGGCAACCATCAAAGTCGCGGAAGCCGGTGTACCAGTTGATCTATTTTCATTAGTACCAGTTAAACGTTCTCACTCAGTTTGTGCCCAGGGTGGAATAAACGGGGCAGTAAACACTAAAGGAGAAGGGGATTCTCCTTGGGAACACTTTGACGATTCCGTATACGGAGGAGATTTCCTAGCGAATCAACCTCCTGTAAAAGCTATGTGTGAAGCGGCACCTGGTATCATCCATCTATTGGACCGTATGGGAGTTATGTTCAACCGTACTCCTGAGGGATTACTAGACTTCCGTCGCTTTGGTGGAACGCAGCATCACCGTACAGCATTTGCTGGAGCAACAACAGGTCAGCAGTTACTATACGCACTAGACGAGCAAGTTCGTCGTCACGAAGTATCCGGTCTTGTAACAAAGTATGAAGGTTGGGAATTCTTAGGTTCTGTTATCGACGACGATGGCGTTTGCCGCGGAGTTGTCGCACAAAACCTTACAAGCATGGAAATCGTATCATTCCCAGCAGACGCGGTTATTATGGCAACTGGTGGACCTGGTATCATTTTCGGTAAATCAACAAACTCTGTTATCAACACAGGTTCTGCAGCATCGATCGTGTATCAGCAAGGTGCTTATTATGCGAACGGTGAGTTCATCCAGATCCATCCGACAGCCATTCCTGGTGATGACAAGCTTCGTCTGATGAGTGAGTCAGCTCGTGGAGAAGGTGGACGTGTTTGGACATATAAAGACGGTAAACCTTGGTACTTCCTTGAGGAAAAATACCCAGCTTACGGTAACCTTGTACCGCGTGACATCGCAACACGTGAAATCTTCGATGTGTGTGTAAACCAGAAGCTTGGTGTTAACGGTGAAAACATGGTGTACCTGGATCTTTCTCATAAAGATCCGAAAGAATTGGATGTCAAACTTGGCGGTATCATTGAAATCTATGAAAAATTCATGGGTGACGATCCACGCAAAGTACCAATGAAAATCTTCCCTGCTGTTCACTATTCCATGGGCGGAATCTGGGTCGATTATGACCAAATGACAAACATCCCTGGATTATTTGCTGCAGGTGAATGTGATTATTCTCAGCATGGTGCAAACCGTCTTGGAGCGAACTCCTTACTATCTGCAATCTACGGTGGTATGGTAGCTGGTCCAAAAGCAGTAGAATACATGAATGGATTAGAAAAATCCACCGATTCTCTTGGAACGTCTCTTTTCGATCGTTATGTAAAAGAAGAAGAAGCAAAGTGGAACAAAATCATGACAATGAACGGCACAGAGAATGCGTATGTGCTTCATAAAGAGCTTGGAGAGTGGATGACAGACAACGTAACAGTTGTTCGTTACAACGACAAGCTGAAGCAAACGGATGAAAAAATTCAAGAACTTCTTGAGCGTTATGATAATATCAACATCCACGATACGGCAAAATGGAGCAACCAAGGAGCGGCGTTCACTCGTCAGCTGCAACATATGCTTCAATTGGCTCGTGTTATCACAATCGGTGCATACAACCGTAATGAGAGTCGTGGAGCGCATTACAAACCGGACTTCCCAGAGCGTAATGACGAAGAATTCTTAAAAACAACAATGGCGAAATTCACAGGTCCTAAATCTGCACCTGAGTTCCATTACGAAGAGGTAGATGTAAGCTTGATTCCGCCGCGTAAGCGTGACTACTCTAAGAAAAAAGGGGGTAAAGAATGATGGCTGAACAAACTAAAACTGTAACGTTTAAAGTGAAGCGTCAAGATGGTCCCGAGGGAACCCCTTACTATGAAACTTTTGAATTGGCATACCGCCCGAACATGAACGTAATCTCTGCGCTTATGGAAGTTCGTCGTAACCCCGTCAATAAAGATGGAAAAGAGACGACTCCTGTAAACTGGGATATGAACTGTTTGGAAGAAGTATGTGGAGCATGTTCAATGGTCATCAATGGCAAGCCGCGTCAATCCTGTACAGCGCTTGTGGACCAATTGGAGCAACCAATCGTACTTGAGCCGATGAGCACATTCCCAGTTGTACGTGACCTTCAAGTAGACAGAAGCCGCATGTTTGATTCCTTGAAAAAGGTAAAAGCATGGATTCCAATCGATGGCACATACGATCTTGGACCTGGTCCTCGTATGCCTGAGAAAAAACGCCAATGGGCATATGAGCTTTCCAAATGTATGACATGTGGGGTTTGCTTGGAAGCTTGCCCGAACGTAAACAGCAAGTCCGAGTTCATCGGTCCTGCACCACTTTCCCAAGTGCGTCTATTCAACGCGCATCCAACTGGGGAAATGAACAAGTCTGAGCGTCTTGAAGCAATCATGGGAGATGGAGGTCTTGCAAACTGCGGTAACTCACAGAACTGTGTGCAGTCTTGCCCGAAAGGTATTCCGCTTACTACATCCATCGCTGCGCTTAACCGCGACACGACGGTTCAAATGTTCAGAAACTTCTTTGGTTCCGACCAAGCTTAACCAACAGAACGCCTCTTTGCGAAAAGAGGCGTTTTTTACAAATATATATATCTAAAAATTCAGAATGATTTAAACGACAGTTGATTTCCGTTCCAGGCGCTTCGCTTTTCTGCGGGCGGTCCGGGAGCCTCCTCGGCAAGCCTGAGGGGTCTCCCCTGTCCCTTCCTCCCGCGGAAGTCTGCGCGCCTTCCACTACAATCAACTAGGTTGATCCCTTCAATTTTTATAATTCTAAAGCAGTTCCCCCCCTGTTGACTGAAGTGCAAGGTGTGAGACTCCTCAAAAATGCTAACGCATTTTCTTCGTGAGATGAATTGCTGCCGAAGCCTTCCTTGTCCTGCGGGGGAGTAACGGTAGATTGAGACCCCACAGGCGAAGCCGAGGAGGCTCAAGCACCGTCCCGCGAAAAGCGAACACCTGGAACGAAAGGAAAGAGGGAGTTATACCGAACATCAATATTTTAAATTAGAGGAGGAATAGGTTATGAAAAAACTAGCTTATATAGAAGATTTGCAACAATGGATGAATGAGTTCTCATTCAGTCATGGAGTAAGAGTAAGATTTTCTGAAACTGATATGTTCGGACACCTTAACAACACAGTACCGTTCGTCTATTTTGAAGAAGCTAGAATCGAATTCTTCAAAAGTCTCGGCTTTATGCAAGACTGGACGCAGGCAGGAAGCAACACCATTCCAGTCGTAGCCGATCTGCAATGCGATTTCCTGCAGCAGGTTTATTTTGGAGAAGAGCTTGAAGTATCCGTAAAAGCACAGCAAGTAGGAACATCTTCTGTTGATCTGCATTACTTAGGTAGAAAGGGGAATGGAGAGCCGTGTTTTGTCGGAAGAGGACGTATGGTACAACTCAATAAGCACACTGGAAAAGGGGAAGCATGGAGTGAAGAACAACGAAATCTCTTTCTTTCCCGAGAAACATTGAAAAAATAATATAAAATACGAATAAATACATGTAACTCCCGCCCTCCTTCTAACATATTATACCATGACTAAATATACACCCATCCGCTAGTTCAGCTCTGGCTAAGGCAAGGAGGGTTACAATTATTGAAGGAGAAAGAGTTTCAACCAAAGCCATTGCTTACCAAAAGAGAAAGAGAAGTATTTGAGCTGTTAGTTCAGGATAAGACAACCAAAGAGATTGCTGGTGAGTTGTTTATCAGTGAAAAGACAGTTCGGAACCACATTTCAAATGCTATGCAAAAGCTGGGAGTAAAGGGGCGTTCCCAAGCAGTTGTCGAGCTTCTTCGCATGGGAGAATTAGAGCTTTAACTTAAACTGCCGACTATCTTCTGACCAAACAGTTAAGAGTGGTAGTCGGTTATTTACCTTTGAATAAACCCAAGTATTTCTATGTGGGTAAATATGTTTATAAGCCTTTACATCTTGCATTTTATATGAAAACATAAGAAAATAAACATACTAGACACAGACTACATGACATCTATGTTCAGATAAGCAACTTATCTGGAGAAAAGAGCTTAGATAAAAAGAAAAAGGGAAGAAAGAGGGTCGAGAATGACGAATCAGAATGAAGCAGTATTGCAGGATCCACAATTGGTAGCAGATATTGAGAAATCGTTAAGATACATAGCGACTTTAGTAAAACAAAAGGGTCGCGAAATTTTAAGCAATTACACCATTACTCCTCCGCAATTTGTTGCACTGCAATGGCTTCTTGAAGGTGGAGATATGACAATCGGTGAATTGTCCACAAAAATGTATTTAGCTTGCAGTACGACCACAGATCTTGTGGACCGTATGGAAAAGAATGAATTGGTTCAACGTGTGAAGGATCCTAATGACCGCCGTGTTGTACGCATTCACCTTTTAGAAGAAGGAGAGCGTATCATTGCTGAAGTGGTGAAAAAACGTCAGGACTATTTGCAAAACATACTAAAGAACTATTCCAAAGATGAAATTTTCATGTTAGAAAAGTGTTTAGCACGATTACATCTAGAAATGAAAGAATGAGGGATTTAGTTGCAAAGACCAATTGGAGTTATTGATTCTGGTGTTGGCGGGTTGACCGTTGCGAAGGAAATTATGCGTCAGTTGCCGAAAGAGCGCATTATTTACTTAGGAGATACAGCGCGTTGCCCGTATGGACCTAGGCCTGTTGATGAAGTTCGTCTATATACATGGGAGATGACAAGATATTTATTGACGCATGATATAAAAATGCTTGTTATCGCCTGTAACACAGCAACTGCTGTCGTGTTGGATGAGATACGGGAGCAGTTGGACATCCCGGTAATAGGAGTAGTGGACCCTGGGGCTAGAACGGCCTTGAAGGTTACATCCAATTATCAGGTTGGTGTCATTGGGACTGTAGGGACCATCAACAGTGGTGCATATGCCAATGCATTGAAATCCATTAACAATGAAGTAAAGGTAGAAAGCTTGGCGTGTCCAAACTTTGTTCCATTAGTGGAAAGTGGCGAATTTGAAGGAGAGCGTGCGAAAGAAATAGTGGAAGATACCCTTCACCTATTTAAAGGGTCGAAAATAGACACACTAATTCTTGGCTGTACGCATTATCCGCTGTTAACCCCTACCATTCAGGCGGTTATGGGGGATGGCATTCAATTAATCAGTTCTGGTGATGAAACAGCTCGCGAAGTAAGTACTATCCTTAACTTCAAAAAACTATTGAATAAAAAACAGCGTACAGAAAACCATCAATTTTACACAACAGGTTCGAAAGAGCTTTTTGAAAAGATAGCAAGCAAGCTTTTTGAACAGCCTATTGAAAATGTACAGACGATTGTGTTGGATCCGATTGGGATATAAGAAATAAGGAAACAGGACGGAGGCTTTCCGCCCTGTTTTTTTGCGTTCATTTTGTGGGACAAAACTTTTTCCAAAGCTCGGTCTATTTTTGGGAATAGCTCGTATACATAGTAGTACAAACCGTCTTAGGAGGGAAACCTATGTCTCATAAAAAAGTGAAATTGACTGCTGCTGCCGTGCTTGCTTCTTCTGTATTGTTATCTGGATGTGGATTATTTGGAGGTGACGAGCAGGCAGGAAAAGAAGAGGATATTCCGCAAGATGTTTCATATGTAGATGATGCCGCAAGTGAAACTGGTGCAGAAACGGATACATCAGGCGAAGAAACGGATGGGGAAGAAGCAGCTGTTTCAGAAAATGTGCAAAGAGAATTATACTTAATTGATAGTAATGGATACGTTGTTTCGCAAACCTTAGAGCTTCCAAGAACTGATGAAGTAGCGAAACAAGCTTTAGAATACTTAGTTGCCGGAGGTCCGGTGGATGAGTTGCTTCCAAACGGTTTTAGAGCCGTTCTGCCGGCTGGGACGGAAGTGGACGTAAACCTTAAAGAGGATGGGACGATTGTCGCTGACTTCTCGAAAGAATTTGCTAATTATGATAAAGCAGATGAAGAAAGAATCCTTCAAGCCATCACTTGGACACTGACCCAGTTTGAAAATGTGGAAAAGGTGCAAATCATGGTCAACGGGCATGAGCAAACAGTGATGCCAGTCAATCAAACGCCGATTGGCGATGGTGTGAGTAGAGCAAATGGAATTAATTTTAATACTGCTGAAGCGGTGGATTTAATGAATTCCCGTGCTGTTACATTGTACTTTATGGCAGAAAGCAGTAACGGAGACCCTTACTATGTCCCTGTTACCTCACGTTTAAATTTGGAAGGGAAAGAAAAGTTTTCAGCGATTGTAGACGCGCTGATCAATGGTCCTTCCCATACTTCCGGTTTAACCAATGATTTGTCAAATGAAGTGGCCCTTCTGGATGAGCCGGTACTGGCCGATGGAAATCTGGTATTGAACTTCAATGAGGCTATCCTTGGCCTTGAAGGAAGAATTGTATCAAAATCCATTGTTGATTCACTGGTTTTGACATTGACTGAACAAACAGGGGTTGAAAGCATTGCGATTACGGTTGATGGGGAAGGCGGTTTGATGGCAACGGATGGAACAAACATTTCAGAACCTGTCGCACGCCCTGAAAAAGTAAACACAGGAAGGTTTTAACGACTGAATTTTGTTATACTAAGGGAAGAATGATTAGAAGAGGTGCTATGCTGCCTCTTCTTTATTTTTATTGGAGATAAAAGGAGCTAGTAAGAATGTCAAGAACAGATGGTAGAGAGCAAAATCAATTAAGAGCGATTGAAATAATTACGGACTACATTACACATCCTGAAGGATCGGTATTAATTAGTGTTGGCAACACGAAAGTAATTTGTTCTGCCACGATAGAAGACAGAGTGCCCCCTTTTATGCGCGGTGGAGGAAAAGGATGGATCACAGCAGAGTATTCCATGCTTCCACGGGCAACCGAAAAAAGAACAATGCGGGAGTCCACGAAGGGCAAGGTCACCGGCAGAACAATGGAAATTCAGCGGTTAATCGGTCGAGCTCTCCGTTCGATTGTAGAGCTGGATAAAATAGGTGAAAAAACAATTTGGATCGACTGTGATGTCATTCAGGCGGACGGGGGTACAAGAACGGCGTCTATCACCGGAGCTTTTGTGGCGATGGTTCTAGCTTTTCAAAAACTAGTAGAAGCAAAGAAAATAGCAAGTCTCCCTGTTACGGATTTTTTAGCAGCGACATCCGTTGGCGTGATGAAAGACGGCCAAGCCTTGCTTGATTTAAACTACATAGAAGATTCCACTGCCCAAGTGGATATGAACGTCATCATGACCGGCGGTTTGGATTTGGTTGAACTGCAAGGAACGGGAGAAGAAGCAACTTTTACAAGAAAACAGCTTAATGAACTGTTGGACTTGTCTGAAGAAGGTATTTTACATGTGATAGAGGAACAAAAGAAAGCTTTGGGAACATTGGCACAAAGTATTATCGATAGAGGAAAAGGAGAAAATTAAGATGATGGAAATAATTATTGCGACCAATAACCCTGGAAAGGTAAAGGATTTTAAAGTGATTTTGGAACCAAAAGGATTCCAAGTGAAATCTCTTGCTGATTTTCCTGAAGTACATGACGTAGAGGAAACAGGTACAACTTTTGAAGAAAATGCATTGTTGAAGGCAGAGGCGGTGTCAGCACACCTTGGGAAGATTGTGCTCGCTGATGATTCTGGCCTGGAGGTAGATGCATTAAATGGTGAACCGGGTGTGTACTCTGCACGTTATGCGGGTATGGAAAAGGATGATAGAAAAAATATTCAAAAGGTACTTGATGGAATAAAGGGCGTTCCGGATGAAAAGCGTACGGCACGGTTTGTATGTGTCCTTGCGGTAGTGGATCCTGAAGGAGAAAAGTTTACTGTTCGCGGGACATGTGAAGGAACCATCTCTCAAGAGCCAATAGGGGAGAATGGCTTCGGCTATGATCCTATTTTCTATGTGAATGAGAAACAGAGGACAATGGCCCAACTATCTAAAGAGGAAAAAAGTGAAATCAGTCACAGAGGAAATGCCATCAGTCAATTAACCAATCAGTGGGAGATGCTCTCCCGCAAAAACTAGGAGTGGAAGCATGAAAGTTTTAATTGTTAGTGACAATCACGGACAAGCAGAGGTGCTACGGCAAATAAAGGCCCGTCATCAAGGGGAAGTGGATTTTTTCATCCATTGTGGTGATTCTGAACTTCCTTCTACAAGCGAAGAAATGAAAGGCTTTTATGGAGTAAGGGGAAACTGCGATTTTGACGATGATTATCCTCAACAATTAACCAAGGAAATTGGCAACCAACGACTTTTTGCTACACACGGTCACCTTTATCAGGTGAAATCTTCTTTATTGCCATTAAAATACGCTGTTGAAGAGGAAAATGCGAATATCGCATGTTTCGGCCATTCACATATTGCAGGTGTGGAATATTTGGATGGGATCCTCTTTATCAATCCCGGGAGCATTGAACTTCCTCGTATGACACGGAATAAAACTTATGCTATACTGGATGCAAAAGATTCCTGTTATTTTGTACATTACTATAATGAAAAGGGAGAAAAACTTTCTTCCCATACTTTTGAAAAGTAACAGAAGGGAGGGACTTCCCCTCTCTTTAATAGAAAAAATAAGTGAGTGAAAATTATTTGAGAAAAGTTTTTTAAAAAGTGTTGACTTTAATTTATATATCTCATATAATAAATCTTGTCGCTGCTGATAATTAGTAAATATTTCTTATCGGTGAGTACATAATACATTATCTATTATAATGTCCCAGTAGCTCAGCTGGATAGAGCACGATCGAATACGCTTCCTGAAAAAGCTTCAGCGTACCGATTTTGAAACGGCTCTGATTTACTCCTAGCAAAATCGGGACGACGGTAGTACAGATTAACTATTGCAAGAATTTATTTTAATAATGTCCCAGTAGCTCAGCTGGATAGAGCAACGCCCTTCTAAGGCGTGTGTCGGGGGTTCGAATCCCTCCTGGGACGCCACTTATTTAAAAACACTATGTGCATTTTTATGAACACTTCTTCTAAAAGAGTGTTGATAAAAATGATGGCATGGTGTTTTTTGTTGTATAGTTTTTATAGAGGGATTAGGAATGGTCTATGATCCCGAAGCGCCATAGGTCAAATAGAAGCGGTCTATACGCCCGAAGCGCCGTGAAAGAAAGTCCAAAGGTCAAATAGAAGCAGTCTATACACCCGAAGCTCTTTACTAAAAACACAAAAGGTCATATAGAACTATTTCAGCTCCGAATCTCCACCCTTTCGCTTGTGCTCCCCTCTAATCATTGATAAACTTGTTTCAAATATTTCACAACAATAAAAATAGGACGGCTACCTACATATGAGAAAAGAGAAAAAGATCGTAGAGTTCCCTAATTTAAAACAAAGACTGCTCGAAAAAGCCATGCAGACCATGAAAGAAAAAAAGTTCTCGGAGGCTTTGGAGCTTTTTGAACAAGCCCGTGAAAATGAGTATGCTTATGCAGAAGTAGAGCTTGGCATGGTTGTTTGCTACATGGAACTTGGCCAGTTGACAGAAGCGAGAAATCGTTGCAAGAAAATGCTGCGAGAAGATATCGGCGATTATTTTCATGTGCTTCAGATATACATAACAATTCTTATCCAATTAAAGGAGTATGGTGAAGTCAAAACGACCATTGAAGCAATCCTTGAAGAAGACAAGCTGCCTGCTCAATATGCGCAAAATTTCTATCAGCTTTTAGAGTTTGCTAGAAAGATGCTTCCTTCAGAAGAAAACGAATCAATGGAACCAGATTATAACGACCAAGAGGATGAATTGTTTTTGCTTCATGAAGGAAATGTCCAAAAACAATATGAACTTATCCAATCGTTGAAGCACCGCAACATTCGTCCGCTAGTTCCTGAAATTGAAAAATACTTAAAGGATGAACTCAAGCATCCCGTTTTGAAAACCTTCCTGGTGCACCTTCTGATTGAACAAGGCTGGGACAAGGAAACAGAAGTATGTAAAATGGGTCAACGAACCATCATTGTTCCATCCAACTTAAAAAGTGGCGAAGAGGATCCTTTCTTAAATAAAATTATTTCTATACTAGAAGATACAGTGGAAAGTGATAATCCCTCTCTTTTTGAAGGTTTAAAAGAGATGTTAGTCCGAATACATACAGTTCAGTTTCCTTTGGCATTCACCCCCGATAAACCGGAAGTATGGGCTGCTGGACTGCACCATGCCGGGGTGGAATTGTTTGGTTTGGAAGCAAGCGATGAAGAGCTTGCAGCACAATACGACGTTTCCACTCTCGAAGTTAAGTCAGTCACACGTGAAATCAATAAGCTTGAAGATTTTTCATATTTACGATTATGAGGCTATGTGTTGAACTCATCTGGGATTATGTTATAATGTAAGGGTTGTAAACTGTATATACGATATAGGTTCTTAGATTAACCTCTTGTAATAAGGGGTGTTTAAGACTGTGTACTTGCAGCAAAAATGTAGAAAACAACAACCACCATGTGTGGTTCATCAGATTAGATAGTGTGAAAATCATTATCTTTTTTGAAAATAGATGTTGGAGGGAAAATTATGTCTGCTAAATGGGAAAAGTTAGAAGGTAATCAAGGCGTATTAACAGTTGAAGTTGATGCGGAAACAGTTAATAAAGGTCTTGACGCAGCATTCAAAAAAGTAGTTACTAAAGTAAATGTACCAGGTTTCCGTAAAGGGAAAATGCCTCGTGGAATGTTCGAACAACGTTTTGGTGTAGAATCTTTATACCAAGATGCTCTTGATATCATTCTTCCAACTGCATACTCTAACGCAGTTGTTGAAACTGGAATCGAGCCTGTTGATCAACCTGAAATCGACATCGAAACAATCGCTAAAAACGAAAAACTTGTTTTCACTGCTAAAGTGATCGTGAAGCCTGAAGTTAAACTTGGCGAGTACAAAGGATTAGAAGTGGAGCGTCTTGACGCTAACGTTACAGACGAAGATGTAGAAGCTGATCTGAAAGGTCTTCAAGAGCGTCAAGCTGAGCTTGCTGTGAAAGAAGAAGGAACTGTAGAGAACGGCGATACTGTTGTTATGGACTTTGAAGGATTCGTTAACGGCGAAGCATTCGAAGGCGGAAAAGCAGAGAACTATTCTCTAGAAATTGGTACTAACACGTTCATCCCAGGTTTCGAAGAGCAATTAGTAGGTCTTGCAGCTGGAGCAGAGAAAGAAGTAGAAGTTTCTTTCCCTGAAGAGTACCATGCTGAAGAGCTTGCTGGAAAGCCTGCAGTTTTCAAAGTAACTGTACACGAAATCAAAACAAAAGAACTTCCTGCACTTGACGATGAGTTCGCGAAAGATGTAGATGAAGAAGTTGAAACGCTTGAAGAGCTTAAAGCAAAAACGAAAGCTCGCCTAGAAGAAGCGAAGAAGACAGAAGCTGACAACCACCTACGCGACACGCTAGTGGACAAAGCGGCTGCTAATGCAGAAGTGGAAATCCCTGAAGCAATGGTGAAAACTGAAACTGACCGCATGGTTCGTGAATTCGAACAACGCCTTCAAATGCAAGGTATGAACATGGAGCTTTACTTCCAGTTCTCCGGCCAAGATGAAGAAGCTCTTCGTACTCAAATGAAAGAAGATGCTGAAAAGCGTGTGAAAATGAACCTTACGCTTGAAGCGATCTCTAAAGCTGAAAACATCGAAGTTACTGATGAAGAAGCAAACGAAGAAATCGAAAAAATGGCTGGCATGTACAACATGTCTGTTGACCAAATCAAGCAAGCATTAGGAAGTCTTGAAGGTCTTAAGGAAGATTTGAAAATCAGAAAAGCAATTGATTTCCTTGTAGAAAACAGCAAAGATGTTGCATAATAGAGTATAAGAGACAAGGCGCGACTTGATCGTGCCTTGTTTTGTACCATTTTGACCTTTTTAAAAGCAAAGTTTTCCGCTTTTTCCATTCATCCCTGTGTTAGTAAAATGAATTCATGGATACAATAGTACGGACTCATCTTCTAAAATATCCATACATAACCAAAGTATTATTATTAGAAATGTTAGGCAAAAATGTGGTAAAATGCAGTACATAACTATTTTTTAAAAGTGATGAGTTTTTCTCATTTTTTAGGAACCAGCCGATGGATGGGAAAAGAGAGAAATGATAAGGGGTGAAACAATTTGTTTAAATTTAATGACGAAAAAGGACAATTAAAGTGTTCTTTCTGTGGAAAGACACAAGATCAAGTTCGTAAACTTGTAGCAGGTCCAGGCGTATACATATGTGATGAATGTATTGAACTTTGTACAGAAATCGTAGAAGAAGAGTTGGGTACAGAGGAAGAAGTAGAATTTAAGGACGTTCCAAAACCAAAAGAAATTCGTGATATTTTGGACGAATATGTTATCGGTCAGGAGTCTGCGAAGAAATCTTTATCTGTGGCGGTTTACAACCACTATAAGCGTATTAACTCCAACAGTAAGATTGATGATGTCGAGCTAGCCAAGAGTAATATTGCCATGATCGGACCAACTGGTAGCGGTAAAACTCTTCTTGCTCAAACACTTGCAAGAATTCTGAATGTACCATTTGCGATTGCAGATGCGACTTCCTTAACAGAAGCTGGTTATGTTGGGGAAGATGTAGAAAACATCCTATTAAAGCTGATCCAAGCTGCTGATTATGATGTGGAGAAAGCCGAAAAAGGAATCATCTACATCGATGAAATTGATAAAGTAGCGCGTAAATCTGAAAATCCGTCCATCACTCGTGATGTATCTGGTGAAGGTGTACAGCAAGCGCTATTGAAAATTCTTGAAGGTACTGTTGCAAGCGTTCCTCCTCAAGGCGGACGTAAGCACCCACATCAAGAATTCATCCAAATCGATACAACGAACATCCTATTCATTTGCGGTGGAGCATTTGACGGAATCGAGCAAATTATTAAACGCCGTCTAGGGAAGAAGGTTATCGGTTTCGGTACTGCGGAAACGAAAGCGGACGATCTAGAGCAAAAAGAATTGCTTGGCAAAGTATTGCCGGAAGATTTACTACGTTTCGGTTTAATTCCGGAATTCATCGGTCGTCTTCCTGTAACAGCAAGCTTAATGCCACTTGATGAGGATGCACTAATTGAAATCCTTACAAAGCCTAAGAATGCACTTGTGAAGCAATATCAAAAGATGCTTGATCTTGATAATGTGGAACTTGAGTTTGAAGAAGGTGCATTAACTGAGATTGCGAAAAAAGCAATCGAGAGAAAAACGGGTGCGCGTGGATTGAGATCTATCATTGAAGGAATTATGCTTGATGTGATGTATGAGCTTCCTTCTCGTGAGGATATCAAGAAGTGTGTGATTACAGCTGAAACGGTTGCTGACAATGTGGCGCCGAAGTTGATTTTAGATGATGGGTCTGAGTTGAAACAAGACGAGAAGACTTCTGCATAAATAAAAACTACAAATAAAAAGCACTTTCCTTAAAGGGAGAGTGCTTTTTTGTTTAATCCTTTAATTGAAGATGGCATATTTGATGAAGAACTGCAATTTCTAATAAAGAGATTTGACACATTTCCTTAGATTTTATGATATAGCTTGGACTTGGGAGGGATCTAACCCTTGCGATTTCAGTTATTAATACCCCATCTTCTTTTATGTAAGTGGTTCCATCCATTAAATTTTTTTCAAGGGTGAATTGACGATTGTTTTTGTTGTATATAAACCTGCCATGGGTCTTTATTTTAGTTATATCTTGAAAAAAATATGTTTCTTCTTCTCCAGAATTTTTAGTATGGGTAACATCCCATTTAGGTTTAAACAAGTTTTCCTTAAATGGCCGCTCCTCTACTTTTATCGTTTCTCCATTATGTGAAACTCCAATTAAATCTTTTTTTTCAAAGAAAGCTTGTACCCCTTCCGATAGAATAGGGATAGGTAGCTTGGAAACTACTTCCACCCACTTTTTTCTGTATGTTCGATTGAAAGATGCAACTTGATTTCCTTGAGAGTCAAGTATGGGTATTGGCTTAGCAGAATGTTTAAGTAGTGGGAGTGTGAAGGTAAGTTCTATCATATTTTTTGCCTCCTTTTCCCTTTTTTACGAAAGAAACCCTTAAAAGGTTTCATATATTCCTTTTCTAAAATTATGTTATACCCTCCAATCTTTTCGTGTGAAGCCTATTTTATCCAAATATTTTTTGTTGGATTATTACCCAATCCCACGGAGATACTACCATATAATCACATCAAGAATGCAGGAGGGTTTCTATGTCTTTCACGGGTATAGCACTGTTCATACAGCTTTTCTTTGGGGTCATCATCGGCCTTTATTTCTGGAACCTGCTCAAAAACCAACGGACGCAAAAAGTAACCATTGATAAAGAATCAAAAAAGGAAATGGAACAACTAAGAAAGATGAGAAGTATTTCCTTATCGGAACCGCTCGCAGAAAAAGTTAGACCAACAAGCTTTAAAGAAATCGTCGGACAAGAAGATGGAATCAAGGCTTTAAAAGCTGCTATTTGTGGGCCGAATCCGCAGCATGTTATTATTTACGGACCTCCTGGAGTAGGAAAAACTGCTGCAGCAAGACTTGTTCTGGAAGAAGCAAAAAAGAACCCAAAGTCACCATTCAGAGGTTCTGCCGTTTTTATCGAGTTAGATGCTACAACTGCTAGATTTGATGAAAGAGGAATTGCAGATCCGTTAATTGGTTCTGTGCATGATCCGATTTATCAAGGTGCAGGAGCGATGGGCCAAGCAGGAATACCGCAACCAAAGCAAGGAGCTGTAACCCACGCGCATGGAGGAATGCTTTTCATTGATGAAATTGGTGAACTTCATTCTATCCAGATGAACAAATTACTTAAAGTGTTAGAAGACAGAAAGGTATACTTAGACAGCGCATACTATAGCGAAGAGAATAACCAAATCCCAACCCATATTCATGATATTTTCCAAAATGGTCTGCCTGCAGATTTTCGTCTTGTTGGGGCAACTACAAGAACGCCAAATGAAATTCCTCCTGCAATAAGATCTAGATGTATGGAAGTCTTTTTCCGTGAATTAGATCAAGAGGAGCTGGAGGCTGTGGCTAGAAATGCAGCTTCTAAAATCAATATGCTGGTCGAAGAAGAAGGTATTACCCTCCTTGCCTCATATACAAGAAACGGGCGAGAAGTGGTAAACATGATGCAGATTGCATGTGGACTGGCTATCACAGAAGACCGAGATACTGTAAAGGTGGCTGACATTGAATGGGTGATACACTCCAGTCAATTGGCACCGAAATACGAAAACAAAATTAAAGAAGCGGCACAACCTGGACTTGTCAACGGCTTGGCGGTATTCGGTCCGAACTCTGGCGCTCTTCTTGAGATAGAAGTGACCGCGATCCCTACCGAAGAGAAAAAAGGCACTGTTAATATCACAGGTATCGTGGAAGAAGAAAGCATGGGTAATCAAGGTGGCAAATCCATTCGCAGAAAGAGTATGGCGAAAGGCTCTATCGAGAACGTTATTACCGTATTAAGAAAACTGGGAGTTCCTGCTGCTGATTACGATATCCATGTCAATTTTCCTGGGGGGATTCCAATTGACGGACCTTCTGCAGGGATTGCAATGGCAACTGGAATCTATTCTGCTATTTTCAAAATTCCAGTCAGCAATCTTGTCGCAATGACAGGAGAAATCAGCATCCACGGAACAGTGAAACCAATTGGTGGTGTCATTCCGAAAATAAAAGCGGCAAAACAGGCTGGTGCAAAGAGGGTCATCATTCCAGCTGATAATATGCAATCGATTATTAAAGATATTGACGGTATTGAAGTCATTCCGGTAAAAGAGTTTCAAGAGGTTCTCGATCTTACCTTACTTAGAGAAAAGATTACTGAAACAAACGTAGAAAGCATTTTAAACGCACCAATCAGCATTCCAAAAACAGAATCCATGTAAATGGTGGGCAGGCCTTGTGACGGTCTGCCTGTTTTACATACACTAAGGCTTACTTATTGCACTCAAGTCTTGAAAAAGGTAAAATTTTTACTACCGTTTCTTTATTAACGATGGCAAACTTGTAAAAGATAATAGAACAACCCTTCTTTTGCAGGTTAAACTGTCTCTTTAATTAGACAGGGCAATTTAATTAGGATAGAATTGAACAAAGATACATAAAGGAAGAGCGTACGGGGGTGTTACCATGGCAACAAATAAGGAATATCATGTTCCATTATTGCCTTTAAGAGGACTGATGGTTTTTCCGACAATGGTTTTACATTTGGATGTCGGAAGGGAAAAGTCAATAGAAGCGTTAGAACAAGCAATGCTTGGGGATGATATTGTCGTTCTTTCTACACAGAAAGAAGTAGGAACCGACAATCCTGCAAAAGAAGACCTATATACTTGGGGTACTTTAACAAAAGTAAAACAAATGTTAAAGCTTCCAAATGGTACGGTCCGCGTCCTGGTAGAAGGGCTGGAACGTGCGAAAATTGAAGAGTTCATTGAAAAAGATACACACTGGGAAGCCAAACTTTTGACCTATCCGGATACAGAAGAGAAAGACCCGGAAGATGAAGCCTTGATGAGAACTTTGCTGGACTATTTCCATACATACACAAAGCTCTCCAAGAAAACAACAATCGAAACATATCATACTGTTTCAGATATAACAGAGCCTGGAAGAATGGCAGATATCATTACTTCTCACTTGCCTGTGAACATGAAAGAAAAACAGGATATCTTGGAAACACGAGATGTGAAAGAGCGTTTGAACAAAGTAATCAAGCATGTAAACAATGAAAAAGAAGTACTGCAGCTCGAGAAGAAAATCGGTCTGCGTGTGAAGCGTTCCATGGAACGTACCCAAAAGGAATATTATCTACGCGAACAGATGAAAGCAATCCAGAAAGAGCTTGGGGATAAAGAAGGAAAAGGCGGCGAAATTGAGGATCTGAAAGAGAAACTTGAAAAGATCGGAATGCCGGAAAATGTGAAAAAGACCGCATTAAAGGAAATCGACCGCTATGAAAAAATTCCATCCAGTTCTGCAGAAAGCTCTGTTATTCGCAACTATATTGACTGGCTAATGAACCTTCCATGGACGGAAGCAACTGAAGACCAATTGAATATTATCAGAGCGGAAGAAATTCTTAACGAGGATCACTTTGGACTGGAAAAAGTGAAAGAACGCGTGCTGGAATACCTGGCTGTTCAACAACTGACAAAGTCCTTAAAAGGCCCAATTCTTTGTTTAGCAGGACCTCCTGGTGTGGGTAAAACCTCTCTGGCACGTTCGATCGCAAAATCACTGGATCGTAAATTTGTCCGCGTCTCCCTTGGTGGAGTTCGGGATGAGTCGGAAATCCGCGGTCATAGAAGAACCTATGTGGGAGCAATGCCGGGACGAATCATTCAAGGCATGAAAAAAGCGGGAACCATCAATCCGGTATTCCTTTTAGATGAAATTGATAAAATGTCTAATGATTTCAGGGGAGATCCATCTTCTGCATTATTGGAAGTATTGGACCCTGAACAGAACTTTAATTTCAGTGACCACTATATCGAAGAACCGTATGACCTTTCTAATGTCATGTTCATCGCAACCGCAAACAATTTGGCAACCATTCCTGGGCCGTTACGAGACAGAATGGAAATTATCACAATTGCAGGTTACACAGAAATAGAAAAGTTAAACATCGGAAAAGACCATCTGCTGCCACGTCAGGCTAAGGAGCATGGTTTACAGAAGAATCTTCTGCAAATTAGAGATGAGGCACTAATGTCCATCATCCGTCACCATACCCGTGAAGCAGGAGTGCGTAGTTTAGAAAGACAACTTGCTTCCATTTGCAGAAAAGCAGCCAAACTTATCGTTTCCGGTGAAAAGAAAAGGGTCGTCATCACAGATAAAAACCTTGCCGATTTCCTTGGAAAACCTAAATTTCGTTATGGACAGGCGGAAGAGGAAGACCAGGTTGGTGTCGCAACAGGCCTTGCCTATACAACTGTTGGTGGCGATACATTATCAATTGAAGTATCTCTATCACCAGGTAAAGGAAAACTTATGTTGACCGGTAAACTTGGGGATGTGATGAAAGAGTCTGCACATGCAGCATTCAGTTTTATCCGTTCCAGAGCAGATGAACTAAATATTGACCCGGATTTCAATGAGAAAAATGATATCCATATACATGTCCCAGAAGGTGCTGTTCCAAAAGACGGTCCATCCGCCGGGATTACGATGGCCACTGCCTTGATCTCAGCATTAACAGGCAGACCGGTCAGAAGAGATGTTGGAATGACAGGTGAAATAACGTTAAGAGGGCGTGTGCTTCCTATCGGCGGATTAAAAGAAAAATCACTGAGTGCACACCGCGCCGGCTTAAAAAAGGTTATACTACCTAAAGAGAATGAAAAAGATTTGGATGATATTCCAGAAAGTGTGCGAAAAGATTTAACGTTTGTTTTAGTATCACATTTAGATCAAGTGTTAGAACACGCATTAGCAGGAGAGAAAAAATGAAAGTAACACAAGCAGAAATAGTCATAAGTGCCGTTAAACCAGAACAATACCCAAGTGAGCTACTACCAGAATTCGCCTTGGCGGGTCGTTCGAATGTAGGAAAATCATCTTTCATTAATAAGATGATCAACCGTAAGAACCTTGCAAGAACATCCTCCAAACCAGGAAAAACACAAACATTGAACTTTTACCTGATCAATGAAATGTTGCATTTCGTCGATGTACCTGGTTATGGATTTGCGAAAGTCCCGAAATCCGAGCGTGATGCATGGGGAAGAATGATGGAAACCTATTTGACAAGCAGAGAGCAGCTACGTGCGGTCCTGCAAATAGTGGACCTTCGCCATCCGCCATCCAAGGATGATGTCACGATGTATGAGTACCTGAAGCATTACGAGCTTCCAGTAGTCGTCATTGCGACCAAAGCCGATAAAATCCCTAAAGGGAAATGGCAAAAGCACTTAAAAGTTATAAAAGAAACCCTTGGTATGGATAAAGAAGACGAATTAATCCTCTTCTCCTCCGAAACAGGACAAGGAAAAGATGAAGTCTGGGGCATGTTGCAAAAAAGAATGAAGTAATACTAAAACTGCGAATCAGAGGGAGAAATCCTCTGAACGCAGTTTTTTAGTTTAAAGCCAGGAGTGATATAGATGGAAAAGTTGTTTTACCAAGACCCTTTCATACAGACATTCACCACCACATTATCAAAGCAATCACAAGACGAATCTGGAAAATGGTATGCCGTTTTAGAACAAACTGCATTTTACCCTGAAGGCGGCGGACAGCCATATGACACGGGAACACTGAATGAACATAAAGTCCTCGAAGTGCAAGAAATCAACGGAGAAATAAGGCATTACCTGGGGCAACCGCTTCCCGAAAGCATAAAGGTTGTCAAAGGAACTATCGATTGGGAAAGACGATATGACCATATGCAGCAACATGCAGGGCAGCATCTTTTATCAGCAGCTTTTGAAGAGCTATTTTCCTATAAAACGAAAAGTTTTCATCTGGGGAAAGACGTGTCCACCATTGATCTTGATACCACAGGGTTGACGGAACAGGAATTTCTGGAGGCTGAAACACTTGTAAATAAAATTATTCTTGAAAACCGCAAGATAGAGGCCAAGTGGGTCACAAAGGAAGAACTCTCAGACTATCCATTAAGAAAAGAGCTATCCGTATCGGAAAATATCCGCCTCGTCATCATCCCGGACTTTGACTATAACGGATGTGGAGGAACACACCCTCATTCAACAGGAGGAGTAGCTTCCCTTAAGATTCTATCGTTAGAAAAACAAAAGAACATGATCCGTGTATCCTTTGTTGCAGGAAATCGAGTGTTAAAACAACTTCATGAAAAACAGCAGGTACTATCAGAATTGTCCTCCCTATTAAACGCTCCTCAAAATGGGATGAGTGATGCGGTCACAAGAATGTTGGGCCAGAGTAAAGAACAGGCAAAAGAGCTAAAAGACATGAAAGGAAAGCTTCTAGAATACGAGGTAGCTGCTCTTGTTTCTCAAAGCGAATTAGTTTCAGGTCGGTCAATAATAAAATCTGTCCTTCAAAATAGGGAAATGGCAGAACTTCAAAGTATGGCGCGAAAATTAGTTTCTACTAGAGAGGACCTCAACGTGTTCCTTATAGCAGAAAATACAGGCAAGCTGCAATTTGTTGGGGCTAGGGGAAGCGAGACTGATCTCGATTTGAAGTTCATTGCCAAAGAAGTCTTTGCATTCATAAACGGAAAGGGAGGCGGCAGAGAAGACTTCGTCCAAGGTGGGGGAGAAACAACACTCACAGGGGAAGAAGTGATAGAAAGAATAATGCTTATTTTATCAAAGGATTAATAAATAGAATAGATTTCATAGCTTACATGATAAAGGCTGTGGAATCTATTTTTTTGTTTTTAAAAAGTGTAAAAAATTTCGAAAAATATGTTTATTAGTGTGAAGCATTAGGGAATAGAATGTACAAGGAGTAATTCCGCGTATACATAAGATACACAGGTAGTCAGGTCTTCTGAAGTTAGAATTTACAGAATAATTCTCAAATATGATTACTGAGCTTATTTGTGGTAGTTTTCCGTAATTGTTAACATAAAAGGGAGACGAAAAAAATGGACACTAAGGGGGATTTTGGAAATTGAAAAAAAGGGTATTGTTAGTCACGTTATTTTTGTTGTCTACCATTCTGGCAGCATGCGGTGGTAAAACGACAACAAGTGAAGGGTACGAATTAGTAAAGGAAGACAAGTTTATATTTGCTTCTTCAGGAGAATTTGCGCCATTTAGTGTTACAGACGGTTCCGGAAACATGACCGGTTTTGATATTGAAGTCGGAGAAGCTATTGCGGCTGAGCTTGGGTTGGAACCAGAGCAGGAAAAGTACACATTTGCGAGTATTGTTGAAGGAGTAAAGAATGGCCGCTTTGATGCGGCGGTTGCGAGTCATACCATAACGGAAGAGAGATTAAAAGAAGTGGACTTCTCCACACCGTATTATTATTCTGGGGCCCAGATATTTGTACGTCCTGACAGTGACATCCAAACAATGGATGATTTAGAGGGAGTGGAAATTGCCGTTTCCAGAGGATCCACTTATGCGGATTTAGTGGAGGGTGTATCTGATAATATCGTAAACTATGATAGCGACGTTGTTGCGTTAGAGGCACTTAACAATGGCCGCCATGATGCAGTGGTAACAGATTTTGTTACCGGTCGTGAAGCAATCGGCTCCGGAATGGAACTGGAGGCACGTGAACTATTGGATCGCAGTGAACAGGCTGTGGCCGTAGCCAAAGGAAATGAAGCTTTACTGGAAGCGATTAATGAAGCGCTTGAAACTTTACGTGATAACGGAAAATTGAAAGAGATAAGTGAAAAGTACTTTGGTGAAGACATTACTTCAGACCCGGGTGAGTAATACCGAACTAGAATAATCAATCCTGTCTCTGAAATGTGTGGTGTTCACTCACCACACATTTTTTATCAGCTTTATCCACCACTAATAGCACACAACAGCATAAGGGAGTGAAGCAAAGTATGCCCAGTTTAGCACATTTTATCGATGTTTTTTTCAGTTCATACGACATGTTTTTAAGAGGGATGTTAAAAACCCTTCAAATTACAGCCATTTCAATTGTTATTGCACTTTTCGTAGGCTTATTTTTCGCCTTCCTTAAAATATCCAAGATTAAAGTACTTGAATGGATCGCCAATACTTACATATACCTTGTACGGGGAACACCGTTGATTGTTCAAATCTTTGTTTTCTACTATGGATTGGTGCAGATGGGAATCACTGCATTCTGGTCCGTCACATTGGCGCTGGCCTTCCATAATGGTGCCTATATTGCCGAGATATTTCGTGGAACTATTCAATCGATTGACAAAGGACAAATGGAAGCAGGACGCTCATTGGGTATGACCCGCAATTTGGCGATGAGAAGAATTATTTTGCCACAGGCATTCAGAAGGGCGCTGCCGCCACTTGGAAATCAGTTTATCATCTGTTTAAAAGATTCATCCTTAGCGGCATTCATCGGTTTCTACGAACTGTTCAATGTAGCGCAAACACAAGGTGCAAACAGCTTTGACTATATGACGTACTTGTTGGTAGTTTCTGTTTACTACTTATTCCTTGTAGGATTGATCGGAATATTTGTTAATCTGTTAGAACGTAAATTCTCAGCTAGTGATAGATAGGAGGTAGGGGTAATGAGTAATAAAATAGAAGTCGTAAATTTAAATAAATCGTTCGGGGACCTACATGTTTTAAAAGATATATCTTTGACTGTTAAAAATAAAGAAGTTGTCTGCCTGATTGGTGCCAGCGGATCCGGTAAAAGTACGATTCTGCGCTGCTTGAATTTCCTTGAAATGAAGGATAGCGGCACCGTGGTCATAGATGGCAAGGAAGTGGAAGTAGAAAAAGACAATTTAAATAAAGTCCGTCAAAAAGTCGGCATGGTGTTTCAGCATTTTCATCTTTTCCCTCACAAAACAGTTTTGGAGAATGTTATGGAAGCTCCTGTCCAGGTCGAGAAGCTGAAAAAAGAGGAAGCCAGAAAAATTGCATCCGACCTTTTGGCAAAAGTAGGCTTGTCAGACAAAGAGAATGTTTATCCTGAAAAACTCTCAGGAGGGCAAAAGCAGCGTGTGGCAATTGCCCGTGCCCTTGCCATGAGGCCTGAAGTGATGCTGTTTGACGAACCAACATCCGCCCTTGACCCAGAATTGGTGGGAGAAGTGCTAAAAACAATGAAAGAACTCGCCGAAGAAGGCATGACCATGGTGGTCGTCACCCACGAAATGGGATTCGCACAAGAAGTCGCCGACCGTGTCATCTATATGCACGACGGCAAAATCGTCGAAGAAGGCCCCCCACAGGACCTCTTCAATAACCCAAAAAACCAACGAACAAGAGACTTCCTAGAAGCAGTTCTGTAACCAGTAATCAATTTGGTGATTCAGATTTCCCCTGTTTCCTGGAGTGCAAGGTGTGAGACTCCGGCGGGGGGATAACGGTAGCTTGAGTCCCCGCAACGAAGTGAGGAGGCTCAAGCACCGTCCCGCGGAAAGCGAACACCTGGAGCGAAAGGAAACAGGGAGTACAGGGATGATTTTTGGCCGTTTGCGGAAATCACCAGCGGCGTCAAAACAATAACCATGAAACAAAAAAGACCTACAACAACGGAATAACACTCCATTGCTTGTAGGTCTTCCCTTATTTCTTCTTAAAAACAAAAAACGCACCAAGCAAAATCAACAAAACAGGCCAAAAAGTATGTAAACTAGCAAAACCAGTCTCTACAACACCCAGCATCTCCATAAACGTATCATAGAAAAGAAAGAAACTGGCAAGAATGCACAACAAGACTCCCTCAAACATGCCGCCCTTCGTCTTTTGCGAACGAAGAATAAAGCCAATCCCAATAATCAAGATAATCACCGCGAAATGATCGGGCCAGGCAGCAACTATGTCTTTCAACTGAAAATGCAACCCAATCCCCAACAAAATAAAGCCGGGAAGGATATTAGGATAGTCACTCTGTTTATAAGCTTGTAATAAAAGTGCAATTCCTGTAATAACGAGGATGGTAGACCAGTGCAGCATCCCTTCCCACAACACAATGTTTAATTGTTGTAACAGGAAATATGCACCAAAAAATAATAAAAGCAAACCAGGCAGAAAGCTATTTTTCTTCATATTTTCCTCCTTAAGATCGAGGCTGAAACCTTGATTCTACAATGAAATTCTGTTAATGTACAAGTTGGTGAATAAAAGAATTGTAATGTTTGTAACATATAACTAAGAGAAACCATGAAAACGCTATATTTTCATGTATCCTAATTACTTAATTGGAAACTATTTGTTCACATTTTAACAAAAGTATCTAGCATTAGTCATGTTATAATTTTAGTAGATGATATTATTTTTTGTGGGGGTGTACGAACAAGTGCATATCATAGTAGTCGGTGTTAATTATAAAACGGCCCCTGTTGAAATACGTGAAAAATTGACATTTAATCCAGCTGATCTGAATAAAGCAATGGTAGCTCTGAAGGACCAAAAGTCCATCTTGGAAAACATCATTGTTTCTACCTGCAACCGCACGGAAGTCTATGCAGTAGTCGATCAGTTGCATACTGGACGTTATTATATTAAAGCTTTCCTTGCAGATTGGTTCGGTCTAGACAAGGAAGAGTTTTCTCCTTACTTGAACATATACGAACATGACGGGGCAATCGAGCATTTGTACCGGGTCTCCTGTGGATTGGATTCCATGGTGCTTGGGGAAACACAAATCCTTGGTCAAATTCGTACAAGTTTTCTTGCCGCACAAGAACATAAAACGGTTGGAACCATTTTTAATCAATTATTTAAACAAGCTATCACTTTAGCTAAACGCGCACATTCTGAAACAGATATCGGATCTAACGCCGTTTCTGTCAGCTATGCAGCAGTGGAGCTTGCGAAAAAGATTTTTGGGGATTTAAAAAACAAGCATGTATTAATTTTAGGCGCAGGGAAAATGGGAGAACTCGCCGTCCAGAATCTTCACAGCAACGGGGTAGAAAAGGTAACGGTCATCAACCGTACCTTGGAAAAAGCAACAAACCTGGCGAATCGTTTCGCAGGCCAGGCAAAGTCCATGCAGGAGCTTTCCTGTGCGTTGGTAGAAGCGGATATTCTGATCTCTTCTACCGGTGCCAAAGACTATGTACTAACCAAAGACGATATGACCTATGTCGAGCGTATGAGAAAAGGCCGTCCACTCTTCATGGTGGATATTGCGGTTCCACGTGATTTGGACCCAGAACTGGATAAGCTAGAGAGCGTCTTCTTATACGATATTGATGATCTCGAGGGAATTGTCAATGCCAACTTGGCAGAACGCAAAAAAGCGGCAGATGAGATTGAACTGTTCATAGAAGAGGAAATCGTGGAATTTAAGTACTGGTTGAACACACTAGGTGTGGTCCCGGTCATTTCCGCATTACGTCAAAAGGCGTTGGATATTCAATCCGAAACGATGCAAAGTATCCAACGAAAACTTCCTCATCTTTCAGAACGTGAGATTAAGGTCTTAAATAAACATACGAAAAGCATCATCAATCAGATGCTACGTGACCCAATTTTACGTGCGAAAGAACTTTCAGCAGAATCTGACGCAAAAGAATCTCTAGAACTGTTCACTAAAATCTTTAATATTGAAGAGGCGGTTCAACAAGAAGTTCAAACACAGTACTATACTGTGAAAAAGGAGAAGAGTTCCTCTGCTCCGGTAGGAATTCCGCTTCCTCAAGCTGCGACATACAGGTCGTAAGAGAGGCTGTTAACTATGCTAGAGATGACAATCGCAAGGCTGTATGAATTAACGATTCTTCTTTATGCCTTAAGCGTACTCTTATATTTCATTGATTTTCTTCAACATAACCAGAAGGCAAATAAAACAGCCTTCTGGTTACTTGCAATTGTATGGGTATTGCAAACGGTTTTCTTATTTTTACGGATGCTTGATACCGGAAGATTTCCAATTTTGACGCTTTATGAAGGAATGTATTTCTATACGTGGGTTTTGATTACCTTTTCGCTCGTCATTAATAAAATTTTACGAGTTGATTTCATCGTATTTTTTACAAATGTTATTGGATTTCTAGTATTGGCATTACACACATTCACTCCCATACAGCATGAATCACAAGTGGTCGCACAAGCATTGGTATCTGAATTACTCATCATACATATCACAATGGCGATTCTATCATATGGAGCCTTTTCCTTATCCTTCGCTTTTTCCTTGCTATATGTCATTCAATATAGACTGTTAAAGGAGAAAAAGTGGGGCAAGCGGTTATTACGCATTCAGGATTTGGCGAAACTTGATCATATGTCCTATGTATTGAATGTAATTGGAGTACCGATGTTATTGCTGTCATTAATTTTAGGAAGCATTTGGGCGTCTGTGAAACTGTCCGAATTTCAATGGTATGACATGAAAGTGATAGGCTCTTTCATTGTCATTACCGCATACAGTTATTATTTTTATCAAAGACTTGCCAAAGGAATTAGCGGGAAGGCTATTGCGAGTTGGAATATCGCAGCGTTTCTTGTCGTCCTCATCAACTTTTTCCTGTTCGGTAGATTATCAAATTTTCATTTTTGGATTTTATAGGAAATAGGAATCCCATTGGCATTGGGTAAGGAGGAAATATGAGAAAAATAATTGTAGGTTCTAGAAGAAGTAAGCTTGCTTTAACCCAAACGAACTGGGTCATCGATCAATTGAAGGCATTAGGTGCGCCATTCGATTTTGAAGTAAAGGAAATTGTAACAAAGGGAGACCAAATTCTTGATGTAACCTTATCTAAGGTTGGAGGAAAAGGTCTTTTTGTAAAAGAGATCGAACAAGCGATGCTAGATAAAGATATTGACATGGCTGTCCACAGTATGAAAGATATGCCCGCTGTTTTACCAGAAGGTTTGACGATCGGATGCATCCCATTCCGTGAAGATCACCGCGATGCGTTCATCTCTAAGGATCATGTGAAATTTGCTGATCTGCCGAGCGGCTCAATTGTGGGAACAAGCAGCCTGCGCCGTGGTGCACAGCTCCTTGCAAAACGTCCGGACTTAGAAATTAAATGGATTCGCGGAAATATTGATACACGCCTTGCAAAGCTTCAAAACGAAGACTATGATGCAATTATTTTAGCAGCAGCAGGACTTGCACGAATGGGCTGGTCAAAAGATGTTGTGACCGAATTCCTTGATGAAGATCTGTGTTTGCCGGCTGTAGGTCAAGGTGCTCTTTCCATTGAATGCCGAGAAGATGACGCAGAGCTGCTTGAGACTTTAGCATTATTCACAGATTCTGTGACACATAAAGCAGTCATTGCAGAGCGTGCGTTTCTTCATAAAATGGAAGGCGGATGCCAGGTGCCAATTGCAGGATTTGCTTCTGTTGGCCAGGATGACAACATCACCTTGACTGTCCTTGTAGGTGCTCCAGATGGTTCTGTTTTATATAAAGAGAGAATCACGGGAACAGACCCTGTAAAGGTAGGATTGGAAGCTGCGGAGAGTCTTACTGCGCAAGGTGGAAAGAAATTAATTGATGATGTGAAAAAGGAGCTGGATCAGTAATGGATCGTACTTTGCCTTTAGCCGATAAACGCATTCTTATTACAAGAAGCAAAGAGCAGGCAAGGTATTTTTCTAAGCAGATTGCAGCACTCGGAGGGACCTCGCTTGAAGTCCCTCTTATTCAATTTCAGCATGTTTCTGATTCTGAAGATGTCATATCGGATATTGAATTCAATATAGCAGACTTTGAATGGATTGTGTTTACAAGTGTAAACGGGGTGAAGTATTTCTTTGAACTTTATCAAGGCCCTTTGCCAAACAAGGTTGCGGTGGTAGGAGTAAAAACAAAACAAGCATTAGAGTCACTCGGTTTTAATGTGGACCTAGTACCGAAACGTTTTTCAGCCGAAGATCTAATAGAGAGTTTTAAAAAAGAAAAAGTAAGTTCTATCTTGCTCATACAGGGCAACCTTGCACGACCCCTTTTGCGTGAAGAACTTAGTAGAATAGGGTACAATGTTAAGCAGATAGTCGTATATGAAAACGTGATTCGAGTACCAGAGGAAAAGGAATGGAAATGGGTAAAAGAGGGAAAGGTTGACCTATACACGTTTACCAGCCCTTCTACCGTACATAACTTTTTGGAATTATTCGGACTGCCAGATGGTCCAGTAGCAACCATTGGGCCGATAACAAGAAATGCTGCCGAAAAGGCGGGAATACATGTGGCAATCAGTCCATCTGAGTATACAATGGACGGTCTGCTAGAAGAAATCCTGCAATATTTTAAAAGGGAGGATACATAATATGAAAGACTTGCAATTTAATCGTCATCGCAGATTAAGAAATTCAGATAACATGCGCTCACTTGTGCGTGAAACATATTTACATAAGGAAGATTTTATCTACCCGATCTTTGTGGTGGAAGGAGAAAATATCCGTAACGAAGTTCCTTCCATGCCAGGCGTTTTCCATCTATCTTTGGATCTGTTAAATGCAGAAATGGCAGAAGTGACGGAACTGGGCATTAAATCCGTTATCGTCTTCGGTGTGCCGAAAGAAAAAGATGAAGTAGGAACGCAAGCCTACCATGAACATGGAATTGTGCAACAGGCGATCACACAAATCAAAGTGCATTTCCCAGAACTTGTTGTCATAGCAGACACATGTCTGTGCCAATATACGTCCCACGGGCATTGTGGGATTGTAGAAGAAGGGAAGATTCTAAACGATCCTACGTTGGACTTACTGGCGCGCACTGCTGTCAGCCAAGCGCGTGCAGGAGCGGACATCATTGCTCCGTCAAACATGATGGACGGGTTTGTAGCGGCAATCCGCGCAGGGTTGGACGAGAACGGCTTTGAAGATGTTCCAATCATGTCCTATGCAGTTAAGTATTCCTCCGCATTCTACGGACCTTTCCGGGATGCAGCCCACAGCTCTCCTCAATTCGGAGACAGAAAAACATACCAAATGGACCCTGCCAACCGTCAAGAAGCACTCCGTGAAGCAGAGTCCGACATGCTAGAAGGAGCGGACTTCCTGATCGTGAAACCTGCCTTGGCATACTTGGATATCATCCGTGATGTGAAAAACAACTTCAACGTACCAGTTGTTGCTTATAATGTGAGCGGAGAATACTCCATGATTAAAGCAGCTGCGATGAACGGATGGATCAACGAACGAGAAGTTGTCATGGAAAAACTAATTGGCATGAAACGTGCAGGTGTTGACTTGATCATCACTTACTACGCAAAAGACGTGGCGCGTTGGTTGGATGAGAAGTAATAACCTGATTTCCTAGGATGAGTGGATTGGAGCGGAAGGAACTTGACTCCTGGGGGAGGAAGGGACAGGAAAGACCCGACAGGCGCAGCCAAGGAGGCTTCCGGACCGCCCGCGGAAAGCAAGTGCCTGCAGCGAAAAGGAACGGTGAATATGTAATTCATTTTAGATAAAAGAAAGGATGATAGAAGAATGAGAAGTTATGAAAAGTCAAAAGAAGCTTTTATAGAAGCGTCCAAACTGATGCCAGGCGGCGTGAACAGCCCAGTGCGTGCTTTTAAATCAGTAGATATGGACCCAATCTTCATGGAGCGAGGAAAAGGCTCCAAAATATACGATGTAGACGGTAACGAATACATAGATTATGTCCTTTCCTGGGGACCACTAATTCACGGGCACTCCAATGACCACGTAGTGGAAGCAATCAAAAAGGTAACAGAATCAGGGACAAGCTTTGGTGCTCCGACACTTATTGAAAACGAACTTGCAAAACTTGTCATTGAAAGAGTACCATCCATCGAAGTAGTCCGTATGGTAAGCTCCGGTACGGAAGCAACGATGAGTGCACTTCGTTTGGCGCGTGGGTACACAGGCCGCAACAAGATTATCAAGTTTGAAGGCTGCTACCATGGCCATGGTGATTCTCTGTTGATTAAAGCCGGTTCTGGGGTCGCTACACTTGGTTTACCAGACAGCCCTGGTGTTCCTGAGGGTGTGGCTCAAAACACGATTACTGTGCCTTACAATGACTTGGAAAGCATCCGTTATGCATTCAAGGAATTTGGAGACGATATCGCCGGTGTCATTGTGGAGCCTGTTGCAGGAAACATGGGAGTGGTTCCGCCGCAACCAGGTTTCTTGGAAGGCTTGCGTGAGGTAACGACTGAATATGGCGCAGTACTAATCTTTGATGAGGTAATGACTGGTTTCCGCGTCGATTACCATTGTGCGCAAGGATATTACGGCGTAACACCAGACTTAACATGTCTTGGTAAAGTAATCGGGGGCGGCCTGCCTGTCGGTGCTTACGGCGGTAAAGCAGAAATCATGGCACAAATTGCTCCAAGCGGACCGATTTATCAGGCCGGAACGTTGTCTGGTAACCCGCTGGCCATGACAGCTGGATATGAGACTTTGGCCCAACTGACTCCTGAAACGTATAAAGAGTTCGGCAAAAAAGCGGATCGCTTAGAAGAAGGGATTGTCGCGCTAGGCGAGAAGTACAGTGTTCCTGTTTCTGTAAACCGTGCCGGTTCCATGATTGGTTTCTTCTTCAATAGTGAGGAAGTAGTGAACTATGATGTGGCAAAGTCTTCGGATTTAGGTTATTTTGCGAAGTTTTTCCGTGAGATGGCAAACAATGGAGTATTCCTACCACCTTCCCAGTTTGAAGGATTGTTCTTGTCCACAGCTCATACGGATGAGGATATTGAAAAAACATTGGATGCAATTGAAAAATCGTTTGCCGCGATTAAGGAATAATGATTTGTTTTCTCTGCCCGCCCTTATGTATTGTTAAAATGCGTAAGGGCGGGTTTTTGCGTTTTACTTTGGTGATGATTTGGTGAACGGGGCTGGTTGTGCATTTCCCAAGCGAGCTTCTACATTTCCCGGATTACCTTCTACATTTCCCAAGCCAACTTCTACATTTCCCAGCCTCACTTCTACCGTTTAAAAGAAACCTTCTACACCTAATTCCCATACCCTCAACAAAAATTCCACCTAAACCAAACAACCTAACATGAAATCAAACAAAAAATCATACAATCTACTAACAACCTCCAAGTTCAAAGCCACCTTCGACACTCACCTCAAATCTCCTGCAAGGGTCTGACCCCCTTTCATAAATTTCTCCCAACCATTCATATTCTCCCAAATCTCATCATACATCTTTATTGATATAGTAAATTTTTGATAGGTGTGAAAGGAGGAACCGCTTTGTCATCAGATCAGCAATCGTGCTTGCGGTTTTCAGTCGAGGAATCTATATGGTTTCAAAAGGGACAGGAAGTATCTGAGCTCATCTCCATTGCGTTAGATCCTGATATACAAATTTATGAGCAGGACCAATATGTTTCCATACGTGGAGCTTTATTATTAGCGGGGGAATATCATGTGAATGCGGAGGCGGACGATGAGGAGGAGTATCAACCTCAAGCCCGTGTTGTACAGGAAGTAGAGCAGCGGGAGGATGGCGTTTGCGTATTGAACCATCGCTTTCCGGTCGATATTACGATACCGATGAACAGGATCCAGAGTTTAGACGATATTTATGTGGCCATTGAGTCATTCGACTACAGTGTTCCAACTCGTGGCTGCCTCCAATTGGATGCCGAGTTGTCCATCTCTGGTATTTACGGCCATCAACAAAGCGCACCTGCCTGGGAAGAGGATCAAGACAGTACAGAAGAATCGTTTGAATATGAAGTGGAACCTAACCGGGACCATGAAGAAGCATATGCTTCTCAAAAACAAGCGCCACAATACGAGCAAGAAGCACTTGCTCAAGCAGAAGAACCAGTAGCAGAAGAAGGGGAAGAAGTAGCCGAGTACGAACCAATGTATCGCAGTGCAAACTCCGATAATGAGTACGAAGAAGATACCTACCAATACTATACAGAGGAAGAAGACGACGAGGAAGAAGAAATCCTCAATCAAGATGAGATAGATAGAAATATGCAATACAATTACGATGATGAGGGAGAGTACGCCCCCTTTGAAGTGGAAGCAAGGAAAGCTCCTCCTGTTGAGGTAGAAGCGCCGTATAACCCTGCAGACTATATTTATCAAAACAAATCTGAGGATGCTTATGCCCCGCTGCATTCACTACATGCAGGTACACACTCTCAGGACGAGGAAGAAGCATCAAATGTAGTATCTTTCTTTGATAAAAGGAAGGGGCAACAAGCGGTAGCAGATCCTCAACAATATGAGGATTATTCCGATGAACCGCGAGATGAAAATGACCTATCCTTGACCAAAATTTTTGCGGATGAAGGTGGAGATGATTTCACTAAGCTGAAAATATGCATTGTCCAGCAAGGGGAATCCATGGACCATATTGCTGAGCGATATGATGTATCCATTCAACAGCTGATAAGAGTCAATAGGCTTTCAACAGATGATCACATCAATGAAGGGCAATTGTTATATATTCCGGTAAAGGCGTCCTCTAAGAGTCAATAACCGGCTTCGAGAGGAAAGTGAGGAAGGGGTGACCTTTTCTCACTTCTTTTTTACCTGAAAATATCAGAGGAAGTGAGTTTTCGCGATGCAGACAAATGAGCAAAGCGTGGAAGAGTTAGTATATCAATATGGCATCGTACCTGAATATATAGAACAGCATAGTGGGGTATGGAGGATTGCAACGAATAAGGGTGCGTTTGCCCTCAAAAGAATTAACAAAGAGCAGGCATATCCGTTGTTCCGCAATATTCATTCCCTATTCCAGCGCGGTATCAAGACGGTTGTTCCCATCTATCAAACAAGGCAGGGTTATTATTTTATTGAGAGTTATTCTGATGCATACTACTTGATGCCGTGGATTGAGGATAATGAAGAGCGGGAACTGGACTTTAAAGACAGCATGATGTTTAAAGAACTGGCCAAACTTCATAATATGACGGTCCAAGAGAAAGAGTATCCAGAAGAAGAGATTACAGCCTTTTACGACCGCGTTTCAGAGGAATGGACGAAAGAGCAACAGGACTTAGAAAAATTTGTGGATGTATGTGAAAAGAAACTGTATATGTCTCCATTTGAGCTTCAAGTGTGTACGTATGCCCATGAAATATCGCTTGCCCAGAAATTTTCCCTACAAAAGCTGGAAAACTGGCAGGAGGCGGTGAAGGAAACGAAAAAACATCGTGTGGCCATGACACATGGAAGAGTTTCGTTTCATCACTTTGTAAAAGATTCAGAGGGCAGGGGTTATTTTATAAGCTGGGAGAGAGCAAAACAAGCGGCACCTGCCAACGACATTATCTCTTTTTATCAACGATATTTAAGAACGTATCCATTATTCTGTGATGACTGTATTGACTGGTTCTATGAATATCAAAAAGGATTCAGTCTGCAAGAATATGAAAAAGATCTTACACTAAGTTATTTATCGCATCCCGCATCGTTTATGCAGGCAGTAGGGCAGTTTCAACAGCCTCCAAATCCAAACCAAAGAAACGCCCCTTCAGAACGAGAATTGGTGAAAAGAATTCAGGGAAGCTACTGGCTGGCCAAGAATATTGAATATGTAGCAGGCAGGATCAATCAGATTGAAGAGCAAAATAAAAACAAAGAGGCCCAAACCAGTTAATCTGGGATGGGCCTGCTTTTTATGCTTTATGAACTGCTTTTGCGAGTAGAGTATCCGTCAACAACGACAAGCTGACAGCCGATTGATTGATTTCTTTAAAAGAATTAACGATAATATCCAAATCTGCTTTGTTTTTATTGAAACGATCCAGATAGTTATCCATCTCCATTTTGACTGTGACAATGCCGCCCTTCACTTGGACGATATTCTGTTGCGACTGGGCGGTTACTTTGTGCATGGAAGACATCATACTTGTCACATTGGTGATTTGCTGGTCACTCTTGTCGATAAGTACTTTAATTTTACTGCTAAGTTCCTTCGAGCTTTCGGCAAGTTTCCGCACTTCACTCGCAACAACGGCAAAACCACGGCCTTCATCACCGGCGCGTGCTGCTTCAATGGAAGCATTAAGGGCCAAAAGATTCGTTTGATCGGCAATATTGTCGATACCTTGTGTCATCGTAATGATTTCTTCAGATACAGACTTCAATGTGTGCATTTCTTCTAGTGATTGACTGACTTCCTTCATAACCTCTTCAAAATTACCTACCATCTTCTCCATTTGCATTTCATTGTCATTGGTTAAATGCAACAGGTTTTGGCTGCTTTTTTGTGTGAGATTGGTATCTTTTAAGACTTCTTCCGCTTTTAGTGTGACAGTCTGAATAGTTTCTTCCGTCTCCGTCACGGTACCAGCAACTTCTTCACTAATTTTGGTAAGCTCCGCCTGCAACGTACGGTTTGCTTCATTTGCCTGTTCAAGCAAATCAATACGAACATGGATATACTCTTCGACTACGAGTTGGGAGTCTAAGTTAATGATATGTGTCAGTGCTGTTAACGTAGTCACCAAATCTTTAGGACTGTCCTGAAGCAACTCCACTACTTTTGGAAGCAGAAGGGTCTGCATGGCGGAATAGGTCGCCAAAAACCAAGTAACGGGAAGGTGTACGCCATTGTGAGTTTGGCCGATTTTTTTACGCATTTTATAAAATTCTCCATCAAGCTTTCCGCTTAAGAGACTTTGAAAATAGCGAACAAAAACTGCTTTTAGTCTTTCCTTACTGGAATTGCTTGTGGCAACCCGTTTCATCGGCGGTTGTTTATATAAATGTTCCAGCACCTTTTCAAGTACTTCATCAAGTATTTCAAATATGACCGGTTTTGCATTTTGTAAAGCTTGCAGATGTTCCTTTGTGAAGCCCATATAGTAAAGGCGGCTTGCCAAATCCGCATCTTCTGAATGACTTACAACAGCTTGTCTTTCCGGAAACTGCATATCAGCAGTATAAGGAACCTTTTTAGGTTTTTGCATAAATGAAATCATGTACGTCTCCTTTTAAAGTCGAAATTGGTAGAAAATTCTTAGCTTTATGTAGTATTATGGATGATTCTTAGGAAATATGCTATAGATAATGTGTCGAAGACGAAATAAAAACTGCCTCACAATTAAGTAAGAGGCAGCTTTTCAGGTCGCCTAGATCCATTCCAAATGAAAGCAAATGGCAACCACGATGCAAATGGCAAGAATGAGAACGTCGAAGGTTGTGGGAAGAAAGATGGTACGTATTCCTTGAAACACACAAATAGGAATGATAAATTGCGCGCATACACCTCGAACCTGTCTCAACCATGGCGGCAAGGAATAAGGGTTGTATTTTCGCATAAGTACCTCCTTAAGACACTTTTCTCGATGTATATATACCTAAGATATGATTGTGTGCAGAAAATAGTGCCCAATTTGGAACAATTATTTCATTTTGTGCATAACTTAATAAAAAATTGGAGAAGCTTATTGACTATTAGCATATCCTTTATGTAACATAGTAAGGTAATAAGATAACGATCAAATACAGTGACAGGGAAGAGTACAATTGCAGACCCCTTTAGAGAGGGAAACCATCAGCTGAAAGGTTTCTCAGGAAAGTCGGATTGGAAGGTCGCCCTTGAGTAGTTTCAGCGAACGCATCGCGTCTAGTAGTTGAAACCGGTGGAGAGCCGTTAACAGATTTGAGTGTACAGGGAAAAGTCTATCTTTTTCACCCTGTAAAAAAAGGTGGTACCGCGAAACTTAACTCCTTTCGTCCTTTTATTTGGATGAAGGGAGTTTTTTATTTTATTTTGGAACAAATAGGAGGAGAAAAAGGATGGAAATGAATGAAGTAAACCTTCCGACAAAATATGATCCACAAACAATCGAAAAAAACCGTTATCAATACTGGCTGGACGGCCGCTTTTTTGAAGCGACAAATGACCAGGACAAAACACCATACACCATCGTTATCCCACCACCAAACGTAACAGGCCGCCTTCACCTAGGGCACGCATGGGACACTACCCTGCAAGACATCATCACACGCATGAAGCGTATGCAAGGCTTTGATGTTCTATGGTTGCCGGGAATGGACCACGCAGGAATCGCAACGCAAGCGAAAGTTGACGAAAAACTTCGCAACCAAGGAATCAACCGTTATGAACTTGGCCGTGAAAAGTTCATGGAAGAAGCGTGGAAGTGGAAAGACGAATACGCAAAACATATTCGTGAACAATGGTCCAAGCTGGGACTTGGCCTTGACTACAGCCGCGAGCGTTTCACATTGGACGAAGGGCTATCCAAAGCAGTTAACGAAGTATTTGTAACGCTTTATAAAAACGGCCTTATCTACCGCGGAGAATACATCATCAACTGGGATCCTGCAACTAAAACGGCTCTTTCTGATATCGAGGTAATTCACCAAGATGTTCAAGGTGCCTTCTATCATATGAGATACCCTCTGACAGATGGTTCTGGTTCCATTGAAATTGCAACAACACGTCCTGAAACGATGCTTGGAGATACAGCGGTTGCGGTTCATCCGGAAGACGAGCGCTACAAGCACCTAATCGGAAAAATGGTAACACTGCCTATCACTGGCCGTGAGATTCCAATCGTAGCCGATGATTATGTAGACATGGAGTTTGGTTCCGGTGCAGTGAAAATTACGCCAGCACATGACCCGAACGACTTTGAAATCGGAAACCGTCATAACTTAGAACGTATCCTAGTAATGCATGAAGACGGCAGCATGAACGAGAAAGCCGGTAAATACAATGGGATGGATCGTTTCGAATGCCGTAAGCAGCTAGTAAAAGACTTGCAGGAAAGTGGCGTTCTTTTCAAAATTGAAGAGCACATGCATTCCGTTGGTCACAGTGAGCGAAGCGGAGCGGTTGTTGAGCCGTATCTTTCCACACAATGGTTCGTTAAAATGCAGCCGCTTGCGGATAAGGCGATTGATCTACAGTCCCAAGAAGACAAGGTTAATTTCGTACCGAACCGCTTTGAGAACACATACATGCGTTGGATGGAAAATATCCGTGACTGGTGTATCTCCCGTCAGCTATGGTGGGGCCACCGAATTCCAGCTTGGTATAACAAAGAAACAGGAGAAATCCATGTTGACCATAACCCACCGGAAGATATTGAAAATTGGGAGCAGGATACAGACGTTCTTGATACATGGTTCAGTTCTGCGTTATGGCCGTTCTCGACAATGGGCTGGCCGGAAACAGAATCACCGGACTATCAACGTTTCTACCCAACAGATTGCCTAGTAACAGGTTATGATATCATTGCATTCTGGGTTTCCCGTATGATTTTCCAAGGACTAGAATTCACTGGCGAGCGTCCATTTAAAGATGTTCTGATTCACGGACTTGTTCGTGATGAGGAAGGACGCAAGATGAGTAAATCCCTTGGTAACGGTGTAGATCCAATGGATGTTATTGAAAAGTACGGTGCAGATTCCCTGCGTTATTTCCTTTCTACTGGAAGCTCACCAGGTCAGGATTTACGCTTCAGCTATGAAAAAGTAGAGTCCACTTGGAACTTTGCCAATAAGATCTGGAACGCATCCCGATTTGCTTTGATGAATATGGGCGATATGAAATTTGAAGATATCGATTTGAGCGGCGAAAAGTCCGTTGCAGACAAGTGGATCCTCACTCGTTTGAACGAAACAATCGAGACCGTAACCAAGCTTGCTGAAAAATATGAGTTCGGTGAAGTGGGTCGTGCCCTTTACAACTTCATCTGGGATGATTTCTGTGACTGGTATATTGAAATGGCGAAAATTCCATTGTATAGCGAAGATGAAGCGGCTAAAAAGACAACTCGCTCTATTTTAGCTTACGTATTGGATAACACGATGCGCCTGTTGCACCCATTCATGCCATTCATCACAGAGGAGATCTGGCAGCAACTTCCTCACGAAGGCGAGTCCATTACGACTGCAAAATGGCCGGAAGTTCGCGATGAGTTGACCGACAAAGAAGCAGCAGCAGATATGCGTTTGCTAGTGGACATCATCCGCAGCGTACGAAACGTTCGTGCAGAAGTGAACACGCCAATGAGCAAGCAGGTTAAATTGCTTGTAAAAGCGAAAACTTCTGAGATTGCCTCGAAGCTTGAGAGCAACCGTTCTTACTTAGAGCGCTTCTGTAACCCAAGCGAGCTGTTAATCGGAACAGATGTTTCATTAGATGGCGGCGAGAAGGCGATGACAGCAGTGGTGACTGGAGCAGAATTGATTCTTCCATTGTTAGGCCTGATCAACATTGACGAAGAGATTGCTCGTCTGAACAAGGAGCTTGCGAAGCTTGATAAAGAAGTGGAGCGCGTGCAGAAGAAGCTTTCCAACCAAGGCTTCATCGCGAAAGCACCTGCAAATGTAATCGAAGAAGAGAAAGCAAAAGAAAAAGATTATGTAGAAAAGCGTGATGCCGTTCAAGCTCGCATTGATGAGTTGAAGGGATAAAGCTTTTTGTGAGAAAGATCCTGAGTGGATGTCCTTTTTTAAGGGGGATGTCTGCTTGGGATTTTTAGTTTTTGGGTATTGGTCGGTGGGTTTAGTGCTGTCGGTGGTTTCGTGGTTATCGGTTGTGTGTCGAAAATGGTTGAATGGTCGAAGGTTGCGGATTAACTGTAGAACCTCGCTCGTTTAAGGTAGAAAATTTCACTAAAGTGGTAAAAGCTGCCTTGGGAAATGTAGAAGGTCATCTGGGAAATGTCCAAGCTCTGCCAACACTGATTTCCAAAACCTATTTCCTAAAAGAATTTCCAAAAAACCGAACCCAACACCTCTCCAGAAATTAAAAATAGCTCCAGCCAACACAAGGAGTGGTGACTGGAGCATCATTCTATCCAATATCCATCAATGAATCTTTCCAAATCTCCTTGGCACTGCCAATCATTGACTGCGTGCCAACAACAAAGATGAGAGTAGGCTTAAAAGTCCTCACTAATTCGACTGCCTCAGATAGCAACCCCACTTCCACGGCATCGGTGTGATATTTACGGGCAACAGCAAGTGCATCATCCGGAAATTTCTTATGTGAGTTGTCAGGCATCGTCACAACCAACATATCTGAAAACTCGCTGCAAACTTGAATAACTCCCTCATAATCTTTATTGGAAGGAACCGCAATGATAGTAACTACCTTCCGGGAATCTACAAGAGGCAGGACTTCCTTTAAATACGCTGCAGAGACACGGTTAATGGAACCATCCAACACAACCGTTGGGTTCTCAGCAACCACTTCAAGTCTACCCGGCCATTTTAACTCCGATAATGCTTCTTTCAAAAAGTCACTCGGGAGCGCTCGCCCCATCACTGTTTCGCAGGCCTGCACCGCTAGTGCTGCATTTTCCACTTGAAACGATCCCAATAACGGGAGGGATAGGTCGTCGTACCGCCCACACATGGTCTGTAAAGTAAATGAACAGCCCTTTAAACTAGCTGAGGTGAGCGTAGGTGTGAAATCATCACCATAAAAAGCCGCCGTATCACCAACCAAACTACGCATCAGCTCCAACGTTTCCCCTGACTGTTTTCCAATCACTACATGGTCCGTACACTCTTTCACAATCCCAACTTTATGCCGGACGATATCTTCCAGTGAATGCCCAAGGAACCCAAGATGTTCTTCCATAATCTTAGACACAACAGCCCATTTATTTTCTAATACATTCGTGTCATCGTACGTGCCGCCGCGACCAATTTCAATGACATTAATGTCGGTTGATTCTGATTGAAAATGGGCAAGTGCAACTGACAGTAGGATTCCCGTTGGCCCAAGATAATGCTTAGGATTTTCAATGGAAGCTGTTATCTTATCAATGATAGGCGCATGTTGATTCAAATAAGTAAGAAACATTTCGTCTGAAATTGCTTTTCCGTTCACCCGGATTCGCTCGTTATAATCAATCAGATGGGGGGAGGTAAATAACCCAACCTTCAACCCCATTTTGCGGAGGATTGCTGCTATCATCCGGGAACTGGAGCCTTTTCCCTTACTCCCGGTGACAAGGATCACTTTGTCACCGGAAGGGATAAGATCAAGACAACTCAATAACTCCTTCGTTAAATGTGGTGCCCGAGTTAGCGCATCGTTTTCCTCGCTTTGAAATGGCTTTGCTTTAAGCAGCGAGGAATAGATATAAGGAACAGCTTCTTTCATGGTCAGAAAAGTCATGTGGGTTCCCCTCCCAATCCAAGCTTTTGTAAAATAATTTCCAAGTACCGTTTCACAATATTGATGTCGCTTGTTAAGCATAGTGTCCGGCAGCCAACAACATCTTCTATTTCATTAAAAAGCAGGCCACCATTTTCATCAAACAAAAAGTCAATGCCAACGAGTCCGAAATCAAACTGCTCTATAATCTTGTTGACGACTATCAATTCTTCTTTGCTAAGCGTATAAGCCTCTGCCTGCCCGCCAAGAGTAAAGTTGGCTTTAAAGCTATTTTTATTGGAGCGAAGTACAGCTCCAACAACTTTCCGTCCCAATACATAAACACGCAAGTCTTTCCCAGGTGACCCGGCAAGTGGTTGAAGGATTATGGATTGATTGGAAAGTTGGTCTTGTACCGCTTCCAATTGTCCCAAATCTTCCACCATATAAATATCACCACCGCCTCTGCCAGTCCGCGTTTTAATGATAAATGGCATTGGAAGAGGCAGATTTCCTGTAAGGAGTTCGTCAGCTTCCATGAAGTATGTATCCAACATCGGTATCCCTTTGCCTGCTAAGTATTGATGAGTCCTCGCCTTATCGTTACAGATAACGGAAACGTGATGTGAGTTGAAGCAAGGGATGCGCATCCGTTCCAGCTGTTCATTAAAAAGTGGATCTATATTCCGCATGATGACAAAGTCTGGTGGTTCACTCAATGGTGCATCACCCAATAAAAGGACCAACTGATTGTTATGAACGCCAAAAGAAATCCTCGACTGTAGGATAAAACCTAACTCAATCTCAAGCTTAGCTGCCTCGTCCAAAAACCATTCTATAAACGCTTTATTCTTTTTGGCGTGTTCTTCTTCGTATATAAGCAAGCCTCTAGCTTTCATTTTGGGTCTCTTGCCATTTCTTCAAAATATGTGGGACAATATAGGTTGCGACATTGATTCCGGTGCAATCAAAGATATTTTTGATATGGGCATTGGAGTTTATTTCACAAACAAGTGGAGATCCGTCTTCTGCAAATAGGAGATCTACCCCGGCAAAATCTGCTCCCACAAGTTTCGCGCTTCGAATGGCGATTTCTTTTTCCAGTGCCGTCGGTTCATATTTCAACATTTTCCCACCATTACTCACGTTTGCCCGGAAATCAGTTTCCGATATTCGCATCATTGAGGCAACCACCTCATCTCCCACGACATTTAAACGGATATCTTTGCCTTTGCTAGAAGAGATGAATTCTTGCAAGAGAAAAGGTCGGTTTCCTATTTCCTTGATTTTCGCGAGCAGTTCTTCTATGGTTTCAATCAAAAAAACCTGCATTCCGAATGATCCGTAAGCTTCTTTTAATACAAGTGGAAAGCCTAGTATTTCAGCAGCATGGTAAAAGGGCTCAAGATTTTCATGAGCATGAAATACCATTGGTGCTATAAGGGTTTTTGGCATCGGTATGCCGTGATCTGCAAGTGTTTGGAATGTGAGCGATTTGTTATCACAAATTTCAATGCAGGAAGCACTGTTATAAACGGGAATGCCCATTTTTTCTAGTTGGCGGGCAAGTAACACGTCTTTGTCCAGAAAAAAAACGAAATCTGGCAGCTCATGCTTGTGATGAACTCCTACCAATGTTGCGTTCCCATCTGTCACACTTGGTAACAGGTCATTGTTTTTCATGAGCTTAGTAGAAATATTATGTTTTTTAGCTTCCGTATCAAACCACTCAGCTAGTTCGATAAATTTTTGCTGAGGAAGGTTTCCGTTATAGATAATCCAGCATAATAGTTGTTTCATGTGTAATCCTCCATTGATGCAAGATAATGAATGATGGTCTCCAATGCGGTAAGAATCTTTTCAAAGTAAACGGAATCGGATGCGCCTTCAAGCAACCTCCAATTCATTTCTATTTGCAAACAAAAGATATCGCAGCTTTTTGAAACATCGGCAGATACCGTATGTGGGTAGCCTGCGGTAAAGATATGATCGATAAGTACATCATTGATGCCTTGGGCTAACAGAGTCTTTTGTATATGATTAACAATCTTTGGACCTTGACTGTGTCTGATATTTTTGCCTCTACCGGTGCCAAGGTCGATATTATAAGGTCTGGAAGGTGCCATAATATGCAAATCCAATAGAAAGTTAATGGAATGTTCATCGACTATCTTTTTTATAAAATTACGATACGTACTTTTAGGATTGTAATTGGCATCATCCATCAGATTTTTCGTTTTAAAGATGGCATGACAGTTTAATTGTTGCTGAAGGTGCATGACCATTGGGCCTGTCAGGAACTCTCCCTGTTTCTCTTTTCCCTTACGTTGCTGCGTAACGCTGTGGGGAGCAGATAAGATAATTGGCAGGTCGCCTTGGATATAGTGAAAGCCTTCTTGATTGCCTTGAAAGCTTTCTTCAATGAATGTTTTTTCCCATAGATTAAAATTCATGAGGGCTCCATCCTTTTGGTTATTAACTCTGTTTTTTATTGGAGATGCTATAGCGAACTCTTGATAGCGTAACATACATAGATAATGGGACGAAAAGTAAGAGCAATAAAATTCGGGTCCATGTTGTAAAAATGGAAACGGATAGAACGGTGAACATGACCGCGATAATCGGGACAAATTGAATGTTCCAATTTTTCTTCAAAAGGAATGGCATATCACGTTCCACAAGGATGACTTTGCCGATATTGTTCAATCCTAAGTGAGTCCTGATGGTGGATGGAACTGCAACGGAAATATTCATCATGCTGCTTGAAGACATAATGTTCGTTTCTTTAATCATCTC
Source organism: Sutcliffiella horikoshii (assembly GCF_002157855.1). NCBI lineage: Bacteria > Bacillati > Bacillota > Bacilli > Caryophanales > Bacillaceae > Sutcliffiella > Sutcliffiella horikoshii. The sequence continues at coordinate 3,110,429 of NZ_CP020880.1, read as the reverse complement.
TAGGTCATTCATCTCCAGAACTTGCGCTTTTGCTGTTTTATTGCGATAAGATAAGATTACCGTATCTGCCTCTTCAATTCCAAGCAAGGTCATGGTACTTTTCGTCAAGCGGATGATATTGCTTGTTTCGTCTGATGTATAAGGCCTGATTACCTTTAAGGAAAGTTGTTTGTTTCCGATAAAAGCAGTAAGTAGTTTGTTTTTGATTCGCTTTTTTACAGATAGCCTCTTCGCTTCCTTATAATAATGGTTAACAGGATACATAAATGTATGATAATATCCGGCTTTTTTTAGTGATTTTTTCAGTTGAAGGGATTCTTGATAGCTGATCCGCTCCAAAACTTTACCTTCCTCGTATGTGCTTTTTAATAAAAGGTGTTCGGACTCTGTCAAACTCACATTCAGACAAAGATCCTTTAAGACAGTGGGAGGAATGAAATCTGGTGGCTGCTCGTAGTCTAAAAACTGTCTTTGTATATAGTTCAGCTTAATCGTTTTATCGTCCGATAGACCTGTCTGTTGCGCTAACTGAGAAATATGAAAGTCAAACGATGCGCCGGTATGAGGATTCATTAATTCGATATAAGGCGATTCCGTAGCCTTCAATATATTTATCATGTTTTCCGATACAATGATGCGATTTAACTGAACATCCCTCGCGCTCTGTGTTTGAATATGATGAACGGGAAATCTTGCCGCCTTTTGGATAAGAATGGGTTCAGCAGCTGATGAACCGAACAAACTTTTCTTAACTCCAGTACTTAAAATGACTTCATCAGCACCTAAATTTTTCTTCGTTTCATAGATCACGCATTTACGAAAAGAGCCTGTGATAGGATTCAGAACAAAGACATAATCATGTTCATTTAGTCCCCATTTTTCTTTCATTTCCCTTGTCAATTCCAAGCGGTTAAAAGGAGTAATCATGGTAACCTTATGCGCATCGGACACAGAAGCGGTGGTCCAAGGTTCTTGGTTATGCTCTATTTGGGTTGGCAACACTTTTAATAAGGAAAGAAGTACAGGCAAAAAAGAGGTTGCATCATTTTTATTGATGAAAAACTTTACAGATGGTTTATTTTCTTTGAGGCAGTAATCTTCTTCCGTTGAAATGGTATTTGGAACAGTTGTGTCTATGTATTTTTCTGTTATATAGTTTATGAGGGGATGAAAATGATCATTGTACATATATTCATACCCGTTATTTTCCTTCTCTTCCACGCCAATCAATCCACGAATATTGTATTGGGCGATATATCGATTTATCTTGTTTTCTGTCTTTGGAGTCAACCTTTTTATTATCATTAGGTGACAATTAGAGACTTCTTGCAACGTTATCCCTAGAGCCAGCAAGTTGATGTCAGTTGACGGAATGACCATTAAGATAGGAGAAGTCCCTGTATACACTTTTAATTGCCTCAAGGGCGACATGATAGAACGTTTAACCAGCATACTCTTATTTTTCGAGAATTCTGTCCGGATGTTTTCCGGAACAGGGAAGGCGTTTGGAAGTTTATTAATCATAGTTCCACCTCAAGTTATTAATACTTTTCATTTTAACCTAACAGATAAGCAAAAAGGAGATTAATATGTTCTTGTCATTCAAAGATTTGCAAGAGAAAGTGAATTTTACGATAAAAAATGAAATAAATCTTGGTCTGGACAGGATTGTTCAGTTTTTAGAAAAAGTGGGTAGTCCACAAAATCAAATAAAGGTTGTCCATATCGGCGGGACAAATGGGAAAGGTTCTACCTTACGCTTTTTAGAGAGTGTATTAATAGAGTCGGGACTTGCGGTAGGGGTTTTCCACTCACCTGCATATCGCTTTATCAATGACCAATTAGCTGTCAATGGAACCTATATCACAGATGAAGAAATGGTGGAAATCATCCACGTTTTTAATGAGCATGGGTTAGCAGAAGCCGGGTTAACCGAATTTGAACTGCAAACGGCGATGGCATTTTATTATTTTGCCACTATCAAAAAGGTGGATATCGCGTTGCTTGAAGTAGGACTTGGCGGGAGAGAGGATTCCACGAATGTAATGACACCCATACTCAGCATCATCACCAACGTTGGCCATGATCATATAGGGTTTCTTGGAACGTCTGTTGAAGAGATTGCCCATCATAAAGCAGGTATCATCAAAAGGAGAGTCCCGGTTATTTCCGGGGAACAAAAACCGGATGCAAAAGAGGTCATTCAAAAAGAAGCATTAATGAAAGAAAGTCCGGTCTATTTTATGGAAGAAGAATTTTCTTATGGAATGGAAAAAGGAAAGCTTTCTTTTCGAACTGTACAGATAAACTTGGAGGAGCTAGAGATATCTTTGCAGGGAGAGCATCAGGCTGCCAATGCTTCACTGGCTATCATGGCTTATATACTATTAATGGATAATTGGGCTATGGAATTTGATGAACAAGTGTTAAAAGCTGGACTAATGAAAGCAGAGCATCCTGGGCGATTTGAATTGGTGCAAAAAAACCCGCCTATTATTCTCGATGGCGCCCATAATGAAGAGGCTGTTGACGCATTAGTGAATACGATAAAAATAAATTTTTCTAATAAAAGGGTAGTTGTCTTATTCAGCGCTTTAAAAGATAAACCTATAGAACTGATGGTCCGCAAATTAGAAAATATCGCAGATGAAATAATTTTTACTACTTTTAATTTTCCGCGGGCAGCACGTGCAGAAGATGTTTTTCAGGTCAGTAAACTTCAGAAAAAAGAGTTTGAAGAGGATTGGAAAACAGCGTTACAGACTGCTATATCAAGGCTTGATGACAATTCTGTGCTGCTGATAACCGGTTCTTTATATTTCATTTCGGATATTAGGACTATACTCACATAATGTGGGGAAAAGAAATAAGGGAGAATTATCCTATTTTTGTTGTGACAAAAGTTAGAAAATTTGATAATATTTAATTATTGCAAAAGTCTGTCGAAAAAAGGATAAAGAAGGGAGGGGTAAGTTTGGTGGTTCAAGCAGTAAGTCGCCAAAAAGAAGTGGTAATCTGGACAAGCTTTGTTGTCATGTTACCCATCTTTTTGTGGCTAGGATATCAGCTTTCTCCTGTTGTGTTTGAAGATTTGCCGATGTGGCATATTATTGGATTTCTGGCGTTAGCTATCATACTCGCCCTTATCCCGATCGTCGTCGGAGAGGTACCATTATTTCTGGCGCAGGGTGTTTCCTTGGCGGCCCTCTTATCCTTCGGTTTATTCATAGAAATGATTGTGACCTTAGTCTCCGTCCTCGCATTGATGGCATATATGCGCTTTAACAGTGACAATAGACTCAGGATCCCTATCAATATGCTCATGTTTTCCGGCATATCTTTAATTGCCGGGTTCGTTTTCTATCTGCTTGGAGGGACACCTGGTGATACTAGGCTCCTAAGTATAGGTGTCATTACACCGATTCTTGCACATGAATTCGTTTATTTCACGCTTAATACAGTAGCCCTTTATTTTATCCAGGTGCAAATTTATGAACGGAAAAGTAAATTCATCACACCTGACACCAAGTGGGACGCTGTAACAAGCATCATGGTCTTGCCTGTAGGTCTGATTCTATACATGCTATATGAGCAAGTCGGACCGATAGCACTAGTGTATGTAGGACTACCGTTTGTCATCCTTACTCTCATTCTTCAACTTTATCATTCCAGTCAGAAGGTAAATGTTTATCTTCAGCAAGCTGCGGATGTCGGACATCAGTTGACGGAAAGGCTTGATACACAAGGGGTACTGGATGTCTTCTTAGATAAAATCTCGACGCTCTTTAAGGTGGATTATGCTGCGATCATTGATGTGAATGGCGAAAAAATCATGAAAGTCCTTCGCGTCATGGACAAGGAGAACAGTGTGGAGGCAAATGCTATCTTGCATACTGATGATGAAGAGCTCTTGGCTTATATGCTAAAACGTGGAAAAAGCGTCTGCTATTTTACGAAAAAAGAATGGAAGCATATGTCCAAATCACATCTTCCTGCAAAAATTGAGAGCTTGATGTGTGTTCCGGTTATCCGAAACCACAAGATTGAAGGACTGGTATTGTTAGCAAGCACATCAAAACGGACTTATGATAAATCTCAATTAATGATTGTGGATATCCTTTGTTCATACTTTGGGGTAGCAATGGAAAAAGCACGACACTATCAGGAAACGAAACAGAAAAGTGAACGTTGTGCATTAACCAAACTTTACAACTATCGCTTTTTTGAAAGTGTATTAGATAAAGAATACGATAAATTAAACAAAGGTCATTCCAAATCTCTCTCACTCATCATGCTAGACTTGGATCACTTCAAGAAAGTAAACGATGTGTATGGACATCAAAGTGGAAACGAGATTCTCATGCAGGTTGCAGATAGACTTACTGCCCTTGTTGGCAATAAAGGTACGGTTGCCCGTTATGGTGGAGAGGAATTCGTTATATTACTTCCAGATATGGAACGCGGCCAATGCTTTGAACTCGCCGAACGCATCAGGGTGCACTTAGCCACAAGATCCTTTGCGCTTAAGCAGCATATTCGTGAATCGCAAGGAGCTCAAATGGTAAAGGTAACGGCAAGCATAGGGTTCGCGACAGCGCCAGACGATGCCGAGGACACGCTGGACTTGATCCGCCACGCAGACAGAGCGATGTATGTCGGGGCGAAAAAAGCTGGCAGAAATAAAGTGGCTGAGTATCGGAAAACTTCATAAACAAAAAACTCTCGTCCATAGTTGGCGAGAGTTTTTTTGTTAGTTACTCCAATTCCATAAGGCAACTTCGTCCACTTGAATGGCTCCTATCCACTTTTCTTCCTTCAATGAGAGTACTTCCTTTGTTGGTCCGGTAATGACTACGCCATGATGGGAGATGCCATCATCTTCTAAGTAGGAGAGAGCCTCTTTTATTTGGATGTCTCCATGCATCTGTTGAATTTCATCGAATTCTTCTTGATAGTCAGCTAAGAAACGTAGTGTCTTTTTAAAGTATTTGTGCAGCATTTCTGTATCACCTTCCACATAATTTGGTGCGGCACGAGTTTCAGAGCTTGAAGAACCTAAGAACGATTTCTCTTCTGTTTTGGATATAAGCTTCCAATCATCGCTATGGAAAATAGGATAATTAGGAAAACCAATGTTCGATATTGGATAATGGTCCCCTGTTTCCTCAGATGTTACGACGGGAAACCAAAGTACGTCCAAATCTTTTCCTTTAAAATGTTCAAACACCTTTTCAGTCGAAAGAACCTCATCAAAAGTCACGAAAGCGGTGGAAACTGTTCCCTCTGGAAGCATTTCAAGCCTTTCCCATTCAGAGGACGAATCTATACCGTAATCTGACAGTAAGGAAGGGTGATGGATCTCCGGGAGTTGGTCGTCTTTACCATAAAATTTCTTATCTACAATACCCATCTTTGAGAACAGAAAATTAACTTCCATTTCCCCGATAGGGTAGGATTCTTTCCCTACTGTTTTACGAAGTTCCTTTGTTGCATTCATATTCAAGAACATACCTACTTTCGTATCGGCAGTGTACTTGTTTGAATAAGGATCCGTAATTACTTGTGAAAAATTAATAACATCACTTAATTTTTGCGACCGACTATAGTCATCCGAAAATCCGTAATAATAGAAGTTTGTTAAAAAAGAAGAAATCATGAGTATTAATAGTAAAAGAGGAATAACTGTAAGTGCAGTATTTATCCGCGCCTTCCATTTACTCGCCCGCAATATTTTCCGTTGCTTCGTTTTTTCCAAGGTGGGCCTCATCCACTGTTCTTCCTTGGCGCTCATTTCTTTTTCAAACTCTTTCTTTTCTTCTGGGGTCATTTCGTTTTTATCATAACGTTCTAATTTTCCCTTAAAGTCATTAGTCATTTTTTTCGTTCTCCTTTCCTCGAATACTTCTTACTTTTTGGCGTGCACGATAAAGCAGCACTTTAAAATATGTATCTGTTACGCCCATGGCTTCTGCCGCTTCCTTATAGGTGAGGCTGTGATAATCAAAGAGGAGAATCGCTTGCGCCTGCTGCTCATTGAGAGTGCTAATCGCATCCATGACTTCTGCAACCTCTGATTTCAAGAGGACTTCCTGCTCTGTTCCTTTCCCTTTGCCAAATAGCCGTTGGAAAAAGCCTTGTTCCTTCACAATGGTCCGCTTATGCTTACGATAATGATCAATTAATACATTATGAGCGATCCGGAACAACCAAGGCTTCACGTCCTCACCCCGGTAATTTTCCAAATATAAATAAGCCCTCAAAAAAGTTTCCTGTACAAGATCTTCCGCAAGATGATGCTCCCTGCATAAAGAAAGGAGGTACCGGAAAATATCCTGCATATGCTCTTCGTAAATATCATCAATAGACTGTTTCATCTGGCCCCCCTTTCACAACAATAACGGGCGAAACTTAAAAATGTTTCAAAGATATGTAAAAAATTATATTAAAGGTAATGAAGACTCTCCCCAGTTGACTGAAGTGTAAGGTGTGAGACTCCAGCGGGGAAGTAACGGTTGATTGAGACACCGCAATGTAGTGAGGAAGCTCAAACACCGTCCCGCGGAAAGCGAACACCTGAAACGAAAGGAAACTGGAAGTATAAGAGACTTATCAATAAACAACTTTTTCAATAAAATGTTTTATCTTGTAATCTACTATTTCAAAATACCTAGCTTTATTATACAATTACAATAGTCTACTTACTTCTACAAAATACGTAAAAATACATAGAAAGCGGTGACGAGTTGGGGGACTATCTATTTGCCGGTCTGGCACTTTTACTACTGTTGGCACTATTCTTTTTATTTCCAATGAAATTTTCCAAAACAGGAAAATGGGTCATTCCCACAATAGCATTTGTGGTCAGCACGTTAGGAATATACATATTTGAACTTCTCACCCTATGGCATAGCATACTACTAATGATACTTCTCCTGCTGCTTACTGCTATTCTTCTTCAAAGATTGCCATTATTCATATCTTCAACTGAAAAACAACACAAAATGGAACAAAAAAATAGCATAACAAACGGCTCATCCAAAGGTATCTAAAAATAAGTTCTCAGATTAAAAAAATCAATAAAAAAATGATTAGGTGATTGTTTGGAGGGAAAGGGATGCAAAGTCTAAAACTATTGGCAGCTTTGCTAGTTTGCACAGTATTTATTTTTGGTTTTTCTCAAGTGGGAACCCTGGTCACTAATCAGTGGCTGCCGCACACCAATTCATTTTCTGAATCTACCCTTATCGCAAATGCGGAAGTGAGCAATAGATCTAAAACAGATGCGTTGGAGAAGGTGGAGGCTGCTAAAAACAGCTGGTTATCAAACGGAACAATCTACTTAGAGTGGGCGGGAGAACTTCAACCTTTCCCAAAAGAAGCTTTTACTTTTTACATTCCTGAATCGGTAGAACTTGCGGAAGACAGTTCTCATAATCCATTAAAGGTAGAACTTCCAAATGGAACATTGTTGGAACAAATTGAATTGCTCTCTCAAACTTCTGATATCTTTTCTGCCATGGATACGGAGAAATTGAAAAAGGATTTGGAAGAAGTAGCTTCTCACCTTAAAGAAGGAGATCATACTTTTTCATTTTCTGATTACCTTGTTGATGATGAAGTGATGGACCAGACAAATCTTCAAATTACGTTGAATATTGCAGGGCAAACTTCCATATCAGAACTTCAGGAAGTTTTAAATGGGAAGGAAATTAAACTTCGTGGAAATGAAGGCTTCTCCATTGATACTTGGCTAGAAAATGAAGAGATGACTTTATCTGATGAGGCTGCAAGCGTGTTGGCGTCCATGCTTTTCGAATTAATAGCACCTACCAATTTCGGTGTAGTGGAGCGGCATATTTCCAAAGAGCTTCCTACTTGGGCCAACGAGGGGTATGAAGCACGTTTTCAAAAGGAAAAGATGGATTTTGCTTTTACCAATCCAAATACGAGTGAATATACCATCACAATTTCAGTCAATGGTGCAACGATTACAGGTGAATTAAATGGGGCTCCACTTCCATTCACATATGAAGTGAATCAAGTGGAGATGCAGACCCTTTCACCTAAAACCGTTATTCAGTATTCTGCAACAATTCCAGGCTCAGGAACGCGTGTAAAAGAGACGGGCAAAAATGGTTCTTACGTTCAGCTCGTTCGAACGGCAACAGATGCTTCCGGGCAGATTACAGAAACGCTCGTTTACAGTGAAGATTATTATGCTCCAATTCAGCGAGTGGAATTACATGCATTAACTAAGCCTGTCGTTACAACAGATCCAACCAATCCGAATACAATTGGAAATAATAACGGAACAAATACAAATCCAAACACGAACAATGGCACAAACATAAATACAGGGAGCAATACCAATATCGGCAACACTAATACCAACACGAACACATCCGGTACAAATACCAATACTAACAATCCAACCGGAAACCAAAATAATAACACCGGTGGGACGAATTCGAATAATGATACCAACACAGATGGCACGAACAACAATAACACAGGATTAGGAAACGGGAATGCGAACGATGATTACAACGAAGAACCGGGAACTGGCAGTGGCTATATCGGCAAATAAGTGACACAAAAGGATGAATCCAATGGTACAAATCAGAAAAAGACTTGGTGACCTGCTAGTTGATGCCGGGATCATCACAGAAAGTCAATTGCAAAGCGCATTAAAAGAAAAAACTCGTGAACAAAAAATTGGAGATGTCCTGCTTCAAAAAGGATATATCACCGAACAGCAACTAATTGAGGTATTGGAATTCCAATTAGGGATACCGCATGTCAGCTTGTATCGTTATCCGCTTGATGAAAAACTGATCCACTTAATCTCCAAGGACTTTGCGAAAAGAAACCTAATCATTCCATTGAAAAAGGAACAGGATAAGCTCTTTGTCGCAATGGCAGATCCGATGGATTTCTTTGCTATGGATGACTTGCGTTTATCCACAGGATTTGAAGTGGAGCCTGTAATTGCAACAAAGGATGACATTCTCCGTTCCATCAATAAATATTATGAAACAACCGACTCCATGGACGAGCTATTGGATGGTTTTGAACCAAATGTAGAGATGAAGGTGCAGGAAGAGGGTATCACAGAAGATGATTCTCCCATTGTACGGATTGTAAATCAGCTTCTTCAAAATGCGGTTCAGCAAAGAGCAAGTGATATTCATATCGATCCTCATGAAACAAAAGTAGTGGTGCGCTACCGTATTGACGGTGTGCTTCGAACCGAAAGGACTTTACCAAAACACACGCAAAACGTATTGATAGCAAGAATCAAGATACTTGGAAAAATGGATATTACTGAACACCGCGTACCGCAGGACGGGAGAATCAAAACGAATATTGATTTTCATCCGGTCGATGTTCGTGTATCTACATTGCCTACCGTTTTCGGAGAGAAGATTGTAATGCGTATTCTCGATATGAGCAGCGCTTTAAACGACATTTCTCAGTTAGGGTTCAATAAAAAGAACAACGAGCGGTTCATGGATCTAATTCATCGCCCGACCGGTATTATCCTGATTACTGGTCCGACTGGTTCCGGAAAATCCTCGACGCTCTATGCAGCGTTAAATCACTTGAACAGTGAAGAAATCAACATCATTACCGTCGAAGATCCTGTTGAGTACCAGCTGGAGGGAATCAATCAGATTCAAGTGAATACCAATGTTGGAATGACCTTTGCCAAGGGACTCCGTGCTATTCTCCGTCAAGATCCCAATGTGATCATGGTAGGGGAGATTCGTGACAGAGAGACAGCAGAAGTGGCCATTCGTGCTTCCTTAACAGGACACCTAGTATTAAGCACCTTACATACCAATGATTCAATCAGTACTATCACGAGATTGATTGATATGAAGGTAGAGCCATTCCTTGTGGCATCATCCATCAATGGTGTGCTTGCTCAGCGTTTGGTCAGGAAAGTATGCCGTGATTGTTCAAAAATGGAGGAGCCAACAGCAAGGGAGATTGAAATTTTCGCAAAACGGGGTTTGACTGTCGAAAAGGTACCGCGTGGAAAAGGCTGCGGAACGTGCAATATGACAGGCTACAAAGGACGTCTTGCCATCCATGAGCTGTTAGTCATCAATGACAAAATGAAGAAAATGATCATGAACAACGAATCCGTTTCAAACATTCGTGAACTGGCGTATGAACAAGATACCGTTTTTTTAATAGACGATGGATTAGAAAAAGTAAAAATGGGATTAACGACAACAGAGGAAATATTGCGTGTCGCTTTATCGGAGTAGGTGAATGACCATGATTGAAAAAATTAATAGTTGGCTACATGCCGCATATGAATTCAAGGCATCCGACATTCACCTTTCTGTCGGAGTGCCACCTGTTTTCCGTATTAATGGAGAGCTGAAGCGATACGGAGAAGACACTCTGACTCCTGAAGACACCGAAACCCTTGCAAAGCAAATGATTCCTGAATTTATGTTGGAACGCTTTGAGGAACGGGGGGAATTGGATTTTTCCTACAGTGTTCCGGGTATCTCACGCTTTCGTGTTAATGCATATAGACAACGAAACTCTGTAGCGATAGCGATACGAATTATACCGACAAGGATTCCTTCTTTGGAAGAGCTGCAACTGCCATCGATACTTCAATCTTTAATGGATAAACCTCAAGGGTTGATTCTCGTAACCGGCCCGACAGGAAGTGGTAAATCTACCACGCTGGCATCAATGATTGATTTCATGAACAGAACACAGAAAAAACATATCATCACACTCGAAGATCCGATTGAATATTTGCATCGCCATAATCAATGTATGATTGATCAACGTGAGGTTGGTATTGATACGGGAAGCTTTGCATCGGGTTTACGAGCTTCACTGCGTCAGGATCCAGATATCATTCTGGTAGGGGAATTACGTGATTTAGAAACGATTCAAACAGCGATTACAGCAGCAGAAACAGGTCATCTGGTTTTAGGTACTCTACATACGACAAGTGCACCATCTACTATTGACCGTATCATTGATGTGTTTCCTGGTCCGCAGCAAGCTCAGATTCGTATTCAGCTTGCTTCAGTGTTGGTTTCCATCGTTTCACAACGACTTTTTCCAACCATTGATAGACAGGGAAGAAAAGTGGCCACCGAGATTTTAGTCAATACACCGGCAGTGGCTAATCTTATCCGCAACGAAAAGATTCATCAAATTCAAAACGTGATGCAGACCAGCAAGGCCCAAGGGATGCACACACTTGATATGAGCATCAAAAGGCTCATCCAGCAGGGCGACATAAGCAGACTGTCAGCCGAAAGCTTCCTACAGGAGTCGATGCATCATGCCTAGGTTCACGTATACCGGCAGAAATACAGCCGGCAAGCAAACAGGAAGCATCACAAGCAGCTCTCGCCGGGAAGCGTTTGTGATGCTAAAAGAAAAAGGAATTCGCGTAATGAATCTGGAGGAAGTTCCCGAATCCATTTTCACAAAGGAAATTACCATCGGGAATCCAGTCAAACTTCGTGACTTTGTCATCTTCCTACGCCAATTTTCTACCTTGATCCGTGCAGGGATTTCAGTGGTAGATGCGACAAATGTTCTTGCACAACAAACATCCAGTAAAGCGTTAAAACGAGTGCTATTTGATGTAGAAGAAGAGATGAAGCAAGGCAATCCGTTATCAGAAGCAGCAGCCAAGCATCCAAAAGTCTTTTCTACTATGTTTATCAACATGATCAAAGCCGGGGAAGCAAGTGGGGCGTTAGATGATACGTTAGACCGCCTTGCCACACAGTTTGAAAAGCAAAACGAGACAAGGCAAAAGATCGTGTCAGCATTAACCTATCCGTTAGTGCTCGGGGTTATCGCCATTGGCGTTGTTATCTTTTTACTTGTAGGGGTAGTACCGACATTCGTTGCGATGTTTAGCGATTTTGGAGCCGACTTGCCGTTGATTACGAGATTCGTCCTTGGGGCGAGTGAATGGATGCAGAGTTTTTGGTGGCTGTTTCTATTAATTGTTTTAGCTATCGTCATGGGACTGATGGCGATGAATAAGCAGAAGCAGACAAAGTACTACATTGACTATGCATTACTGCGCATTCCTATATTCGGGCCGCTGTTACAGAAGGCGGTTATTGCTAGGTTAACAAGGACACTCAGTTCCTTATTTTCCAGTTCGGTGCCGATCCTGCAGGCCATCTCCATTGTGGAGAAAATTGTCGAGAACGAAGTTATTGCACGCGTTCTAGCTGCTAGTAAAATAGAACTAGAAAAAGGGGAGTCCCTAACAGGTCCCATGAAAGACCATTGGGCGTTCCCGCCGCTTGTTACGCAGATGATTACGATTGGAGAAAGCACAGGATCACTTGATTCGATGCTCGATAAAATCGCCGAGTTCTATGAAAAAGAAGTAGACTACGCAACCGACAGATTAAAAAGTTTAATAGAGCCATTAATGATTGTAGTACTCGCTGTCATAGTAGGGACTATAGTCACATCTATTCTAGTTCCAATGTTCGATATTTTTAACCACATTCAAATGTAGAAACGTGTAAAATCTTATTGAAATTTGAAAGATAGTATAATAGAATTATAAATAGAAATAAATACTACATATTTCCAATTAGGGAGGAAAATTACGATGTTACAAAAATGTAGAAATATGCTTCGGAACGAAAAAGGACTAACATTGATCGAATTACTTGCTGTTGTTGTTATTTTGGGGATTATCGCTGCGATTGCTATACCGAGTATAGGGAATATTATTGAAAACAGTAGAAAGGATGCACAAATCGCTGTGGGCCAACAAGCAATGAATGCTACACGCTTAGCATTATTGGATGATTCAGTAACTTCATTAACAAGTCCTGTAGACCAAGATGACTTAGCAAATTACTTAGAAAACTTTGATGATGGTAAATATACTGTAAGTGTAACATTTGATGCAGATAATAAAGTTACTGGAGTAACTGTTACTCGTACAGGTGGAGACCCAATTACTCTTGACGAAAATGGGAAACCAGTAGTTGATGAGGATGAAGATGATGAAGTATAAGGGATTTATAAAGGCTAATCCCCTGTAACATCGTTATGATAAATATATATCTATATATAATAATTTCAGCCCTCCTCCTAGGCTCCTTCTACAACGTAGTCGGCCTACGGATTCCAAAGGGTGAGTCAATAGTCACACCTAGATCACATTGTACGAATTGTAAGACCAAATTGACGGGGCTAGATTTAGTTCCCGTCCTTTCATATGTATTTCTTAAAGGGAGATGTCGGCACTGTCAAAAGTCCGTGTCTCCTATTTATCCATTATTCGAGCTTTTGACGGCTATGCTATTTGTCCTAGCTCCGCTTATGATGGGATGGACCTACGAACTGATTGTTGCTTGGACGTTCATTTCGTTGCTCATCATCATTGTTATATCAGACTTGCATTATATGATTATCCCAAATAAGATTCTGCTGTTTTTCTTAGGATTGTTTATTATCGAACGCATCTTCATTCCGTTCCAAACAATACCAGACCATCTGATTGGAATGGCGGTAGGGTTCCTTATCCCATTTTTAGTTGCCGTTATCTCTAAAGGTGGTATGGGTGGAGGGGACGTAAAGCTATTCGCTGTTTTGGGTTTTGTTTTAGGATGGGAACTTGTGATTCTAACATTTTTCCTTTCCTCTCTCATCGGCATGATTGCGGCACTTATCGGAATGCTGTTGGGAAAAGTAAAAAGAGGTGTCCCTTTCCCTTTTGCACCTTCTATCGCACTGGCAGCACTTATCACTTATTTTAAAGGGGAACAGATACTTCATTGGTATTTTAGCTTACTCTTCTAGTAAATCATCTCATCTTACATAAGGAGCTTTCTGGATGGAATTTTCGTTTCTGCAACCAAAGCAAAACAACTTCATAAATATTATTGTCCGTGACCATGTTATTCGAATGGTAGAGTTGAAGAGTTTAGATCCTCTCACTGTTAAACGTACAAATGAGCGATTTTTGCCGCCAAATATTGTCCGTGATGGAAAGATTGTCGATGAAAATATATTTCGTCTAATTTTAGGGGAATGTGTGGAAGACTGGGGACTGAAACGCAAGCATGTTCGCTTTGTCGTGCCAGATCAATACGTCGTCACTCGAAAATTGACCATCCCGTCTAACATTATGGACGATGAGATCATTGGTCACTTGTATTTGGAGTTAGGTTCCACCATTCACTTACCTTTTGAGGATCCGGTATTTGATGTTCATGTTCTTCATCGCTCGGAAAAGACGGAGCTTGTGCTCTTTGCTTCTCCTGAAGAAGTGGTAACACAGATGTCCAACTTACTCGAAGAAAGTAAACTTAAGCCGGCTGCAGCAGATGTTTCCGCGCTTTGTCTGTATCGCCTTTATTATGAATTTGGTCAGCGTAATGAACAGGATCATTTATTAGTCGTTCATTTTGACGTGAGCTGTATTACTCTGAGCATCTTCGTGAATCATGTTCCTGTGTTTATGAGGACCGTGGCCTTTCCGCAAGATATGAAGGTTTGGGAAGTATCGGTTAGCAATACGCAGTTAGAGTGGGCTGGGGATATTGTTCAATTCAATGTGTTTTTAGAGGATTTTATCGTAGAAGTGGAGCGTATCATGAGTTTCTTCCGTTACTCCTTGAATCAAGGAAATGAAGAAATTAATCGAATACTCCTTCATGGCGATCATCCTAACCTTCCTTTAATATTATCAAAGCTGAGAGAAAAGATTTCAGTAAAAGTAGATACGTTTGAGCAGGATGTTTATACACAAGACCAAGATACGGTTGACCCGAAATACTACTATTCTTTAGGGTTGGCATTAAAAGAGGTGCAATGATGCTAGTTGATATCGACTTATTACCAAAGAGAAAATCACGAAATATCACCACACCTCTTGTGTATGGCATTTGTGCCTTTTTCCTATTGTTTGTGGCAATCATTCTTTTTACTTTTTCTAATATGATAAATAATGATGTCGAAACGGCTGAACAGGATCTCGAGATGGTGCAGCAATTAAGGATGGCAAAAGAAGAGGCGATGAACCGTCCGCAAAATTCTTCTTCCGCGCAGCGATTGGAAGATACGGTAGCATGGGCAGAGGAGTATCCGCTGGAAATGGTTCCGGTCATGCAAGATCTAATTAGGTTGTTGCCAGAACGCGGTTTCATTCAAAGTTTTTCTTATGATGAAACAGGGCTTCTAAATCTTTCTGTTCAGTTTGACGAATCAAGAGATGCAGCTTACTTTCTCTATCATTTAAATGAATCTCCTCAATATCATTCTATCGATCTTTCATCTATTTCTACTGTTGAAGTCGGGGACGAAGAAACAGTGAATGTATTACCTAGGTATGTAGGTCAATACACACTTGGTTTTGACAAGGCTGCATTTCAGGCAATGGATGAATTAGAAGAGGAAGAAGCAGAGGACGGTACGGAGACAGAGACTGATACCGAAACCGATGAGGATGGAGGCGAAGAACTATGATGATTGAACTAGAGCGAAAACATTATGTTCTTTTAAGCACCTGTGTTCTCCTCATTGTATTAGGAATTGCAGGCTTCTATTATTTATCCTATGCACCAAAGGAAGTTCGGGCTGAACAGCTTCAACAAGAAAAAGCAATTGAAGAGCAGCTTATTCAAGTGTTAGAGCAACAAGAAGAAACCGCGCAGGCTAATGGAAATACAACGGTAGAATTACAGCGTAAGATTCCGGTTACCCCTTTTTTAGAACAGCTCATCTTGGAATTGGAGAAAGCAGAAGTGCTGTCTGAGAGTACGATTGTCAATATGTCTTTTGGGGAAGGGGAATTTGTCCCTGCAACAACTACTCTAGAAGAATATGAGACGATGCATGATGAAGAGGAAGGGACAGTGCAAGAAGAAGCTTACCTTCCTGAAGGGTTAAAAAAAGTGACGGTCAACCTGTCTGTTGAATCGGAAACTTATGAAGACCTCTCTGCTTTTTTAACTTCTTTGGAAAGTTTAACTAGAATTACCCAAGTTGAATCAGTGAGCTTCACTGGTCAGCCGGAAGTGACTTCAACCGAACAGGAACTGCAACCATTAACGTATTCCGTTACTCTTTCAGCTTTCTACCATCCAGAGTTGGAGGATTTAATCGAGGAACTTCCGCCTTTATCCGTTCCTGAACCTGGGAACCGGGTAAATCCATTTATCGACAATGACTAAATTATTTCCGTGGAAATGGTCGAAATAAAAAGACCTTCAAAGAAAGTGTCGGAAAAGAATTAGGACAAGACGACAAAAGTCTTGTTCTTTTTTTTTTGGCCTATGATAGGATGAAACAAATCTGACTAAGACAAAAATTGTCAAATGTACCCGGAGGTGGGAAAAGTGGACAATCACCAGCTGAAAATAAAAATTAACGGAAAAGAAAGCTCATACGGCCACGGCAAAAAGAAGAAAAAGAATAGAAAGGAAAGTGTCCAACCTCATCAAAAAGAGATCCCGGTAAAGGAAGATCTCAAAGAAGAGGAACTGCCAATTATTATTGTGGATGAATCCGCAGCAGCAGCTGAGAAAAAAGAAGAAGAATTTGAATGGGTCCTTCCAGAAGAAACACCAGAAAAAACAAAATCCAGTAAAGATACTTCAACTAAGCCCTCTTATATTGAAGATCTCCGCCAGATGAACAAGGAAAAAGGAAAAAGTTCCAAAGTGCGGCCAGCCCCGTTTGGAAAAAAGAAAAAATTAGTCCCTCCATCCTTCTCTAAACAGTTGTTAGTTTCCATTGGTATGGCAATTGGTATTGGAACATGTCTCGGGTTTCTCATTCTTGGTGTCATGAACATGTCAGAATCACCAGTGAATCCTTCAGTACCGGCAGCAACCCCGGCAACAACAGAAACAACTGACACACAAGAGACCCCTGCACCAGTCAAAGGAGATGGAACTGCTACGATACCTGCCCAAAGTATATCCGTTCTTCAAGCAGGTGCTTTTACCACAAAGGACGGCGCCAATGCGGAAATGGACAGATTGAAAGCTGCCGGTTTTCCTGCAGTCGCAGTCGGATCAGAACCTACATTTGTCTTGATGGCGGTAGGGCATAGTGTAGATGGAATGAAACAAATTGCAACGGGTGTCCAAGCAAAAGGATTTGAACCTTTTGCAAAAGAACTGACTTTATCTGAAAAAACAATAGACTCCCTTACAGAGCAGGACACGCTATTATTGCAAGAAGGACAAGTGCTTTACAGTCAATTAACAGTGGCGACAGCTCAACTTCTTCAAGGAAGCTCTCTAGACAGCGCTACCGTGGAAAGCCTAAATGCTTCCTTTGAAAAAGTGGCAGCCATTAAAGAGGCAGACCTAACGGACGCAACAAAAGGATGGAAAACATCACTTGCTGGTGCTTTCGAAGATATCAAGGCATACCAAGAATCCAATAGCGCAGAAACTTTATGGAATGCCCAACAGAAACTATTAGACGCGACAGCGTTTTTATATTAAAAGATAAGTGGATTGGAGCGAAAGTCACTTGACTCCTGCGGGAGGAAGGGACAGGGGAGACCCCGCAGGCGAAGCCGGGAGGCTCCCGGACAGCCCGCGGAAAGCAAGTGACTGCAGCGGAAAGTAACGTTAAACTTAAATGGAAAGTCTCAAAATCAGATTTTGGGGCTTTTTTTCTGCTCAAAAAACAATCTTTTCAAAACGCTATAAGATATTTGTTCTTACAAGATTTTTTATGATAGGATTAACCTGTATCTCTCGAAAATTTTTGACTACTAGCGGAAGGTGATAAAACATGAAACCTCTTATTTTAGCCTCAGGATCCCCCAGAAGAAAGGAACTTCTCCAACAAGTACATCTCCCATTTACAATAAAGGTAAGCAACATTGAAGAAACCTTTGACCCAGAATTAACACCAGAAGAAATCGCCACTTCTCTTGCCCATCAAAAAGCTCAGAGTGTTTTCCAAGAAAATCAAGACGCTATTGTTATCGGTTCTGATACGATTGTTGTCCTTGGCGATAAAGTGCTAGGGAAACCTGAAAATGAAGATGAGGCAAGAGCCACATTGCGAACGTTAAGTGGAAACACACACCATGTCATCAGTGGGGTGGCTATTCTCAGTCAGGAAAAAGAAGTAACTTTTTATGAAAAGACATCTGTTACATTTTGGGAACTGACAGATGAAGACATTAATTTCTACATTCAATCAGGAGAACCGATGGATAAGGCAGGTTCTTATGGTATTCAAGAAGTAGGAGCTCTTTTTGTAAAAGAAATAAAAGGGGATTACTTTTCTATTGTGGGGCTTCCGCTTTCAAGAACGGTTCGTGAATTGAAAAGTTTTCAATAAATTGGCCGTTGCATGACCCTCCATCTATTTAAAGGGGAGGAAAAAAGAATTGGAGTCCACTAAAACCACTGCACTGATGATTAAAGATTATCCAGAAGATCAACGGCCAAGAGAAAGAATGATTCAGGATGGGCCCAAAAGCCTGTCCAACCATGAACTTCTAGCAATCCTGCTTCGTACAGGTTCGAAAGAAGAATCGGTCTTGCAGCTTGCAAACAAGTTATTGGTTAACTTTGAAGGGCTACGATTGTTAAAGGACGCTTCCATTGAAGAGATTACGGATACAAAGGGTATTGGGAAGGTAAAGGCTGTTCAATTAATGGCAGCGGTGGAGCTTGGGCGAAGAATTCACCGGTTGCAATATGAGGACAGGTATGTCATACGATCGCCTGAAGATGCAGCGAATTTTGTCATGGAAGACATGCGCTTTTTATCACAAGAGCATTTTGTCTGCCTCTACTTAAATACGAAAAATCAGGTTCTTCATCAACAGACTGTCTTCATTGGGAGCTTGAATGCGAGCATCGTCCATCCGCGCGAGGTGTTCAAGGAAGCTTTCAGGCGGTCAGCCGCGTCGTTCATTTGTATCCATAATCATCCATCAGGTGACCCGGCACCAAGTCGTGAGGACATAGATGTGACGAAACGACTGAGTGAATGTGGAAAGCTTATCGGTATAGAGCTTTTGGACCATTTAATCATCGGTGATCAGAAATTCATCAGTTTGAAAGAAAAAGGCTACGTGTAAGTACTATGCTTTTTTGACATCCTACGCTATAATATTACTCATGAGTTTGGAAGGACAACCTTCTTAATTCATCAAATTTCTACAATAAACTTTATCCACATGTTGATGAAAATATATGGGCATGCTTCGTCCGTTTAATCACTTTTCATTTACCACTATTACGCATTAGTATCAGAAAGGGAGATACACTTATATGTTTGGAACGAGAGATCTTGGTATTGACTTGGGAACAGCCAATACATTAGTTTTTATTAAAGGAAAAGGGATTGTTGTGCGTGAGCCGTCGGTTGTGGCGCTGCAAACCGACACAAGATCCATTGTAGCGGTCGGGAACGACGCAAAGAACATGATCGGTCGTACGCCGGGGAATGTTGTCGCATTACGTCCGATGAAAGACGGAGTTATTGCGGACTACGAAACAACGGCAACGATGATGAAATATTATATTAAACAAGCGTTAAAAAACAAAAGCTCCTTCTCCCGCAAGCCTTATGTGATGGTATGTGTACCATCCGGAATCACAGCGGTTGAAGAAAGAGCGGTAATCGATGCGACTCGTCAAGCAGGTGCGCGTGACGCATACCCAATCGAAGAGCCTTTTGCAGCAGCAATTGGTGCCAATCTTCCAGTTTGGGAACCAACAGGAAGCATGGTCGTTGATATCGGTGGCGGTACGACAGAAGTTGCGATCATTTCCTTAGGTGGAATTGTTACCAGCCAGTCTATCCGTGTTGCCGGGGATGAAATGGATGATGCAATCATCGCTTATATCCGTAAAAACTACAACTTGATGATCGGGGAGCGCACAGCGGAAGCATTAAAGCTTGAAGTTGGTTCTGCAGGAGACCCAGAGGGCATTGAACCAATGGATATCCGTGGACGTGACCTGTTAACAGGCTTGCCAAAAACGGTAGAAATTACTGCTAAAGAAGTGGGAGAAGCGTTAAAGGATACAGTAACTGCCATTGTAGACTCTGTAAAAGCAACATTAGAACGCACTCCACCAGAATTAGCATCTGATATTATGGACCGTGGAATTGTCCTTACAGGTGGCGGAGCATTACTTCGCAACCTAGATAAAGTAATCAGTGAAGAAACAAAAATGCCGGTCATTATTGCTGAAAATCCATTGGATTGTGTTGCTATCGGAACAGGGAAAGCATTGGATTATATTGATGAGTTTAAAAAGAAATCAAGAGATTATCGCTAAGTAGGTGTTAAGTCATGCCACAATTTTTCCTCAATAAAAGGTTGATTATTTTGTTGGTGAGCTTAATTTTTCTAGTGGCATTGATTGGTTTCTCTTTAAAAGAACGGGACGATTTGACATGGCCTGAACAGTTCGTCAAGGACTCGACAGGTTTTGTCCAATCTATCTTTTATAGACCCGCACATGTTGTCGCGGGTTTCTTTGATAATGTAGGATATCTAAAGGATACGTATGAAGAGAATAAACTGCTACGTGCTAGACTAGAAGAATATGCTCTCTTAGAAACAAAAGTCCAAAAGCTAGAACAAGAAAATGAAGAATTCCGTGAAGTGATCGGAGAGCTCGATTCACTGAGCGATTATGAACCAAAACCAGCCACTGTCATCGGCAGAAACCCAGACCAATGGGTCGAACAGATTACAGTGAATAAGGGTAAGCAAAATGGCGTGGAAAAAGACATGGCCGTCATCACATCGGGCGGACTGATTGGTAAAATAAAGCAGGCCAATGCTTTCACTTCCACTGTGCAATTGTTAAGTTCATTGGATCCTAAGAATCGAATCTCTGCCTACATACAAGGAGAAGAAGATATCTTCGGATTGATTGAAGGATATGATGAAGAAAAAGGTGCCCTGTTATTAAAACGGATTCCTCACCAAGCAGAAGTAAAAGAAGGGGAAACTGTCCTATCTTCAGGTCTTGGTGGTGTATTCCCTGAAGGATTGATGATTGGGGAAGTAACGGAAGTAGTAGCAGATGAGTATGGATTAACGCAAATGGCCTATGTGAAGCCTGCAGCTGATTTCTATGACATCAACCAAGTGATGATCGTTAAGCGAACACTAATATCAGGTGATGAACCAGTCGAATCTGAAGAAGAAGCATCTGAAGATGAAGAGGGGGGCTCTGAGTGAGAAAATACGTCTTACCAGCCCTGCTTCTTTTCTTGTTTATCCTAGAAAGTATGAGTGTCGACTTCTTTGGTCTGCATAGTTTCAATGAAGATTGGATTATCGTGCCACGGTACATGCTCATTGTCATCGCACTGTGTGCCATCTATACAAGTCCGTATGTTGGCTTAATCTGCGCGATGCTTTTCGGCTTTTTGTATGATGTAGTCTACACTGAAATACTAGGTGTCTATTTGTTTGCTTTCGGGATATCGGTATATATCGTGTCTAGTATTTTACGTTTTGTGAATACAAACTACTTGATCTCATTTCTAATGGTGTTGGTGTCCATCTCCATTACAGAGCATCTCGTATTTGGTATTCACTCACTTATCGGAACCACCGAGCTGACACATTCCGAATTCCTATCCATACGCATGGTACCAACACTCGTCTTTAATGCCGTCATCGCATTGCTTCTGCTCTTCCCAATCAAACTTTTCATGGAACGCCTAGCAATCGAGCAGAAAGATGAGTTAACGTAATTAGATTTTAATGTTAAATGAGATTACCAGCTGTTGATTGGAACGAAAGGCTGAGGGGGAGTAGCGACAATGTTGAGACCCCGCAGGCGAAGCCTGGTGTGGAAATCAACAGCGGCGTTTTAAGAGGATCTTTAAAGTTTAATTAAGCCCAATCCCTGTTAAAGGGACGGGCTTTTCCATTACATACTAATTCTAGCAATCTTTTTTTATTTTATGAGTATAGGAAAAAGGAAATAGAAGGACGATGTCGAATTATATACTTGTTGAGGTGAACGTCGTGAATAGACAAAAACAACAGTATGTAACCATTAAGGGCACAAAAGAGGGGCTAACCCTGCATCTCGATGATACATGCTCATTTCAAGAGCTTTTAGCTGAAATAGAAGCAAAATTAACGTCGAATAGCAATCCAGACGAAACCCCGCTCCTTGGAGTACGATTAAAGGTCGGGAATCGTTTTCTAACCAATAAGCAGCAAGAAAAACTGCGAGATGTAATACGAAGCAAGAAAAACTTTATCGTGGAAGACATCGAAAGCAATGTCGTCACAAAAGAACAGGCCATTCAGTGGAAAAAGGAATCAGAAATCGTTCCCGTTGCACGGATGATCCGTTCAGGACAAGTGCTGGAGGTAGAGGGCGACCTTCTCCTCATCGGCGATGTCAATCCTGGTGGAACAGTGAAGGCAGGCGGCAATGTCTTTGTCCTTGGCGCATTACGCGGCAGCGCATATGCAGGGCTTCAAGGCAAAAAAGATGCCGTCATTGCAGCGAGCTTGATGAAACCAACCTTGCTTTCTATCGATAACACGATAAACCGCGCTCCAGATTTAAGTGAGCAACTAGAAGGAAGCAGTGAAATGGAGTGCGCCTATATAAATGATTCAGATCAAATTGTCATAGACCGCTTACAATTGCTTTCACAACTAAGACCGATGTTAACACGGCTTGAAAGGAGAATGTAACAAGTGGGAGAGGCTATCGTAATTACTTCTGGTAAAGGTGGAGTCGGCAAGACAACAACTTCTGCAAATATCGGAACGGCTCTTGCCTTACAAGGAAAAAGAGTATGTTTAGTAGATACAGATATTGGGTTAAGGAACTTAGATGTTGTCATGGGGCTTGAAAATCGTATTATCTATGACCTGGTGGACGTAATCGAAGGACGTTGTAAAACGCACCAGGCTTTAATCAATGATAAACGCTTTGAATGCTTAAAGCTTCTGCCGGCCGCTCAAACAAGTGACAAGTCGGCAGTAAAGCCTGAACAGATGAAGAAACTAGTTGCAGAGTTAAAACAAGACTATGATTATATTATTATAGATTGTCCTGCAGGAATCGAACAAGGCTTCCAAAACGCCATCGCAGGCGCAGACAGAGCCATTGTCGTGACCACACCTGAAGTTTCCTCCGTTAGAGACGCAGACCGAATTATCGGCCTGCTTGAAAAAGAAGAAAACATGGAACCACCAAGACTTGTAGTTAACCGTATCCGAAACCACATGGTGAAAAACGGTGAGATGCTGGATGTAGATGAAATTGTATCCATTTTGGCAATCGATATCATTGGAATCGTAGCAGATGACGACAGTGTCATCCGCGCGTCCAACAGCGGTGAACCGATCGTCATGGATACTACAAGTAGAGCGTCCATTGCATATCGCAACATTGCAAGGCGAATCCTTGGGGAATCCGTTCCGCTTCAATCCCTTGAAGATGAGAACAAGGGAGTTATGTTTAAAATTAAAAAATTCTTTGGTGTACGGTAAAAATAAAAAAGCGGTAAGGGAAAATGCAAATTTCCCTTCCGCTTTTTTTACTGATTATTTAATACGAAAATTGTACCATTAGGTTGCCCTTCGCAAGAAGAAGCATAGGAAACTTTACTGCGGTCTTGTGAGGAGGAAAAGATGGCTTCTCCTTTCACACATACCTTTCCACTATTTCCGCCAATTAAAGATATAGGCGATTCGAAAGTAGCATCTCCATAAATTTGCAATAACGCTGTATCTTGGAGTTTTGTCATGCCTCTAGAATGATAATTTCCAAGAACAGAAACATTGCCTTTACCTTTAATCTCTAAGTCACCCTCAATTTGTGCATTTCCACCTATTGATATGGTCGATTGATTCTCTAGCTTAACTTGTTTGTCAGCGAGAAAGTCACCGCCAATATCAAAGTTTGTATTAGTATAAGTTTCTAACCCTTCAATTTTAGCGTCTCTTTCTACTATGATATTTGAATTATTGTCCAACCGAATATCTTTTAATGCTTCGAGATTTTGAGATATATACATTACAGAATCAGATAGAAGTTTAATAGCATCGTAGAACTTTGCGCTCTTTCCAACATTTAAGTTTGATTGATGTTGCATTGTATAAGGCAGCTTTGCAATAAGATTATGGTCTACATTTATTTCAGTACTTTCGAAAACTGTAACATTATTGTTTAACATGAAACTACCATTCTTTACTTTTGTGATTTGACACTTTGTTCCCCATGTCGGTGCAAACGTTGAGTCATTAGTTCTAGTATTACCTTCATATGTACATCTAGATGGTGAGTCGGTGTAATTACCAGAATCTTCATCAATAATGACTTCTTCTTCCTCTTCCAAAGGTGGTGTTTCAACAGCTGTAATTGGGTTTAAACGATTAATAACAGTATTCATATCGTAAGTTTGACCGTCTAAGTTTTGTAATGTGAATTTAACTAATAGTGGTGAAAGTACGTCTACATTTTCTATGCACTGCCCATTACTAGTAATAGACGTACTAGAATTATCAATTAATACATCAGAAAAGTAAAATTGATCAGATGTAATTTTATTGGTAAACTGCTTATCAAAATAGAACTGATTATTAGATTCGTAACACAAAGTATAAGATTCTGCTTGATGAATTTGTCTTAATTTGCTAATAATAAGATTAGCTTCTTGTCTCAGTGAATTATGATTAGTTACTAGTTCATTTTGCTTAGAAGCGGAAATGAACACATTTGTAACCAGGCCAATAATTAATGAGCTTATTACGATAGTTGCAAGTAACTCAATTAAGGTAATGCCTTGTTCGTTTAATAAATTTTTTTTAGTCATATTCTCACCATCTTCTTATGGGATAAAATTAAACTTATGTGTTTTAATAGTAGAAAAGTAGGTAGGTACAATTGAAAAATATAAATGAAGAAAAAGGCTTTACATTATTAGAGGTATTATTATCCATTGTGATACTTAGTATTATTATTCTATCATTCTTGAGCTTTTTTTCACAAGCGCTTCTACATTCTATTCGTGAAGAAGATAACTTAACAGGAATGAATGTTGCAGAATCTATTTTGTACAATGTGGAAAATAGTAGTATAATAGACCTATTAGAAAGTACGCCTAATATTAATTACTCCTGTCAAAATCCACTTTCAATTAGTTCCTTCTTAGCTGATGAATTAAATTTCACTACAGATTCTCAGGACCCAAATAGACTAGTTACAGAAATGAATAATAGAAAATATTTTACTTACATCAATATTTGCCAGAATACTAATGAAAATTCTCTCGATTTATATCGATTACATATTAAAATTAGTCATTCTTTAACAAACGATAAAGAACGATTTATCTATGATACCTTTCACTATATAAATATAGGGGAATAAAAGGGGGAATTTACAATTGAAACCATTAATGAAAAATGAATCTGGCTACACCCTTCTAATGGTATTGCTAATAATTGTTGTTGTTGGATTGATGGCGCCGGTTTTAGCGAGCGCTGTGATGAATAGCACCTTGCAAAATAATAAGTCAGAGGTGTTAATTCAATCAGAAAACTTAATTGATATGGGGAAACATTATTTTCGGAATGAAATAAATAGTAAAATAGGTGAAATCGGTGGAGAGACGAGTTTATCATTAGGGGACATTAAAGATAAATTGTCTACTGTTGATGAAACAGAACCATTAGTATTACCTTCAGAATCCAATAAGCTGTCGTATCAGGTTGGCTATAGCTCCATTACAGAGGAGAATGGTTACTATATTATTAAATATACAAGTAGAGCAATTGTTGATAATCAGGTGTTTGAAGAAGAAGAAGTATTTCAAATAAAAAATTCATCGAACAAAGATAACTCAAACCCGGATACAGATCCAGACCCAAGCCCAGATCCAAATCCAAATCCAGACCCACCAGTACCTCCTACTGAAAATGAGGGGCTATCATGTTTATTAAATAAAAAAAAGAACGGTACGATTACATTGAAAGCAAAAGATCACTGCATTTTAAAAGGTAGCTTCGTAATAAATGAACACATTGATATAAAAGCACAAGCGAAGTTGGAAGTTTACGGTTCTATTGTAATTAATGGGACAGTTGATCTAAAAGGTTCCCCTAAAGGTTATCTATTAATAGAGGGATCTGGAGTATTTAATAATAGTATTGATATTGGGGGAAGCAATGAAATTCTTGTTAATGGAGCGGCTGACTTCCATAACAATGTTAGTCTAAAAGGAAATGGTCTCATCGACATTCAGGGAAATGCGATGTTTATAAAAAAACCTAATAAAAAAGGTAACGGAAGTATCAAAGTTAATAACACAGAATACAATTAAACTTTCTCTTCACTGGGAAAGTTTTTCTTTTTGCACAATCCCCCCGTCATATCCTCCCGGGACAAGTCATAAAATGGTACAAACCTATTTGCGGGAAGGGTGTTTGTATGAATGATCGGATAGCGGAAATAAGAAGAAGGGCCGCAAAGAGAAGACGGCAGCGGCAGAATCAGTTGCCGAAACGAAGTAACATAGGGTCCACGCAGCAGTTGGTGCGTGATGAGGAAAGGTATGGTGGTTCTAGTTACACCTCTTATGAAGGGGGACCTGATGGAGGTGGGGGGCATCCGTTGTTCAACAAGGAGCTTTTCCTGTTTAAGATTTTGGCTTCGGCGATTCTTGTGCTGGTGGTGGCCATTATGTTCCAAAATCCTGCGAGTACTTTTGAAAAGCCACGGCAGTTTGTTTCAGAAACAATGGAGCACAGCTTCCAGTTTGCAGCGTTTACTACTTGGTATGAGGATAAATTCGGAAAGTCGTTGGCATTATTGCCATTGCCGAAAAATACAGAGCAGCCTAATGTCAATGCAGATGATTACGTCATTCCGGCGTCTGGACGAGTTTTCGAAAGCTTTGAGGCAAACGGGCAAGGTGTGATGGTGGAAACGATGGCTCATTCCAATGTGGAGGCCATGAACGGTGGGTTTGTGTCGTTTGTGGGAAACAGGGAGGATACCGGCAAGACAATCATCATCCAACATCCTGATGATAGCTATACGTGGTATGGGCAGCTTGGTGAAGTGGAAGTGAAGCTTTTTGATTTTATTGAAACAGGCGATGTCCTTGGAAAAACGACGATGCTTGAGGATGGTTCAAAGGGGATGTTTTATTTTGCCATCCAAAAAGACAATGAATTTATCGACCCTATGCAGGTGATCTCATTTGAATAATAAATGGCTGAGGCTATTACAGAAGGTTCATGTACATCCACTGATGTGGTTTCTCGCCGGGTTGGCCATTTTAACGGCAAATTTCCGGGAGCTACTTATCTTGTTTTTTATCGTATTTATTCATGAATTGGGCCATGGAGTTGCGGCGACGCATTACAACTGGCGCATCAAACAGATTTTGTTGCTGCCGTTTGGCGGGGTTGCTGAAATGGAGGAGCATGGCAACCGTCCGTTAAAAGAGGAATTAATAGTGACGCTAGCTGGTCCATTACAGCATGTATGGCTTTCAGCAGGAGGGTTTCTTCTTTTTAAGCTGGGCTATCTTTCGGCAGGCATGTGGGAAATGTTTTTTACACTTAATATAATGATTTTCCTTGTGAACCTTTTGCCGATATGGCCTCTGGACGGAGGGAAAATCATGGGGTTGTTGTTCAGTCGCACGTCTGCATTTGCACAGGCGCATGAGCGAACATTGCAAGCTTCTTTTGTTTTCCTAGCACTTTTTTGTGCAACCTATCTGGTCATTGATCCGTTGCACATTAATATATGGATTATCACCGTGTTCTTGTTTTTTTCCTTATATACAGAGTGGAAGCAGCGGCACTTTGTCTTTATGCGTTTTTTGATGGAGCGTTATTATGGAAAGAATTCTACGTTTTCTACCATAACGCCGATTGTCGTGGATGAAAAAGAAAAGATTCATCAGGTGCTTCAGAAGTTTAAGCGAGACTGCAAGCACAATATCATTGTAATGAAGGGGAAGGACAAACAGCCGCCACTTGATGAAAATGAACTGCTTCATGCTTATTTCAAGGAGAAGTTGACGACAATTGATATAGGAGATATCCTGTATTCATACTAATCACTTCGAAAGCTGAGGCTAATTCATTGATAGAGTTAATTATGGATATGAAGGCGACGGAAAAAAGAGTCGCGATAAAAGAGGATGATAAAATTGTCGAGCTGCTGATTGATCGGCCGACAACGCATCCGATAGAAGGGAATATTTATATTGGTCGCGTTGTGAATGTCCTGCCAGGCATGCAAGCCGCTTTTGTTGATTTTGGGCAAAAGAAGCCAGGATATCTTCATCGCGACCATTTATGTTCTTATCAGACATCCGCGCTTTCTAAAGCGGAAAAGGAGCAAAAGGGGATTTCCCATTTCGTCCACCAGGGAGAAGCAATTCTCGTGCAGGTGGTGAAGGAAGGCGAGGGAACGAAGGGTGCCAAGCTGACCAGTCTCCTTGAGTTTCCAGGAACACATATTGTGTACCAGCCTTACGGGAAATATAAAGCCATTTCCAAGAAAATGTCAGATGCTAAAAGGAAGGAATGGCGCAGTCTTTTGCAAGAGTGGCTGACTTCGGATGAAGGAGTTATTTTACGAACAGCAAGCGAGCATGTTGCCTCCGAAGTGGTCGAAGCGGAACTGCTTGAGTTGCAGCGACAGTTCCTTGAGGTGCAGGAGAAACAAGATGCGGCAGTCAAGATACCTTCCCTTGCTCATGAAGAGGATTATTTTTTATCGAAAATAATTCGGGAAATCCCGCCTGCCGAGGTGAGCCTGATAGAGGTGGATGATGCTGGGACTTCGCAGATTTTGAAAAAGAAAGGCTATCCTGTTCGTTTTTATCAAGGTAAAGAAGGCATCTTTAAAAGAAGAGGGATGGAGCAGGAACTAGAAAAAGCTTTAAAGCGAATTGTGTGGCTGCCGAGCGGAGGGTATATCATTATCGAACATACCGAAGCGATGACGGTCATTGATGTCAATACCGGGAAATACATAGGCAAGACCGGCCTGCAAGAGACTGTGTTGAAAACCAACTTAGAGGCTGCAGTCGAGATTGCCAGACAGCTTCGGTTAAGGCAGATCGGTGGGATCATTATTGTTGATTTTATTGATATGGCGAGTGATGGTGAGCGGGAGCAGGTGTTGCGCAAGGTGAAGGACGCGGCTCGGAAAGATCGCTTCCATGTCAGAGTGATTGGGTTTACGGAATTAAATCTGTTGCAGTTAACGCGCAAGAAAGTTCGGGAGCCGTTGACGAAGATGTTGTTGCAACCTTGTTCGCCATGCGATGGGAAAGGTGTGGTATTTTCATTGGACACTGTCACCTATCAATTAGAACGGGAACTGTTGGAGTTTAAAGGAAGCGATATGGAAGCAGTTGTTGTGGAAGCAAGTTCGGAAGTGGTGGACAAACTGATGGGGTTGCCTGATATAATAGGGAGATGTGGTCTTCAGATTTATTTTATAAAAAAAGAAGGAGTTCCACGTTTTGAAATACGTTTTGCCGGATCTGTCGAGGATGCGAAAGAAAGGATAAAAACGCTGTGAAACCTTATTGACATAAGGGTTTGGAATATGCTAAGATGTTCTTTGTTAGTTTGTAGCACCCGTGCTACAACCGCGCAGTCCAGGTTCCGTTAAATATGAGCGTGAATTCGTTACATATACCTGATACTGGCGAGTCTGAGTCTATTGAGGAGGTGCAAGAGAATGTACGCAATTATTGAAACAGGTGGTAAGCAAATCAAGGTTGAAGCAGGTCAATCGATCTACATCGAAAAACTTGATGGTGCTGCTGGAGATGTAGTAACTTTCGACAAGGTTCTTTTCGTTGGTGGCGACGATGTTAAAGTCGGTAGCCCACTAGTAGCGGGAGCAACTGTAACGGCTAAAGTTGAAAAACAAGGTCGTGCGAAGAAGCTTACTGTATTCAAGTACAAAGCGAAGAAAAACTACCGTAAAAAACAAGGTCATCGTCAACCTTACACAAAAGTTACTGTTGATGCAATCAACCTGTAATTTAAAGGTGATCGGATGATTAAAGTTACAATTAAGCGAGACGATCACAAGCTGATCCAATCGTTTACCATAACTGGACATGCTAACTTTGCCAAAAAGGGTGCAGACATTGTGTGTGCCGGTGTTTCAGCCGTATCTTTCGGTGCGGTGAACGCGGTCATGTCATTATGTCATGTCACTCCTGATATTGAGCAAGGGGCAGATGGATTTTTAAAATGTTCGGTCCCATCCAACTTGGATGAGTCGACACATGAGAAAGTACAACTGTTGCTAGAAGGTATGGTTGTGTCTTTAGAGACGATTGAACGTGACTATGGAAATTATATAACCATTTCTAAGTAGGAGGTGGAATACATGTTAAGATTAGATCTTCAGTTCTTTGCTTCCAAAAAGGGAGTAGGTTCTACTAAAAACGGTCGTGACTCTCAGTCCAAGCGTCTTGGCGCTAAGCGTGCAGACGGTCAACAAGTTTCTGGTGGTTCTATTTTATACCGTCAACGCGGTACTAAAATTTACCCAGGAGCAAACGTTGGACGTGGTGGCGACGATACATTGTTCGCGAAGGTTGACGGAATCGTTCGTTTCGAGCGCCTAGGCCGTGACCGCAAACAAGTTAGCGTATATCCTGTTGCTCAAGAAGCATAATTCCAAAGGAACTCTAGCCTATGTTTAGGTTAGAGTTTTTTTAATGCAAGTGATTATCAGCAATAATTAGCGTTATAAGTGTTATAAGCGAATTTGATTTAGTGCTTTGGTTCCCCTTCGACATAAAGGTCTAAAATCCTTTAGGGGTCTGACCCCCTTTTCTTCTTTTTTTATGCTATAATCGACATAGTTAAGAAGGTATTGGAATTAATGTTGGGACTAGGAGTACGGTATTATGAGAAATAGAGGGACGTTGGATGTGTTGCGTCATTCGAGGCATGATTGGCTTAATCGCATTCAGTTGATTAAGGCGAATTTGTCGCTTGGACGCTTGGAGCGAGTGAATAATTTGATAGAGGAGATTGTGCTGGAAGCCAATCACGAATCCAACTTGACGAATTTACAAGCCCCTGCATTTGCGGAATATCTGATTACGTTCCATTGGGAGCCGAGACTATTTTCGCTGGAATACGAAGTAATCGGAGAGCCTGTAAATCTGTCAAAAGCGGATAAGCTATTGTGCAAATGGATTTCTTCTTTGTTTACCGACCTGGAAAATGCGGTAAACAAAAAAGCAGATAACCATTTGTTTTTAAGTTTGCATATAGAAGAAGCGGAAATTCGTTTCTTTTTTGATATAAATGGAATACTAGAAGATACAAACTTTTTAACGGAGTGGCTGCAAGCACAGCCGGATGGTTTCTTAGTGATTGGACAAGAAATACATCCTGAGCAGAGTTCCATTCAAGTGTCTTACAAGCTTTAAAAAATGAACGCAAAAGGTTATTTTTTACCTTTTGACATATCGGAGTGAGTAATCAATGTTTGTCGATCAGGTCAAGATTTATGTAAAAGGTGGCGACGGTGGGAACGGAATGGTTGCCTTTCGTCGTGAGAAATATGTACCGGATGGTGGACCAGCCGGCGGTGATGGGGGAAAAGGAGCGGACGTCATTCTTCAAGTAGAAGAAGGATTGCGCACACTGATGGATTTCCGTTACAAACGTCACTTTAAAGCGACTCGTGGAGAACACGGAATGTCCAAAAACCAGCACGGAAGAAACTCGGAAGCCATGATTGTAAAGGTTCCACCGGGAACTGTCGTAATGGATGACGATACAAAAGAAACATTGGCTGATTTAACAGAGCACGGTCAGCAATATGTTGTAGCAAAGGGTGGCCGCGGTGGTCGCGGTAACTCACGTTTTGCAACGCCTAGAAACCCGGCTCCAGAAGTTGCTGAGAACGGGGAACCTGGTCAAGAGCGCTATGTGGTTCTTGAGTTAAAAGTGCTTGCGGACGTCGGTCTTGTTGGCTTCCCAAGTGTAGGAAAATCAACTCTTTTATCAGTTGTTTCTGCAGCAAAACCGAAAATTGCTGAATACCATTTCACGACTATCGTACCTAACCTTGGTGTAGTTGAAACCGAAGACAGCCGAAGCTTTGTTATGGCGGATCTACCGGGATTGATTCAAGGTGCACATGAAGGTGTGGGACTAGGACATCAATTCCTGCGCCACATCGAGCGTACAAGGGTTATCATCCATGTGGTCGATATGGGCGGATTGGAAGGTCGCGATCCGTATGAGGATTACCTAACAATTAATGCAGAGTTGAAAGAATATAATATGCGTCTGACAGAGCGTGCTCAACTTGTTGTAGCAAACAAAATGGACATGCCTGATGCAGAAGAAAATCTTGAAAAATTCAAGGAGCAGCTTGGCGAAGATGTGAAAGTCTTCCCTATCTCTGCTCTAACTCGCAGCGGTCTTCGTGACCTTTTATATGCGGTGGCAGACGAACTTGAAACAGCTCCTGAATATCCATTATATGAAGAGGAAGCAATTGAGCAACGTGTGGTTTACAAGCACGAGGCGGAAGAACTTCCATTCATGATTACACGTGATCCGGATGGTGCCTTTGTACTTTCAGGTGAAAAACTTGAAAAACTGTTTATCATGACAAACTTCAACCATGAAGAGTCCATCAAACGTTTTGCGCGTCAACTTCGTGGTTTAGGAGTAGATGAAGAATTGCGTGCTCGCGGTGCAAAAGACGGCGACATCGTTCGTCTACTGAAATACGAATTCGAATTTGTTGAATAGATTGGCCAGAGGGGATAATTCATTTTATCCTCTCTTCTTTACATATACGAAAAAAAGGAGAGAAATCCGATGTTAGAGGAGAAGTTCTTTTTAGTGCGCGAGGATGTCCTGCCAGAAGCGATGAAAAAGTCGATTGAAGTAAAAGAAATGCTTGCACGCGGGAAAGTAGATTCCATTGCTGAAGCGGTACAAAAGGTAGACCTCAGCCGCAGTGCTTTTTACAAATATCGCGATACCGTTTTTCCGTTTCACACCATGGTAAAAGAAAAAATCATGACTTTATTTTTTCACCTGGAAGATCAAACAGGCGCCTTATCGCAATTGCTTGCAACCGTAGCAACGGTCGGCTGCAATGTATTGACCATTCACCAGACTATCCCGTTACAAGGGAAGGCAAATGTGACCCTTTCGCTTGATATGTCTGGATTAAAAGGTGATATCAACGCTTTACTTTCGATGCTGAAGCGATTAGAATTTGTAGATAAAGTAGAGATCTTAGGGACAGGCGCTTAAGTTTTAGAACAAGTGCGACCCTAAGGAAGCATAGTGGAGATAGGGGAGTAGAGAGCATGACAAGAATTGGATTTTTAGGACCGAAGGCAACTTTTACTGACATGGCGGTAACAAAGTTTTTTCCAGAGTCTTTTAAAAAGGCATTTTCCACCATTCCTGAATGCATGGATGCAGTATTAGAGGGCAAGGTCGACATGGCGGTTGTCCCGCTTGAGAACGCAATTGAAGGGTCAGTCAATGTGACGCTTGATTACCTCATTCACGATTGTCCCTTGCCGATTGTAGGGGAGCTGACCATTCCAATTAGCCAGCATTTATTAGTGCATCCCAATCATATAAAAAATGGCGGAGAGCTGGAAGTGATCTATTCACATTCCCATGCGATTGCCCAGTGCCATAAATTCTTACATAAAAAATATCCTAACGCAGTGTATGAAACCACTTCCTCCACTGCCGCTGCAGCAAAACTAATCTCTGATCACAGACTTTCTAAAAAGGCAGCCTGTATTGCCAATTCGCTTGCAGCGAAAGAATATAACCTATGTGTGTTGCAGGAAAATATCCACGACTATGATAACAATCACACCAAGTTTATCATCCTGCATCGTGATGAGAAAGTGATGCTACATAATGAAGAGCACGACAATATTGGGAAAAAGACAACAATGATGGTGTCGCTTCCCACGGATCAATCTGGTGCTCTTCACCAAGTTTTATCTGTATTTGCATGGAGAAAGCTGAACCTGTCGAAAATCGAATCCCGCCCAATGAAAACGGGTTTGGGTAACTATTTTTTCATTATTGATATTAATGAGGAAGTGGAGCATCCATTGATACCGCCAGCCATTGAGGAGCTGGAGGCGTTGGGGTGTTCGGTGAAAGTGTTGGGGAGATACAATAGTTATTTATTGAGGTAATGTTGTTTTGTTTGGAAAACCCTTCTAGGGGTGCTGAAGTAAGGGGCACCTTTGGGAGGTTTTTCTGCTTTTTTTGTTTGCGGGCATTCTATACGCCCGAAGCCGGTAGGAAGCAGGAGGAAAGGTCTAATAGAACGGTTCTATACGCCCGAAGCGGTTAGGAAGCAGGAGGAAAAGTCTAATAGAAGGGTTCTCT
The DNA here is from genome assembly GCF_002157855.1 of Sutcliffiella horikoshii. NCBI lineage: Bacteria > Bacillati > Bacillota > Bacilli > Caryophanales > Bacillaceae > Sutcliffiella > Sutcliffiella horikoshii. Next base: position 3,076,012 of record NZ_CP020880.1, on the reverse strand, counting down.
CCGCCCGAAGCCGATTAAAAAGCAGTTGAAAAGTCTAATAGAAACTTTTCTCTCCGCCCGAACTCGTCACGCGCTTCGACAAACGGTAACAGAGAAGCCCTCTCAAAGCCCGAACCCACCCCGCCCCCGTCCAAACGGTAACAGAGAGGCCGTCTCAAAGCCCAAAACCACCCCGTCCCCGGCCAAACGGTAACAGAGAGGCCCTCTCAAAGCCCAAAACCACTCCGCCCCCCGGCCAAACGGTAACATAGAAACCCGCTCCCCACCCTACTCCACCACCATCCCAGCTTCCTTCAATGCCGCACACGCCGCATCCAGCTTTTCCTCAGAATCCGCCTCAATCGTATGCAAATGCGTTCCGTCTGTCAATTGAGACAAGTATGAAGCATTCGTCTGCTTTATTTTTCGGATAAAAGCATCCACTTCCGCGCGGCTTGACACCATGACTGACGCGTTCAAATCTCCGTAAACAGGATGCTCGATTCGCACGTCCTTTACTGTCACGCCGTGGTCGACTAGGATATAAAGTTCTTCTTTCGTCCTGTGCGGCTCATGGAAAGACACGATGATTCGCTCTTTTTTTACCTGTTCGCCGAAAGGTTTCATATAGACGTAGCCTTGGCTTGTTGCAAGGATCGGTTCGTTTTTTGCTTTTAAAAGGGAGATGTCCTGGACGATGACTTGTCTGCTAACATTCGTCCGCCCTGCTAATTCTCCGCCGGTCAGTGGCTTGTCTTCCGTTTGCAGCCAGTGCAAAAGGAGATTGCGTCGTTCTTCTCCAAGTACTTTCTTTTCTTGCGTCATATGTTAGCCGCTCCTTTTTATCCGTTCTTCTATAATTTCTTTAAGAGCCTCGACAGCTAATTCAAGGTCTCTGATGGTGGTTTGTTTTCCAAATGAAAGGCGAACAAATTCACGTGCTTCATCCGGTGTCTTTCCGGTGGCAATCATGGTTCTTGATGGAGATTGGGATCCCATTTGACACGCGCTTCCTGTAGAGATGGCAATGCCTTTTCGATTGCATTCTAGCATCACATGCTGTCCCTCTATCCCGGGTAATCTTAGGCCAAGGATATGTGGCAGACCTTGTACATTCTCTCCTTCTACTACTATAGGCAGCCAAGATTGCTGAATCAGTCTTAAAAAATGAATTCGCATCGTTTCATATTTTTCTTTTAGATCCTGCATGGAGGACTCCATTTGTTGGGCGGCGGTTAGAAAAGAAGCGATTCCTGGGACGTCTACCGTACCGGGACGCATCCCTTTTTCGTGACTCGCGCCTTCATATACGGATTTCCACGAAGCTTTTGGATTGATAAATAACGCCCCGACACCCTTTGGTCCGTAAATTTTATGGGAGGATATCGAGATGCTGGTTAGGTGGAGCTTCTCCACGTCTATTGGTATTTTACCAAATGTCTGGACACAATCGCTATGAAAGTGGATATTTTTCTCCTTTAGGAGTCCGCCGATCGCTTCAAGGGGCTGCAAGATTCCCGTCTCAGAATTGGCATGGTGGATGGAGACAAGGCAAGTGTCCTTCCTCAATGCTGCTTTTAATTGAGAAAGTGCAATAATTCCATTAGAGTCTACTGGCAGCCACGTCACTTCATAGCCCTCTTTCTCTAATGACTTGCAAAGGGAATGAATGGAAGCGTGCTCAGTTGCGGTGGTAATGATGTGTTTTCCTTTATGCCCGCATCCTTTTAAAAGCGAGCGTATGGCCAGAAAGTTTGCCTCACTTCCACCGCTTGTAAAATAAATGCCTTCCTTTTTTCCTGAAATTATCCTTGCAAGCTCGCCTCTGCAGGTTTCGAGCAGGTCAGAGGCGGTGGTGCCTGTGTCGTGTAAACTGCTGCTGTTTCCATAATAATTGCGTGCCACATGTTGGTAGGCCTCCAAGGCTTCATTGCTCATTGGGGTAGTAGCTGCGTAATCGAGATATATCATGTTTGAAAACTCCTTCCCCTAAATAGACTGCTAAAACTAGCAAACTCTCGGTCTTGTAAAAAATCTCTTGTCATTAGTATAGAAATATGTAAATATAGGTGTCAAGACACTTATATACACAGGAGGTTTTTTTGTGTCTAGTTTACAGCGAGATGTCATTGTAGTTGGTAGCGGACTATCCGCTTTGTTGACTGCAAATTATTTAAGTGAGCATATGAATGTGATTATTTTCACAAAGTCTAGTAAAAATGATAATAATTCTTTTCTTGCACAAGGAGGAGTTGCTTGTGCCATCGAACATACAGATTCTTGGCAATTGCATTACGAAGATACCATGGTCGCCGGGTGTTATCACAATGAAGAAGATGCGGTAGAACTGCTTACAAAATGTGGGCCAGGCGAGCTGCAAGCATTGATTCAAAATGGGATGCAGTTTGATCGGGACGGTCTGGGTGAATATTCCCTTGGCATGGAAGGTGCCCATTCCAAAAGAAGAATTCTTCACGCCGGTGGAGATCAGACAGGCAAGGAATTGATGGAGTGGCTTCAATCGAGGCTGTCTAAAAAAGTACTCATGGTGGAACATGAAACCGTTATCAAGTTGCATGTCCAAAATGACCATTGCTGCGGCGTGCAAACATTCAATTCCAACGGGCAACGGACCGATTATTTTGCAGATAAAGTGATCTTGGCAACGGGTGGAGCGGGATCCCTTTATCCTTATACATCCAATAATGAAAGCATCACTGGTATGGCTTTGTCGCTTGCTTATCAAGCAGGAGCGACTCTAACAGATTTAGAATTTATGCAATTTCACCCAACGATGCTTTGTATAGACGGAAAAGCGGTCGGGCTTGTTTCGGAAGCAGTACGTGGGGAAGGGGCATTTCTTCAAAATGGAAAAGCTCACAGGTTTATGGAAAATGTACATCCATTTAAGGACCTCGCACCAAGAGATGTTGTGTCACGGGCCATTTTTCAGGAGCTCGACAATGGTGAAAAAGTATACCTGAATATATCTAAAGTGGATCATTTCCAAACAAGATTTCCTGCCATCACCAAACTATGTACAAAGCACGGTATCGATTTAAAGGCTAATCTCATTCCGGTAGTGCCGGGAGCTCACTTTTATATGGGCGGTATTTATACAAGTGTTCATGGAGAAACATCGCTAAAAGGGTTGTACGCTGTTGGAGAGGCTGCCTGCAATGGGGTGCATGGAGCAAATCGATTAGCAAGTAACTCTTTGCTTGAGACCATCGTTTTTTCTAAGGCTCTTGCGGATCATCTTTTAAATGAAAAAATAGTAACTCATCAATTTCTCTGGAAAATAAACGCTACGGAGAAAATGGATATGGATATTCTTCTGCAGCGGGCCGTGCCACTTCCATCAAAAGAAGAAATTCAACACATGATGATGAAGCATGCAGGAATTGTCCGTCATGAGGAAGGGTTAGTTGAGTTAAAGGAATGGCTCAAACTCTTCCAACCTTACTGCCAGGCGATTAACCATCTTACAGATATATTAAGAGTCGAAGATATAGAAACCATTCACATGCTTCAATTATGCTATCTGATTACAGAAGCTGCCCTGCAACGAAAGGAAAGTCGAGGAGCTCATTTTCGTTCAGACTTTCCTGTAGCAAAAGAATCTTGGCGACAGGTCCGGATTTTGCATGTTCAAAAGGAAGGAAGCGCATTGGGAAAGGAGAAAGAAATAGATGAATACAATCATGCTGCAAGAGATGCTGCGTCATTTTTATAAAGAGGATATCGGTGAAAAAGATTTAACTTCTGAAGCACTGTTTGCTGAAAATGAAACAGGGTCCGGAACTTTTATAGCAAAAGAAAACGGTATTTTTGTCGGAGAACAGATTATCCATGAAGCCATGCGTTTACTCGATCCGGAAATTCAAGTGACTGTTTTCAAAAAAGATGGAGACACATTGGAAAAAGGGGAAGAGATTGCAAAAGCAGAGGGGAAAATGCGGGCGTTACTTGGTGCAGAAAGAGTGACCCTGAATTTGACACAGCGTATGAGTGGAATTGCGACGCTGACTGCTGCTGCCGTTTCAGCACTTGCTAGCAATCATACAAAAATCTGTGATACAAGAAAAACAACTCCGGGATTAAGGATGTTGGAAAAATACGCTGTTACCTGTGGAGGTGGCTATAATCACCGCTTTGGATTGTATGATGGCGTGATGATTAAGGATAACCATATCGAGTTTGCGGGGAGCATCACAAACGCCGTTCAACGTGTGCGGGAAAAAGTCGGTCATATGGTCAAAATCGAGGTGGAAACGGAATCCTTGGCCCAGGTAGAGGAAGCTGTGGAAGTGGGTGCAGACGTCATTATGTTTGATAACCGGACACCAGATGAAATAAAAGACTTCATTCAGCATGTACCAAAACACATCCTAACAGAGGCTTCGGGAGGCATCAACCTTACTAACATTGCCTCTTATAGGGACACTGGTGTTGATTATATTTCATTAGGGTTGCTTACCCACTCAGCAAAATCACTAGATATCAGTTTTAACGTTGGGGCGAAAGGAGTTTAACAGGATGAATATACTAGATATGGTGAAAAAAGATACCGGGCTGTTGCCTTCTAAATATCGTGATATGACGACAGATGAGATGAGAGCTAGGGTGAAAGAAATAAAAGAGAAGCTTGGAGAGGATCTGTTTATTCCCGGCCATCATTATCAAAAAGATGAAGTCATTGAATTTGCTGATGCGACAGGGGATTCCTTGCAACTTGCACAAGCCGCAGCAGAAACGACAGCAAGCTTTATCGTTTTTTGCGGCGTGCATTTTATGGCCGAGACGGCAGATATTTTGACGAATGAAAGTCAAGTGGTGATATTGCCGGATATGAGGGCAGGCTGTTCGATGGCGGACATGGCAGATATTCATCAAACAGAGCGTGCATGGGAAAAGCTTGAAAAGGTTTTTGGGGACAGTATGCTGCCATTAACTTATGTGAATTCTACCGCAGCCATTAAGGCATTTTGCGGAAAAAGGGGAGGGGCCACTGTTACTTCTTCCAATGCACATAAAATGGTAGAATGGGCATTTACGCAAAAAGAAAGAATCTTATTCTTGCCAGATCAACACCTTGGCAGAAACACTGCTTATGATTTAGGCGTTCCACTTGAAGAAATGGCAGTTTGGAATCCGATAACAGATGAACTGGAATATGATGGTGATCCTTCCAATGTGAAAGTGATTCTTTGGAAAGGGCATTGTTCTGTTCATGAAAAATTCACGCTTGGCAATATTGAGCAACTTAGAAGAGATAAACCTGAGATGAAGATTCTCGTGCATCCGGAGTGTACGTGGGAAGTGGTGCAAAAAAGTGATTTGGCTGGAAGCACAAAATATATCATCGAAACAATCGAAAAAGCAGAAGCCGGCAGTCAATGGGCAATCGGGACAGAGATGAACCTCGTAAACAGAATCATCCAACAACATCCAGACAAAGAAATCGTTTCCCTGAATCCAAACATGTGTCCATGCCTTACCATGAACCGGATCGACCTCCCTCACCTACTATGGGCGCTTGAATCCATCGAAAACGGTGAAACTATCAATAGAATTCAAGTCGAACAAGATGTAGCACAACAAGCAATATCCGCACTAAACAAAATGCTTGAACACGCTTAATCCTAAAAAAACATAAAAAATGGGCACCGCCGTGAAAAATTTATTTTTCCCTAGGAAAAAATCTTTTTTTCCCTGCGGTGTCCATGTTTTTTATCATAAACTCCCCTTTTGACGCATAAGTTGAGTTGAAGAATAGTGGCAAAATGCCTACACAACTCATAGACTGTAAAGACTTTGCTAAGGAGGGAAAATCCTTGAAAATCCATATTGTCCAAAAAGGGGATACATTGTGGAAGATTGCCCAGAAATACAATGTGAATTTCGAAGAACTAAAGAAATCGAATTCACAATTAAGCAATCCTGACATGATTATGCCTGGAATGAAAATAAAAGTGCCGATGGCAGGGGTACCTGTCAAGAAAGAAAGCCAAGTGATGGGTGTGACGAAAGAAGCACCAAAGCAAGTAATGGGAGTACAGGCGCCTAAAGCGCAGCATCCTTATAAGGAGATGCCGAAAAAGCCTGCGGTGAAAGAGCAACCAGTAAAAGAAGCTCAAAAAACTCCATATAAACCGAAAATGCCGCAATTAAAGCCGTATTTTCCTGAAGTGGATGTAAATAATTATTTGACGGTTAATGTTCCTCACAAGCAGCCTAATGAAAAAATGCCGAAGATGCCGAACATTAAAATGCCAAATGCGAAAATGCCTAACATAAAGATGCCAAATGTGAATATGCCGAATCTTGGCATGTCAAATGAGAACATGCCAGTGAACATACCAAAACCAAAAGAGGAGAGTCCTGAAAGTCCGGAACAAGTGATGGGTGTGCAACAACCGGCAATGGAAGAATGCTATCCTGTATCGCCTGTATTGCCAGGAAGCGGATTGTGCCCTCCATATCCTCCTAAACATCATCACCATCACCATGGATGGGGACCAGGTTGGGGCGGACCAGGAATGGGCATGCCAGGAATGATGCCAGGAATGCAAGGAATGGGTATGCCACAGATGATGCCGGGGATGCAAGGAATGGGTATGCCAGGGATGATGCCAGGAATGCAAGGAATGGGCATGCCAGGAATGATGCCAGGGATGCAAGGAATGGGCATGCCAGGGATGATGCCAGGAATGCAAAAAATGGGTATGCCGGGGATGCAAGGGATGGATGGATCACAAGTAATGGGAGTTCAACAAGGTGAAGAATCTCCTGATGTGGATTACGGTCAAATGCAACAGCAAATGATGCAGCAAATGCAACAACTGCAACAGATGGGGCAAATGCCGAACATGAGCAATGAAGAAATGGAAAGTGCGGTAATGGGTGTTCAAGACCAAATGGCTCAAAATGGGATGCAAGGAATGGGTATGCCACAGATGATGCCAGGGATGCAAGGAATGGGCATGCCACAGATGATGCCAGGAATGCAAGGAATGGGTATGCCACAAATGATGCCACAAGGAATGCCTATGGGACCAATGGGAGGCTATCCATGCTATCCGATGGGGCCAGTTTCTCCAGGTTCGGGATTCGGACAAATGGATGGTGACCAACAACAGCAACAAGTCGCAGGAGCTAGCTCCGGTGGAGATTGTGGTTGTGGAGCACCTCAAGGTTATCGAAATGATGTACCTTATGGTTATGCACCTTATGGCTATCCTATTGCTCCGGGCTATTACAATCCTCAAGGTTATGGGTACGGTGTATCAAATGAAGAACGAAATGAAGGTTCAGATTTTGAAGGTCCGGAAATTGATGATGAAAACTGATCATCCGATCTTTAGAGACGATTTCAATCGAAATCGTCTTTTCTTTCGTCTGTCCGAGGAAACAAAGCTCATCATCCATTCCTACACTAAAGTAAAACCTAATCTCTATAAAATCCTTACAGAAGAAGGTTTGTATATTTTAAAGGGTTATACGGAACCAGATAATCTAGACTCCATCATCCGTTTTAGCCAACTTTTACATAAGAGCGGATTTCATACGGGACTTATGTACGAGAAATTTTCAGACGGTTCATTCCTTCTTAATGAACAAGGGATAGTTTGGGTTCTGTTAAAGTATATTTCCCCTAAGAGAAAGTTCAGTTTTTCAAAGGAAAAGGACCGAGAAGATGGACTGCTTACTCTGCAAAAATTTCATCATCACAGCAAAACGATCCTATCAAACCTTCCACTTGATCTTCCAAAGGAAAACACGGTTGCGAAATGGCAAAATCGGCTTCGTATTTTCGAAAGTCATGGCCCAATATTAACAAAATGGTTTAACCCTCATGTAATTAGTGAAATTGTATACTATAGTCATCTTTCCTTGAACTCGCTTGCAAAAGAATATGTGGAATCAGACGAAGTGGTTCTTCATGGTGATGTGGCAAGTCATAATTTCATTAGAGCTGCAGATAATAAAGTGTATTTAATTGATTATGACCTGCTTTCAGTTGGAAGTGCGGAATGGGATTTTGTTCAATATGCAAGCAGAATTCTTCCTTTTATAAAATGGAATGGTAGCTTGTTTCAGATTCATTCCAAACTAATTGATATGGGCAAAGACCATCCGTGGTTCAGAACGGCTCTGTCTTTTCCAATGGACATTTTACGAGAAGGGAATCATTTTTCAAAATCAATCGGCGATGAAAGGATGCCAAACAGCTTTGCCAATCTTTCCTACTTCATTTCTACTTGGGAATTGCGCAAACAATTTTTGACGAATTACAACAATCTGATACAATAATCAATATTGCTAAATGGAGGGAAGAATACGTAATGGAAGAAAAAATTGCCAAGTTGGTACAATGGATACAAGAAAAAGTAAAAGATTCTGGACTGAATGGAGCAATTGTTGGAGTAAGTGGAGGAATCGATTCCGCAGTTGTCGCCCATCTAATCAAACGAGCATTCCCTGAAGATTCCCTTGGTGTCATTATGCCTTGTAAAAGTGACCCGAAAGATCAGGAGTACGCGCTAGAGGTTATCGAAAGTTGTGGGATTTCCCATACGACTATCGATCTTTCTGAGACACATACTGTGCTTTTCTCAGCAATGGAAAAACAGTTAAAGGAAAAAGGCGAGTGGAACGAGGAAACATCCCGACTTGGTGATGCAAATACACGTGCACGCCTTCGTATGACGACCCTTTATGCAGTGGCCAACAACTATGGTTATTTGGTTGTAGGAACAGATAATGCTGCAGAATGGCATACTGGCTATTTTACCAAATACGGAGACGGTGGAGTAGATCTTGTTCCATTAGTGAATTTCACCAAAGGCGAAGTTCGTGAAATGGCGAAAGTTCTTGGAGTACCGGACAGCATCATTAATAAGCCGCCAAGTGCAGGACTTTGGGAGGGCCAAACAGATGAAAATGAAATGGGTACAACTTACAATATGATTGATAGCTATCTGAAGGGTGAAGAAATTCCCGAAAAAGATAAGCAAATCATTGATAGAATGCATAAACGCACAGAACATAAACGTCAATTGGCATACGGTCCTCCAAAATTTTAAAAGCTTGGAGAGAACTAACAAAATAAAACACCCCTTAACTTGTCACCCTAATGGAGAGTACATCTATAGTACTCAACTGACTCGTTAGGGGGTTTTTACATTGAGGAAGTCACTATTCACTGTAACCTCTGCGGCACTTTTAGTTGGCGGTCTAACAGGATGCGGCCAAAAGGAAAGTGCAACAGACAATAGGTATTATGAGGAAACAAGACCTATTGGGTATTATACAAGCGAACACAATCCTTATGTAAACAATGACCGTACACGTCGCGAACCGGAAGAAAGAGGCAATGCCCGTCTTCTGGAAGATAATGATGGTCCTTTGAATGAAATCTTGGACCGTTCTGTTGTCTATGACGAAAACAGAGTAAGACGTAACAAAGATAATGGAGTCAGAAATGCAACAAACCGTAATAATGGCGGTATGATGGATATCGGATATGATACTCCACATTACAGCCGTACAGACAAGAATTATCATGGACATCTTAACGGAATCGAGAATGTTGGGAATCCATCCTATTACAACAATTATGATGGAAAACTGGCAGATCGAATCGTAAAACGTGCTTCGAAGGTGGATGGAGTCGATGATGCCCGTGTTTTAATCAATGGGGATGATGTTCTTGTTGCGGTAAATCCCGACAATGGGACAGAGGATGCCCGTCAACTAAAACGTGAGGTGCGCGATGCAGTCAAACCTCTTTTGAAAAATAAAGAGTTGCGCGTTGCAATTGATGCAAGTGTTTACAGTACAGTAAGAAGTGTGGACAATGACTTGCGTAATGGGGAATGGCATTTGCAAGATCTAGATCAAACGATGCGTGGTATTTATCGCACCATGCCAAGATAACTTTTCAGGAGCAGCCTCTATAACTGGGGGCTGTTTTTTCTTTGTTTAAAATTTCCCTAATACTCATGGTTAATATTCCTAAATATGGTCAAACTAAAAAAAGATAAGAACAATTAAATATTGGAATAGAAATAAAACTAATGAGAATGTGAGGGGGCAATGTAACAATGAAACCCATCATACTTAAAAAGTGGATCCTTCTGGTAGTTGTGTTCGTTGCCGCAACTGGATTGCTTTATACGTTTGCCACTTATGAAGGTGCAGCAGATGAGAATGAATATGTGGATGAAGAAGTATTGGAAGATGCGTTTGAAGTAAACGGCCCATTAACATTGAAGGTAGTGTTGGAGCGGATTTACTTGGATGGTGAAGTAAGTGAGGAGATTGTGGACCAGACCGTGTGGGCAATGGAGGACTTTTGGGCTCAATACGAAGACTGGCAAGTTATTGACCTGGACGGGGAACAAGTTGTGTTCCAACAATACATCGATGACATATCACCACTATTGAAATCCAATGGGTACTTTGGAATCTCAGAAGAGGGAATCCTTACCATCTATGAAGGAAAGCCAACAGAGGCATCTAAGATCATCCAATCTTTTTTCCAGATTGATGTAGGAAAACTCGAAAGCCACCAGCACGAGCAATTAAAGGGTGGAATTAAAGTGGGGACCAAAGATGAATATGTACATGTACTTGAGACTTTCAAGCCTTATACGACCAAAAAACAATAAACAGGCCGGCGTTCTGCTGGTCTGTTTTTCGCGTTGATTCAAGACAAGGTAAAATACCTTAACAATTGTACTAAAATATGCTATCTTTTTCTTTTGAGCCGATTGTTTCTTCTATTCATGGTAAAATGAAGAGTAGAAGCTGAACGAAAAGGGGAGTATTTTTACGTTGATCGATTTTATTAGAGGTTTTGTCGAATACGTGTCACCGGAATATGTTGTGGTGGAAGTGATGGGAGTGGGCTATCAGGTGAATGCACCAAATCCTTTCATTTATCAGGTCGACCGCGACAAAGAAGTGACCATTTATACATATCAGCATGTCAGGGAAGATATTTTGGCCCTATATGGTTTCAAAACAAGAGAAGATAAGAATTTATTTATGAAGCTTTTGAACGTTACAGGCATCGGTCCAAAAGGAGCACTTGCCATTTTAGCATCGGGTCAGCCCGCACAGGTGGTCCATGCCATAGAAAATGAGGATGAAAAATTCCTTGTGAAATTCCCTGGTGTAGGGAAAAAAACTGCAAGACAGATCATACTAGATTTAAAAGGAAAACTGAACGACCTTGTTCCAAGTGCCTTTCCAGATCTGTTTCAGCCTGATGTGGAAGTTAGTGTCCCGGGAGCAAGCAGCTCTGCTTTGGAAGAGGCGTTGGAAGCATTGAAGGTACTAGGATATGGCGAACGGGAAATTAAAAAGATCGTTCCCGCCCTGCAAAAGGAAGATCTTTCTACAGACCAATATGTAAAAAGGGCATTGCAACTGCTGTTAAAATAATATGGGACTTGAAACAGATTCTTAAGAAAGGGGGAACCACATAATGGACGATCGCATGGTATCGCAGGATGCAACCTTAGAGGAGCATTCTTTAGAATATAGCTTACGGCCTCAAACCCTGCAACAATACATTGGCCAGGATAAAGTGAAGGAAAACCTGGAAGTATTCATCCAAGCGGCAAAAATGCGCCAGGAAACATTGGATCATGTATTGCTTTATGGCCCTCCAGGACTGGGGAAAACGACGCTTGCAGCCATCATAGCCAATGAGATGGGAGTTCAGCTTCGCACCACAGCGGGACCTGCTATCGAGCGGCCAGGAGATCTTGCCGCCATTTTGTCTGCCTTAGAACCGGGTGATGTTCTTTTTATCGATGAAATTCACCGTCTTCATCGGTCCATAGAAGAAGTTCTTTATCCTGCCATGGAGGACTATTGTTTAGATATCGTGATAGGAAAAGGACCAACTTCAAAGTCTGTTCGTCTGGATCTTCCTCCTTTCACGCTTGTTGGGGCTACCACAAGAGTGGGCTTATTGACGGCACCTTTAAGGGACCGTTTTGGGGTACTGAGCAGGCTGGAATATTATAACGAAGAGCAATTAACAGAAATCTGTTTGCGCACTGCACAAATCCTAGAGATTGGACTAGAACTAGACGCAGCCACAGAGATAAGCAGAAGAGCAAGGGGAACCCCTCGTATCGCCAATCGACTATTACGAAGGGTAAGGGATTTTGCCCAAGTTTTAGGAAAAGATACCATTAGTGCTTCGCTTGCAAAAGAGGCGTTAGATCGCTTGCAGGTTGATAAACTTGGGTTAGATCATATCGACCATAAACTCTTGATGGGCATCATCGAAAAATTCCGTGGTGGTCCGGTTGGCGTGGATACGATTGCAGCAACCATCGGGGAAGAATCCCATACCATTGAAGATGTGTATGAACCATACCTTCTTCAGATTGGATTTTTGCAACGTACTCCCCGAGGCCGGGTAGTGACAGAACTGGTGTACCGTCATTTCAATATGGAGGTGCCAAACAATAATGGAACTGCCTAAAATGCTGATGGTAGCTGGAGCAGTACTTTTAATCGTCGGATTCCTCTGGCAAGTAGTCGGAAAAATCCCAGGAGACATCGTCGTCAAAAAAGGGAACGTAACATTCTTCTTCCCAATCGTAACCTCCATCATCATCAGCATCGTACTCAGTCTAATATTTTATTTCATCGGCCGATTTAGATAAAATAGATTCCACCTGTAGACTGGAGTGCAAGGTGTGAGACTCCAGCGGGGGAGTAACAGTTGGTTGAGAGCACACAACGAAGGAAGCCACTGAGAAACTGAAATATCATGTGCCTGTAATCTCTAGCTGTTGATTGGAGCAAAAGGCGAAGACTCCTGAGGGAGATAGCGCTAGGTGGAGACCCCGCAGGCTTGCAGAGGAGGCTCCAGCAGTGCCCCTAGGAAAGCGAAGCCCTTTGCGGAAATCAACAGCGGTGTCATAACAATATATTAAATTAGTGATATTTTCAGTGGCTTACAACGAAGTGAGGAGGCGCGAGCCCCGTCCTCTGGATAAGCGAACACCTGGAACGCAAGGATACAGGAGTCAACCAGACTCTAAGAAAGCAAACAAGAAAAGGTGACACTATGAAGATAGATTTATTTGATTTCCACTTACCAGAAGAACTAATCGCACAAACACCACTAGAACAAAGAGAAGCATCACGCCTAATGGTACTCAACAAACAAACAGGCAACCTAACACACGAACCTACTTTCCGTTCCATACTCGACTACGTTAAAGAAGGCGATTGCCTCGTTCTGAACGATACAAGAGTATTGCCAGCCAGACTCTTTGGCGTCAAAAGTGAAACAGGAGCAAAAATTGAAGTACTATTACTGAAACAATTGGAAGGCGATACATGGGAAACGCTCATCAAGCCTGCCAAACGTGTAAAAGAAGGAACGGTGGTCTCCTTTGGTGATGGCCGTTTAACTGCCATTTGCACCGGCGAAAGCGAGCATGGCGGAAGAAAACTTGATTTTCGCTATGAAGGTATTTTCTATGAAGTGTTAGATAGTTTGGGAGAAATGCCCTTGCCTCCATATATCAAAGAACAATTAGAAGATCGAGACCGCTATCAAACTGTCTTTGCAAGAGAAACTGGTTCTGCTGCAGCACCGACTGCGGGTCTCCATTTTACAGAAGAACTGCTTGACGCACTGAAGGATAAAGGCGTACATACTGCTTTCATTACCCTTCACGTAGGACTTGGAACATTCCGCCCAGTGAGCGTGGATTCCGTAGAAGAACATGATATGCATGCAGAGTTTTACCAGATGTCAGAAGGAACGGCGAGACTTTTGAATGATGTTCGCAGCAATGGCGGAAGAATCATCACAGTCGGCACTACTTCCACACGAACGCTCGAAACGATTGCACGTGATCATGGAGAGTTTAAAGAGGCGAGCGGTTGGACAAACATATTCATATACCCAGGTTACAAGTTTGCGGCCATTGATGGCATGATCACCAACTTCCACCTGCCAAAATCAACCCTAATCATGCTAGTCAGCGCCCTTGCCGGCCGTGAAAACGTCATGCACGCCTACGAAGAAGCCGTCAAAGAACGATACCGCTTCTTCAGCTTCGGCGACGCCATGCTTATTTTATAAAAATGAAAGAGGCTGTTTCTTTGTAATAAAGGGCCCCTCTGGAGATTGAAGTGCAGGGTGTGAGACTCCTCGAAAATGCTAACGCATTTTCTTCGTGCGATGAATCGCTACGAAGTCTTCCTTGTCCTGCGGGAGGAAGGGAGAGGGAAGACCCCGCAACGAAGTGAGGAGGCTTCCGGACCGCCCGCGGAAAGCGAACACCCGGAACGGAAATCTACAGGTGTTAGCCCAATCAATGAAATGCTTTATAGAAATCCTAAGGAGAATACAATGACAGCAATCAGATACGAACTAATCAAAACATGTAAACAAACAGGCGCACGCCTTGGAATCGTCCACACACCACACGGAAGCTTTGAAACACCAGTATTCATGCCTGTTGGAACACTTGCCACAGTAAAAACAATGTCACCAGAAGACGTCAAAGCAATGGGAGCAGGAATCATCCTGAGCAACACCTACCACCTATGGCTGCGTCCAGGAAACGAAATCGTCAAAGAAGCAGGTGGGCTCCACAAATTCATGAACTGGGATCGTGCCATTCTTACCGACTCCGGTGGCTTCCAAGTATTCAGTCTGAGCGATCTTCGTAAAATCGAGGAAGAAGGAGTACACTTTCGCAACCATATGAATGGAGACAAGCTTTTCCTTTCACCAGAAAAAGCAATGCACATCCAAAACGACCTTGGATCAGATATCATGATGGCATTTGACGAGTGTCCACCATATCCAGCAACACATGAATATATGAAAAAATCAGTGGAACGTACGTCACGCTGGGCTGAACGCTGCTTAGAAGCACATCAGCGTCCACAAGACCAAGGCCTGTTCGGTATCGTTCAAGGTGGAGAATATGAGGATCTTCGTAAGTTAAGTGCACAAGACCTAGTATCTATGGACTTTCCTGGGTATGCAGTCGGGGGCTTATCTGTAGGAGAGCCTAAAGATGTCATGAACCGCACGCTTGAATTCACGACGCCTTGGTTGCCGACAGACAAACCGCGTTACCTGATGGGTGTTGGATCTCCTGATTCCCTGATTGATGGAGCGATTCGCGGGATTGATATGTTTGACTGCGTATTGCCGACTAGAATTGCCCGAAATGGGACATTAATGACAAGTGAAGGCCGATTGGTTGTTAAAAATGCGAAGTTTGCACGTGACTTTGGACCACTAGATCCGGAGTGCGATTGCTATACTTGCACAAATTATTCCAGAGCTTACATCCGTCACCTAATCAAATGTGACGAAACTTTGGGAATTAGGCTAACAACTTACCATAACCTTTATTTTCTGGTAAAATTAATGGAGAATGTCAGACAAGCGATCCGCGAAGATCGTCTGGGGGACTTCAAAGAAGAGTTTTTTGAGAAATATGGATTCAATAAACCGAATGCAAAGAACTTCTAAAATCTCTTCCCATACATGACTGATGAGAAAGGAGGCGTTACAACATGGAAGGAATGGCTGGTGCTATTTTACCTTTAGTATTAATGTTTGCTATTTTCTACTTCTTGTTAATTCGCCCACAACAAAAGCGTCAAAAGCAAGTTCGTGAAATGCAGACTAGCCTGCAAAAAGGGGACAAAGTTGTTACAATCGGTGGATTACACGGTATCGTGGATGCATTGGATGAGGACAAGATTGTCATCAAAGCAGGAGACGGATCTCGTCTTACATACGACCGCCAAGCGGTTAGAGATGTAGTTCAAGACTAATGATTAAAGAGCATGTTCCCTAAGGTGGGTTCATGCTCTTTTTTCTATCAGGCTTTTGACGTATAACCACCGCTAACATTCACTCCAAAAATCCCACCAAGAGCGGCGATCCCGATAAATCCAAGATGAAATAACATTTGCTGCATGGTGAACAAGGAGTCATTTCCTAGGTACTGAAAAAGAAAAATGACAAGTGTATAGGCACCGCCTGTTGCTCCGCCAAGCAGCCACCCTTTTTCTTTTCCACGCCCGCCGGAAATAAATCCACCAATAAACAGCGTAATAAATGATAAAGTCACAATGATCCATGCCACACTAGTTTCTTGAAGTGACGTGAACCGCAAAAGTAAGGAAAATATTAAACTGATGACGATTGCCAACATAAAAACGGTAATCAAGCCATACATGATAGCTAAACCAAGTCGTTTTGATTCCATGCGCACTTTTCCCCTTTCATAGTACATGCTAAGTAATACAAGCATATTCACCAGAAAGTCATTATAGAATATAAATATTTTTTGGGTGGAAACTAAAGCTAGTATTGTCTATTTTCATGGGGGGCGGATGCATTGGAAGAATACATATTGATCATTGCAAGAACGATTTTTCTATATTTCCTTATTCTTTTCATCTTCCGTGTGATGGGAAAAAGAGAAATAGGGGAATTGAGTGTCTTGGACCTGGTCGTCTTTATCATGATTGCCGAAATGGCTGTCATGGCCATCGAAAATCCGAAAGACCCACTGATCCATTCGCTGCTTCCCATGTTTTTGTTAATGGGGATTCAAATACTGCTTGCCTTTGTATCACTAAAAAGCCAACGATTCAGAGATTTGATTGATGGAAAACCTAGTGTGATCATAAATAATGGAAAAATAGATGAAGAGGCAATGAAAAAACAACGATATAACTTTGATGACCTACTTGTCCAGCTCAGGGAAAAGAACGTGAAGAATGTAGCTGATGTAGAATTTGCCATTCTTGAACCATCAGGAAAACTATCGGTGTTTGAGAAAAAGAAGGTGGAAGAGGATTCTGATGAAGAAGGGGCCTCGATGAATCTGCCTTTAGTGATGGACGGAGCTATTCAAGAAGACCATTTAAAGCGGATTGGCAAAACAAATCTATGGCTGAGGCAACAGCTCAGATCACTCGGTTACAAGGATATCCAAAAGATTTCCTATTGCAGCTATGATAATGGAGTGTTTTTTATCGATTTAATGGATGAATAAAGGAAGGGGGTGTCTGAAACGGAGAGTTCCAGACACCCCAAACGGTAAACCCCGCTACCTCGCCAGCCACTTTTTCAAGAATGGCAGCCTTGCAAGTTCTTCCCTTTTTACTAATCCCAAAACCAATAATAGAACCAAATACAGAATGCATGTAAGGATAATCATCAATCCACTCCGTTGACCCACGCCAAGGCCCAGCAGGAAATGGTCGACCATCCACATTCCTGCAATGACACAAATCCCCATGGTAATGAAGCTTTTTACATAATCGCGGATATACAGCGAGTAGTTAAGGGCCTTCATAATGGTTGCCATATGCAACAAGGTAACAAGCATCATTCCAATCACAATCCCAAGTGCCGCTCCCATAATCCCAAAGGCAGGCTTACTGGCCAAAACAAAGATAACAGCTGTTTTCACTGCGGCGCCAATGAAGCTGTTGATCATGGCTGCTTTTGCTAGGTCCAATGCCTGCAAAGTGGCCTGCAGTGGTCCTTGGAAATAATAGAACAAAAAGAATGGGGCCATGACTTTTATATAGATGGCCGCTTTGCTGCTGCCATACATTAATAACATGATAGGCTCCGCATATACGAAAAGAAGTACCACTGCGAGTCCGCCTGTAACAAAGGAAAGCCTTAATGCTTGTTGAAGGCGATGTTCAATAAGAATACTGTTTTTTTTCGCAGCTGCTTCACTTATGGCAGGAACGAGGGCGGTGGATAAGGAATAAGTAATAAAGGACGGCAGCATCATCAATGGAAGTGCAAACCCTACTAGCTCTCCGTACTGCTTGGTGGCCATTGCAGTTGCCACACCGGCAATAGCTAAGCTTTGGGCAACGACAATTGGTTCGAAAAACCAAGCAACTGAACCAATCATTCTGCTTCCCGTAGTTGGAAGGGCAATCCGCATCAAATCACGGAATGTCTCTTTTCCTTCGCCAACATAGTTAAAGAACTTTCGACGCAAACGGAAAGATTTTTTATTTTTAAAAACAAAGAGCATGTAAAGCAAGGACATCAGTTCTCCAACGACTGCGGAAAGCATGGCGCCTGCTGCTGCATATTCGATTCCGTATGGAAGCAATGCTTTTGTACAAGCAGCAACTAAGGAAATCCTGACCACCTGTTCAATGACCTGTGAAATGGCGGATGGTTTCATATTCTGCCTTCCTTGGAAATAGCCGCGTAGGACAGAAGAGATGGCGATAATCGGAACGACAGGTGCTATAGCCATCAATGGGTAATAGGTTCTTGGATCTGTAAATAGATTATTGGATAAGTAAGGAGCGAGGAGAATCATGGCGGGAGTGAAGATAATGCTTAGTGCTCCAGTCGTGGCAAGGGATACGACCAAAATCTTTTTGATCTTCCTATGATTCCCTTGGGCTTCCGCCTCTGCTACCAATTTGGAAATGGCAACAGGCAAACCAAGTTGGGTAATGGTTATCGTCAGTACAAGTGTAGGAACGGCCATCATGTAAAGTCCCACGCCTTCTTCCCCGATAAACCTTGCTACCACTATCCGGTTGACAAACCCTAACACCCTTGTGATCAAACCGGCAATAATTAAAATTAAGGTCCCTCTTAAAAATGTTTGCTTTGTCATGCCATTCCCTGCCTTCTCAATTACTGACTTATCATATACAATTATCTATATGCACAAGAGTGGGCCAAGCATGACAAGTATTATCAAGGTGCTAGGAAAGGAAAGAAGGTTATCAGAAATAAGCATTATAATGAGAGAGTGAATTGAATGGGGGTTCAATCAACAATGAAAAAAGAAACCAATGAACATGCTTATGACCTTTTCCGGTACGACCTGGGTCCGATTTTGCAGAGCAAGCTGGAGGAATTTCAGCTTTTCGGCTATGACACCGTATCTGAGGACGAATTGTGGGAGTGCTTGACTAAAAAGAAATGGAAGCGCCCCGAAACAAAAAGACTGTTTGAACTGGTCAATGATGTGTACAGCTTATCGATCACCGACTATATGAGTTACATCACCATCGAAGCGTATAAAGCACCAAACTATTTCACGTCTCAAAAAGATTAAATTTTCAGCAAAAATTGACAGGCATTAATGGATGAATCATAATGGTACATGATGGCATTGCAACGGCTTTAATTAACTATTTTACATAATTTTACGTGAAGCATGTAAGAAGCCAAGTGTCCATAAAACGGAAGACATTTCATCGATTGTAAGTGCAGAAGGAGGATTTTTCACGAATGGTCAAAAGAGGACGGATAGCAGCATTCTTTTTACTTCTAATTCTAATTGGAAGCACAATTGGAGTGTTTACGAATCCAATTACAAAAGATATTAAACTTGGTCTTGATCTTCAAGGGGGCTTTGAGGTCCTCTATGAAGTAAAACCTATCAATGAAAATAGTGAAGTGGATCGTGATTTGCTTGTAAGTACGGTCAGTGCCCTTTATAAAAGGGTAAACGTTTTAGGGATTAGTGAGCCGAACATTCAAATCGAAGGCGATGACCGTATCCGTGTCCAGCTTGCCGGAGTGGAAGACCAGTCCAAGGCAAGGGAACTTCTATCCACAGAAGCAAAATTATCCTTCCGTGATGTGGATGACAAGTTACTAATGGATGGTTCAGCACTAGCAGAAGGGGGAGCAAGTCAGTCCTTTGACCAAAACAACGCTCCAAGTGTGGCTCTGACGCTTCGTTCTGCTTCTGAATTTGCTGATATTACCCGTCAGGTCCGCGATATGGGTGTTGGGCGCAACCTGATGGTTATTTGGTTGGATTTTGAAGAAGGTGTGGATTCATATGAAGCCGAGGCTGGAAAAGAGGATCCTAAATATCTTTCCGCAGCCCAGGTAACACAGGTATTAAATGAAACAAACGTGCAGATTACAGGGAACTTTTCCATTGAATCTGCTAAAGAGCTTGCCGAGCTATTGAAAGCAGGGTCCTTACCTGTTGAATTGGAAGAAATCTATTCCACGTCTGTAGGTGCTAAATTCGGGGAAACTGCACTTCAGAAAACGGTTCTTGCAGGAATTATTGGTGTAAGTGCTATCTTGATTTTCATGCTTGTATACTACCGTTTGCCAGGCCTTGTGGCGGTTGTCACCTTGAGTACGTATATATTCTTAATTCTGCTAGTGTTTGAATTGATGAATGGGGTACTTACCTTGCCTGGTATTGCCGCGTTGATACTTGGTGTAGGTATGGCAGTTGATGCCAATATTATCACCTATGAACGAATTAAAGAAGAATTAAAACTTGGCAGATCTGCCATGTCTGCCTTCCGTGCAGGAAGCAGAAACTCGTTTTCAACCATTTTGGATGCCAACTTGACTACGCTCCTTGCAGCAGGTGTTATGTTCGTTTATGGAACAAGCTCTGTTAAAGGATTTGCGACGATGTTGATTGTGAGTATCCTATTGAGCTTCATTACCGCTGTTTTTGGTTCAAGACTATTGCTTGGCCTGTGGGTGAACAGCAGATTTATGAATAATAAACCACATCTATTCGGTGTGAAAAAAGAAGATATCCTTGATATCAA